>JAFWQJ010000078.1 GCA_017545185.1 Oscillospiraceae bacterium | reverse complement strand
TATTAACTTCCTTCGTCTTTCAACTCAGAAAGCTAAAATCCCAGTCATTACGATCACTCGCAATTACTTGTTTTGCGCTATTTACCGTCGCGCCTCGACGTTGCATTATACCGTACTCCAGCTTTCGCTTTTTCCAGTAAATGCGGAATCTTCAAGGGTTCCTCTTTGGTTGCATTGTTCAATTTTCAAGGTGCTGTGAATGAGTTTTCCGCGCTCAAATTCTCTTGAGGCGACTTCCTCATTATATCACATCTCCGGCAATTTGTCAACCCCTTCGGGCGACTTTTTTTCAGAGATTTTGTCACCGTCTCGCGGCGACTTGTATATAATACCACAGATCGGCAAAAAAGTCAACCCCCCGGCGCGTAAAACCGAGGGGCAATTTTCTACTCTTTTTTGTCGCTTTTGCTGTCCTTTTGCTCGATCTCGCCCAGAATCACCGTAAACACGTTGATTCCGTTCTGACTGTCCGCCGTGACCGTGCCGTTATGCAGCTCCGCGATGCTTTTGGCGACGCAGAGTCCCAGCCCGTAGCCGCCGGTCTCCCGCGCTCTGGACGGGTCCGCACGGTAAAAGCGGTCAAACAGCTTTTCCAGATCCTCCGGTGAAATATCGGGGCCGGTGTTTGAAAGCACGATGCGCAGCCGCTGCTTCCGGTCATGATTCACGACCATGCGGATCGTTCCGCCCTCCGGCGTATACATCCGCGCATTTTTCAGCAGCTCCTCCATCAGCTTTTTGATCAGCTTCCAGTCGCCGTAATACCGCAGATTCGGCGTCATGTCATATTCAAATGTTCGTCCCGCCTCGAAAAAGTCCGTTTCGCGCTCGATGCACATTTCCTCGAGCAGCTCCGAGATCTCCAGCTGCTCCGGAGATAGATGTATCTCCGCGGCGTCGATCTTTGCGAGGAACAGCAGATTCGCGACCAGCCCCGCCATGCGCGAGGTCTCGCCCTGAATGCTCCCCAGCCAGCGCTCCTGACTTTCAATCGTCGCATTCGGATTGGAAAGCACCGCCTCCGTATTCGTTGCGATGACCGTCAGCGGCGTTTTCAGCTCATGGGTCGCGTCGGAGACAAAATCGTTCTGCTTTTCCCATGCCGCTTCGATCGGCTTGCTGACCCATCTGGACAGCATCGCGCAGACCGGGATCAGCAGGAACATGCCGAGGAACGACACGAGCAGGCTGTTCCGTTTCAGCGTCCGGATGAGCTCCTCCTCTGCGGAGCATTCCGCAAAGCTGCAGAGCGCACCGTTATTCTGTGGGACCGACAGATACCGGTATTTGATCCCGTCATGATAGATCACGCCGGTCTGCTTGACGCCCTTCGGCTTGACCTGCTTCAGCATCGCCGTCACCGTATCCGTTGAAAGATTGATATGCGACTGCATCGGCGGCCAGCGGAGAATGCCGTGGTCATCGGTCATGACGCCGACCATGCCGCGCGTCGGATCCGGGAACGACATTGTTTCCATGGAGACCTGCAGTGCCTTTTCCGTATCGTTGACAGATGACTGATACATGAACGCACTGACACCGACACAGATCGCGATCAGCAGCAGAAACAGCAGAAGCCAGCTGATCGCCATGAAGCGCAGGCGGAGTTTCCGCTGCATAAGCCTTCACCTCTTTATATGATATCCGTTCAAAAAGTGTTTTCGTAGTAAAGCCGGTTTGACCGGATCACGGGTTCAGCTTTACCACGATAAAGCCGCCCAGAAAATAACAGATCAGCACGGTCAGCATGATCGCGAAGCCGCGCAGCAGCCGCCAGTGCACCGCCCGTCCTTTATACCACTCCGGATAGACTCTGCGGTCTGCAAATGCGCAGATGATGCACAGTACCGGCAGCATGATAAAATAGATATCCGCAAAAACCGAGCTCTCATCGCGGCCGCCGCCGAAGGAAAAATCCGCGTGGCGGAGCGCCCATATCAGCAGCGCGCCGCCGATCACCGCGACCAGCACCGACACGCCGATATACAGCGGCACGCGCATCCGCGCAGGAACCTGTTTCATAACTGCATCTCCTTGTTTTCCGTATATGTCCGCATCAGCGCCGCCGTTTTCTCCGCGGTCTGCGCACGCTTTGCGAGCGTCCTGCGGAACAGCTCCGCGGCGGTCTCCGGGAACTGCCCGTATATGACAGCCGTACCGGCTTCCGTGATGCCGCCCTTTGTCGCGACGCGGGTGACGACCTCCTGAAAGTCCATGCCGGTCTCCGTCATCAGCGCCGCAGTGGATGCGACGGTCTGCAGCAGCATGTCCGTGATCTGCTCCGCCGGGATCGCCGTATGTGTTTCCGCCTCACGGCAGATGACATCAAATACGGACGCGAGAAATCCGGGCATACAGCTGACCAGTTCCGAGCCCATGCCGAGCTCACGCTCCGGCAGCACGGTCACGCTGCCCATGCATCGGAGCAGTGCTTCGAGCTTCTGCCGGTCGGCCTCCGTGACCGCTTCGTTATAGCAGACAAGCGTCTGCGAGCGGCCGATCTCCGCCGTCACGCTCGGGATCGCCTTCGCCGTTTTATGCGGCAGGATCCCGGCGATCGCTTCAAATGTGACGCTGCCGTTCAGTGAGACAAGCAGCGCATCCGGCAAAACAGCATCTTTGATCTCTGTCAGCACCGCAGGCAGATCAGCCGGGCGCACGCACAGAAAGATGATATCCGCCTGTTCCGCAAGGCTGCGGCAGCTCCCGCATACCGTACAGATATCCGAGACCGCCTGCAGCTTTTCCGCGCTCCGGTTGAAAGCCAGCAGATCATCTGCAGGGTACCGCACCGAAAACTGCCGGAGCAGCATCGTTCCCATGCTGCCGCAGCCGATCACGCCGATCTTCATGCCGCACCCTCCGTTTCTTATATAGTATATTGATTATACCATACAAAACGGAAAAATGCAATGGGAGATGATAATATTTTCCTGAAGCGGGATGCCAAAGGGGCAGTGTCCCTTTGGTCAGGCCAGCACGAAGAAACAGGTTTCTTCATGCTTAGGCTGAAACCCCATTCTGAATCATCGCGCAGCGATACCTTCGCCCCGCTATCCGAGGCGCGCTTCGATCAGCGGCTGCTCCCAGTAGATGCTGCCGCCGAGCTTCGCAGCCAGCACATCCGCATGTTCACGCAGCTCCGCCAGAAAAACCTGCTCGCGCTTTTTGGAGCGTCTGCCCGCTGCCTCGTAGAGCACCTCCTCCGCAAACGCATCGTAGGTGATGCGGTAATCCTCCGCATCCTCATGCGGGAAAAAGGTGATCTGCACCGCATAGCGGATCTGTCCGCCGCCCGAGGACGCCGTCAGAGAAACTGCCGCCGCCTTCCGCGGTACACCGTTATATTCGCATTCTCCTGCGAAATACTGCTGATAAACATGGAGATCGTTCATGATCTGCTCCTTTCGGATGAGATAAGATACATACAAAGGATCAGCCCCGCCGGAAAGACCGCGGCGGCCAGGATCCCTGTTTTCATGTTTGCCGCCCCCGCGACCGCACCGACCAGCGTCGGCCCCGAACTGCAGCCGATATCGCCGCCGAGCGCCAGCAGCGAGAACATCAGCGTTCCGCCGCGCCGCAGCGATGCAGAAGCCTTGCTGAATGTCCCCGGCCACAAAATGCCGACGGACAGCCCGCAGAGTGCACAGCCCGCCAGACTGACCGCAGGCAGCGGTGCCAGCGCGATCATCAGATACGAGATGATGCAGAGCACTGCGCTGCCGGTCATAAAGCGGTCAAGCGGGATCTTTTCGCCGTATTTGCCGTAAAATGTCCGCGCAGTACCCATGAGAACGCCGAAGGTCATCGGCCCGGCGAGGTCGCCCGCGGTCTTGCCGATGTGCAGCGCCTCCTCCGCAAAGAAGGACGCCCACTGACTGACCGCCAGCTCCGACGCGCCCGCACAGATCATCATCAGCAGGAGCAGACGGAACAGTCTGCTTTTCAGCAGCTCCCGCGGCCGGATGCGCACCTCCTCTGGTGCGACCAGCGGCGCGATCGGCACCCGCGCAAACAGCACACCGTTGACAGCCGGGATCACCGCCCAGAGCGCCGCCAGCAGCTTCCAGTGCGCGATCCCGGCGAAGCGGAAAAACAGCGTCGAGAGCAGCACCACACCGACCTGCCCCCAGCAGTAAAACGAATGCAGCAGGCTCATCGCCGTTTCCTTGTTCTCCGTCGGGCAGCTCTCCATGATCGGGCTGACCAGCACCTCCAGCAGACCGCCGCCGACCGCGTACAGGATCACGGCAGTCAGGATGCCGGCAAACGGCGGCAGAAACTCCGGCAGCACCGGCAGCAGAAGCAGTCCGACGGCGGCAAACACATGCGCCGCGACGACCGCTTTCCGGTAACCGATGCGGTCGATCCAGAATGCCGACAGCAGATCGACGGTCAGCTGCACCGCGAAATTCACCGTAATGAGTGCCGTGATCTGCGAAAGCGGGATGCCGTACTGCCGCTGCAGCGTCAGAAACAGCAGCGGAATAAAATTGTTGACGACCGCCTGCACGATGTACCCGACAAAGCAGGCGCGGATCGTTTTTTCGTATTGCAAACGGCACCTCCCGTTCCGAATTTTACAACGATGATGCAGTCCCCCTCCGGAAGCGCATCCGGCGAATGCCGACCGCTTTTCCGAAAGCCTGCGGGCTCATTTTTTGCCCGCAGCAGAATACCCGGCATGTTCCGTCCGCACGTTCCGCCGCTTCGATTTACAAGCATCTTGCAGAATGATAGACCGGTTCCGCCCGCGTTACTCTAAAACGCAAAAAAGGTTACATGGAATTTCACCCAAAGTTTTCCGGTGCGGATTGTGCTTGTCTCCAAACCTGCCGCAGATCGCTTGATTTTTGCGTAACACTGTGCTATTATGATTACAGGAACGCTCAGGTACGCGGACGGAGACCGCTGACGGTCTGTGCTCCCGGCACCGGCTCCGGAGGCGGAGTGAGCGAACCCGTGCAGCGCGGAAAAGTCCCCCCGGCTCATCTGCATGCACCGGTCCCGCCGAGCGCCTTTCCCTGCGGACGGTCCGTACACTTTCGCAGAACGGCAATCGGTATACCCAGCCGCCGGAGGGCGGTCAGAATCCAAAGAAAGCATTTCCCGCATCAGCCCGGAGATCGCTTTGCAGAACGCAGCAGCGAACGCAGATCGGAACGGAAGCATCAGCGTGCCCGCATGGAGCCCGCTCACAGTCACAGCATCGGTCTCTCAAAAACGCACCGTATGCCGCTGTCAGCAGACTCCGGTCCCCGGCAGGCACCGCAGATGCAGATGTTCCCGAAATGCAGGAGCCCCTGCCGCCTGCAGGCTGATTTTCCGCGTACAGCACGCGCTGTCAGGCTGTTTTGCGGGGAATTGCTTTCTGTACGAAAAAGCATCCCGGAAGCGGATGCCGCCGTTCCGCAGACCGTGCCCCTTCGCGGGAAACGGAACCCCGGCCGCTTTCTCCCTTTTATTATACCCGATTCCGGCGATGCCGTCAAGTGCGGATTGAGAAAAATGCACAAAAAGGCTGCTTTGCTTTGAAATCTGCTTGACATTTTTGCGGATTCGTGTTATACTTAAAATGTATAGCTGTACGCCGTTTCCGTATACATCTATTATATTGCGGAATGCGGAACCGATACCGCCCGCACCGCAGAGACAGACACGGACAGAAAAAGAGGGTTCAGGATCATGAAGCACAACAGAAAAACAGCTCTGACCGCTGCGGTATTTGCAGCGGCGATCGGCGTTTCCATTACAGGCAGTATTCCGGCAGAAGCGGAAACCGCGCAGTATCTGGCCGCGACCGACCAGCGCACTATGCAGATCCTTTACGGACCGGGGCCGAACATCGAACGCGAGATC
Organism: Oscillospiraceae bacterium; assembly: GCA_017545185.1. GTDB lineage: Bacteria > Bacillota > Clostridia > Oscillospirales > Ruminococcaceae > Firm-04. The sequence goes on along the minus strand of JAFWQJ010000078.1, from coordinate 43,554 downwards.
GATGGCGACATCAACGCAGATCGGGTGCTCGATGCCCGCGACCTGACGCTGATGAAGCAGAAGCTTCTTTCAGGGGACACCCGGAATTATACGCCGCAGTTTGATTTCCTGCCGGACTTCTGGGGGTTCAGCGGAGCAGATGCCCGCGCGCTGATGCAGCATCTGACAGGTGAACTGTACGCTGAACATAAACGTCCGATCGAATTTCGTCTTTATTTCCGGCCTGTGCCGTATTTCGCGGATGAGGCACCGGAAACAGCGGAGGAACGGCAGAAGCTTGTGCAGGAAGCGAAGCACCGGCTCAGCCGGATGGACACCTACGAAACGGAACTGTTCTTGTATGAGCCGAAAGTCGCATATTCCGTTGCAGGGAAACAGTACGAATTTACCATCTGCCCGGTCAGCGTTACAGAAGATTTCAAATGGGGCAATATGCTCGGCGTTGTCTCCCCGGAATGGCTCCCGGCAGAATATGTGCCGAATACATTTTGGGACGGCGCTCCGGAGGATGCAGATTATCTCGCCCTTCGCCGGGCGGAGTTTTCCGTCACGGTGCCCTTTGAGGCAGACCTCGATCCGGAAACAGACAGCCCGCCGGATACACCGGTTCAAAACAGTTACAACGAAAGCTACGTGACCTATATTCAGCTGCCGGACGGGAGTGAGGAATACTTTGACAAAATTCTGATCGAATGGAACGTCAACACCGGAAAAGTACGGATGCATGACGCCCTCACGCCGGAGCAGGAGATCCCGGAATGGGAGTTCCCCGGCTGACAGAACAGGAGCGTAAAATATGAAACGGACAAAGCAGACCGCACTGACCGCTGCGGTATTTGCGGCGGCGATCGGCATTTCTTCTGCAGGGAGCACCGATTTCGCAGCAGCGGCAGCGATTGCGTTTTCTCCGGAAAGCCAGCAGATTGCAGCCACGGTCTACGGCCCGCCGCCGATTTCGGCATTCGGGGACGGAAACGGCGACAAGAATATTGATGCGCGCGACCTCACCCTGCTGAAACGGCGTCTTCTCACGCAGGAACGGCGCACCGGTGAACCGCGCATTCTGCATGAGCATTATTCCCCGAATTACACGGCCGCCTTCAACCCGAAGGCAATGGACTTCGATCAGAACGGGATTCTGAATCCCGGCGATGTACGGGAGCTCCGCAACAGGCTCACCGGGCAGCAGGAGCCGACCGCGTTTTTCGTCCGGTTTCTGCCCGTTCCGTACTTCTCCGATGAGGTGCCGGAAAGCGACGAGGAGAAAGATGCGCTTCTGAACCGCGCATCCGAGCTTGCAAACGAATCCTGCTATAATGTGTTCATCACGTACCGCGGCAGCGCAAATCCGGAGATTCCGTCCGGTCAGTTCGGCATGGCGCTCCACAGTCTGCAGGCGATCGGATTTAATCTGGATTTCTCCGCGGCACCTGACCCGGACAACCCGAACCGCACCGTCGGCCATGCGACCTTGCTGCTGCAGCACAGAGCAGAGGATGACTTCGGCCAGCTCGGCATTCTGGACGAGATTCCCATGCCGCAGACGCAGCAGGAGGGCGATATCCGGCTTGATCTGGAGTACGTTACCCGCGAGATTCTCGAAGACGGTACCGTAAAATACTACGACAAGCTGGAAGTTGAATACAACATGCTGACCGGCGAAGTCCGCATCGGAACACCGATTGCGCAGGATGCGGAAATCAGTATGCCGGACTTCGGCGTCGGCTGGCCGTTTTAAGCATTATTTTTACGGGTAAACCGCCGCGCCCGCGGTCAGGGCGCAAACATGGATGCTTCCGGATTCAGGCCCGGAGGCAGACGGAAAGGATGAACAATATGAAGAAAACAGCACAAACGCTGCTGACTGCCGCGATGTTCGCGACGGCACTCGGCAGCTCTGCGGCAGGCAAAACGCCCGCAGGAATCCCGACTGCATTCGCGGCCGGCGGAGAGTTCATGACGACGACCACGACAACCGGCACAACGCCCGTTGTCCTTTACGGTCCGCCGTGGGTGCTCTCCAGTCTGGAGGCGGAGCGGCAGAAAACCGCGACCACGACCACTGTCACCACGGCACTTGATTATTCCGAAACGCCGCTCTCCGGCACCTACAACCTGCATCTTTCTGTCCGCGATGACATCACCGGCGAGTATATCCCCGATCTGGAATGCGAGCTTTTCCAGATCGAGACCGGCAAGACTGTCGCCAGATGGAACAGTTCCGATGATCCGGAGCAGTACATCAAAAAGCTGAAATACGAATTTGAACAGTATAACGCGTTCGGCAGCATCACTTACGGTGTCAGGATCAGGAATCTGCCGGAGAATTATTCCTATACCTTCAGCGGCAACCGCGATTATGTACCGGTCTCCGGCGATTCGCTGACCGATTTCGCCGCAAACGGCACAGAGCTTGCGACAGTCGTCTATCTGAAAGACAGCCTCAAGACGACCGCCCCGTTTGAGTTCGATCCCACCGGAACGACAACGGTCACGACCGAAACGGAGCCCGTTGTGCTTTACGGTCCGCCGTGGGTATTCTATCCGACCGGCGACGCAAACATGGACAACAAGACCGATGCCCGCGACCTGACGATCATCAAGCAGCTCGCGCTCGGGAAAAAGAAGAACATCGACTTCATGGAGCAGAACATCGCGGACATTGACCACGACGGCGATGTGGACAGAGACGATGTGGATCTCTTCATGCACGGCGTGCTCGGCATCCCGGAGAAGGAGGAGGATCCCGCCGTCACAACTGCGGCGAATCCCGATATCCAGAGCGAGCTGGAAACGACAACGCGTGCAACCGATGTTGTTGTGCTGTACGGCCCGCCTTCCATGATGCAGTAACGGAACCAAGAGCCTGAGCCGCTCCGGCGGCTCGGGCTTATCGGCATTGTACAAAAACCGGTGCCGTGACTGCGGAACCGGATCATCCTATTTTCAGAAAGGAGACCCGCTATGAAGAAAACAGCCCGGACACTCCTGACCGCTGCGATCTTTGCGACCGCGCTCGGAAGTGCCGCACCGTCACAGTTCCGGCAGCCGGTCCAGGCGCTCGGCGATCCGGTCTCGGAGGTCATGACCGGCATGGCCGTGCTCTACGGTCCGCCGCCTGCACTTTCAACGACCTCGACCGCACGCACGAGAAGGACCCATAAAACGACGGAGCCGACTGAGCCCACGACCTTTACTATGACAGTCGATACCGCGCCCGTGGTGCTTTACGGTCCGCCGTGGGTGTTCTATCCGACCGGCGACGCCAACATGGATAACAAGACCGATGCCCGCGACCTGACATTCATCAAGCAGATCGCGTTGGGAAACAGAAATCCCGGCGGCTCCGATGCGCGTTTCATCGCGGACATTGATCATGACAACGATGTGGACAAGGACGATGTGGAGTATTTCATGAAGGAAGTGCTCGGCATCCCGGAAAAGGAAGAGGAGAATCCCGCCGTCACCACGACCGCGATCGAAACGACTGCGGAAGCAACCACGGCGACAACGACAAAGCGGGGTTTCCGCAAGACCACCGCACCGGGCGAGGTCACGCTTGACCCTGCAATCCTCACCGGCCTGATCAATATAACCGATGCGCCGATCATTGCGCTGTACGGCCCGCCCAATATCGACTGGGACGACCAGCTCCGCTGGGACACCTATGAGGATCTTCACCCCGGTGAGGGCTCAAAGACATCCACGACCGCTGCATCGGATAACAAGACCACAAAGACGGAAACCGTTGAGGAAGCAAACCGTCACAAGGATTCATAAACCACAAGATAGGAGAACATAACCATGCTCAATCCGGCAATGAAAGAAGACAGTATGAAGCGTCTCGCAGTCTACAGAGAGGGACTGAAGGTGATGCCGCAGCTCCGGAACCTGTTTCTCGAGCTGACGCTCCGATGTAACGAGCGCTGCCTCCACTGCGGCAGCAGCGCGGGCGATGTGCCCTCTGACGAGCTCTCCGTCGAGCAGTACAAGGAATTTCTGACCCAGCTCAAGGCGGATATGGGAACCGAGGGCTTCATGCTCTGCATCACCGGCGGCGAACCGCTGCTCCGCAAGGAGTTTTTCGAGATCATGGGCTTTGCGCACGAGCTCGGCTTCAAATGGGGCATGACCAGCAACGGCACGCTCATCACCGAGGAGGTCGCGAAAAAGCTGAAGGAGGTCGGCATGGGCACGATCTCGATCAGTCTGGACGGCCTGCCGGAAACACATGATGCGTTCCGCAGAACACCGGGCGGCTGGAAAAAGGCAATGGACGGCGTCATGAACCTGCTGCGCGTCGGCGGTTTTCAGGCCGTGCAGATCACGACGGTCTGCTCCCACAAGAGCATTCAGGAGCTGGATGCGCTCTACGATATCCTGAAAAATGTGGATATTGATTCGTGGCGCGTTGTCAATATGGACCCGATCGGCAGAGCAAAGCTGCATCCGGAGCTGCTCCTGACAAAGGAGGACTACAAGTATCTGTTCGAGTTCATCCGCAATAAGCGCATTGCCGGCGAGCCGGTCTGCTACGGCTGCAGCCATTACCTCGGCATGGAGTACGAGCGCGAGGTCAGAGACTGGTATTTCCTCTGCACGGCGGGGCTTTATACCGCGAGCATCATGGTCAACGGCGATATCACCGCATGTCTCGATATCGAGCGGCGTCCGGAGTTCATTCAGGGCAATATCCTCAAGGACAATTTCAAGGACGTCTGGGAAAACAAGTTCCAGATCTTCCGGCGCGATCTCAGCCAGGACTGCGAGAAGTGCCGCAACTGCTCCGAGCAGAAGTTCTGCCACGGCGACGCCTATCATACATGGGACTTCGACAACAACTGCCCGCAGGTCTGCTTCAAGGACATCCTGTTCTGAAACTGAAAGCACTGAAAACGGACGCCGGTGTGCGTCCGTTTTTTTGCAGGAATTGACAAAACGGCGCTGATGCAGTATAATAACAGCATAATTGCTTTCCGGAGGTTCTCTATGAATACGTTGTTCGGCTCGCTGCGCCATGTCTTTGCCATGGCCAACAAAACCCAGATGCTCTGGTGCGGCGGCATTCTGCTTGTTATGCTGCTGCTTGCAGTCCTGCATCATGTATGGCGGGATGATAAGAAAAAGCTCGGACGCTGGCGGCTGCTCTGCCTGATCCCGCTGCTGATCTGCGGCGTGCACGCATGGCTTTATGTGCGCGGATATCCGGAGGCTGTCAGTCTCTTTGTCCCGCTCTATGCGATCGCCGTGCTCGCCCTGCTCCCGATGCTTTTTGCAAAGCGGAAGATCGGATACAGGATCACCGCGGCGCTCACGGGTCTGCTGACGGCGCTCTGCGGCTTTTATTTCTGCGGGCAGGCGCCGAATCTCTTTAACCATACACAGCTTGGCTATTCCGATTCCTTCCGCGCACTGGTACGGGATATGGACAAGGCCTATATCCTGAAGGAATGGAAAGAGGTCGATTTTGCCGCGCTCGAAGCAAAATATCTGCCTGCCGTTCAGGAGGCGGAGCAGGAGCAGAATCCCGCGAAATTCGCCGCCGCAGTCGCACAGTTCTGCCGTGAGCTGCATGACGGTCATGTGTCCGTCAGCACGGATTATGACCGCGACACATACAAATCTGAATATCAGCAGCACGAGTACGGGCTGGCTCTGGTGCAGCTTGACAGCGGCGAGGTCATCGCCGTCTGCACCTCGGAGGAAGTGAACAGGCTCGGCATCGAGGACGGCACCGTCATCACAAAATGGAATGGCAAGCCTGTTTTGCAGGCCGCCGCAGAGGATGTAATGGATCAGGGACTTCCCGTAAAGGCAAACGCCGACCGCATTGCCGTGATGAATCTGTCCGGTGTCGGCGGAGAGACCGTGGAGGTCGCGTTCCTTGAAAAGTCCGGCAGCGAGAAAACGGTCACGCTCTCCGATCTCGGGGACATGCACACGCTCAAAGAGGCATTCCGGCTGTTTTCACAGGAACCGAAACTGGAATCCATGGAGGATTACCGTGCGTTCCTGAAAGAGAATTTCAGTGCGAAAATGCTGGACGACAAATGCGGCTATCTCAGACTGAATGCGGAAACAATGGACTCGACATTCAAGGATCTGGCAGGCTATCTGAAAGGCGACCAGACTTTTGCCAGAGAGCTCTTCCGCGAGCGGCTCAGCGAACTGAAAGCGCAGGGCATGGAGTATCTGGTCATCGACCTGCGCAATAACATGGGCGGCTTTGACGAGATCGGCTGTGCGCTCTGCGACCTGCTGACGACAGAGGACTGGTACGGGCAGGGGCTCGGCATCCGCAAAAACGGGCAGTATACCTGTGTATCCGACCACGGCATTCACGGCACCGGCGAATTTGCAGACCTGCAGGCCGTCGCGCTGACGAATTATAACTGCGCCAGTGCCGGCGACGGCACCTCGCTGTATCTCTCGAAGCTGCCGAATGTGACGCTGGCCGGCATCACCGACCCGAACGGCTGCAATCAGGAGACCGGCGGCATCAGTGTGCTGTCCGGCAGTGCCGTGACGGTCTACTTCCCGGTCGGACTGGTCATGGATGAGAACGGCGTCCCGAATGTGGATACGAAAGCCGACCGCATCAGCCGCAATCCGGTCGAGGTGCGCATCCCGCTCAATCATGACGCTGCCATGAAGATCTTTCACGACAAGCAGGACTATGAGCTGGAATGGGCAGTACAGTATCTGGAACAGTAACAGAAAACGGGCACTGACGCAAGATCAATGCCCGTTCCGTTATTCAAAATAATAGACGTCGTCTTTTTCGTACTGCACGAAGCATTCCTTCGGGGTCTGCCGGAGCACCTGATACGCGGTATAATAATCCGGATACGGCATCACAAGCCCCATGACCGCGATCCCGAATACAATGCTGTTCAGCATGATCGTATCCTTCGGCAGCAGCCAGAACAGCACCAGCGGCACGATGCCCAGCACGGAAGGCAGCAGCGTCATCAGCAGAAAGCGCTTCCGCTTCATCGGGTGCGAGGCCAGCGCCGCAGCGGCAAAGGACTCCGGCACAATACCGATATACACATAGGCATCCTTCGGATAGACGACCGCATGCAGCAGCTCGTGCAGGAACATGAGCAGCAGCCCGATCACCGCACCGGCTGCGATCCAGAGCGGCCGGATCTGCCGGTGATGCACCAGCAGCGTTTTCAGGAATACCGACCCGCAGCAGAGCAGCGCGGGCGGCAGAACAAACGGCAGTGCCGTCGTCAGCATCCCGTTCAGGTCACGCGGCATCCGGAGCTGGATCGCGTGTTTCGGCAGCACGCCGGTCTGATAGATGTCAATGTCGCGGATGATCCCGACCCATTTGATGCGCGGCATAATCTCTCCCCCTTTTTCCGTATGTCTTATTATAGCATATTATGCAGTGAATTTCAATGGGAGAGCGAAAAAAGTGGAGAGTGAATAGCTGCGGTATCGCCTGCGGCGATATATTCAAATAAGTGCTTTCCCGCAAAAACGGCGTCTCAGTACAAAACCCTTCAGAAAGGATGTACGCGAATTGAACCTCAGAAAACTCCTCGCCGCGGCGGCAGCCGTCGCAGTCCTGCTTCCGCAGACGGTGCTCCGCTCCGGTGCGGATGATGAACTGCTCTATGACCGGTCACAAGACCTGATCGGTGAGATCAGCATGACGCAGAAGCGCCCGAAGGCATCCGCCCTGCAGTACAGCGAGATCCCGGTCACAGCCTTCCGCATCAGTGACCTGTCCCCCGCTGCGGACACCGACATGGACTATACGGACTGGTGGTACAGCGAATGGGACGACTGCCGCTATCTGTTTCTCCCCGTTACGGCTGACCCTGCGCAGCTCGTGATCACGTACTCCGCCGGGGATACGCTGTATCTCAACGGGCAGGCCGTCACATCCGGAGAAACCGCTGACCTTTCCGGCAGCGACGGGCTCTTTCAGATCACGGTCGGCGAACAGGACTGCGGAACGCTGAAAGTCATGCAGTCCAATCTCGGCTGCATTTATCTCACAACTTCGCACGGCGGACTGGATAAACTGGACAGCAGCCGCTACGTGACCGAGACCGGCACCGTCCTCATGCTGAACGCGGCAGGCGGGACGGAATACAGCGGCGAAATTGAAAAGCTCTCGGCACACGGCAACTCCTCATGGGATTACAGCAAGAAAAAGCCGTATAACCTGAAGCTGCCGAAAAAGGAAAATCTCTACGGCATGGGCAAGGCAAAAAAATGGGTGCTGCTTTCCAATTATCTCGATCACGCCATGCTCCGGAACAAGCTGACAGAGGAAATGTGCAAGGCCGCCGGTATGGAATGCGTCATGGATTCCGTCTTTGTCGATCTCTATGCGGACGGCTCCTACCGCGGCACCTATCAGCTCAGCGAGCGCGTGCAGATCCAGAAAAACCGCGTCAATATCCGCGATCTGGAGGAGGAGACCGAGCAGCTGAACAGCCGGAAGCTTTCGGAGTATCCGCAGAAGGTCGTCGGTGCCGCCACAGCAAAGGATTACATGGAAAACAGCTGCAAATACTACGAGATCCCGAACGACCCGGAGGATATCACGGGCGGCTATCTGCTGCAGTTCCAACAGTGGAACCGGTACGGCAAAAAATGTGACAGCGGCTTTGTGACCGCAAGGGGACAGGCGATCGGCATTGACGGCCCGGAATATGCATCCGAAGCACAGACCGCATATATCCGCTCGTTCGTGCAGGACGCGGAGGACGCGATCTATTCCGAAACCGGCTGTAATGCCAAGGGAAAGCATTATACCGATTATCTCGATGAAGATTCGCTGATCACGGCCTATCTCGTGCAGGAGATCAGCGAAAACATTGACGCGACCTTCTCCAGCTTCTTTCTCTGGAAGGACTCCGATCTGACCGGCGACGGCAAGCTGCATTTCAGTCCCGCATGGGATTTTGACCTCAGCTACAACAATTTCCCGACAACGCGCATGAATGAGGACGGCCAGAAAGGGCATTCCTCGCTGCCGGACAATCTGTTTGCGGCATATTTTCCGATCCACGGCTATGACGACGACGGACTGACCTCGTCCTCCGGCAGCGGACGTCCGGCGGCAGGCCGAAGCTGGATCGGGCAGCTCTATCAGAATGAAGCGTTCGTCAAACGCACATCCGAGATCTATTTCGCACGGTTTGTGCCGTTCCTGCGGCAGCTGACCGCGGAAAACCGCCCGTATCTCACGGAACTCGCAGAAGCGATCCGTCCGTCGGCGGACATGAGCAATGCCCGCTGGCATACCTACGGCGGCAAGGACTATTCCCTGTTCGGCTATGCGACAAGCGGTGCGGACTTCATGGAATCCGTCGAAAAAACGGGCGGTTTCATCCAAAAACGGACAGACTGGCTTTGTGAACTCTGGCAGCCGGAAGCGTTTGTCCGGGGCGACGTCAATGCCGACGGCGTTTGCAATGCAGCCGATGCGGTCTTATTGCAGAAGTGGCTGCTCGCCGTGCCGGATACCGTGCTTGTCCGAAGCAATGCCGCAGATATGCTGGCAGACGGCCGGCTGGACGCGGCAGACCTCTCGATCATGAAGCGTGCGCTGCTCAAATAACGCTAGACACGGAACCGTTCCAGCAGCCAGAGCAGCAGCACGCCGGGGATCCCGCAGACCGCCGCAGTCCCGAGCTCCGGCAGCGTCAGCCGCGGCACAAACCCGAACAGTCCGCCGTGCAGCCGGATCAGCCAAAGCGCGGCGATCCCGCTGCCGCTGCCGGTCAGAAATGCAAGCAGCCGGTGCTTTCTTCTGCGCAGATATTCATGCAGCATCCAGAGACATGCGGCCGCCGCGATCGCGGTCAGGAGATGCGCCGGTTCCGTCAGGAATTGCAGCAGCTTTTCCATGCAGTCCTCCCGTCAGATCACGATGTATGCAAGCGCAAGCAGGAGCTTCCGGTCAGCCTTTTCCTGCCACAGCAGCCAGAGCAGCGCGAGCAGGAGCAGCGTTTCTCCGTCCGGATGCCGCAGATGCTCCGTCAGCGATGCAAGCTCCTGCGGCAGCGGCGCGGGGGCTTTCTGCTCCGGCGGTTCCGGCTTGGGCGGACAGCAGTTCCCGCACATCCACCACCTCGGTACGCTGTTTGCCATGCTGATCCCCTCCTACTGCTGCTCCCCGAACAGCTCCTGCAGCATTCCGTTTTCCCGCAGGACGTCTGCCGCAGCCCAGAGCCGCAGCATCCTGACGGCTTTGTCCGTCCGTCTGGCGCGCTCCGCCGAAAGATGCGGCTTCAGCGCAAGCAGCAAAGACGCAGTCTCGTCCTGCTGCACCTGCGAGAGCGCCTGCCCGACCGCAAGCAGCTTTGAAAGATCCGGCAGCGGATTTTCTGCGGCGGCGGGCTCCGGCGGCGGCGCGGACTTCTCATCGGGCGGCGGATCGTGCAGCATGGCGGCAAGCTCTTTCAGGTCGCGCATACTCTCCGGATCGGAAAGCAGTGACTGCAGCTTCTGTGTCAGATCGTCCAATTGCTGCACCTCCCTTCCCGGATGCCTGATTCAGCGGGTCAGCTTTTCGTAAAGTGCCTTTGCCTGCCGGCTGTTCATGATCTGATCGAGCTTTTTGGGGTCTGCGAGCACCTGCCGGAATTTCGCGGCGCTTTTCTGATCCATGCCCGCGATCGCGCGGTCAAATTTGCCCGATTCGAGCTCCTGCCGCAGCTGCTCCGGCGGCATCCCAAGCTTGCTTCCGACGGCATTCAGCAGCGCATTGAGCTGCGCACTGTTCTTCGGTTTCTCCATAGTGATCTCTCCTTATCTGTTGCAGTTTCTTCCATAATGCGGGAAGAACCTGCCTCCATTTTCATCCGCCCATTGAAATACACTGAATAATATGCTATAATAAAGCAAAAAAGAACAAAGGAGCGGGTTCCCATGCAAATTCTGGTGATCTCCGATACACACGGCAGATACGACGTTCTGCGTCATGTACTGCTGACGCATCCGCAGGCAGAGCTGATCGTGCACTGCGGCGACGGCGAATACGAAACAGAGCGATTCCTCGCCGAGCATCCCGAATACGCACAGAAGCTCATTCAGGTGCGCGGCAACTGTGACCACGACCCGGCCATTCCGCTGGCAAGGACGCTCCCGCTGCCCTACGGCCACAAGGCACTGATCGTGCACGGGCACCGGTATGTTTCCGGGGATTTCCCGCAGAATCTCATCGAGACCGCAAAGGCCGACGGTGCTGACCTCGTGCTGTTCGGGCATCTGCACATCCGCATGGACCGCTATGTGGACGGCATTCACCTGTTCAGCCCCGGCAGCGCGGCGCAGCCCCGTGACCAGTTCGCGCCGTCCTACGGGCTGGTCGATATCATGGAATCCGGCATTCTGACCGCCCACGGTGAGCTGCAGCGCACCCCCGCCCCCTTTGATGATATGTTCGGGCTCTGATATTTGTGCATAGAGGTGTCTCCGACGGACGGTGTGGTGTCTCCGACGGATTGATGTTGAGGGCTCTGCCCTCAAACTCCCGCTTAAGGGACACTGTCCCTTAAGAATCCCGTTTTTGTGTATAAAATGACGCCCCGAATCCGCGTGAAATCGGGGCGTGTGTTTTTATTCAATCGGCAGCAGTTCAAATGCACCGCCGTGTATCTCAATATAATGATCTTCCGAGATTTCTACTTCCGCAGATTCTCCAACTTCCAGCAGTATTACAACAGGTTGACCTCCGTCCGCACGTACTTCGCGGATATGGACAAAAAATAAAGCCGCCTGACCTCGCACAGCGCGAATCAGGCGGCTTTTGTTTTCGGTGAATCAGATTGCCTTGCCGAGGAAGGCTGCGCCGATGATACCGGCATCATTGCCGAGCTGCGCGATCACGATCTCGGTGTTCTTCTCGGAGTTCTTGGTGTAGACCTCCTGCGCGACAAGCTCCTTGACCGGCAGGAGCAGAGCGTCGCCCTCATTGCAGACGCCGCCGCCGATGCAGAGCACATCCGGCTGGAAAATGTTGATCGTGTTCGTGATGCCTGCGGCCAGTGCGCGGATGTAGAAATCCACGACGTCCTTTGCGGCCTTGTCGCCGCGGCGCATACAGTCAAATGCGGTGCGCGCAGAGACCTTGCCCTGCTCCGCCGCCATTTTTGCCATTTCGCATTCCGGGTGCGCAGCGATCGCTTCCTCCGTCATGCGGATCAGGCCGGTCGCAGAGGAATACACCTCAAAGCAGCCCTTTCTGCCGCAGGTGCACTGCGGGCCGTCCAGATTCAGCACGGTATGGCCGATCTCCGCGCCCGCGAAATTGGAGCCTGCATAGATCTTGCCGTCAATGACGATGCCGCCGCCGACGCCCGTACCGAGCGTGATACAGATCGCATTGGTCGCGCCCTTTGCCGCACCCGCAACATATTCGCCGTAGGCCGCAGCATTTGCGTCGTTCTCGACGAATGCCGGCAGACCGGTCTGCTCCGAGATCCACTTGACCATGGGGACATTGTGGAAATCCAGGTTATTGGAATACTCGATGATACCGGTCGCGGAATTTGCAATGCCCGGCGTACCGATGCCGATCCACTCGATCTGATCCTTCGTCAGACCGCCCTCTTTGATCGCATCCAGTGCACAGGCCGCCATGTCCGCCGCGATCTCCTCTGCGGGGCGCGGACGGTTGGTCTTGCGGGAGACCTTGTTCAGGATCTTGTAATTCTCGTCCACAAGTCCGGCGACGATGTTGGTGCCGCCCAGGTCAATGCCGATGTAATATTTCATTTGGTTTGGTTCCTCCGTTTTTGGTTTTCTGTATTTCAAAATGCGTTCGCATTCTGTTTTGTGTTATGCATCCGCCCAGCCGCAGAAAGCGAAAAATGCTCCGTCGAACAGTTCTTTCCCGTTGGCTTTCACCGCACGGACTGCGGTTTTTTCGTTGTATTCGTAATCCTCAATGATGAACGGAATCTTCTTCCCGAAGTGCTGCTCCGTGAATTTCTCGCGGTGCAGCTCCGTGACCGCAACCGCAGCCAGATCGTAAATGCGCTGTTTGAGCCCGTCCTCGTCGTCAAGCTCCGCAAGATCATAGCCCTGCGATGCGTACCAGTCCGCCAGCGGCTCCTGATCCAGCAGGCGGAACCGGTTGGCCGTCCAGAACGCAATGTTCCAGCGCTCGTCCGCATGACCGTTTGCGCAGTTGTCCGCATCGGTCTGCGCGGTGTTGTAGCCGAGCCACAGCTCGCCCGTCACATTTTCCGCGCCCTCGCCCGGAAATACGAGGTGATACCCGATTTCCAGCATACAGACACCGTCAGCCGGAATATCCGCAGCGGTGTCCTTGAGCCATGCCTTCAGCTCGGTGACGAATGCGCGGTCGCCGGCATCGTAGGCTTCCGGCTCGTAATCGGAAACGGCGCTGTCGATATCGTTCCCGCCGGTCATCGCCCCGAACAGGCTGCCCATGCTGCCGAGCATATTGCTGATGCCGCCCATGCCGCCGAGGCTCTCGATCATCCCGTCAATGTCATCCGGCATGATGCCGCCCTGTGCGGCGATCCCGTCGAGCTTGCCCATCATATCCGAAAAGCCGGGATTCTGCGTGAGCTCCTGCTGACAGGCCGCGATCTGCTCCTGCGTTTCCGGGTTGTTGATCGCCTCCTGAACGGCATCGAGATCGACGCCGAAATTTTTGAGAAGGCCGCTGAAACCTGATAGATCCATAAAAACTCCTTATCAGCGCGGAAGTGTCTGCGTACAGAGGAATGTGCAGTGCTTGCCGCGCAGAGAATATGCGCCGAAATTCGCGGGCAGGAACAGGGAATCGCCCTTGACGACCGGCAGTGCGACGCCGTTGTCATAGACGAGTGCCGCTTCGCCGTCCGTGCAGAGCAGATGCGTATAGGAACGTCCGCCGCTTGCCGGGAATGCTGCACCCTCTGTGATATGCAGCTCCGTGACCGTGAAATACGGGCAGTCCGCGAGCAGCGCCACGCTGTAGCCCTGATAATCGGTCAGCGGGATATTTCTGCGCGGCGGCGCCGGCCATGTCTTGGTCACATCCACGGCCTTTTCAATATGCAGTTCGCGCGGTTTGCCGTCGGCTCCGACGCGGTCATAATCATACACACGGTAGGTCAGATTGGAGCTCTGCTGAATCTCCGCGATCAGGATGCCCGCACCGATCGCATGGAGCGTGCCTGCCTCAATAAAGAACACATCGCCCTTTTTGACCGGCACAAGCTGCATACAGTCGAGCACGGTGCCCTGCTTGATCGCACGGCGGAACTCATCCTTCGTCAGCTCTCTGTTGAAGCCGAGAGCCAGTGCCGCGCCCTCATCGCAGTCCATGACATACCAGCATTCCGTCTTGCCGTTTTCGCCCTTCTCATGGACACGCGCATAGCGGTCATCCGGATGCACCTGCACACTAAGATCCTGCCGGGCGTCGATCAGCTTGACCATCACCGGAAATGCCGACAGTCTTGCGGCACCCTCTCCCACACGGGCAGCCCAGTCCTGTTCCAGATAGGATTTCAGCGTCTGCCCCTTGTACACACTGTTCATGATGACGGATTCCCCTGCCGGGTGACAGGAGAGCTCCCAGCTTTCGGCAATACGCTCCAGATCGCACGGCTTGCCGTATTCGTCACGCAGCCGTGTTCCGCCCCAGATATAGTCCTGAAACGCAGGCAAAAGTTTCAAAGGTTCCATAGCATGATCCCCTTTCATAGCATTTCGGATTGCGTCATGCGGATGCTCCGCGGTCCTGCAGCGCGGGGTTCCCGGCTGCTTGCAAACTCATGATATTGCGCGGGTTTCAAAAGGAATGGAATGTGGTGCGATGCAAAGTGTGTGTCGTGGATGATGCGCCCCGCACGCTCAGGAATCCGGCAGCTCCTGAATCAGTGCAAACAGCGCAAGACCGGTCTCCGTACTGACGCCGGCGGTCTTTGCGAGCTGCTCCGGCGTCGCCGCCTTGAGCTGTGCGCGGGTCTTATAAGTCAGCAGCAGCTTCTGCGCCTTTTTCTCGCCGATGCCGGGCACCTGCGTGAGCGTCAGCGCATAGCCTGTTTTCTTGTGCTTGGTTTTCATATAGGTGATCGCATAGCGATGCACCTCGTCCTGAATGCGCGTCAGCAGCGCAAATGCGGCTCTGCTCTCACGCACGGCGATCTCGCCGCCGTTTGCAGCGATCGCGCGGGTGCGGTGCTTGCTGTCCTTGACCATGCCGAACAGCGGCACCGAAAGCTGCAGCTCCGCAAGGATCGGTGCGATTGCGGAGACATGGGTCTGACCGCCGTCGAGCAAAATCAGATCCGGCAGCACGGCAAAGGCGTTGAGGGCTTTTTTCGTTTCGTCCGTTTCCGCCTGTGCCTTGAAATATTCCCCGAAGCGTCTGCGGATGACCTCCTGCATCGCGGCGTAGTCGTTCTGCTGATGCAGCTCTTTGATCGCGAAGCGGCGGTAGGCGCTTTTCAGCGGTCTGCCGTTCTCGAACACGACCATGCCTGCGACCATCGACGCCGAGGACAGATTCGAGATATCGTAGGATTCGATGCGCACGGGCGGCTTTTCCAGTCCGAGTGCCCTTGCAAGCTCCTCCAGCCCGAGCAGCTCGCGGCTGGTCCTTCCGGAGCGGAGCGAGAGCTTTTCTCCGGCGTTATGCTTTGCCATGAGCACGAGCCGGTGTCTGGCACCGCGTACAGGCTGCTCGATCGTGACGCTGCGGCCTGCGCGTTCCGAAAGCATCTCGCAGATCAGCTCCGATTCCGCCGGCATCCGCTCCGTGAGGATCGTTTTCGGCAGATCGGCACCGCTGCGGGTGCTGTAATACTGCGGGAGAAAATCGTCAAGCGGCTGCTCCGAGAGCGCCTCCGAGGAGATCACGAAGGACTGCTGGTCATAGAGCCTTCCGCTGCGGTAGATCAGCACGGAAATGACCGTCGTATCGTTCGTTTCCGCCGTACCGATCACATCGGTGTCGGCCGTGACGGCATCCATGATGTCCTGCTTTTCCCCGGCACTGCGGATCGCGGCGATGCGGTCGCGCAGGCGGGCGGCCTCCTCAAAATCGAGCCGGTCGGCCGCTGCCGTCATGCGCTCCTCCAGCGCGGTGATCGTATGGTCGCCGCCGTTTTTGATAAAGCGCACGGCATCGCTGACCGCCTCTGCATATTCCGCCTCGGAGATCTGTCCGCGGCAGACGCCCATGCACTGCCCGATGTGATAATTCAGGCAGGGGCGCTCCTTCCGGAAGCTCTCCGGGAACGGCCGGTGACAGGTCGGCAGCCGGAACATGCGGTTGACCGCGTTGACGGTCTGCCTTGCGGTGAAGCCGCTCATATACGGTCCCAGATACGTGCCCTCGCCGTCCGCCCGCAGCTCCGCGGTGATGCGGGAATAGGGCGGCGGCGAAATTTTGATATAGTGATAGCCCTTGTCATCCTTCAGCAGAATGTTGTAGCGCGGCTTGTGCTGCTTGATCAGCGAGCATTCCAGCACCAGCGCTTCGTATTCCGAACCGGTGACAATAAAATCGTAATCGTAGACCTGCGAGACCATCTGCGCGGTCTTGACGGTGTGATCCGGATGATCGCGGAAATAGCTGGTCACGCGGTTGCGCAGGTTCTTCGCCTTGCCGATATAGATGATCTTCTCCTGCGCGTTCTTCATGATATACACGCCCGGAGAGGTCGTCAGTGCAGCGGTTTTCCGCTGCAGATAGGGTAGTCTCGGATTCATGCGTCCCCGCCGTCCTCATCGTCGTCTGCGGCTTCGGCGTCCTCATATTCTTCGTATTCGTCCTCGTCGTCGTCATCCGCATCCGCGCCGAATTCGTACTCGAACTTCTCGTCGTCATCGGTCAGCACGATCTTTTCGTCGCTGGGCGTCATCCGGATGATCGCGCGGCGAAGCTTCTGCTTCAGTGTGACAGGCGTCTCAAGGCCGGGGATCTCGACCATGGTCGGCGTATCGGCAAACATCGTCGAGGAAATTTCCGAGACACGCGCCTGATCGCCGTAGCAGTCGATATCCAGCTCATCCAGTGCCAGCTGCCGCACCATGGACGAGAAGAACACGATATAGCCGACCGCATTGACCAGAATACTCGCGTAAATGCGGTAGCCCGCCGCAGCCGTCAGCATACCGGCCAGAATGATGACTGTCGTGATCATGACGATCCGCTGCAGCACTTTATTCTGAGGATCGAGCATCAGCAGCGAAAGCGACACCGCCGCAGAGAAGATCACATGCACCAGAATGATGCCGACATTCTTGCCGAGCGGTTCAAGGAACGGAACCAGTCCGAATTCCACGAGCATCAGCCCGACCTCAACCGTGACATATACGATCAGCAGCGTTTTCATGATGCCGCGCGCGCGCACCAGTCTGTCAAGCCAGGCCGCACAGACCGCGAACAGCACAAAGGCGATCCCCTCGACCGAGAACGCAAAGACTTCAAACGGAATGAAGAATTTGCCGTTCCGTCCGATCGAATAATAGTATATCAAAGCAATGACGATAAATACAATGAACAGGATATTGGCAAGTCTGCCCATTTTCATGCAGTCCGTCAGGGTATAGCGGCGCGCACCGCTGTGCTCGCGCTGATACTCCCGCCGGTCTCTCCATGAAAGCTCCTCCGGCACAACAGCTCCGGAGCGTGCCGCGCGCCGGCGTTCTGTCCGTTCGGTACGCTCCTGTTTCTTTGCCATTGCGCGGATTATTTCTTCGCGGCAAGTGCACGCTGGCCGATATCACGGCGGTAATGCACCTGATCGAAGGTGACGGCACCGGCTGCGCGGTATGCAGCATCCAGTGCATCCTTCAGCTTTGCGGCAGAGGCGGTGATGCCGAGCACGCGGCCGCCTGCCGTAAGGAATTTGCCGTCCTCGGAAAGCTTCGTGCCTGCGTGATAGACCGCAGCACCCGCAAGCTGTCCCTTTTCGTCCAGACCGGAAATCTCCTTGCCGGTCTCATATTTTTCCGGATAGCCGCCGCTTGCGAGGATGACGCAGGCGCAGGCGCCGTTCTTCCACTGGATCGGGAGATTTTCGAGGGTGCAGCTTTCGACCGCCTCCATGATCTCCAGCAGATCGGTTTTCAGCATCGGCAGCACGACCTGCGTCTCCGGATCGCCGAAGCGGCAGTTGTATTCGATGACCTTCGGGCCGTTCGGCGTGAGCATCAGGCCGAAGTACAGGCAGCCGCGGAAGGTGCGGTTCTCGCCGTTCATCGCGTGCATGGTCGGCAGGAAGATCTCCCGCATACACTGATCCGCGATCTCCTTGGTATAGTACGGGTTCGGGGAAACGGTGCCCATGCCGCCGGTATTCTTGCCGCGGTCGCCGTCCAGTGCGCGCTTGTGATCCATAGAGGAGATCATCGGCGCAACGGTCTCGCCGTCGGTGAAGGCCAGCACGGAGACTTCAGGACCGGTCAGGAATTCCTCCACGACCAGCTTGGAGCCGCTCTCTCCGAAGATCTTATCCTCCATAATGGAGCGCACGGCGTCGCAGGCCTCCTGCTCGGACTGCGCAATGATCACACCCTTGCCGAGTGCAAGGCCGTCCGCCTTGACGACCGTCGGATAGGTATTCTGTTTGCGGATATACGCCATGGCCTTTTCCGCATCGTCAAAGACCTCGTACTTCGCGGTCGGGATGCCGTATTTCTTCATCAGGTTCTTGGAAAAGACCTTGCTGCCCTCGATGATCGCAGCAGCCTTGGACGGGCCGAATACCTTGAATCCGTTTGCACGCAGCAGATCCGCCATGCCGAGCACGAGCGGATCATCCGGCGCGACGAACACCCAGTCCACGGCGAGCTTCTTCGCAAGCGCCAGCATCCCGTCCAGATCGGTCGCCTTGACCGGATAGCATTCGGCATACTTTGCGATTCCGCCGTTGCCCGGCGCACAGTAGAGTTCGGTGACCAGCGGAGATTCGCTGAGCTTCATGACAATGGCGTGCTCTCTGCCGCCGCCTCCGACTACCAATACTTTCATACCTTTAATTCCTTTCGGAGTTTCTTTGTTCTTGCCGGAAAATGCATTTTCTCCGGCTGTATCTGTACGCCCCGCCGTTACGGTTCCAGCATATCGGGCGTCAGCTCCGTGATCTCACAGAAGCGGATCTTCGGGATATCGGGCTGATCCATCAGTGCCCGCATGATCCCGCCGTGACAGACAATCAGCAGCTTTCTGATATCGCTGCGGCCGAGATACGGCGCGATCGCTTCCTTTGCGCGTCTGCGCATACTTGCGTGGGTCTCCCAATCCGGGAATTTGTCCTGCGGCGTGTGAACCCCGCAGTTTCTCATGTACTCATGCCAGCTTTCGGTGATCTCCGCATGGGTCGCTGCCGCATAGTCCGTGCGGGGCAGCCACTCATGCAGCCCGACCGCGACCTCGACCGGCCTGTTCAGCCTTCTCGTGACGATCGCCGCGGTCTGCAGGGCGCGCGGGTACGGCGAGGAGACGATCAGGTCGCAGTCCTGAATGCGGGGATCCTTTGCGGCTTCCTCCGCCTGCAGGATGCCCTCTGCCGTCAGCTGTCCGAGCTCTGCGCCCATGCCGGGCAGCCCGAGCGCTTCGGTATCGCGGTAGGTCGGTTCACCGTGGCGCATGAGGTAGATCTTCATGCCATTCATCCTTATTTTATCCGTTCTGCACCCGTCTGCCGACCGGGCGCTGCCCGTGCTTAGTGATGGAACAGTCTCAGGCCGCAGAAGGCCATTGCAATGTTATACTTGTTGCACTGTTCAATGACAAGGTCGTCTCTGATCGACCCGCCCGGCTCGACGATATACTTGACGCCGCTCTTGAATGCGCGGTCGATGTTGTCCGGGAACGGGAAAAATGCATCGGAGCCGAGGCAGACGTCGGTGTTCTTCGCGATCCACGCCTGACGCTCTTCCTTCGTAAAGACCGGCGGCTTCTCGGTGAACACGCGCTCCCATTCGCCGTCCGCGAGGATATCCATGTAATCCTCACCGATGTAGAGGTCGATCGCGTTGTCGCGGTCGGGGCGCTTGATGTCATCGCGGAACGGCAGATTCAGCACCTGCGGCGCCTGTCTGAGCCACCAGTTATCCGCCTTCGTGCCGGCCAGTCTCGTGCAGTGGATTCTGGACTGCTGGCCTGCGCCGATACCGATCGCCTGACCGTCCTTGACATAGCAGACGGAGTTCGACTGCGTATATTTCAGCGTGATCAGCGAGATGATGAGATCGAACTTCTTGTCATCCGGGATATCCTTGTTATTGGTCACGATATTGGAGAGCATAGTCTCCTCGTTGATCGCGAGATCATTTCTGCCCTGCTCGAAGGTCACGCCGAACACTTCCTTGTGCTCGACCTTCGGCGGCTCGTAGTTCGGGTCGATCTGCACGATGTTGTAATTGCCCTTGCGCTTGGTCTTGAGAATCTCGAGCGCCTCTGTGGAGTAGCCCGGCGCAATGATGCCGTCGGAGACCTCGCGTGCGATCAGCGTTGCGGTGATCGCGTCGCACTCGTCGGAAAGGGAGATCCAGTCGCCGAAGCTGGACATTCTGTCCGCGCCTCTTGCTCTCGCATAGGCACAGGCCAGCGGAGAGAGCTCACCGAGATCGTCCACAAAGTAGATCTTCTTCAGCGTATCGGAAAGCGGTCTGCCGATCGCGGCACCCGCCGGGGAAACATGCTTGAACGAGGTCGCAGCCGGCATACCGGTCGCAGCCTTCAGCTCGCGGACGAGCTGCCAGCCGTTGAATGCATCCAGCAGATTGATGTAGCCCGGATTGCCGGAGAGCACGGTGATCGGGAGCGCGCTGCCGTCGTTCATGTAGATTCTGGCAGGCTTCTGGTTCGGATTGCATCCGTATTTCAAAAGACGTTCGGTTTCCATGATTTTCTTCCTTTCCAATCAAACAGCAGTTTATTCAGCACATTATCCGAACAATGCGCCGAGCAGTCCGCCGGATTGCTTCTTCTCCGGCTTTTGATAGTCATAGCCGCCGGTCGGCTGGCTGTGATCGAGATAGATCGTCGGGGAATCCGCATCCCCCTGGAAGCAGTGCTCCGTATCCACATGGCAGCTGACGCCGTTCACGCGCTTATAGAGATGCTCCTCGTCGGGATACTGTCCCTCGGTCTTGAACCCGTTTTGCATCAGCACCTGCCGGTACTGCTTCACGGCATTCTCCGCAGCGACGGGCGTCACCAGCGTGACGGAGAACCGCCAGCTTTCGGTCTCGGTGCCCGTTTCCTGCTCCAGCTCCATGTCAGAGCCGCCGCAGCTCCACACCGGGAAATCCGGGAGCTTTTCCGCCCATTGCTTCAGGACTTCGGCATCCGCTTCCGCAGCGGCCTGTTCAGCCTGAACCGCCGCCGGGAGCTTCTCCCCGCAGCCCGAGCAGAATCGTGTGCCCGGCTCGTTCTGCTTTCCGCATTTTGCGCATTTGACGCCGTCCGCGACGGTCATATCCGGCAGCTTGGCGCCGCAGGAAGGACAGAAGTCCTTATCCGCGGAAGCAGCCTCGCCGCACTTCGGACAGAGCTTCATGTTCTCGGCTGCGCGCTGCGCAAATCCGCCGAGCAGCGAGCCGAGCGTTCCGAGCGCCGCCTGCATCTCCTCCTTCGAGGGAGCTTCGGTCCCGGAAGCTGCCTGCGCGCCCTCCGCAGCTGCCTGATTTGCGGCTCCGGCGGCTGCGGCGGTCTGGTTCGCGGTCTGGTTCAGCGCATTCGCGGCCTGACTGACCGCATTTGCCGCAAGCTCGTCGGCCTTCGGCTGCACGGCCTTTTTGACGGCCTCGCTGACGGCATTGCCGACAGCATCCTTGATCAGTTTATCAAACAGTCCCATAGGTCACACTCCTTTCGGCTTCGGAAAAGGGGTCCTGCGAATGAGGTTGCGAGATCGTCTGATTCCGTCCGGCTGTAACGTCCGTTTATTTTGTATAGCGGTTGATGATGCGGGTCTCCGTGCTGTTGTCCTGCGGGTCGATGAACCGCACGAACAGGGAGATCTTGTTGTCCGCGTTCAGGCTGTTCCAGAGCATATCGGCAAATGCGTCGATATCGTCCGGGATCTCCACGAGCTTCGGCTCGCCCTTGAAGCTCGGCAGCGGATTGCCGTCACCGACATACGTATGAATGAAGTGACCCTGACCTGCGAGCGGATTCTCATAGGTGAAGGTGAACCGCTGGCAGGATTCCGGATTGCCCTCTGCGGATTTCAGAATGGACAGCGCATAGTTGAACGCGCCCTTCTCGCAGCGGATGATGCCGGAGATGCGGGGGGTGAAGTTCGGATCGTCCGGCTCGAACTTGCGGGAGCGCAGGCTCTGCTCGAACGTGAACTGATGATCCATGCCCTCGTAGATCGTGTCGGTCTGGTCGCCGTTCGTGACGATCGTCTTGTTGCCGAGCACACGCACCGGCGAATAGATGATGAGGGACGGATCCGTGCACTTGGACTCATCGAACGCCTGTGTTTTCAGACCTTCGCCGTCCGCCACAAAGATGCGGTTGCGGGAATTTTCGCTTCTTCCCATGATGAAATACGCAGCAACGGCGTGCTTGCCGTCAGCCGTGCGTCCGAGGACGATGCCTCTGCCGGGATAGCTGTTTCCCTTGAGTTCCTGTTCCAGTGAGATCATAGCCATAATGATTTCCTCCTGTATGTTTTCAGTATATACTCCGCATCTGTGCGGGGGGTTACGGGTTCTGCCTATGCAGCGCCTGCTCATAAAAAGCGTCGATCTGTTCCAGCAGCGGTTCATTGACCGCGCGGAACAGCGCCTTGTCCGCATCATCTGCATGACTGTTGCTGAACATGCCGAGCAATTCCTCCTGCGAAGCATCGCTGCCGGAATACAACGCCTGAACATACCGGTTGCATTCCTCGCTGTGGAAATAATCGTTGTGATGCGAAAAATCGCCGGTGATCGGTTCAAATTCCGCATAAGGATTCGTGATCTTATCCTGCTGCGAAATGATGCCGAAGCTGTACAGCACAAATTCGTCTGATTCGCCGTGCACCGCAAGGAACGGGATCCTCGCTTTGTTGATGCCGTCCACGGCGTTCAGTCCGGCATACCGGCCGAACACCAGTTTGTTATACAGTGCGGCAAACGGGCGGATCAGCTTTGCACCGGTCTTTCCGAGCACATTCACCGCGCCCTGATCCAGCATTTCCAGCGGATATGCATAGCCGGAAAGCGAGGCCGCCGCTTTGATATCATGGTCAAAATTCAGCACGACGCCGACGGCATAGCCGCCCCAGCTGTGCCCGAGCAGCACCTTCGGCATATCTCTGAGCCGCGGGTCCTGCTCCGCAAAGGTCAGCGCACTGTGCAGGTCCAGCGCGGACTGCACCAGCCCGACCGTTGAATTGCCGGGGCTGTCGCCGGAGCCGGCCGCATCGTAGGCGAACACGCACCAGCCGCGGTCGGCAAACCAGCAGAGCTGATTGACGTATGCCTCGTGTCCGGAGCCGATGCCGTGCGCAAACACGATCAGCTTTTCCGTATTTTCCGCCCCGTAGATCCAGCCCTTCAGCATCAGATCGCCGGACGGAAATTCCACTTTCACGCGCGGATGATCTGCCGCAAATGCCGGATACCAGCCGAACGCCGTATGCTCGGAGCTTCTGTCAAGGGGATAATCCCCGCGCCGGAACTGCGCCTTCATGATCAGTGCCGTTCCGGCCATGGCCGCGGCAAACAGCACCGCCGCGGCGCAGGTCACGCCGAGCACGGCCTTCACCGCGGGCTTCATGCTTTGACTGTTACAATGTCATCCTGCACCGAGAGCTTCTCCTCACAGAACAGCCTGACGGCCTCCGGGAGAATTTTCCACTCTGCCTGCTCCATGACGCGCTTCTGCAGGATTTCCGGGGTATCGCCCGGCTGCACGGCCACGGCCTTCTGCAGGATGATCGGGCCGCCGTCACAGACCTCCGTGACAAAATGCACGGTCGCACCGGTGACCTTGACGCCCTTTTTCAGTGCTGCTTCATGCACATGCAGCCCGTAATAGCCCTTGCCGCAGAAGCTCGGGATCAGTGCGGGATGCACGTTCATCATTTTGTTCGGGTATGCGCGGCAGATCGTTTCGTCGAGGATCGTCATGAAGCCCGCCTGCACGATCAGATCGGCCTGCTCCTCGCGGAATGCATCGAGCATCGCCGCGCTGTATGCCGCTGTATCGGGATAATCCTTCCGCACGATCACGCGCGTCCGAATCCCCGCCTTTGCCGCACGCTCCAGCGCAAATACGCCGGGCTTGGAGCTGATGACGCAGGTGATCTTTCCGCCGCCCAGTTCTCCGCGGCTCTCTGCGTCGATCAGTGCCTGCAAGTTGGTGCCGCCGCCGGACACCAGAACGATGATATTTTTCTGTGCCATGCGGCACCTCCTGCTGTTATTCGATGACGACGCCCGCGTCGCTCTCGGTCAGCTCGCCGAGGACGTATGCGCGCTCGCCGGATGCGTTCAGTGCCGCGACTGCTGCATCTGCATCCTCCGGTGCCACGGAAACGATCATGCCGACGCCCATATTAAAGGTATTGAACATGTCGCGCTCCGGGATCTTGCCGGTCGATGCGATCAGGTCGAAGATCGGGAGCACCTGCACGTTCTTGCGCGGGATATACGCAGACAGGCCGTCCGGCAGGCTGCGCGGGATATTCTCGTAGAAGCCGCCGCCGGTGATGTGCGAGATCGCCTTGACATTGACCGTTTCCAGCAGCTTCATGACCGGCTTCACATAGATGCGGGTCGGGGTCAGCAGGCATTCGCCGAGCGTCGAGCCGAGGTCGGCATAATGCCGTGCAAGGTTGCTCTCGTTGACGTTGAACACCTTGCGCACCAGCGAAAAGCCGTTGGAATGCACGCCGCTGGATGCCAGCGCGATCAGGACGTCGCCCTTCTTCTGGGTATCGGGCTTCAGGATCTTCTTCTCATCGACCAGACCGACCGCGAAGCCGGCGAGGTCGTATTCATCCTCCGGCATCAGGCCGGGATGCTCTGCGGTCTCGCCGCCGACCAGCGCACATTCTGCCTGCACGCAGCCCTCCGCGACGCCGGAAACGATCGACGCGATCTTCTCCGGGATATTCTTTCCGCAGGCGATATAATCAAGGAAGCACTGCGGCTTTGCACCGCAGCAGATGATATCGTTCACGCACATCGCCACGCAGTCAATACCGACGGTATCATGGCGGTCCATGATGAACGCGATCTTGATCTTTGTGCCGACACCGTCCGTGCCGGAGACAAGCACCGGAGACTCCATGCCCTTCACATCGAGCCGGAACAGACCGCCGAAGCCGCCGATTCCCTCCATGACGCCCTTCGTCACGGTGCGGGCTACGTGCTGCTTCATCAGGTCAACGGCGCGGTATCCGGCGGTGACATCGACGCCGGCCTTTGCATAGCTCTCAGAAAAACTGTTCTTTTCGTGTCCCATTCATAATCTCCTTATGCGGGCAGTGCCCGACTCCGTTATTACGCCCACATGCGGGGCGGCATTGTTTCCCGGCTTATTCCTCGCCGGTAAAGCAGTAGGTACAGAGACAGTCCGGATCAAGGCCGACTGCCTTCTTCACATCTGCAAGCAGATGATATTTCAGCGAAGTGAAATTCAGGCGGTGTGCGATCTCATTGACCATTGCCTGATAGCGCTCGGTGTTGTCCGTGCAGTAATCCTGCAGATAGCGGTCGTCGCCGTCAAAGCTGCGGACGACCTGCCGCGCGATCAGATCCATATCGGATTTGCCGGGCGAGAAGTTCAGGAACTTACATCCGAACATCGAAGGCGGGCTGGCCGAACGGATATGCACCTCTTTCGCGCCGTTGTTGTACAGGAACTCGACGGTATTGCGCATCTGCGTGCCGCGGACGACGGAATCGTCGAGGAACAGCAGCTTCTTGCCGCGGATGAGCTGCTCCACGGGGATCAGCTTCATGTGCGCGGTCAGGTCGCGCGTGGACTGCTTGGCAGGCGTAAAGCTGCGCACCCATGTCGGGGTATACTTGATGAACGGTCTTGCGAAGCGGATGCCGCTTTCGTTGGCATAGCCGATCGCGTGGCCGTTTCCGGATTCCGGAATGCCCGCAACATAGTCAACGTCGATGCCCTTGTCGCGCTTTGCAAGCAGCGCGCCGCAGTTGTTGCGCATGACCTCAACATTGACGCCCTCATAGCAGGATGTGGTGTAGCCGTAGTAGATCCACAGGAACGCACAGATCTTCATCTGATTGTTCGGCTCCATGACGCGCTCGCAGGAATCCGGCGTCATAAACACGACCTCGCCCGGATCCAGATCGCAGACGTAGGTATAGCCGAGATTCATGTACGAGAAGGATTCAAATGCCGCACAGTAAGCCCCCTCCTTGTGTCCGAGGATGACCGGCGTTCTGCCCATGTAGTCACGGGCGGCATAGAGCCCCTCCTTCGTCATGAGCAGCAAAGACATCGAGCCCTTGATCTTCTGCTGTGCATAGCGGATGCCCTCCGGGATCGTGTCGCACTGGTCGATCAGTGCCGCAACGAGCTCCGTCTGGTTGATGACGCCGCCGCTCTGCTCTCCGAAGTGTCCGCCGTGGGAAATGATATCGTTGACCAGCTCCTCGGCATTGTTGATCCTACCGACGGTGGTCAGCGCATAGCTGCCGAGGTGCGAGCGCACCAGCTCCGGCTGCGGGTCCGTATCGCTGATGCAGCCGATGCCCATGTTTCCGTGCATTTCCGCGAGATCGCGTTCAAACTTGGTACGGAACGGTGCGTTCTCAATGTTGTGGATCGCGCGCTGGAAGCCGGTCTCCGGTGCGTACACCGCCATGCCGCCTCTGCGTGCGCCGAGATGTGTGTGGTAGTCTGTTCCGAAGAACAGGTCGTCCGTAATGTCCTTTCTGGACACTGCGCCGAAAAAGCCGCCCATAAACTTCCTCCGGTTATTTCAGATTCATTGGGAAACAGTCCGAGATCAGGCGTTCTCCTTCAGACGCTTCATGATCTCCTGATATGCCTCCTCGACGCCGCCCATATCTCTGCGGAAGCGGTCCTTGTCGAGCTTCTCGTGGGTCGTGGAATCCCAGAAGCGGCAGGTATCCGGCGAGATCTCGTCTGCCAGAACGATCTGGCCGTGGAATCTGCCGAATTCGATCTTGAAGTCGATCAGGTCAATGTTCATCTTCTTGAAGAAGCCGATCATGAACTCGTTGACCTTGAATGCATACTTTGCAATGGTATCGAGCTCCTCCTTGGTCGCAAGGCCGAGTGCCAGTGCATAGTAATCGTTGATGAACGGGTCGTGCAGCTCGTCGTTCTTATAGGAGAACTCGAGGATCGGGGTCAGGAGCTTTCTGCCTTCCTCAACGCCCATTCTCTTGGAGAAGCTGCCGGCTGCAACATTGCGGACGATGACCTCCAGCGGAACGATCGAGACCTTCTTGACCAGCGTCTCGCGCTCTGAGAGCTCCTCGACGAAGTGGGTCGGAACGCCCTCCTTCTCAAGCATCTGGAACATGACGTTCGTCATCTGGTTGTTGATGACGCCCTTGCCCTTGATCGTGCCCTTCTTGGCGCCGTCGCCTGCGGTCGCGTCGTCCTTGTAATCGACGATCACGAGATCCGGATCGCTGGTCGCAAAGACCTTCTTTGCCTTGCCCTCATAGAGCTGCTTGCCTTTTGTTACGTTTGCCATTGGAATATTCCTCCTAAATAATAATATGCACGGATTTCTGCGGAATTCTGTCCGCATCAGTATTCAACGTCCGGATGCCCTTCTGCGTCCAGCAGCGGCGTCAGCGGACAGTCGTTGCCCGGCTTCGTGATGTAGCTGATGCCGGTTTTGTTGTCCTTCACCACATAGAGCGTCATCCCACCGAGCAGGTGCTCGCTGAACGAGAAGCGTTCCCCGTCATTGTCCTCCCCTTTGGGCGGAGAGAAAAAGTCCTTCATCATGCTCATTTATTCTGTATCCTTTCCTTCCGAAGTCCTGTAAAGCATCGGTCTGCCCTCGCTGTCCAGCAGCGGTGAAAAGCCGGAAAACTGCGGATTTGTCAGATACTGGATGCCGGTTTCCGCATCCAGCACGATCAGAAGCCGGCCGCCGTCCACATCATAGCTGTTCAGCAGCCGGAACCTTGCCGCGTCCGCCTGTCCGGAGAAAGCACCGTCCGTGTCCTGCTCCGTCTGCTCGGCGGCATCGACCTTCTGCACGAAATCCGCGAGATCGTCTGCGGCAATGCCCATTCTTGCGGCGAATTTATCCGCCTGCGGCAGCTTCAGTCTCTTTGCGCAGACAATGCAGTATCGCCCGTCATCGGTATGCACCTGCGAGCTCCGCACGCCGCAGATCCCGCAGCTTTCATACGGCTCCGCATGTGCACGCGCATCCTCGATCGCGGTCTGCTCCGTCTCCGCAAGCTGAATGTCGATCTGCGGATACAGCAGCCATGCACATTCCCGGCACAGCCCGTATTCATGCGCCCTTGAAAAGATCACGGCAGGTCTCTGCCTGCACTGGGAACACATTTCCATAGCGCTTTTCCCGTTACAGCTCTGCGATCTTTTCCTGCAGCGCGGCGTCCTTTTTCAGCACGCCCGCGATCATCTCCGCCTTGCGCGCCTTCAGCTGCTCTGCAAGCCCCTCATCGGAGAGCGCAAGCATCTGTACTGCAAGGATCGCGGCATTCTTCGCGCCGTCCACGGCGACCGTTGCCACCGGGATGCCCGTCGGCATCATGACCGTCGCGAGCAGTGCGTCCAGCCCGTCGAGCTGTGCGCCCTTGCACGGGATGCCGATGACCGGCAGCGTCGTGTGGCCGGCGATCACGCCTGCCAGATGTGCCGCCATGCCCGCCGCGCAGATGATGACGCCGAAGCCATTTGCCTCTGCATTTTCTGCAAATTCCGCGGCAAGTGCCGGTGTTCTGTGTGCGCTCATGACATGCGCCTCAAACGGCACGCCGAAGCCTTTGAGCTCGGCAAGCGCGCCCTTCACGACAGGAAAATCACTGTCGCTGCCCATAATGACTGCAACCTTTTTCATTTCGGTTCAGCTCCTTTCCGTATACCCTCTGCAATCAGTTCAGCAGTCTGCTGCCTGCGGCAAGCATCTGCGAATCCGAAAAGCTGTTGTAAATATATCCGCCGGACGCGCTGCGGCTGACCGTCAGCATCATCGCTGTTTGGATCCGGTCGGTTCCGCCGTCCTCCGTTCTGCGCAGATAGGTGACCTGCATCTGTATGAGATACGCAGGCAGACCGTCCGTGTCCTGTCTCTGGATCCGGCTGATCTCCGCCTTCTGCAGCCTGCATCCGTCATAGCGCGAACGCACGGTCAGCCCGGCGGCCGTCTCCGGCTCCAGCATTGTTTCATCCGGCTTCTCGCCCATCGTGAACAGATACCGCAGATAATATGCGGCACTCTCGCCCAGCACGGTCAGTGTTTCCGCATCGGGCATCCGGCTGAGCTCGCTGCTGTCAAGATCCATGACCAGCTTATACAGTCCGACCGGATATTCCTCATAGCGCGAGAGCCATTCGATGCCTGCGCGGGTCAGTCTGCACTGATACCGGTTCGCGCCCTTGGCCGCATCCAGAATGCCGTCCTGATACTCCGCGCTGTCCCACGCTTCCCGCATCCAGAGCGTGCCGTCCGCCTTATACAGGTGACAGCAGGTCCTGCCGTTTTCCTGCAGCGTCGCCAGCCATACGTTCGTATCCTGCGCATCCGCCGGTGCGATCGACTGGTACAGGAACGGCACGAGCAGCTCGCCGTTCGTTCGGATCAGGCCGATCCTGTCAGAGCGGCTGTCTCCCCTCCGGGCGATCAGCACGCTGTCGCTCATGGCACGCAGGAACGCCCATGTCGGCGCGATCAGCTCACGGCCGTTCGCGGTCTTGGCGCCCCAGCGTCCGTTTTCCTGATACAGCTGGATCGCGGCACCGTTTGCGGCAGGCTGCGCCTCGGATACCGTCTGTCCCCTGCTGCCGTCACTCAGGCGCAGGCTTGCGATCCCGACGCTCAGGCAGATGACTGCCGCCAGCAGCACAAGGATCAGCAGCTTCAAACGACGGTTCATGTTCGGCATTCCTTTCGCATCCGGTCACCGCGGCGCGGCTCAGGAACGCGGGCCGCGGTAATCGCTGTTTTCTTCATCGGGATCCTCTGCATTTTCATCGTAGCTCGGATCAAGATCATCGTCATAGCCGTCATCGTTCTGATAGGCTTCGTCATCGTAATCGTCATATTCCGCGTCATCGTAGCCGTCATCGAAGCCGTCCTCATAGCCGGCCTCCATGTCGATCTGCCGTTCGATCTCGTCCTCGTCGAAGCCGCCCTTGCCGAGCTTGTTGAGCTTCTCCGCGACCGAATAGCGGAAGCTGTCCACGCTGTTCACCAGCATATACCAGAAATCAATGATCTTATCCTTGATGCTGCGCGGCGCATTTTCGTCGTAATACGGATCGAGGTCATCCTCGTAGCCGGCGCGGTCGTAGGCGCCGTCATAGCCGTCCGCTTCATCGTATTCCGCATCATCCCGCGGATCGTCCTCGTAGTCCTCATCGAAATCAATGCTGTCGTAGTCGATCTTGATCTCGAACTTTTCCTTTTTCTTCGGCGCAGGCGCAGGGGCTTCCTCCGGTTCTTCGTCCTCCGCAGCATCCTCCGCGATTTCCTCAGCAGCATCCTCTGCTTCGTCCTCATCCGCGGATCCGTCCTCTGCCGCCGGCGTTTCTTTCTCCTCAGGCGTCTCCTCCGTCAGAGTCTCAGGCACAGATGTTTCCTCAGCTTCGTCAGCTTCCTCCGCGGATTCCTCCGTCAGCGGCCGAACAGGCTCCGCAGTCCGGAGCGCAGACGGCTCATCAGCGATCTGTGCGAGCTGCTCATCGAGTGATGCAAGCCGCTCATTGAGCTGTGTGTCCCAGTCCTGTGCCTTGACGCCATCGTCCGGTGTCCGGCCGATGTCATCCCGTGTCTCACGCCGCCCAGCGTCGGCTTGTTCCGGTTCTTCGACGCCAGCGACCGGTGATGACGCATTGAGCTGTGCATAGACCTGTGAGCGGAGCTTCGGTGTGCGGAAGAGCGGTGCATGGATCTGTGGTGACTGCTTCTCATGGCTCGTTTCCTCCTTTTCGGCGTCTGCCTCCTCCGGTTCTTCCGCGATCGGAAGACCGTCGTCGTAGGCAGGCTCCTCGTCCGTGATGGTATCGTTTCCGTCGGTATCATAGCCGTCGCCGTCGTACTCTGCCTCCGCAGCGATCACGCGGTCAACGGTCTCATTCTCTTTTTCATCGTCTGCAAATGCCGCATCGACGATCGCATCAAATTCCTCGTCGGTCTCTTCCTTCAGACGCTTTGCGGCATCCAGCTTTTCGAGCTTTGCAGCGGTCTCTGCCTCCTCCGGCAGCTCCGCCATGCGGTCGGCATCCTTCTCGGTCTCCCGCACCAGATAGATCGGGCGGTGCTTGACCTCAAGATAGGTCTTGCCGAGATACAGGCCGAGAATGCCCGTGCAGAACACCTGCAGTCCGCCGAAGAACACGACGCAGCAGGTCGTCGTCGGATAGCCGAGCGGGTCTCCGCCGACTGCAAGCCGCTTTGTGATCGTGAAGATCAGCAGAATCAGGCCGATCAGGCAGGAGACAAAGCCGATGACCGCCGTTGCAGTCAGCGGCGCGGTCGAGAAGCCGATGATGCCCTCCAGCGAATACCGGAACAGCCCCCAGAAGCTCCACGCGCTCGTACCTGCGGCGCGCTCGACGTTTTCATATTCGATATACTTGACGCGGAAGCCGACCCACGAGAAAATGCCCTTTGAGAAGCGATTGTACTCGCTCATGGAGAGCACCGCATCGACCATTTGTCTGGTCATGAAGCGGAAATCCTGTGCGCCGTCCACGATCTCGGTCTGGGAGATCTTGTTCATGATCTTATAAAACAGTCTCGCGAACCACGAACGCACCTTGGATTCTCCGGCGCGGCTGACTCTGCGCGTCGTGGCGCAGTCATACTGTCCGCTTCTGACCGCCTCGTACATCTTCGGAAGAAACGCAGGCGGATGCTGGAGATCCGCGTCCATGACAACGCAGTAATCGCCCTTCGCATTGGAAAGTCCCGCGTAGATGCCGGCTTCCTTGCCGAAATTGCGCGAGAACGAGATATAGCGCACACGCTTGTCATGCTGTGCGAGTGTGCGCAGCGTTCTGAGTGTGCGGTCCTTGGAGCCGTCGTCAATGAACAGGTACTCAAATTCGGTTTCCGGATACTTTGCCTGCATCTCCGCGGAGACCTTCATGATCTCCTTGTAGAACATCGGCAGAACCTCCTGCTCATTGTAACACGGTACGATGACGGATATCAGTTTCTTGTCTTCCACTTGCGTTCCTCCTGACCCGTGCCGCTGTATGTACGGCATCGGCGTTTTCGCATAATCATACACTATATATTATAACGCATACGAACGAAAAAAGCAAGAGAAAATAGAAGAAAAAAGCAAGTTGCGGATGTGATTTCCTTTGCGGTGCAAATATTTGTCAATAGCGTATAAAAAACGGGTGCCGAGCACATAGCGTGCTCGCAGACGGCCGCTGTTTGCGGGTATCCGGGCGCCTTGCGGTGCTGCCGGATCCGCACCCGGCAGCGCAGACGAAAACGGGTGCCGACTGTTCTGTCAGCACCCGTTTCATTTTTCAGTTATACTCCCGGAGGGCTTCAGCATTGGGAGAAGGAACGCCGCAGAAGCCGCTTCGCGGCGTGCAGAAAAGAATGTTGGGAGAGCTTCGCTCACCGCTCCCCGGAGGGAAATGCCAACGGGGGCTCCGCGCCCGGCTCGATCCAGTAGCGTTCGGCGGCGGGGATGCAGGCAGTGAAATCCGCATAGGCGCTCTGCCAGCCCTCCGGCGCATACTGCTCAAAATTATCCTTTTCCGGGAACTGCGATAAGAACCGCTTGTTGTCAAAATCCACGAAGAACACCGGCACCAGCGCACGCCGCTGCTCTGCACTCTCCGCACGGACAAACTGATACGCCAGCTCGCCGCCGGAGATCGCATTGTCGCGCAGCTGCTTCAGAAAATCCTTCGCGGTATCGCGGTCAACGACCGGGATGCGGAAACGCGTGGACAGAAATTCCCCGAACGATCCGACCTCCCGCACAAAATCCAGATCGGATCTCCCGCGGTTCTGATAGGTCAGATGCCAGTCGTCGTACAGCCTGCGGTAATCCAGCTTCCAGATCGACTTGTCCGTCAGATACCACTGAAATTTCTTCTTGAACAGCACGCCCGCAATGATGTTTTCAGCATATTTCGGTTCCATATGATTCCCTCCTGTCAGTAGCCGAGATTTTCCGCGACCAGAATGACCTTGATGCGGTTCGGGAAACGCTGATAGCCGGACACGACATACGAGCAGCAGATGCGCTGCTCCGCCTTACATCCCGCAGCAAGGTCGCCCCTGACGCCCGCGCAGGTGCCGCATTTCGCGCACGGCGTATCCTGATGCAGACGCATCGCATTGACCGGCGCCGCCAGCCGCTTGACCCGCTGCACCGCAGAGGGGATATCCGGCACGATCTTGTTCGCGCCCGCCACGACGATGACGCTTTCCGGTCCGAAGATCAGCGCAGATACGCGGTTTCCGTTGCCGTCCACATTATAGAGCTCACCCTGTTCCGTCACGGCATTGCTGCTCATCAGATAGGCGTCCGCAGAAAAGACCTTCCGGAACAGCTTGGGCAGCTCCTCCTGCGGAACGGCTGCGCGGTCAAGGAACTCATAGTCGCCCGAGCGAAGCAGATCCATGATGCCGCATTCGCTGAGCGTCATCGAGCCGCCGTTCGAGACGACCGCGCCCTTCGGCAGCAGCTCCTTTACCTTCGCGAGCGCATCCGCCTTCGTTCTGACCCAGCAGGCATCCATGCGGTTTTCGCGCAGCGCCTTGACGGTGCGCTCCAGCTTCATGACAAGCTGTTCGTTCATCGGTTCGTGTGCAGAGTATTCAGACATTTCGATCATCCTTTCTATTCCGGAGTATACAACAAAGGCAGGGACATTCGGTTTATGCCCCTGCCTGTTTTGCCGTTTCGGATCAGCCGCCGAAGTAATTTCCGTACATGCTGGAATATGCGCTCATCAGAGCGTTCTGATAGGTCACATAGTCAATATCCAGCACCTTATAGCGGCGGAACGCGCTTTCGTTGCGGGTGACCGGCAGATCCTTTGCGATCTTGTCCAGCTTCTCAAGGAACTTGTCATAGTACAGCTCCTGACGGACGCTCTCGATCGCACTGCTTGTCCACAGATCATCCTCGGTCATGCGGTCCTCGATATCCATTTTGACGACCACATAGTAGCATTCCTCATCCTTGATGAGCGTCGGCTCCATGTACTTGGTATTCGGATCGACCGCCCAGTTATAGACCTTTTCGCAGGGCGTATAGGTCGGCTCTGTCTTGGTCTCGTCGTTCTTCTTGTCCTCCTCCTTCGCAGAGGTGCTGACTGCGAGCACGCGCTCATTTGCGGTGTCATAGCCGAGGCCGGAGACAGTCGTGGTCGTGGTGGTCTCGGTGGTCGCAGTCGTCTGCGTGGTGACTTCTGCGGTCGTGACTGCTTCGCCGTTCTCGTCGGTTTCCGGCTCCGCGTTCTCGTCTTCCTCTGCCGGTGCGGTGGTGACGGCTTCCTTCTCGGTGGTCGTCTCCTTCTCATCGACGGTCGTGACCTTTGCGGTGGTCGGCGTGGTGATCGTCTTGCCGTTCTCGTCGGTCGTGGTGACCGCTGCCTCGGAGAGCGAGGTCACATACGCCTTGTGCTCGTCGATCAGGTAATCGAACTCCTCCATCTTCTCGGCCTCGGTCTTTTTCTTGCCGAGCCGCTTGAGGTAATCGTTCGCCATCTTCTCGATCTCCGCCTTGCCGTCGGCCTTGAGCAGATTGCCCTCACCGTCCTTGAGCGGCATCTCGATGTACTTGATGCGGAAGTGATTGTCCTTATAATGATCGTAGAGCTCCTGCTCCTGAATGTTCTCCTTGCCGTCCTTGCCGTAGTAGGCCTCCCAGACAGCGTCCTGCTTGTAGGTATTCAGCACGATATCCTTGACGGACTCCTTGCCGATGCCGGCATCGTGGAAGAAGTCGCCGTAATACTTCATGCTGGTCTCTGCGCTGCTCTCCGCCGCCGCGAGCTGCTCGCCGCTGAGCGAAAGGCCGAGTGCCTCAAATTCCTTCTCGATCGCCATGAAGGTCTCGCAGTGCTCGATCGCCTTGTTCTGGATCCACTCCTCGGCCTTGACGCCGTCGATATCCGCCTTGTCAAGGATCTTCTTGTAATCCTTTGAGTCGATCACGTTCTCGAACTGCTCGCCGTCCTTGCGCATGACCTCGATCGCTTCGCCGTATGCGCTGGTCGCATAATAGAGGTAAATGCCGGCGCGGACGTCGGAGCCGCTGACCTGCATCACATTGGCTGTCCGCTCACCGCAGCCGGTGCAGCTCAGGACTGTGCAGAGTGCCAGTGCTGCCGCCGCGGCTTTTCTGATAAAATTCATAGGTATAAAGAGCCTCCTTCAAATTCTGGGTAGATTTCTGAAAAAACCCGATACATTGCTATTATACATGATTTTTTCGTAAATGTCCATACCCTTTTTCGATTTTTTTGCCTTCTCACGAAATTTTCACGAAAGGCCGCCGGCAGCAGTCATACGGAATGCACAAGGAACGGCCTGATTTTTTGTGAAAATCGGTAATATTGAAAAACTTGCTTTTTTTGCCGGAATATGGTATAATATCTTCAATTCTTCCGATGACAGTGGGAGAAGGACTCCGTTCCATACCATTCGGAGCTTTTGCGACTGATAAGGAGGTCATATTATGCTCAACTGCCCGCGCTGCGGATCTCAGAATCCGGACTACTATACGCAGTGCCCGAACTGCGGAACGCAGCTTTCCGCTGCACGTGCACAAAGCGCAGCACCGCCCTCGGGTTATTCATCTTCGACAATGTACACAGCCGCCGATCCGGTCACATCGGTCGGTCAGTGGTTCCTCTGGACGCTGCTGATCGGATTTCTGCCGATCATCGGCACAATCATCATGTTCTGCACGGTCAAGGACCCGTCTGCAAAGAATGCGGCGAAGGTCATGCTGATCATGCAGTGCGTCGCGATCGTATTTTATATCATTGCGTTTGCGGCCGGTATGATGGGCTCGATCACCAACATGTGAACAAGACAACATTTGACAAACGAACGGTTATCCAGGAGGTACTGTTATGGCAAGATGCAATTCCTGCGGCGCCGAGCTGCCGGATTACTATACGAGCTGCCCGAACTGCGGCGGCACAAGTCTTACGAAAAGCCCTGTGAGCGCAGCACCGGCTTCGACGGGCTATGTCCCGATGTCCCAGCAGCGTGAAGTCACAAGCGCAGGCGGCTGGTTCTGCTGGTTCCTGCTGCTGTCGTTCCTGCCGATCATCGGCACGATCATCATGCTCTGCACGGTGAAGGATCCGACTGCGAAGAACTACGCCAAGCTGACGCTCATCATGCAGATCATCGGCATTGTGCTGACGATCATTCTCATTATGATCCTCGTCCCCGCAATGATGGGGTACGTGGAAAAAGCGCGTGAGGTCGGCAGCCTGATGCTGCTCGGCCTGCTCTGATCAAAGAAACCGCATAGAAAACGAAGCCTCCGGTTTGTGCTGCCGGAGGCTTTTTTCGGCACCGCATCATGATAGTCCCCCTCTCAAATATAACGATATTGCTTGCATTTCAGGAGTGTGCAGGATCCGTGCGGGAACCGCGCCGCAGTTGTCCGTTCCTGCAATATGGTCTCATTATCTGTACAGTCACGCGCCCGCCTCTGCGCCGCACTGCCCGATAAGTTTCCGCAATCTCAGCGGATTTTTCAGGCATACATCTTTTTCACGCATCTGCGAAAGATCCGCCACACCGCAAGATATTTTTCCCGCCTGCAAATCTTAATATATCATGAACGCAGTTGACATCCGCGCCAGATTATGGTATAATATTGCCACACAGCAGGGTGACGGACGATCGGATGCTGCTCCGCGAAGCGGGGCACGGAAAGCACCAAGGCAGAGTCCTCCGCTCAGTGTTTCCGTCCGGATGCCGCTCAGGCCGCCCCGCTGCTCTTCCGCCGTCACAAACACGGCTGATATCTTTGGTACAGGCAGCCCCTCCCCGCTTCGGCAGGGAGGGGTTTGCCTGTCCGCCTGTTTTTCGCAAAATAATACATATTTTACCATTTTGCTGCCGGAAGCTGCCGTTTTCGCCTGGACAGACCTCCGGTTCAGCCGCTGCAGAAATACAGCTGCAAATCCGGGGAGCCATTCCGCGGGCACTTATTTATTAAGCGCGCATCTTCGTCATTCTGAATGTTAATTCTCCTTCGTTTTCGATTTTTCGCCTGTATACGTCAAAAAGCTGCATTTGCATCCGCGCACCGGCAAAGAAGCAACAAATCGCACAATCAGTGCAAGAAATTCCACCTTTGTGCTGTAAAAC
Source organism: Oscillospiraceae bacterium (assembly GCA_017545185.1). Classification (GTDB taxonomy): domain Bacteria; phylum Bacillota; class Clostridia; order Oscillospirales; family Ruminococcaceae; genus Firm-04. Next base: position 6,064 of record JAFWQJ010000078.1, on the reverse strand, counting down.
ACTTCTGCGCAATATAATTTATAATCAAGTAATTATTAAAATACAATTAATAATATTGACAGCGAAATCAACTTGTGGTATACTTCAGTCATACACCCGAGGTACGGCAACGGTGTAAATTTACATCTGAGGTGGAAAAGATGAAAAACATGAAATCCAGAATCACAGCAATGATGTTCGCAGCAGCAATGACCGTCTGCGCATCGCAGGCCATCACCGCATCTGCAGAGCAGTTCTACTACGACACACAGTCTCAGGACTGGTGCGAACTGCCGCAGAACATGGGCTACACCGTTCGCGGCTGGAGCCGTTTCATGGGCTACAATGCCGGCAGCAAGTGGATCAATCAGGACGGCACACCGAAGTCCTGGGTCAGCGGCACCGTCTGCGGTGAAGGCTATGAGAACTACGCACACACCTCCCTCGGCCAGACGCTGACCGGATCCGTCGGCTTCTGCCGTGAGCTGGCCGACACCTTCTTCGGCACCAAGACCTACATGGAGATCGAGGTCTGGGGTGACACACCGATCAAGCCCGGCGACCAGATCAAGCTTGGCCTCGGCACTGCAAACACCCGCACGATCTTTGTTGCTTATGTGAACGGTCTTACGTTTGAGACCTATTCGCTCGACAGCAACAACACCATTCTGCGTGAGACCTTCAGAAGAGCGAGCAGCAACAGCTACATGCTCCAGAAGCTCAACGATTCCGGCGCAGTTGTGAGCACCTTCACGATGGATTACCTCAACCGCCCGATCAAGCAGGGCGACGCAAACGGCGACGGTGTGTTCGACGACGCCGATAAGGAATGGATCGAGGATAACATCGGCAATCAGCCCGGACAGTATCCGAAGAACGTGAACACGCTTATGGATTCCGGCACGCACCGCGCGGATATCTTCGCAAGAGCACTGTGGGCAGACCCGCAGACCTGGTGCATCAACTACTCGACCTACTACACGGTCGGCTGGAACCTCTACCACAAGAACGGTCAGACAGGCGTCCATAACGATACCGGCCGGATGACATGGGACGGCAGCTCTTACTTCTACTATGTCAAAATGGATGAGAACGGCTGATCCCACACAGAAAAAGAATTCTCCCCGCTCTCCGGAACGGGGAGTTCTTTTTTTGCCGTAAACATTTTCCATGCAATATAATTCATTTTCCGGGATTTTGCAGGAAGTGCGCGCCATTTACCGTCTGCCGTGCGATTTTTGCCGGCACAGATGATTTTCCGCCGAGCACGCAGTAATTGTTCCGGGTATACATATTTATAATACGCGTTTCTGCGCAAATTTTAATGTTAAATGTAGCCCAGTATCAAGTTTCTTAGGATACAGGCCAAAATTTAAGGTTTGTGTAATAATCTTGCCCAGGTCACAACAAATCGAACTTTTTTTGCAAGATTTTCCACGGCAGCCTGCAAAACAGATCGCCGCAATATAATTTATAATCAAATAATTATTAAAATACAGGAAATAATATTGACAACGGATTCAACTTGTGGTATACTCTGGCCATGCACCGGAGGTACGACAACGGTGTAAAATTATATTTGAGGTGGAAAAGAATATGAAGAACATGAAGTCCAGAATCGCAGCAATGCTGTTTGCTGCGGCAACGACCGCCTGCGCAGCACAGGCAATCACTGCATCCGCATACCAGCCGTATTTCGTTTATACGACAATCACGCAAGACAACGCTGAGCGCGCACAGTACATGGGCGAGGTCATCAGAGGCTGGAGCCGTTATGCAGGCATCAACGCAGGCAGCACCTGGAACGGCAGCGCAACCTGCGGCCCGGTCTGCAAGAAGAATTATTACAAGGGTTCTTACAGCGGCAACAACAACGGCACCGTGCTGACAAAGTCCCAGGGTCTCTGCAGCTATCTTGCACAGTCCTTCTTCAACACCAATGTCTTCATGGAGCAGATTACCCAGTACTATACCGTGTACAAGCCGGGCGATCAGGTCAGACTCGGCAACACGCGCAATGCGTCTCAGAAGACCATCTTCATCGCTTATGTGAACGGCAACACCTTCGATACCTATTCGATCAACCACGCCAACAACACTATCGAGCGCGAAAAGTACAGAAAAATCGACGGTTCTTACAGATTCCAGAGACTGAACGCGAACGGCACTGTCGCAGAGGATAACATCTACACCGATTTCCTCATCCGTCCGATCAAGCAGGGCGATGTGAATGGTGATGGTGTGTTCACAGATGCAGATCGTACATGGATGAATACTAATATCGGTGATATGGGCAATTATCCGAAGAATGCAAATTCACTCCTGAACCCGAACACCTACGCAACAGAGCTCTTCATTAGAGCAGCATTCGGCACAAAGACAGGTTCGGAGGCTAACACCATTCCGTATTCTGCCTACTACACAATCGGCTATAATCTCAGTCACCCGAATGGCAAGTCAGGCAACAACACCACCGGCAGAATGACATGGGACGGCAGCAACAGCTACTACTATGTCACCGTCAACGATCTTTAATCATTATTCCGAACACAGCAGCACTTCCCGTTCTCCGGAACGGGAAGTGTTTTTTTATGCGCCTATTTTATAACAATATTGTTTTTTCGCGGCTGGCAGAACCAGAACGCGCGCATCCCACTCTGCAAAATTACACAAGATATAACAAAACAAATGCTGTTACGTGCTTTTTGATAGTTGGATTCCGCAATATAATCTAAATTTATGTAATTATTACAAACGCGGAAATCATATTGACAAGCCGGTTTTCCTGTGCTATAATCGAAATATGCGCAGGAAATTGCGCAAATATTGCTTAAAGGGGAAACACGCATGAAACGCACCACAATCAAAGCTGCAGCCGCACTCTGCGCTGCAATCACCGCCGTCTGCGGAATGCAGGCAGTCACAGCATCCGCAATCACAGACGCGCACCCGACATCCGGCAACACACAGGATTCCACGGAGTTCGGCATGAACTTCAGCCACAACCTTTACTTCTGGTCTGTTTATCACTATCCGCAGGGCAGCCAGTGGTCGCAGACGATCCGTCAGGGCAAGGTGTTCGGCCCGGGCTATTCCGTGACCAATCTCAGCGGCATCTCTGAAGGAACCGCGCTGCCCGCACCGCTCGCATGGGTCAGAAGCCTCGCGATCGGCAACTACGGCAGCGAAAACCTCTATTTTACCGAGCAGCCGGCTGACATTGTTGACGACATCAGAACCGCCAAGCAGGGCGACCAGATCGTCATGACCAGCAGCAGCGGCCAGCAGCACGCGATCTTCGTCACCTCTGTCTACAGCGACTATTCCATCAACGCAAGCGAGCTCGTGAACGGCTGCGTCCAGTGGGGCACCGGCTTCGTCAAGTTCGGCTACAACAAGCTCAGACGCACCTCTGACGGCACCGTCTTTACCGTTGATTACGTCGTCCGTCCGGTCAAGGAAGGCGATGCAAACGGCGACTCCGTCGTGGACAGCGCCGACTTCACATGGCTGAGCAGCCATTACAATGCATACAGCTTCCCGGGCGCAGACTATAACGCGACCATGGCAGCAGCCGACATCGACGGCGACTGGCAGATCACATGGCGCGATGCTATGGGCGTCCTCATGAACAACAGCGACGGCAGAATGACCGGCAATTACAGCTACTGCACCGCCGTCTGATCCCGCTTTTCCGCAAAAAAGCGCCCCCTCCGGTTCACTTCCGGAAGGGGCGCTGCTTTTTTTATCAGTTATTTCTGACGATAACGACCTGATTGGTCGTTGCGTAGACATTCGAGAAGTTGACATGCACCTTTCGCTCATCCGTCACGGAAAGGCCGGCCACGCCGACATCCGCCGTTCCCGATTCGACCGCAGGAATGACCGAATCAAAAGCCATGTCGGAGATCTGCAGCTCATAGCCGAGATAATCGCAGACCGCATTCATCATGTCCACATCAAAGCCGACGATATCTGCGCCGACGCGCTCCTCGTAGGGCGGGAACTCCGCATTGGTCGCCATGACCAGCGTGCCCTTGCTTCTGTCCACATCCTTGATCTCATATTGATGCTGACCCTTTTCATCGCCCTCGTAGTTCTTCTTGATGCTGCCGAGCGTACCGTCCACCTCAAGCTGCGTCAGAGCCATGTTGATGTCATCCAGCAGCTGCTTGTCGCGTATCCCGACTGCGATCGCATATTCCTCCTCCGCGAAAGCCTCATCCAGAACTCTGATGCCCGGATGATCCGCAACAAATGCATTGGCAGTCTCGCTGTCCACGATCACGGCGTCGATCTTGCCCTGTTCCAGCGCCATGATGCCGTCCGCTGCCTTCGCGTAGGTCTCGACCTTGGCGTTTTCAATATCGCCTGCCAGCGTATTGCCGGTCGTGCCTTCCTGCACGCCGATCGTTTTGCCGCTCAGATCGGCAACGCTGTTCACCTTGTTGGCCGGGAGCTTCGAGCCGCAGCCCGTCAGCAGCATCCCGCAGAGCAGCAGAGCGGAAATCCCGCCGGTCATAAGCCTTCTTTTCATGATCTCGCTACCTCCTGATCTCAGAACCTCCGTCACGGCGACGGGAACCTGCTCATATTATAACATATTACAGGAAAAATTGTCAATGGGCAGAGGAAAAAAAGTCAGGCGTTCATAACCGGTCGCCGGCAGCTGCCCGCCCGGCGATTATGAAGAATTGCGAAAGAAAACCTGAATAATTGGGAAAAGCCCTTGTTTTTTCAATCCGTTCATGCTATGATGCTGTCAGAAAGAGAAACAGAAGGAGAGACAGCAACATGAGTCTCGATATGACAACGATCCCGGATCTGCTGGTCATGTTCTGCCTGTATATCTTCACACTGTTCCCGCGCTGGAAAAAACAGGGCGCAGATATGCTGCTGATCAGAACGCTGATGTATGTGCATTTTGCCGCGGTACTGTACCTGACTTTGCTGCCGGTGCTGGCCGCACTGCCGTACATCAGGGAAATACCGTACACGCCGATGAACACCGTGCCGTTCATTGACGTCAGACTGCGGCGCGGGGATTACATGCGGCAGATCGGGCTGAACGCGCTGCTGCTGATGCCGTACGGCTTTCTCCGGCCGCTGACCAGGGAGGACTCCTGCTTCTTCGGAACCGTTTTCCGGACGTTTCTCATCAGTCTGGCGATCGAGCTGCTGCAGCCGTACACCGGCCGCACCGCGGACGTCACAGACCTCATCACCAACACAGCCGGCGGCGCGGCGGGGTACATCATTTCCGCATGGTTCCGCCCGATGACCGGTGCCGTTCTGAAATTCATCAACAAGGAGCGTGGATTCAAATGAAATTACATTCTGTTTTCTGCGGCGGGGATCCGGCAGAGGAAAAGCGGTTCAGCAAATGGCTGCTGGTGCTCGCAGCCGCGGGCTTTGCGGCAGGCATCCTGACGACCGCATGGTACGGCGGCTATTATCCGGGCATCCTCGGCGAGCTGCTGTTTGCCTGCGGTCAGGTCTCAACGGGACTGTTCCTGTGGGCGGTCTGCTGCACACTGATCGCGGTCAGCGCAAAGACGCCGCTGCAGGCTTCTGCGGGCGTGGTCTGTTATCTGATGCCGATGATCGCCGGCTGCTTCATCGCCGGAAAGCTCGGCGGCTTCTGGATCAATCCGGCGCTGCTTTCTGCGCGTCTGCTGGCACTGATTCCGGCGGCACTGCTCGGTGCGGCGGCATGGTATCTGCGCCGCTCGGAGGGTCTCCGCATTGCCGCGCTGATCGCGGGCGGAATGCTGCTGCTGTTTGATGCGGCTGTCATCATCCGCATGGAGATACCGTCGCTTGCGCTTCTGGGCACGCTGTATGTCGCATTCTTCACGGTGCTGCGGCATCTCGCAGAGGATCAGCGCGAGCAGATCCTCTACCGCAGAAACTTCATGGGCAGCTGCGAACCGCTCAACCACTTCTGAAAAAGGTGCCTCCGGCGGATTCAAAATGGGGCTCCGCCCCAACCCCCGCTGGGGACCATGTCCCCAGACCCCATTATGCGGAAAAAAAATAAATTTTTTATAAAACATTTTAAAAAGTTTGCGGGGTCGAGGGGGGG
>JAFWQJ010000077.1 GCA_017545185.1 Oscillospiraceae bacterium | reverse complement strand
TGCATGGGCGGCATCCCGCATGAGGTGATGAAGCAGGTCGATAATGCGCTGGAGATCAGCTTCGGCCTGATCCCCCGCCCGCGCAGAGCAGCCCAGCCGAGAGCCGCCGAGCCTGCGCAGTAAGCCCCGCCGCAAAAAATGCAGCTTGACAATTACCGAAAAAGTGGTATAATAGAAAAGTATCTGCTACAGGCAAAAACGTGCATACTATAAGGAATGATAACATGAGATTGAAAGGTCCGGCACCGCAGCAGCAAAAACCGAAGGTCGTCAGAGGACTTCTGATCGTCCTGACCATAACCATGCTGAGCTCCTTCGGACTGGGGCTTTGGTCTGCGCTGTCATCCAATTATTCGGCAGTGCTGAACGACGAGGACATCGCAATGATCCAGCTTGACGCGCCGCAGTCCGGGCAGAAGGCAGCGATCGTGCACACCTCGCTCGGAGACATGCAGTTCACGCTGTATCCGGAGGAATGTCCGCAAACCGTCGAAAACTTCTGCAGCCTTGCGGAAAGCGGATATTATAATGATACCTATGTGTTCGAGCTTGCGCCGTCTGTATTTTTTGCGGCAGGCGCGGCGACCGCTGCGGGCGATCTGCCGGCGGGGAAGGAAGGCTCTCAGCAGGAGCGCATCCCGCAGGAGCTTTCCCCGAAGCTGTGGCCGTTCCGCGGTGCGCTCTGCGCGATGCAGACAACGACGGAGGGCGGCTTCTGGAAAACGCTGACGAAAACGCAGGAGACCTATACAGGCAGCCGGTTCCTCGTCTGCAACTCGATCGAGATGACCGAGGAGATCGAGGAGGGGCTCCGCTCCGTCAGCAGCGACGCGATGAAAAAGGTCGGCGAGGCGTTCATCGAAAAAGGCGGCATCCCGAATTACGCGCAGCAGATGACCGTGTTCGGCCAGCTGACCGACGGCTTTGATGTGCTCGATGCGATCACCGGCGCAGAGGTCGGCGAGAGCGAGACCGTCGCGGAGGGCGTGGACGTCACCCGCCCGAAGGATGAGATCAGGATCAATTCCGTGGAGATCGTGACGCTTCCGTAAGGCGGCTTCAGCCCCTTTTCCGGCAGACAACGGATTTCAACCGTGAAATAATTTGTTTTGTGCATTATTTTGAAACAGAGTGCCGAAAATGCAAGCGTTTTCTGTGTTTTGACATAAATCATCACTTGAGTAACGATTTTTTCTTGGAAAAAGATGACAGAATTGTAAATTTTCACTTTACAAATAGCAAAAAACGTGCTATAATATACGTATATTTGAACGCAGTGTGCCGGAGTGCGCCCCTGCGCGAATGGAACAGGGAGTTTTTACAATGCGGAAAAGACTTCTCAAAGCGGCGGCCTGCCTTTGCTGCTGCACGGCGGTCATGATGCTGACTGCGTGCGAGAAGAAGCAGGTCGTGCTGGATCCCGATGTCATGGAACAGAATGCCGTCGATTTCGGAGAAGGCGGCAGTCTGAATTATACAATGCCCGAAAAGGGCGAGGATATCGTCGTGATGACGATCGAGAATTACGGCGATGTGAAGATCCGCCTGTTCCCGGAGCAGTCCCCGAAGGGCGTGGAAAACTTCACAACGCTGGTCAGAGAAGGCTATTACGATGAGCTGATCTTTCACCGCGTGATCGACGGCTTCATGATTCAGGGCGGCGACCCGAAGGGCAACGGCACCGGCGGCATTGACGCATGGGGCAGCCCGACCGGCTTTGCGCAGACGCTTTCGCCGCGGCTCAATCATGTGACCGGCGCGGTTTCCTATGCGGTCGGTCAGGATAAGATGAACAAATCGCAGTTCTTTATCGTCACCGGCACAATTCCCGATGCTGAATATTTTTCCCAGCTGAATGCAATGGGCTATGCGTTTACCCCGCAGATCCAGAGCCTCTATGAGGCAGTCGGCGGCACGCCGCATCTGGACGGCCAGCACGAGATCTTCGGGCAGGTCTTTGACGGTATGGAGCATGTGCTTGACATTCAGAAGGTGCCGACGGACGGCGACGACAAGCCGAAGTCCGCGGTACGGATCGAAAAGGCGGTCGTCACACAGTATGACGGCGCGGCACCGCATTGGCTCAATGCGGAGGGCGGAGAGATCACAGGCGACTCCGCCGGATTACAAGATGAAGGATGATGGAGTCATTTTGGAAACGGAAAAGATTGCAGTGTCCGAAACAAATAAAAAGAACGGGGCACTGCGTGAGTCTATACAATTACAATGTGAGGAACAAGGAGAACATGCCGTGAAGACACCGAACAAATTTGTCATCAGAGGCGGACGGGCACTGCACGGAGAGGTCGAGATCAGCGGCGCAAAAAATGCGGTCGTGGCGATCCTGCCGGCAGCAATTCTGGCAGATGAGCCGTGCATCGTGGAAAACGTGCCGGAGATCAGTGATGTGGATATCTGCTTTGATATTCTGCGGGAGCTCGGTGCGACCGTGAAATATCTGGCTCCGCATACCTATGAGATCGACACCCGCGGCGTCAGGAGCTACTGCGTCCCGTATGAAAAAGCGAGGAAAATGCGTGCGTCCTATTATTTCATGGGTGCACTGCTCGGAAAATTCGGATACTGCCGCGTTTCGATGCCCGGCGGCTGTCCGCTCGGCGACCGCCCGATCGACCAGCACCTGAAGGCGTTTGCCAAGCTGGGCGCGACCTGCAAGGTTGACCGCGGCATGGTCGATATCACCACGCAGAACGGTCTGAAGGGCAACCAGATCTTCTTCGACTGCGTAACGGTCGGCGCGACGATGAACGCGATCCTTGCCGCTGTCAAGGCGGACGGCCTGACGATCATCGAGAACGCCGCCAAGGAGCCGCATATCGTCGATCTTGCGAGTTTCCTGAACTCCATGGGCGCAGAGATCATGGGCGCAGGCACCGATACGATCAAGATCCGCGGCGTGAAATATCTCCGCGGTACCAGCTATGCCGTCATTCCGGATCAGATTGAGGCCGGTACTTATATGGTCGCTGCTGCTGCGACCGGCGGCAATGTGCTTGTCAAGAACGTGATCCCGAAGCATCTGGAATCCATTATCAGCGTCATGGAAAAGATCGGCGTGAAGATCGAGCAGTTTGACGACGCCGTGCGTGTTTCCGTGGACGGCCCGCTCGTCAAGACGAGCATCAAGACGCGCCCGCATCCGGGCTTCCCGACTGACATGCAGCCGCAGATCTCTGCACTGCTCTGTCTGGCGGAGGGCACCAGCATGATCAAGGAGGGCGTCTCCGAGCAGCGGTTCCAGTATGTTGACGAGCTGCGCAGAATGGGCGCGGATATTCAGGTAGACGGCAAGGTCGCGGTCATCGAGGGCACGGGCTCTCTGACAGGCGCACCGGTCAAGGCCTGCGACCTGCGTGCAGGTGCGGCGCTGATGATCGCCGGACTGGCCGCACAGGGCGTCACAACGATCGAGGAGATTTTCCATATCGAGCGCGGTTATGAGGATATGGCGGGCAAACTGCGGGCACTCGGCGCAGAGATCGAAAAGCGCGCGATCACGCAGAACGAGAACCTCAACCGTCCCGATCAGGACGCAGTTTAAGAGAAGGAACTCCGTTCGGACCGCGGGAGCACGCAAGGCAATCTGAACACACGACGAAAGGACGCCGATGCTGAGAGCGGCGTCCTTTTTGATACGGGCAGAGATTCCCCTGCCGCACTGAAAGCATACCCGACAGCATCATGAAAGGAGACAGTCATGGCAGAACAAAAAAGCACAGCAAAGGGCAAAACGATCGCAACTGCGATATTCTGGATCATTTTTCTCGCGGCATATCTGGCCGCCATGATCTGGCTGGGACATACGAAAAGCAGGTTTTATTTTGCGGGCTGTATCTGGCGCATCAGCGATGTAAACCAGTTTGTGCTGATCGTGATCTGGATACTTGAGATCTTCCGCCGCATCCGGAATATCCGAAAGACCGATGATCCGGAGCTGAAGCAGGAACGCATCCGCTCGTGCCGGAAGTACGGCATTTTCGTCGGGATCCTGGCGGTGCTGTTCATCGCGGTCGTCGGGATGACGTTTTCGGATTACCGGAACACGCAGTTTGCGGTGCTCGGCAATGACCCGAACCGCGCCATCCTGCTGCAGGAGGACAGATACGGCAGCTTCATCCATGTCTATACGAAAAAGGGCATCATCATCCGGCCGGAGGACGAGGTCAGGCTGGTGATCTACAAAAATGCGCACGTTATCAGAGATGCGCAGTACACATGGGAGACCGACGGCAAGACCGTGACCGTGCGGTTCGAGACCGGCGGTCTTACGGACGGCCTCGGCTGGGATGAAAACGCCGGCACTCCCGCCCCGCCGGACATCATCGAAAAGGTGTATGCACTTCCGGAATGAGCGGTATCGCTTCGCGATGATTCAGAATCGGCTCCGCCCGAGCATGAAGGAACTCGTTTTTTCATGCTGATCCGCCAAAGGGGCACTGTCCGTTTGGAATCCCATTATAAAAAGCAAGCGGGTGCTGATGTTACAGTCGGCACCCCTTTTGCATATACGCTGCCGGCCGGGCGGCAGGCGAACGGTTTGCAGTCTCACAAAAGTTTTGATCAAACTTTTTCAAAAGTTTACAGGGTCATACATGAAAAACTTGTTTTTCATGTTGGGCGGAGCCCCCGTCGCGCTCCGCAGCGCGCGAAACTCCCCAGCGTCAGGCGCACCGCAAGGGTGAATTCCAAAAACGCTCCGGGGGAGCGTTTATGGAAGAGGGACGCCCTGTAAGAGAGGGCGTCCCTAGGCGGATTGCAGAGCAATCCGCAGCGCGCATGAAGCATAGCGATGACGCTGTCAGCGCGAGCTGAACGCGTGAACAGGTTTCCAAAGGGCGGCAGCCCTTTGGGAGAACCGCCCGCAGCACGTAGGAGCGGCGTCAGCCGCGACGAGTGCTGCGGGCATTCCGGTTTCTCAGGGCTGGAAGCCCTGAGTTCTGCTGCGCAAAAAAATCAAGCAGAATCTGCACATATACAAACATAATCTGCACCGCACTCCCCTCCCCGCGCTGGATTTCTCACGGCAAAAGATTGACAAATCTGCCGAAATCTGGTATGATGATAAGCGGCGGAATCAAGGGAGATCTGGGATCTTCATTTCGTTATAAAATAAATATTTCTTACAGGTGAACGAAAAAGTGCTCCTGAGTTGTATATAATAGAAAAGGTGCAGCACCTTGCGCCGAAAACAGGAGGAACATTATGAAATCATATCAGAAAATGCTGCTGCCGCTGCTGCTCGGCTCCGTGCTCTGCGGATGCAGCTACGGGGGAAACGGAAAACAGGATCAGAACAGCGATGCGTCTGCGCCGCAGCAGACCGCAGCACCGGCTGCGTCCGGTACGGAAGCGGCTGCACAGCCGGACGTCTCAGTCGATGAGAACATGCCGATGATCGTCATTGACACGGTCAGCAAGGACCCCGACGTCATGAACTTCATCACCGAGCCGGTCGCACGGCATGTCTCCACGATGATCGCATCATGGACACCGAAATACGTCATGCCGCCCGAGCCCTACTATGAGGCTTGCAAGGTCTTTCTGACCGACCCGAAGGACAGCGCGGTCATGGCGCCCGCCGATGCGGACGTCAAGGTGCGCGGCAACTGGACAACGAATTATCCGAAAAAGCCGCTTAAGATCAAATTTGCCGAAAAGACCCCGCTTTACGGGCTGGCAGAGGGCGAAGCGTTCAAGAACTGGCTGCTGCTCGCGGAATACAAGGACGGCTCCATGCTGCGCGATAAAACCGCGCTCTCCGTTGCAAGAGAGATCCTTACTCCGGACGGGCTCTATGCATCCGACGCCGCGCTGACCGAGGTCACGGTCAACGGCGAATACTGGGGCGTGTATCTGCTCACCGAGCCGATCTCGGTCGGCAAGCATCATGTCAGTATCACCGAGCCCGAGAAGGATTATCAGGGCACCGATATCGGCTATCTGCTCGAATTTGACGGCTACTACTATAACGAGGAGCCGCTGCAGCAGTTCCATGTGGACTACGCAGACAATGCGCCGCTCCGCTCCTACGACGGCGGCGAGGGCAAGCGCACGATCAAATGTCTGCCGGAATCCGAGCGGGACGACAAGAACGATATCGGCATGACGATCAAGAGCGATATCTATTCGCAGAAGCAACATGATTTCATTGCGGATTATGTCAACAATGTCTATAAGATCATGTACGCGGCGGCCTACGAGCACAAGGCGTATCAGTTCAACGCGGATTATACCAAGATCAGCGAGACGGACGATCTGACCCCGCAGCAGGCGGTCGAAAAGGTCGTCAATGTTGATTCCCTTGCCGATGCGTACATCATTGCAGAGCTGACCTGCGATGCCGATATCTACTGGTCAAGCTTCTATATGGATGTTGATTTCGGCCCAGACGGCGACAGGCGGCTGACCTTCGAGGCGCCGTGGGATTTCGATTCCTCGATGGGCAACAAGGACCGCTGCATCGACGGCACCGGCTTCTATGCGGGCAGCATCGTGCCGGACGTTGACAGCTTCGTCTACGAGACGATCAACCCGTGGCTGGCCGTGCTGATGTTCGAGGACTGGTATCAGGACGTCATCCGCGAGAAGTGGACGCGTGCTTATGACAACGGCGTATTCACCCGTGCAATCGAGCAGGTCGGCAAGGACAAGGAAATGTACGCCGCTGCCTTTGACCGCAATTACGCCAAGTGGAACAACATCATCGAGAACGATGCGTTCAAGCAGGAGCTTTCCAGACCCGCAAGACACTGTAAAACGCAGGCCGAAGCCGCGGACTTCCTTGCGGAATGGCTGACGAACCGCGTGAACTTCCTGAATGACGCATGGCATTCCTGACGGCATTCCGGGCGGCGGAGATCACGGCTGACTGAACGCACCTTTTCAGGATCGTCCTGCGGAAGAAACCCGGAATTGAGAGGAGTGATTGTCTTGTCTCTGAATTCTGTATATTTCGATCTGGATGAAGTGATATTCTTTCTGAAAGACGGGGACTATTCCTTCTTCAACTTCTGCAGTGACTACAGCGACAGAGATGCAGTGGTTTATATGAAAGGAACAGGCTGTCTCTATATCTGCAATGTATCAGATGATGACATTCCGGAGGAAACAGTCAGGCAGGTGATCGAAGTGCTGGAGCATCTGGATGAATGCCTCGAACAGGCTTATGACAAGCTCGTTCTTTGGGACTGGAATCATCATAAATGGGGTTCCGGAAATGAAAGTTTCACACATGATCCGAAAGAAGTTTTTGAGCTGGAAGATATCATTTTCGGATTGAAAGACTGGCCAAAAGGTGAGTTTCAAGAATACTGCCCGGTTCCTAAACCGAAAGCATCGGCTGACTGTTTTTGGATGAATTTCAGATGTGATCCTCTGGAATTCCCCGTGCAGTTTCTTTGTGATGATCGGAGACTTTGTTCGATCAAACCGTACATCCTCTGATTTTCCGCAGAAACGCTTTTCATAAATGAAATTTCTGAAAAGGAGTGATCGCTATGCCCCCACCGCCCGGCGGGAGACTCGGCCCCGGTGTTCTGACCGAGGAAGAGAAGAAAAACAAGCCGAAGGTCACGAAAGAACTGCTGCTGCGCATTTTTTCGTATCTGAAGCCCTATAAGAAGCAAATGGCGCTTGTGCTGCTGGCAATTCTGGTCTCCGCAGTTCTGACGCTGCTGCCGTCCGTTCTGACCGGACGCATCGTCGATGAAGGCCTCATCGCGAAGAATATGCAGAAGCTCATTCTGTATATCCTGCTGTCGTTCGGCGTGACGCTGCTCGCGAACCTGATCGGCATCGGCGAAAGCTACCTCAATACGTGGATCGCGCAGCACATCACCTACGATATGCGCAACGCCATGTACATCCATTTGCAGAAGATGTCGCAGCGGTTCTTTACCACGAACAATCAGGGCGATATCATCACGCGCATGACAAGCGACATTTCCGGCGTCCAGCAGATCATCACCGGCACGCTGACCAGCATCATCTCCAATTCGATCACGCTGATCGTCGCGCTGGTCATCATGTTCCGCGAGAACTGGCTGCTCGCGCTGGTCGGCGTTCTTGTCGTGCCGCTGTTCACGATCCCGACGCGCAATGCCGGCAAGACCCGCTGGTCGATCACGCAGGAATCGCAGGCGTGCAGCGACGAGATCAACGGCATCCTCAATGAGACGCTCTCCGTCAGCGGTCAGCTGCTTGTCAAGCTGTTCGGCATGGAGCAGAAGGAATACGAGAAGTACGAGAAGGTCAACAAGAACATGATCCGCCTGAACATCCGCGAGAGCATGGCAGGCCGCTGGTTCCGCATGGCACTCAACACCTTCACGAACATCGGCCCGATGCTGATCTATCTGGTCGGCGGCGTCATCATGATGGAGATCGACGAGACTGTCACGGTCGGTCAGATCACCGTGCTGGTCGCGCTGCTCGGCAAGATGTACGGCCCGGTCAATCAGCTGCTGAACATTCAGGTGGACTGGATCCGCTCCATGGCACTGTTTACGCGTATTTTCGAGTATTACGATATGCCGGCCGAGATCGAGAACGCACCGGATGCGATCACGCCCGACACCGTGCGCGGCGAGGTCGAGTTCCAGCACGTCCGTTTCCATTATGACCCGGAGCGCGAGATCCTCAAGGATATCAATTTCAAGCTGGAGCAGGGCAGATGCTTCGCGATCGTCGGGCCTTCGGGCTCCGGCAAGAGCACGCTCATCAACCTGATCCCGCGCCTTTACGATGTCATTGACGGCAGGGTGCTCTTTGACGGCACCGACGTCCGCAAGCTTGACCTTGCGTTCCTGCGGAAAAATATCGGCATCGTCAGTCAGGAGACCTACCTCTTTAACGGCACGATCCGTGACAATCTGCTCTATGCAAAGCCGGACGCGACCGAGGAGGAGCTGATCGACGCGTGCAAGCAGGCGAACATCTACGACTTTGTTTCCGCGCAGGAGACCGGACTGGATACGGTCGTCGGCAACCGCGGCCTGAAGCTTTCCGGCGGCGAAAAGCAGCGCATTTCCATTGCGCGCATCTTGCTGAAAGACCCCGCGCTGATGATCTTCGATGAGGCGACCTCCGCGCTGGATTCGATCTCCGAGCAGAAGATCCAGGATGCGATCGAGCCGCTGATCGCGACCAGAACAAGCATTCTGATCGCGCACCGGCTTTCGACCGTCCTTGCCGCGGACGAGATCCTTGTCATTCAGGACGGCGAGATCGCGGAGCGCGGCACGCATAACGAGCTGGTCGGAAAGGGCGGCGTCTATACGCAGCTTTACGAGACGCAGTTCAGCCGCGCCAAAGAGTCCGAGATCCCCGATCTCAGCTACTCCGAGGGCGAGAGCGACGCGTAAGCGCCGGTTCCGGCGGAGCGGAAACGGAAGCGCCGCGGACTTGTTCACAAGCGCATGATTTGCAGCCAAACGGGTGCTGACCGGAAACGGCCGGCACCCGTTTTGTATTCTGCGTTTTTTTCTGCGCGCCCATTGAATTTTTGCGTGTAATATGTTATAAGCAAACCAATTTCACACTGAGTACCACCGAGTCACACTGAGTAACACAAAAATCCCGATTCCACGGAGCTTTTTGATGGTAGAAAGCCCCAAAACAGCGCAACTGCGCTATTTTGAAAATTCATGTATTTTGAAGAATTTTGGTAGAAACTTGGTAGAAAGCCAACGATGAAAAAGTTGGTAGAAATTTGGTAGAAGCCGAAAACAACCCATAAACGGTAGAAAGCCTGTTGACAAAGCAAACTGAATAATGGAAAATAGCGGACGGTGTTTCATAACAGAAGCGCTGTCCGCTATTTTTATGCCTAAAAATTGAATTATGCACATCGCTTCTCACTGAGCCTGTATGAAAACAGGTCGCTGAGGAGCTTTTTTTATTTCAGATGAACTATGTCAAGGAGGTCTTTCTATGCCGAACCCTACTGAAATCAGTCTGCTCAATTACAACTTTGAAGCCAAAG
>JAFWQJ010000076.1 GCA_017545185.1 Oscillospiraceae bacterium | reverse complement strand
TCCATGAAGGTCATCAGCTTTGTCAACCAGAAGGGCGGTGTCGGCAAAACAACGTCCTGCCTGAATATCGGCGCAGCGCTGTTTGAGACAGGCCGCCGCGTGCTGTTCATTGATATGGACGCGCAGGGGAGTCTGACCAAGAGCACCGGCCTGACCGCGCTGCCGGAAAACACCCCGACCGTCAGCGACATTCTGACGGGGAAGTCCGATGCAGAATCCGCCGTGATCCGCAGAGAGGGGATGCCGGACATCATACCCGGAGACATCCGCCTGTCCGGCACCGAAGTCGAACTGATCGGCGCAGCCGGCCGCGATTTCATCCTGAAAGAGGCGATCGAGCCGCTCAGCGATGCGTATGATTACACGCTGATCGACTGCTCGCCGAGCCTGTCCGTGCTCACCCTGATGGCACTGACCGCATCCGACCGGTATATCATTCCGGTCGCTGCGCAGTACATGCCGCTGGACGGCATCGTGCAGCTCATGCATACGGTCGATCTGGTCAAGCGGCGCATGAACCCGTCACTCGACCTGACAGGCGTTGCCGTCACGCTGTACGACGCGCGCAGAAGCCTCGACAAAACCATTCTGGACGCGATCAAAGAGCAGTTCGGGGACAAAATGTTCACTGACATTGTCCGCTACAATTCCAAGATCGCAGAGGCACCGGCATACGGCAAGGACGTTTTGCAGTATGCATCCGGCTCCGGCGGCGCAGCTGCCTACCGGGCCATCACCGCGGAGATCATCCGCAGAGAGGAGAAATGACCATGGCATTCAAACTGCAGTCGAACCCGCTGGAAAATAACGCGCTGTTTTCAGCACCGGAACCGGAACAGCCGAAAAAGCAGGAAAAGCCGAAGAAACCCGGCAAAGCTGCTGCCGCTGAAAAGCCTGCTAAGGTTGAAAAGAAAACGGCCGCAAAACCGGAACCGGAGCAGATTCCGGAGGAATACATCCGCGCGACGTTCATCGTGCGGAAGGATCTGCTCAGCCGCCTGAAGGATTATGCATACACCGACCGCCGCGAGATCAAGGCTGTGATCAACGAGATCCTGGAAAAATCGCTGGACGAGATCGAAGCCGGCTATGCAAAGCGCGGCGAAAAGATCCTCCATGCGCCGAAATAACAGGGGAGTGCCCGTTATCCGGATTTCTCTGATTTCTTCGGTTACCTTGTATACTTTGCTTATTCGAGAATTTGATATTATCCGGTTTACCGAATAAGCGGAAAGGAAAACGATATGCTGGAAAACAACGCGCCTGCTGAATATCAGCAGGCTCCGCGCAGGCTTCCGCCGAAGGACGTACAGAATGAGATCCTGCAGAATCTCAGACGGTACGCAGAACAGTTCATGCTGAATCCCGCAGAATTTGAGGTCGCAGGCTTCATGACGCTGACCACGGCAAATCTGGAGATCGACCCGCTCTCGACGGAATTTGCGCTTGCGAGCGTGTATCATATGGTGTATCTGCGGCAGTTCGGCCCGTTCGTCAGCCGGTTCGATACACCGGAAAAGCGTGCTGCCTTTGTCCAGAATCTTCCGCCGGAGGATGCCGCCGCGCTGCGCACACAGCTGACGGATGAAGACGAGGCATACGAAACCCTGCTCGCGGATCCCGCGCCTAATATGTTCACGTTCCTTGCGCCGTTCAGCCTGCATCATTTAATGCAGTATTTCCTGATGCAGGAGGAAGGGGAGAACACATACCGCACGCGCCGCCGTGCCGGTGATACCGTGCTGGATATCCCGAAAAATCTGGCTGTGCCGACCCTGAAAAACTATCAGTACATCATGTCGCTGACGCCTGCGGGCAATGCTTATATGCAGCCGCTCGCTTCCACGGACGGCCTGAAATTTTCCGGCGGCAAAATGTATTTCAAGGGCAATGACATCCAGCCGGTCTCCGAGGTCGAGCTGCAGAACATGGTCACCAAAGAGGGCATCGAATCCATTGACCTCGGTATGCTGCGCATTTTCTATTCGATCATCCTGCGCGAATTTGAAAAGACAAAATACTCCAATCTGCAGGACGTCATCAAGCTGTATATCCCCGATCTCGCGGAGAGCATGGGGCTGCAGCGCAATATCAACAAGGCCGGTATCCAGCGGCTGATCGAAACGATCCAGAGCTTTCACAATATCGTCGGCGTGATGCATGGCACCAGAGCCGGAAAGCCGTCCAAATCGCTGTATCCGGTGCTGAACTTTGAAGGCTATGACGATAAGACTAATACGATCTCGTTCAGCTCGCCGTATATGAACATGGTCATTCAGACGGTATACCGGCTGGCGATCGTGCAGAAGAAGGACGGCGCGCCGAAGCTGACGAAGCGCGGCGATCCGGTCCGCAATCCGACGCATTCCTACTGCATCAAAACTTCGATCCTCAAGGAGCGCAACAAGGCCGCGATCGAGAATGTTGTGACGGTCGTCCAGCTGATCGAACAGTGCGGCGATCAGACCCCGCATATTTCCGCGCGCACAATGATCGAACGGAACCCACAGCTTGCGACCCGGCTTGAAAAAGTCAAGAACCCGACCTCGCTGCTCAAGCGAACATTTGAAGCGACATGGAAGCTGCTGCGCGAGCAGACCTATCTGTCCGAATGGTATCAGGACATTCAGCTTCCGGATCCGGCTGATCCTTCCGTGATCCCGTCACTCAAAACGCTGGACAATATGGTGTTCACGTTCACGCACAGCGGAAAGAAAAAAAGCTGAGCCGGCGGCACTTTTCTTTTTCCATGCATCATGCATATCAGGCATTTGGCATTCGGCCAAATGCCGATGCATGTTTCTTATAATACTAGAGTATTATAGTATTAGTGAGAAAAAGTGCATGAAAAACAACGGTTTTGCGAGCTTTTCAGAAACAGCATTTATCATTTGAACGCAATTTTTGATCAGTTCGACGCATTTTCCTAGCATTTAAACGCAAAATCTTAGCACCTGAACGCATTTTCGTGAAATCGTCAAATTGCGGCAAACTGCTCGAAACATGCCTAAAATCTATCACTTAAACGCATTTCGCAGAGTCGCTCAAATTGCGGTCAGGTGCTAAAAGTCTATCGTATTTCTATCACTTTAACGCAATTCCCCGAAGCAGTCAGATTGCGGTTAAGTGCTAAAAATGAACTGCAAATTTATCACTTCACCGCATTTTACCAAATCGGTCAAATTGCGGTAAAATGATAAAAACGGCATGAAAAACGATCACTTAAACGCATTTATCGGAATTTGCAAATTGCGTCCGAATGATAAAAACAGGGCAGAAAACGATCACTTAAACGCATTTCTCCGAAATCTGCAAATTGCGTTCAGATGATAGAAACAGACTGCAAAACGATCATTTAAACGCATTTCAGTGAAATCTGCAAATTGCGTTTTGGTGATAAAAACAGGACAGAAAACGATCACTTCAACGCAATTTCGTCAATCGGCTAAATTGCGTTCAACTGATAGAAACGGCATGAAAACTTATCACTTCAACGCATTTCGGAAAAATCGCAGATTGCGTTTAAGTGATAGAAACAACCGACCGGATTTAGCATTTAAACGCATTTTTAGCAAGCCGTAAAATTGCGTTTAAGTGCTAAAAATATGCAGGACCCGGCAGGGGAGAGAAGCGCAGTAACCCCGGTAAACCGGATAACAGACAGGCAGGTGCAAAACATGGAACTTGATTTTTACAAGGAAAAGCTGACCGCGTATCTGGAACGGATCTCCGTGAAGGAGCGCTCCGGGCTTTATCACTGTCCGCTCTGCGGCAGCGGCACGCACCGCGGCAGTCACTCGGACGGCGCCTTTTCCGTTTATAACGGCGGCAAAAACTGGCACTGCTTCTCGTGCAGTCAGTCCGGCGATATCTTCACGCTGATCGGGCTGGTCGAGGATCTGCCGGACTTTACGCAGCAGCTTCATTTTGCAGAGGAGCTGTTCGGCAGGGCACCCGGCGCGGGGCAGGGGAGTGCGCCGGAAAAAAAGCGTCCCGCGCCCGTGCAGACGGATTTCAGCAGCTATATCACCGCCTGTATGCAGGATGCCGGAAAGACCGACTATTGGACGAAAACACGCGGTTTTTCTGCGGAGACCGTCAAGCGCTTTCACCTCGGCTACGACGAAGAAAAGCAGGCCGTCGTCATCCCGTATGACAGCAGCCATACCTATTATATGACGCGGAGCATCAAGGGCAAATCCTTCCGCAAGCCGAAAACCGCGAGCGCAGGCGGGGAGCCGATCTATCATGTCAATGCGCTCGATCAGGACAAAACGCCCTGCTTCGTCTGCGAATCCCCGATCGACGCGATCTCGATCATGTCCGCGGGCAGCTTTCAGGCGGTCGCGGTCGGCGGGACGGGCTTCCGCAAGCTGATCGACCGGCTCGAACAGAAAAAGCCTGCCTGCCCGCTGATCCTCAGCTTTGATGCGGACGATGCCGGAAAAACCGCGTCCGAACATCTCGCGGAGGAGCTCCGCCGGATCGGCGTGCCGTTCGTGACGGCGGAATACGATCTTTCCGTTTATCCGGAGGGGATGCGCAAGGATGCAAACGACTTTTTCCGCGGGAATCCGGCGGCATTTGCGCAGCAGCTCGCACAGAATGCGGAAGCGGTCACGGCGGAAACGGCGGTCAGTCTGACGGCGGAGCGCAGCGCGCATGACGCGGCATCCGGTGCGCGTCGGCTCTCCGGTTTCCTCGATCACATCCGCGGCGATCACGCGGACGAGGCCATTCCGACCGGCTTTGCGGATCTCGATAAAGAGCTGGACGGCGGACTGTTTGCCGGGCTTTATGTGCTCGGTGCGGTGTCGTCGCTCGGCAAGACCACGTTTATTCTGCAGGCCGCCGATCAGATCGCGGAGGCTGGCACGGATGTCCTCTATTTTTCACTGGAAATGTCCGCGTCCGAGCTGCTTGCAAAGAGCATCAGCCGGCAGACCTATCTGTGCAGCGGCGGTGATGTCAGGCAGGCAAAGACTGTCCGCGGCATCCTGACGAAAAGCCGGTATGAGGGCTATTCGCAGGAGGAAAAAAGCCTGATCGACAAAGCGGTCCTCGCGTATCAGAAATACAGCGACCGTCTGTATTATTACGAGGGCATCGGGGATATCGGCGTCGCGGAGATCCGTTCGCGCACGGAGGAGCATATCCGGCTGACCGGCAGAAAACCGGTCGTCATGATCGACTATCTGCAGATCCTTGCGCCGTTTGACCTGCGCGCAACGGACAAAACGAACACGGATAAAGCCGTGCTGGAAATGAAGCGCATGAGCCGTGACCTCGGCATTCCGGTGCTCGCGATCTCCAGCCTGAACCGCATGAGCTACGGAACAGGGGAGATCGAAATGAGCGCGTTCAAGGAGTCCGGCGCGATCGAATACGGCTCCGATGTGCTGATCGGCCTGCAGGTGCAGGGCATCGGGCAGGATGACGCACAGAAAAAGATCAACGAATGCAAGGAGCACCGGATCCGGGACGTTGAGCTGAAGATCCTGAAAAACCGCAACGGCCAGACCGGCGGGCGGATCGGGCTGCGGTATTATACGCTGTTCAACTGCTTCGAGCGCGATGACAGCTATGTCGCAAGGAAGATTCTATCCGGTGTGCCGGCCGCGGATGACGAGTTTATTCCGGCTTACTGAGCTTAACAGGTGCTGACTGTGATCGGCACCTGTTTTTTTCAGCCGCAGATCGCGGGCAGGAAAAATTTTCTCATCAATACGCAAAAATTTCCTGTGTTATCCTTGACTTTCCGCATAGAATATGATATAATCAGCACAGAAACAGCAGGAAATGATTGCGTATATACGCATTGATATCGTGAGGTGACAAAGATGTATCCGCGGAAACAGTATCTCGATCAGCTGATCCGGAAAAAGGACAACGGCAGAGTGAAGATCATCACGGGGCTGCGAAGATGCGGAAAATCCGTGCTTTTGTTTCAGATCTACCGGGATTATCTGCTGAATGAGGGGACAGCACCCGCACAGATCATCGGGCTTGCGCTTGATACGCTGAACAATGCGAAATACCGCAATCCGATCGAGCTGGACAAATATATCCGCGGGCAGATCACGGACAGCAGCAAGCGCTATTATGTGTTCATCGACGAGATCCAGTTTGTCTCGGAAATACAGAACCCCTATGTTGATGACCCCGCCGCAAAGCTGGGATTCATCGACGTTGTGCTCGGGCTGATGCAGATACCCAATGCAGATATCTATGTGACGGGCAGCAATTCCAAAATGCTCTCCTCGGACATTCTCACGCAGTTCCGGGACAGAGGCGACGAGATCCGCGTGCATCCGCTTTCCTTTGCGGAGTAGCCTATGAGGATGACAGGCGGGGCGCGTGGCAGGATTACTACACCTACGGCGGGATGCCGGTCGCGGCGGCACTTTCTTCGCACGAGGAAAAAAGCCGTTATCTCCGCGATCTGTTTACAGGCACCTATATCAAAGATGTACTGGAACGCAATCATATTGCGAATGAGCGCGAGGTGTTGGATATTCTGCTGGATATTCTGGCATCCGGCATCGGCTCCCTGACCAATCCGAGCAAGCTGTCCAACACCTTCAAAAGCGAAAAACAGATCGGCATTTCATCGGATACGATCGACAGATATCTCGGTTATTTCATGGATTCGTTTCTGATCAGCAAGGCGGAGCGGTATGATGTCAAGGGAAAAAAGTATATCAAAACGCCTGCGAAATACTACTATTCCGATGTCGGCCTGCGCAATGCAAGGCTCGGTTTCCGGCAGCTTGAGGAAACGCATCTCATGGAGAATGTGATCTATAATGACCTGCTCCGGCGCGGTCTGGATGTGGATGTCGGTGTCGTGGAGTATAACACCAGAAATGCTGAAGGCAAAAGTATGCGCAAACAGCTTGAGGTCGATTTTGTTGTCAACCGGGGCAGCGACCGCTTCTATATTCAGTCGGCGCTCAGCATTGCAGACCCCGAAAAGCGCAGTCAGGAGATCGCGTCTCTGCTTCGCATCCCCGATTCGTTCCGGAAGATCGTAGTCGTGAAGGATTATATGAAGCCGTGGAACGACGATCACGGCATCCAGTATATCGGTGTTGAGCAGTTTTTGCTGGATGAGACATTGCAAGGAAAATGTTGACCGATGAAATCGACCGAAAACATCGTATTTTCGGCATGTGAGTTGAAATTCAAGTGTTTATGTGCTATAAGCGGGCAGTGCCCGCGGGCGGTTCCTGCAGTTTGCCGGAAAGAAAGCCGAAACATAAATATACCGTTCTTATCTTGCTTTTTGGGAGAATATATGCTATAATGTGAGCAGACTGTGCGAACCGGATGATCTGTCCGGCGCCGGCATCAGAAAAGAAAAGGGGCTGAAAATATGAGATCAGGACTGTTCCGCCGCATTTGCTGTGCGGCAGCCGCTGCGGTGATGCTCACGGCAGCACTTCCGATACAGGCAGCGGCAGAAGAAGAAAAAAAGCTGCCCTCCGGGCTGGATGCATCCGGGCTGAGCGACGCGATCGAGGATTTCTGGAATCAGAACAAATCCTCTGCCGCCGGTATGGCGACTGCCGTGTTTACCTCTGAGGAGGAGCTCTATGCGGGCTGGTTCGGCAGCGCGGACAAGGCAAAAAACATCGCGATCACAGAGGAATCCGTCATTGACTGGGGCAGCGTCTCCAAGCTGACGGTCTGGGTCAGCGTCATGCAGCTGGCAGAGCAGGGGAAGATCGACCTGAATGCGGATGTCCGGCAGTATCTGCCGCCGAATTTCTTTCTGCATCTGAAATATGACGACCCGATCACGATGCTGAACCTCATGAACCACAACGCGGGCTTTGAGGAAACGGCGATCGGCATGTATTCCGCGACGGAAGAAAACATCGTATCGCTGGAAGAATACATCACGCACCGGCAGCCCTGTCAGATCTGGAAGCCGGGGCAGACCGTAGCCTACAGCAACTGGGGCGCGACGCTCGCGGCGTATATTGTGGAGCGCATCAGCGGCAAGCCGTATTATCAGTATGCACAGGACAATATTTTCAAGCCGCTCGGCATGGAGCATACCGCGATCAATTCCGATCTGTCCGATAATCCGTGGGTGAAGGAAAAGCGCAGGGAGCTGGAGGGCTATCTCCCGAACGGGATGCTGTTCCCCAATTCGTTTATTTATATCGTGATGTATCCGGTCGGCTCCTGCACCTCGACGCTGCGCGATTTCGAGACCTTTGCACAGGCGCTGCTCGCAGAGGATCCCCGCCTGATGAAGCAGGAGACCTTCGAGGAAATGTACACGCCGACGCTGCTGTTCACCGGCACGCAGGATGCGCGTCTCTGTCACGGCTTCATGGCAGAGAATTACAAGGTGAACGTCATCGGGCACGGCGGCAATACGCAGGCATGTTCCAGCTATCTGCTGCTGGACCGTGAGGATGACATCGGATTTGTCGTGATGGCGAATCAGTACGGCGAATCGAAATTCAACTCCGAAATGCCCGATCTGATTTTCGGCGAACGCAATGTGAAGAAGCCCGCCGGCGATTTTCTCTGCATCAGTGCCCGGACGATCAAGAAGGGTATGCTGAAGATCCTCGGCTCGGTGCAGGGGTTATTCCCGGTGTTCCAGAATCCGCCCGCGGTGATGAAGGATATGCTGCATTATCCGTCCTACATGAACCAGACGGACGACCGCGTAGAGGTATCGGTTCTGGATGCCTACATGTCGGACGGCGTACAGCCGGCCTTTGAGATCGGGCTGATCGTTCTGATGCTGATCGGCATTCTCGTATGCATCATCTGCCTGTTCGTGAAGTTCATCAAGCTGATCTGCCGGAAAAAGAGCCGCAATCCGCTGAAATGGTGGCGTGTGCGCATGAGCCTGCTGATCCCGCTGCCGCTGATTCTGTGGTTCGTGTTCGTGCAGTTCTTCATGCAGCGGAAACCGGTCATCTGGACAAAGTATTTCTGCGGGGTCGAGATCTTCCTCGGCGTCCTGCTGATCATCGGCATCATCGCGGGCTTCCGCCGTCTGCACAAGCGCTTTGACAAGGTCTGCGGCTTCCGCAATGTGCTGACGATCTTCTTTGCAGCCGTCGCGCTGACCATGATCATTTATTTCCAGATGTATGCATTCTGGCTCGTATAACAGAAAAAAAGGCGCTGCTCTCCGATGACAGGGGAGCAGCGTTTTTTTATCATTTCGCCGGAACGGCGGGGCTGTTTTCCGCTGCTGTCCGGATCTTTTGTTCCGCGGCGCTTCATGATACTGACAGATTGACTGTTCTGTGCTATAATTTACGCATTGCAATTTTTTTACAAAATATTGCAAAATATCATGTGGGAGTGACAGCAATGATGAGAAAAGCGATCGCCGGTGTTCTGAGCGCAGTCATGTGCGCTTCGGCCATGCTGAGCGGGGTACCGTCCGGCAGCCGGAACACGGCACAGGAGGGGGAACCGGGACCTGCCGCATCGCAGGATGCACAGACGAATCCCGGACTGACAGGTTCCAATTCACTGGCGCGGTATCTGGCAAAGCAGGGCGCGGAGCAGGCGGCTTCACAGCCCGCCGCACAGCCGCTGAAGGCATCCGCCGCGGATGCGGTCTATGCGGTGACGAATCTGGATTTTGACCGGGAGACCGGCATGATCCGCGTGACCTCGACACAGAGCGAGGCGGCAAAGCTGCTTGTCTCGTTTATCGACGAGGACAACCCGGCGAATGTTTACAGCGCTGCATACGATGTGCCGGCGGGCGAATACGTGCACAGCACATTCACCGCGGACACCGCGCAGCTTCCGGCATATTTCACGGTCAGTGCACGGCTGACCGGCAGAGCGGGACTGCCGCTCTGCAAGGCGGTTGAGATCAGGACATATCACCGTGAAATGCAGGAGATCACGGAAAAGGATACCTCGGATTTTGCGCCGGAGCAGGTCGTCAACCTCGATGAAGATGAGACGACGAATTTCATCGTGCTTTCTGAGGATACCGTCCGCGCGGAAACAACAGCGGACAGCAACATTCTCATTTCCGCGGACTACGACCGGGATATCTACGTATTCGGTCATATTGATGACAGCATCCGTTCGCTGGAGCAGGGGCAGTATTTCTTCATTCAGCCGACCGATGACGACATCATTTCAACCGACATTCAGGACATCGTCATTGACGGCGACACCGCAACGATCACCGGCACCGGCGAGATCGACGATATGTTCGATTTCATCAAGGTCGAGATCGAAACGACGCAGACGGTCGAAACGAACGGGGGAGCCGATGCGGCGGATGCGGCAGGGGAGCCTGCTCTCCGGGACGAAGCGGTCAGCGATCGCAGCTATCTCGGCGCCAATGCCGCGGTGATCGGCAATCAGGATGATTATGACAAAAAGCTGGAGGAGCTGGAAGCCCTTGATCCGGCGCTTTCCATTCCGCAGCATAAGCAAAATCTTTCATTCATCAAAAAGTGCAAGGTCAAGGGCAGCGATGCATTTACGATTACGCCTTCCGTTGCGGCGGATGCAACGGTCAAATGGAATCTGTACAAGAGCTTCAGCTATGTCAATCTGTTCTTTGTGAGTGAAGTAAAGCTGACTGCGAAGTTGACCGGCACGGTGTCAAAGACTGTTCCCGGCACCAAACCGCCAAGCGGTTCCGGGGACGGTCAGGAAACGGAAGGCTCGGAAACAGAAGGCTCGGAAACGTCCGGCACGGATACAGACAGTACGGAGACAGGGGATTCCGGGACAGAGAGCGGCAGCACGGATACGGGGGATTCCGGAGAAGAACCGGAGGAGCTGCCGGACAGTGTGCAGTCCGATCCCGCCGCCGAAACCGGAGACCGGAAGGATCAGTCCCCGAAACACCTGTTCAAAATTCCGCTCACAACGATCGGTGCAGCGGAGATCAATGCGTTTATTGACATCGGTCTGACCGTTGGCTTTGAAGGAAAGATCGCATTTGAAAAGTCCTTTACAAAGGGCTTTGTCTATGATTCCGACAACGGGATGGAAAAAATCGACTTTGATACCTCTCCGGTCATTATTTCGGCGGATCTGAATGTGACGGCCGCGCTGGATATCAAGGTCGGCTTTGAGATCGTGTTCCTGAAAGGCGCGGTGACGGCTTCCGTTGCAGGCGGCATCAAGGCAAATGCGACGCAAAAGGTTCTCGGCGGATCGGACGGCACAAAGGACGATCAGACCTACAACAAAAAGGGCATCAATGTGTTCAGGGCCGATCCGGCCACAGAAGAAGAACGGATCCATTCGGATGAGACCTGTATCAGGATCGAGATCACACTCAAGGTCTATCTGGAAGTCAAGGTGTCAGCCGGCTTCAATTTCGCGGACAAAAAAGATTCCTTCCAGAAGTTGAAGGATCTGCTGAATAAGGCGCCGCGGTGTGAAGCATCCATCAGATATGAAACGGACACGATCCTCGGAAAGCTCAGACTGCCGAAAATCGTGGTGTTCTGTTCGTACAACACCGCCGGCGTCTACAGCGGCATGAAATTCACCTTCCATGTTGTGGATCCGGACGAAACTGTGGAGTGCCCGCATCAGGCCTACCGGCTGACCTTCCTGATCGGCTTTGTGAATGCGCCCGCCGGTACAGATGCCTGTCTGAAAATTGATAACGAAACCTATCCGCTGGATGCGTACAATCCGCAGAACAAGATCGTGCTTCATGCAAATCCGCGCGCGTCATCCTATTCCTACGGGATTTATGTGAACGGCACGTTAAAGGGTTCCGGTTCGGTCAGGGTCACGACCTGCTGTCAGGAAGTCTCGAAAACGATCGAGTGGCCCTATGTGGAAAAAGGGACCGGAAGGCCGACTGTCAGCGGCGGCGTGACGGAGACAGGACCCGCATTCACGACGGTGACGCAGACAACGGAACCGGTACAGACTTATGATTATTCGCATCTGCTGCCCCCGCCGGAAATGCGCATGACGAATAACACGAAGTATGATCTCGGCGAGCATATCTCCGGCATGTTCTTCAACGACGGCACATTCACCGTGATCGGCTGCGGCGATATGTATCCGGATGCTTCGATTCCGTACTCCGTGCGTTTGCATATCCGCAGGATCGTGTTCGACGATCTGGATCCGGATGCGGGTCTGACGATCAACAACATCGCAGACAAGCTGTTTGCCGATGCATCCGATCTGGAGGTCGTCTATATGCCGGTGAACCTTACCGCGATCGGCGATTCTGCATTCAGCAGCTGCAGCAGCCTGAAATGGCTGCGCTACGGCAGCGGGGATACCTCGGAGACGTTCCGGCTTCCGGATACGCTGACAACGATCGGCAATATGGCATTCTTCAAATGCAGCGCTGCGGCGCTCGGCGATCTGACCGTTCCGGAATCCGTGGCAGTGATCGGCAGGTCGGCGTTCGGAGGCTGCACGAAGCTGACCTCGGTCACAGTCCCCGATACCAATATCACGGATCTCCGGCGGCATGTATTCCAGGACTGCACCGGACTGAAGGAAGTATATTTCGGCCCCGGCGTCACCTGCACGGATACGGAATTCTGTCACTGGCTCTACGGCTGCACCGCGCTCGAAAAGCTGACGATCCCGACCTTTGTGCTCGGCACGACCTATCAGAACTGGCACCTGCGCGACCTGTTCGGCAGCAGTTCGGTCAGCGTTCCCGCATCCGTGAAGGAGGTGACCGTTTCAGGCGGCACCGTGATCCCGGCAGAGTATTTTGAAAATCTGCAATATCTGGAACACATCAGCTGTCCCGGCAATCTCACGGAGATCGGCAGCAGAGCATTTTCCGGCTGCACCAGCCTGTGCGCCGCATCGCTGCCGGATACGCTGACGACGATCGGCGATGCGGCATTCCGCAGCTGCAGCGCCGCTGACTTCGGCGATCTGGTGATCCCGGAATCCGTGACCATGATCGGCAAATCCGCATTTGAAGGCTGCGCAAAGATCACATCGGTCATTGTGCCGGACTCCGACGGAACCGTCCTCATGCAGCATGTATTCCGGAACTGTGCCGGACTGAAGCAGGCGTATTTCGGCCTCGGCGTCAATTGCCCGGACAAGGAATACTGCCATTGGTTCCATGACAGCCCCGCGCTGGAAAAGCTGACGCTCCCTGCGTTTGATCTGGGCGAAGCACATAATACATGGAGGCTTTACTATCTGTTCAGCGGCAGCGAATCCGGCGTTTCCCCGGCGCTGAGAGATGTTGCGTTCCTCACCGGCACCGTGATCCCGGACGATTATTTCAACGGTCTGAGCCAGATCCGGCATATCGCATATCCGGATGAGCTGACAGAGATCGGCGTGCGCGCATGCAGCGGCTGCACCGGACTGATCTCCGCAGAACCGCTTTCTCTGTGCGGTGACCCGACCGCCGGCGGAACCGTCGATCCGGCAAGCGGCGATCTGATCATTCCGGAATCCGTGAAGCTGATCGGAAAGTCCGCGTTTACGAACTGCAGCGCGTTCAGAACCGTGACGGTTCCCGGCACAACGGAGATCATGCAGCACGCGTTCGAGAACTGCACCGGATTGAAGGAAGCATATTTCGGCAGCGGCGTCACCTGTCCGGATACAGAATTCTGCCACTGGCTCCACGGCTGCAATGCGGTCGAAAAGCTGGTGCTCCCGGCGTTCAGCTTCGGAAACAGGATGCAGGTACTGGCGGATATCTTCGCCGGAAGCACATCCGGATTACCGGAGAAGCTGACGGATGTCACCGTCACCGGCGGCACCGTGATCCCGCAAAATTATTTCAGAAACTTCAGCACGGTTTCTTCTGTGACCTTCTCCGCTGCGCTGGAAACCGTCGAGGCCAATGCATTCAGCGGCTGCACCGCACTGACCGAAGCAAACCTGATCGGTGAGGAGGCCGACTGGGACAATGTCAGCGTCAATACGGCCGGAAATCAGGCGCTGCCGGTACTTGTGCAAAAGGGACGCTTCTCGGTCCTGCTTTCCGGTCCGAAGGATGATGCCGCCGAGGAGGACAGGTTCGCAGAATTTTCGGTCTATGCGGCAAGCAAGGATGAACTTTCGTATCTGTGGCAGTATTCCACGGACGGCGGCAGCAACTGGTGGTCCATGAACTGCACCGACAGCAGGCTGACGTTCCGGGCGACCAAAGAGCAGAACGGGTATCTGTATCACTGCACCGTCATCGACAGAAACGGCTTCAGACAGACCACTGCGGACGCAAAGCTGACGGTCACCGAAAAGACGATGCTCCCGCCTGCCAGGCAGAGCCGGCGTGATCCGAGAACGCTGCCCGGCTACAAGCCCGGCGACGTAAACGGCGACAACAGCATTGACGTTTCGGACGCGGTTCTGATCGCGCGGTTTGCGAACGGCGATGCAACCGTCCCGGTCAAGGATATCGGCGTCATCAACGGCGATGTGAACGGTGACGGCAACACGGACATTCAGGACGTGACGCTCATTCTGATGTACATTGTCAAGCGGATCAGGGAATTTCCGGCTGCAGCAGCCTGACCGGCGCTGCAGCAAAACGATATACTGATCTCATAAAATAAAACAGTCGGATATCTTTCGCGGATATCCGACTGTTTTTTTTCATAGCCCGCCGGATCGGTCTTTCATATTCGTTCTTTGCAAACTTCTATGAGTACCGACCTTATTTCTGCGGTCATGCCTGTTCCCGGCGCTTTCTTGTGAGGAACAGAATTGCGCCGGACAGAGCGGTCAGACCGAAACAGAGGATGTTGTTTTTGATCAGACCGTCATAGTTCAGGTTCACGCCCGTTTCCGGGTCGTTCAGGATCGTGAAGGTGCTTCCGTAATACTGTTTAACATCTGTCTTGTATCCGGAAAAGGCTGAATTGACGAAAGCCGGTTCGTTCTGATGTCGTACACCGTGTGCATCGGTATAATCGCCGAATACATTTCCTTCCGGCAAACCGATGAATGTGACCGTCAGTGTTGTTTTGTACCAGTTTCTCACTTTGATGTCCTTCGCAGCATAGTATACTGCACCGATCAGGGATAAGATGAAGACAGGGATCAGGATAAACCGAACAATCTTTTTCAGCATAATTCTACCTCACAAATTTGTTGCGATTATCTCAGTTGAGAACATATCCGACCATGAAATGCCCCATATTCACCGAATGCTTCATTGCAGCATCGGTGGATGCATAGTCATACGGACTGTCTTTTTTCTCAGTGTCGCTGTATCTGTTAAATGTTCTGATAGGGGTTGTGCCATTCGCAGCGTCATAAACTTCAGCATAGGTGTGAATGCCTGCATAGATTCCGAGCTTCGGCCAGTGATAGGAGAAGATGCCGCTCACGCCGTTCATCAGTTCTGCATCGAATGCATTGCAGCCGTCCGTATAGCTGTCGTAATCATCCATATCAACGGTCGTATAGGAAACATGGTAAGCATCCAGGCAGTTGTCGATCAGATACGGATCGCTGCCCCAGCAGCCGCTGCCGCCGGTTCCGAAGTAGATGCCGGTTGCATTCACTTCAAATTCAACAGCCAGCTTGAAGAAATCAACAGGAACATCTTTCATGACGAGTGCATTATAGGTTCCCATGATCTCACAGCAGACGCCGTCCATTGTGACCTGATTGAAATAAAGCTGCGGGAAATTGCCGCCGTGCTGATAGACCAGCAGATCATGGCCTTTGTAATTCACCACGTTGTTGGTGCGGTCAATACCGATGCTGACATTGTGTTCGTAGTTCTGCAGTGCGTTCCACGGAACCGTGGTGGATTCCCATCCGAGGTGATTCAGATACATCTCACCGAATCTTGTCCAGTTGAACGGGGAATAGACCTTTACCCTGTTGTTTTCGGACTTGGAGCCGGACAGGCTCAGACCGTTTGCAGAGGACAGATAAAGCGGATTGAGCGATGCGGTGTAAACATTCAGCGACTTGTTGCGGAAGACCATGCCGTCGCAGCTGTAGAAGCCGTCGTCATCGGGCGTGCCGTAAGGTGCGATCTCCCAGATCTGCTCGGTCTTGTTCGAGTCGGTTTCGACCGTGACGGTGTAATAGCCGCCGTTGTCATGTGCAGAGATGACCTTGCTGCTGCTCTCATACGCCACAGGCGCGATCTTGTAGCCTGCGCCGGTCCACTTGAATCTGAAATACTGACCGCCGCCGTTGACGTCATAATCGGTTGCTTTGGAAATACTGCCGGAGGTTGCTTCCAGCGGTGCCATATAGCCCATGGACGGATCGGAAATGCCGATATAAAGGATCTCGTTGTCCAGGAAGCTGTAATCCTCGTAATTGGAGGGATCCGGGTCGAACAGATCGGAATAGCCGTCATGGTCGGAATCGTCGCCGTCAACCGGGTTCGATTTCATCACGAAATAGTATTCCTTGTCAATTGCGGATTCCGGCACATCGGAAGGATAGTAGTGCTTTGCCTTCCATCTGATCGTCGGGTCGATCTCCTGACCGTCCTCAAGGCCGTCATTGTCGGTATCCCGTTTGGTCGGATCGCAGCCGGAGATGACAGTACCGTTCTGGATTCGGATGCCGGCAGCTTCGACAGCGTCATACAGGCCGTCACCGTCGGTATCCGTCGTGTCAAAATCACCGCCGATGCCGATTTCCGTGTAGATATCAACAAGCTCGGATGCGGTATATGCCTTGTAGAACTCACCGCCGGTGTAGTTCGCGATGTCCTTCAGGATCTGATCGTAGGAATCGCGTCCCAGACCGATCGTGTAGATCTTGATATTCTTGCTATTTGCCTGATCGAGGGTCGCATTGGAAACAGAGCTTTCGCCGTCCGTCAGCAGAATGATTCTGTTTTTCATATTGACATTGGAAAGGTCTGCCGCGTCAAATGCAGAGATCGAAGTCGTGATTGCTGCGGTGAAATTGGTGTTGCCGCTGCTGGAGATCGACTGGACCGCGCGCTTCAGCAGCGCCTTGTCCGAAGTCATAGCCTGTGCAACGGTTGCAGAGCCGGTGAACCGGACGATCGCAGCCTTGTCGCCGCTGTTCATATTGTCAATGAAGCCGTCAGCCGCCTTGATTCTGCCGCAGGTATGCGCGTGCTCTGCATCTGCAGGAGAGTTGACCGTTTTCGTGATGATCGGGTCATTGCTGTTCATGCTGCCGGAGCAGTCAATCGCAAGAACCGAGTTGTAATGATAGGTCGGTGCATAAGAGCTGGACGAACCCGGATTGTAGTTGAACGTCTTAGCCCAGGCCTCAAACCACTTGGTTCTGTCAACGACCATGTACTTGCTGAAGTGCGTGGTCTCCATGCTGACCTCATGGTCCGCGGCATCAAACTGCGTTTCGATCTCGACAAACTCGCTGTTTGCTTCGTCGTACCAGAGGAACAGCAGATCGTCAAACGCGGTGTCGCCGAGCTTATCCGGATTCATCTTGAATGTGATGACAGCCTGCTCAAACTCGGACTTCGTTTCGATCGAGAACGGTTCGCCGACCAGACCGACAACGTCGCTGCAGATGATATCCTTGTTCATGACGCTTTCGATCTCGGTGCACTTCTGGATATTGCCGGTGCCCATGAACTGCACGCGGACTTCCGTGACGGCGCAGTCTGCATTTTCGACCTGATGAACAAAGGTCTGATCGCGCTTTTCGTCGCCGTCCGGAATGCCGTTTCCGTCGGTATCGGGATTATTCGGATCCGTGCCGAAGTAATCCTCATCCGCATCGTCCAGACCGTCCTGATCGGTATCAACGACCAGCGGGTCAGTCAGATAGGTGTGGATCTCGTCGCCGTCAGACAGCGTGTCGCCGTCGGTATCTTTGACATAGGGATCGGTTCCTGCTGCATACTCCTCGCCGTTTGTCAGAGAATCGTTATCAAAATCCTCGTCAAAATCGGAGACGCCGTTATCATCGGAGTCGGCCGCAAGCGGATTTGTACGGAGGGACGTATACTCATAGCCGTCCGGGAGAAGATCGCCGTCCGTATCGGCATTCAGCGGATCCGTTCCGATCTCCTTTTCGATCAGATCCGGCAGAACGTCGCCGTCGGTATCCTTCAGATATTTCCATTCCTCGAACGGAACTTCAAACGGTTCGGATTCATTGCCGATGAATGCAGCCATGCTGCTGTTATAGTTTGCATTGACATTCGGTGCATCCAGGACAATGCTGTCCGCGATCACGATCACATTGTTCAGGTTCAGGTTCTGTGCCGAAATGTTCACCGTTCCGAACGGCGCGTAGATCAGGCCGCTGACGCTGACATTCTGACCCTCGAGAACAATGTCGCCGTATTTGGAAAACAGGACCGCATTGGTGATGTTCTGGGAGTCACCGGTGAAACGGATATCCTCCAGCGCCTTGAATCCGGTGCTGAGGTTGATGTTTCCGGTCATATCCGCGCTGCCCTGAACGACAGTCGGGACACTGATCGGAAGATTGATGCTGCTGAATGTATAATCTGCATCGTGTGTGTCAACAAGATCGTCCGAAAAGTACTGACGGTCAAGCTTGTTGAACAGGTAGATCATCTCTTCTTCAGCATGTTCTGTTTCGGTGCCGTTGATGTTGAGCGTACCTGCTGTGGTTACCGTACCGTTCGCAGCAATGCTGCCGTTCAGGCAGACATTCCCCGCAGTTGACGAGATCGCGCCGTCGTCAGCGGAAGCTGCAAAAAGCGTGTAGGGATACGGTGCGGTGCTGCTTTCTGCGCCTGCGGAAATCGCCGGAACATTGGAGCTCATCAGCGACAGGCTCAGAAGTGCAGCGAGAAGTCTGGTTGTCTTAAAAGTCATGTTTGTCCTCCTTAAAAAAAATATCCCATGCAGGATGTTTCCTGCATGGGAAATTATAGCACAGATGATTCAGAAATGCAATCAATCCGGTTTGATCAAAACAAAAATCATGCCGCGCGACAACTACATTTCGTATAGTTGGTATTATCCTATGCAATTTGTATAATGCAACTTTGTCCAAATCCAGACCGGAACAATACATCTTTCAGCAGTCCGTCACCGGCAGAATGATCCTGTCTCACCGGAAGCAGAGCAGCCCCCGTCTGCGCCCTGCACAGACCTTGTGAAATATCCTGAAATGCAATCAACAGTTATTCTGACAATGTCTTTCATGATTCTGGCTATAATTGCAGAATAAGATTAAGATTATATGATATCGCCTTGACTTTTCCGCGGTTTTGCTTATAATGTTCTTGTTTGCGCAAACAAAAGAAGAAACCGGAAGAAGTACATGATGCGGCACGGGCTGCGTCATGAAGGGAGAAAGAATATGAAGAAAATGCAAAAAAAGAGCGTGCTTTCGCTCACGGCGGCAGTGCTTTCCGCGGCGCTGCTCCCGTCGAATCTGATGCCGGCTTCCGCGTGGGAGCAGGTCGGCGGAGAAGAATACATCAACTGGAAGCAGGGTTCCGTTGTGCCTTATGTGCTTGATACCTTCCTTGCGAAGATCCGCACGTTCGGCCTTGAGAAATGCGATTTTGACGGCGATCACAAAGCAGGGGAGACAGAGGATTTCTACGCGCTGGAATCCAAGATCAACGCGCTGTATCAGGAAACCGGCTATCAGCCGGGGCAGGAGATCGCAGGCTATCCGGAATATGACATCAACAGGGACGGCTATGCCGCGCCGGAGGATTACTGCATCCTGCTGCAGTATGTGCAGCGGAATTTTGACTTCACGCTGAATTACGGGGAAATGTATGCGACGATTACCGCATACACCGGAAAAAATGCGGCGCATGTCTCCGTCCCGCG
This sequence comes from Oscillospiraceae bacterium, assembly GCA_017545185.1. GTDB lineage: Bacteria > Bacillota > Clostridia > Oscillospirales > Ruminococcaceae > Firm-04. The sequence goes on along the minus strand of JAFWQJ010000076.1, from coordinate 36,181 downwards.
CGAGGTCTTTGCAAAGGGACGGATCTTCCCGGTCATGGAGATCGCAGACGGTGCATTCAGCGGCCATGCGGAGCTGGAAAGCGTCTCGTTTGAGAATTACGAGCAGCCGGTCTGGTGCACCCGCAATACGGACGGCGAACACGCGCTGCCGTATCAGCTGATCCCGACTGCCGGAACGGTCACAGCCGGCACGTACCTGTATTTCGGCAGCGGTGTCTTTGAGGGCTGCACGCAGCTGCACACAATTGCGCTGCCCTCGCACATCTGCTTTGCGGATACCGACCCGTTCAGCGGCGCGCAGTATCTGCAGGACAATTTTCAGGAGGTTGACGGCATCCGCTATCTGTACGACAATACGGCGACCGTGTATGCGGCGCTTGACCTGACCGCGGAGAAAAAGCAGGAGATCCGCGAATCGCACAGTCTCAGCTTTTCCAAGAAAACGACAACGATCTGCAGAAATCTGACAAAGCAGCTTGATCCGGAATCCGTGCGGGATGTTTATATTCCGGCATCCGTTGAATATATCGAGGACTATGCGTTTGCGAATTTCAAGCAGCTTTCGACCGTCTGCGGCGACAGCTATGCGGAGAGCAGCCCGGAACAGCTGCAGCTCGTGAAGCGCTATCTCTGCGCGTTTGACAATACGAAGTTCATTGCGGACGAGGTGAACGACCGTCTGGACGACTGCGCAGCGGAGATCTTTGCCGTCTGCAACCCGCGGACAGAGCAGAAGGCTGCTGTTGTGCAGGTCGGAAAGCTGATCGCACGGCTTTCGGATTACAGAGGCTTTTATTCGCTGGACAAGCAGGACGGAGCAAAAGACCCCGGCCCGGACAATATCCAGACCTTCACGCCCGGCTTTGACCTCTACCCGAACGATGCGTATTATTATAACGATCTCTGCCGCGGCAGCATCTGCTCGGCAGGCGCGGTGTTCCTGCTCGGCGATGAAGATACGCCCGCTTATACGGAATGCGTCGGCTTTGCCCATGCGAGCGCGCTGCTGCTGAACCGGATCGGCGTGCAGAATCTGTACTGCGGCATGTCCGATCATGCGCTGAATGCGGTATACGTGGACAACAAATGGCATTCGTTCGATATGGCAGGCAACAGTCTCGCAGATCCGGACGCCCTGAACGCAGGGAACCTGCTCGGCGATCTTGCGGCAGGCATGAGCGTTTCAAACAGCCGGCAGTTCGAGCTGTTCCCGCATTCCGCATACAATCAGCTGACGGCATGGTTCATGAATGACATTGACCTGACAAACGGAAAGCGTCCTGCCGTGCTGACGCTGAACACGAAAGAGGTGCTGAGCGATGCGGAAACCGGCGCGCTCGGCAGAACGAATATCGTCTGCAGCAGGGAGGAAATCCCGGTCGGCTGGCATGAGCTTTCGGAAGGCTACTATTATTATATGGGTGCGGACGGCAGATTCCTGCGGAGCACCTACGCGCCCGCACCGGATGCGGATTGCTGGATCAATGCAAGCGGCTGGTGGGATCACCCGGAAGCGTAAGCTGAATCTGCGGGACATGCACAGCCCCCTGTAACTTCGATGCATAAAGAAATCCCCCTGCAGCCGCAGGGGGATTCGTTCTTTCTGCATTCTCCTGCATCCCGCACGCTCCGTGCGGTCATACCGCAGCCGCGCCTTCGTCCGCATTATGTACGGCGGAAGGGATATCGGACAGCATCTTGAATAAACAAAACCCCGCCCCGCACCGGCATTGCACCGGGATGCGGGGCGGATTTTCTGTCTCAGTTTTCTGCAAGGATCGCGCGCAGCTCGTCCATTTTCTGCGCAAATTCTTCGTCAGACCATGTCCCGACGTTGAATTCCACATCATTCCATCCGGCACCGAATTCATGGATCGTATAAAGTGAATTGTAGAAGTTTCGGAATGCTTCGGGAACGTCATCGCTGATGATCTGTGCGCCGTAAACGTCAACAGTGCTTGTGTATTTCCCTTCCGGCGGGGCACCGAAAAACTGTGCGAGTGCCGGTTCATATTCTGCCATTCCGTAATTCCAGCTGTGTTCGGTTTCGGAGACGCTGATATAATCCTCGCAGCGCACATCCGGACCGCCCAGAAATGCGCGGATGATCGCAACATCCCGGATCGCTTCCGCATCAATATAATCGACAAACAGATTATGCTGCGGGATTCTGTTATGATCCAGGATAACTGCATAATCGGACGGCCGCTGCCAGCGGTCAGCATTGGCTCTGTCACATGCTTCAGCATCCAGCACCAGCCCTGCCTGGCGGCAGACTTCTTCCATGTAGTATTCGCGGGCAGCGAGCAGGAAATCCAGCAGCGTAATGTCTCCGTCTGTATCCACATCGCCGAGCAGATACGGCTGTTCATACGGAATTGTGACGATCGGCTCCCATGCTGCTGCAGTCGTTTCGGTTTCCTCCGGCCGGATCGGGATTCCGTTTTCATCTGTCGGAAGGGTGGTCGTTGTCGTCGTGGTTCGGGTCGTTTTTGCAGTTGTTGTCGTACTGCGCGGCGCCGCTGTTGTCTCATCCGGCATTGTCTGTGCGGCCGCCTGCGCAGCGGTCTGCGCCTGTGTGCCTGCGGTGACCGCTCCGGTTTCCGCTGCGGCCGTCCCGGGGACTGTCTGCGCAGTGACGGGCGCGGTCGTGCCGGACTTCGGTTTTGTTTCGGTTTTTGTCGTCGCGGAAATCAATGCTTCCGCTTCCGTCAGCTGCGTGACCGGCGGTTCCGTCTGTGTTTCCTGTACCTCGGTGAGCTGCGGCTCTGCGGTCATGCTTTCCTCGCTGCTGCCCGGATGCAGCTTCATGATCCCGAACACGCCTGCAATACAGGCCGCCGCGCTCGCGATCAGAGCCAGATACCGCAGCTTTCCGCCGAACGGCTGATCCGTTCCGGCTTTTCTGCCGTTCTCCGGCCGGGAAACGCTGCCGGTGTTCAAGGTGATCGGTGTATTCAAAATTGCACCTCCTGTTTTGTGCGCGCCGGCCGGTGCATCGGCATCGGTTTCGTTCAGCATCTGCCGGACATACGCCTCGTTCACATCACTGAGGGCATCCATAAATTCAAGCGGCTTCAAAGGAATCCCTCCTCTTTCAGAAATCGGTTCAGCTTTTGGCGCGTCCGCATCAGGGAGATTTTCACTGCGCTGACGCTCATCTGATATGCATCCGCGATGCCGCGGACGGAGTCTGCCATATAATAGCGCCGCATAAAGACGTTGCGGGTCTGCGGCGGGAGCGTGTCCAGAAACCGCTCGATCGCGCGGGTCAGTTCACGCTTTTCGATGACAGCGCTGACATTCTCATCGGAAACGAGGGTATCCTGAAGCTCGTCAAGGGCTTCGTCGAACTGTGTGCCGCCCCGTTTCTGCGCGGTCTGCACATGGTACCGGTCGATCGCCAGATGCCTGATCAGCGTGATGAGATACGCTTTCAGGCTATCCGGGTGCTTCGGCGGGATCGTCTGCCAGACCTTCAGCAGCATGTCACTGACACATTCCTCTGAATCCTCCCGGCATCCGGTGATGTCGAATGCCAGCTTGCCGCACAGCTTTCCGTATTCATTCCGGATCGCCTCCAGTGCCGTTTCATCCCGCTTCTGCAGCAGCGCGATCATTGCAGCTTCGTTTGGTTGTTCCAAGGTATCTCACCTCCTCATATACTGGGACGGTTTTTCTTTGCAGCAGGTTACATGTTCCTGAAAATTATTATATCAGAACGGAAGGGAGAATGCAAGCTCCGGGCAGAGCGCAGACTGCCGGATTATCTCCCCGGCATGTTCCCCCCCTCTCTGATTGCACCAAAGTCAGCTTAGATGCAATTATGCGGCAGCGGCGCGCATGTCCCCCGCGCAGGCGGCTGTTCACTCCTGAAACATGTCATCTTATCCAACTCGCTCCGGCATTTTGCCCGGTCACTCTTTTTTTCTTGTATTCCGGGGCTGTACCTGCTATAATGAAGTCACAGTTCAGGAAGCGATCCTGCAGAGGACGATACGGAACCGGGAAAAGCCATGGATTTTCCGCTCTGTACTGTACAATGCATACGCCGAAGAACGAAAAAAACAACACACAAACAAAATCATACTGAAAGGAATTTGAACACTATGAAAAAGAATTTTCTCAAGAAACTCATTGTCTCTGCAGCCGCAGCAGCAACTCTCGCCAGCATGGGCGCAATGACCGCCAGTGCATCGCAGTACTCCGCATGGATCCAGCGCGGTATCGGCGGCGTCTCCTCCTGCAGAACAGATTTCTACTGGACCGTTGACAGCCGCATCAACATCACGGAAAGCTCCGCATATCAGTCTCCGCAGGGCCTCTTTGCAAATGCATACGGCGTCACCAGAACCTATACGCACCTGATGGAGCATGACTGGGTCTCTGTCTGCGGTCCGTCTGCAAACATCGGCATCGGCGGCTGCTCGATCCCGTTCGGCTATAAGTTCAGAGACAAGGAAGTGCTCTACAACTCCGGCGGATGCAAGACCCTCTGGAATGCAGGCTAATTGAGAATACAGGCAGATCAGTTCTGCATTCATCCGAACTGCGGAACTGATCTGCACTTCTGTTAGGAGAAAGTTATGATTGAACTCGTTGATTTTCAGAAACAATACAAGAACACCGCGATCTACGAACCGACAAACACGGTGTTTCCGGGCAACTCCATCAGCTTTCTGATGGGAAAGAACGGCTGCGGAAAAACGACCCTCCTCAAATGCATCGGTATGCTGGAAAGCTACCGGGGCGACATTCTGTTTGATAAAAAGCCTCTCTCCGAGGTGCGGGATCAGTGCCTGATCATCTGGGACGACTCTCCCTGCTATCAGAATCTCAGCGGTATGCAGAATCTGGATCTGCTGTCAGAAGGCAAATTCAGCCGGAAAGAGATCCGGCAGGCCGCAGAACATTACCTTGAATATCCCGTTTTGAACCGGAAGGTCAAGACTTACTCATACGGACAGCGCAAAAAGCTCATGCTGGCGCTTGCTGATCTGCTGAAGCCGGCATATCTGATCATGGACGAGATCTCGAACGGTCTGGATGTAGACATGATGGATGATCTCGCAGAGCATCTGAACGAAATGAAAAAGAACTGCACAATCATTCTGACAGGTCATCAGTTTGCATTTTACGAGAAGGTCGCAGAGCATATTTTCGTGAAAAGAAAGACTGTCATGACCGAGATCTCACCCGAAGAACGTGCAGCGAACAGTCTGGAGGACATCTATCATGCTCAAACAGCTTAAAAATGATTTCCGGTATTTCCGGTATTCCAAATTATGGATGCTGATGATTGTGCTGTTCCTTGCATCTGCACTGTTTATCTGCTATACGAATCATCAGGACGCCCGCATGAAGGTCATCAATTTCCGGAACTCCGTCGAGGCCGCAGAAAGTGCCGGCGAGGATGTGCAGGCTATGCTTGCACAGGATTACAAGATTCTCTCGATGGATCAGAACAGCGGTATGATCGAGAACCCGGTCGCGTTCTATTACGCAGAGATCGGAAAATCCCTGAATTATATGCAGCCCAGTCGCCTTGTTTCGCTGCTGCTTGCCGGCGAAATGGCATTCATTCCGCTTCTTGCCGCGTTTTTCGGACTGCTGTGGAGTGCCGTCGATCAGAAAAACCGCACGTTCCGTTACAGCTCTCTGCGGTTCGGAAAACAGTCCGCGATGATCTCCAGACAGCTCAGCGGATATTTGCTGCTGATCCTCATGCTGACGGCTGCAGTTCTGGCTGCATACGGCATTCAGGCTTATTTCACGCATCAGTTCTATGCAGAATATCCCGAACTGACAGGATACACCCGCATTGCAGACGGTTTTTCAGCCGCCGCATACCTGAAAAGCATTCCGTTCACGCTGGTTCTGATGCTGCTTTATTACGAGTTCGGATTCTTCTCCGGGACTCTGTTCAAACATAATCCGGTTGCCTATGCACTGGTCGGCGCATATCTGCTCTTTGTCCGTCCGGTCTTCCGGTATGACATCGCGAATATCATCTACAATTTTTCACAGAAGGTATTTCCGTACAGCGGCGCATTCACGATGCAGCCGGGCGTTGCGGCAAAGCTGGTGCCCGGGGCACTGATCCTGGCCGTCGTTCTGCTCCTGCTGGCTGCCGGAAATTCCCTCGTAACACAGAAGCGAAGCGCTTACTGATCCTTCAGAAAAACGCACCGGGAAACGATCCGGTGCGTTTCATTTTTTTGCACAGTAAAATTGTGCGGATATTGCGGAAGCTCAGATATCAAAAACAGGCTCACCGGGATCTCCGGTGAGCCTGTTCTGATATGCAGTCTGTCCCATGCGCAGATCGTAAAAATATAGAACAAACTCCTTCGGACACACAAAAACGGCCGCGGGAAGTCCCGCAGCCGTTTTGTAAACCTGCCGGAAAGCCTGACAGGATGCAGTATTCTTTTTGACTGTCTTTTTGACATATTCTTTTGCAGCTGCATATTTGCTGTTATGAATGCTGCGAATTGTGCGACATGTTTTTTATTGCTAAATCTAAAAAATGAAGCGAAAAAGACTGTGTATCGTCGTGCGATGCTATTGACAAAATATAGGATTTGTGCTAGTATAATGAAGGTGTACTTTTTTAGCCGAATAAGCCCAAAAGCCAATCAAACATGCTGTTCATCTCCTTTCCGTGTTCGACTGTAACTGCATTATAGCACGGATACCGCGCTGAATCAACGCAAACGGAGTCAACTGTCGGATTATCGGAATGAACGGTAGTTCCTGCCGTTTTTCGGGAGTGAACGGACACACAAAACAACACAGCAAAGATGAGGAAAACAGAATATGAGAATTGCAATCTGCGACGATGAACTACCGATGCACGACCTTCTGAAGCGCCATCTGGACAGCTATGCACGGAAGCGGAATCTCTCCGTCATGTACTCTGATTATACAGGCGGAAAGGAGCTGCTTGCGTTCCCGCAGGATCTGGATCTGATCTTCATGGATTATCAGATGAAGGAGCTGGACGGACTCGAAACAGCCCGGAAGCTGCGGGCTGCGCGCATTGACACGCCGATCATTTTTCTGACCGGCTTTCCGCATATCGTGTTTGACACGTTCGAGGTCAATGCATATCGCTTTCTGGTGAAGCCGGTCGATCCGGAAAAGCTGGCTGCCGCAATGGACGGCCTGCTTTCCGATCAGAGCACAGATCAGTATATCGTGATCAAAGACGGCGATCTCAGCCGCCGCATCAATATCGACGATATCATCTATGCGGAGGCTTCCGACAAATACTGCTTTGTACGGACGACAGAGGAAGGCTTTGTTTATAAGAAAACGCTGGCGGAATTTGAGAGCCTGCTGCCGGAGGACCGGTTCTTCCGGAGCCACCGCACCTATCTGGTCGGGTTCCGGCATGTCGTTTCGCATACGGAAACGATGATCGTGCTGGATAATCAGGAGAAAGCACTCATCAGCAAGCTGAAGCGCACGCCGTTCAAAAAAGCGTTTCAGGATTATATCAAACGCTATCACTTTGCAAACAGGTGCTGAGAGATGCTGTATGCAGGGTATTATGTATCTGCGCTGCTGCAGAATATCATGTTTATTTTTCTTGTCCGGAAGGCGGCCGGCTTTGAACTGACGAAAAGCAGGCTGCTGTTCTGCCTTGCATCGCTCTGCAGTGCGGTCCCGCAGCTGGTGTTCCTGCTGCCGAGCAAGCAGATCCCGCCCGTGATCCGGCTTTTGCTGATCCTTGTTCTGATGCTGATGAAGGCGGGATGCTATGCCGTCATTTTCCGGAAGCGGAATCTGAGTATGCTGTATATCAGCATTCTGTCTTTCGTCCTGAACACGAATTATACGAATCTGATGCATCTGTTTACGGACGCACAGATGCCGCTGAATATTGCCGCCTGCATCGCGGAAGCCGCTGTCACGGCGTTTCTGCTGCTGTATATCAGCCGGAAGAACCGTGCCGCAGCCGTCATGCACAGTCTGACGCTGATCCCGCCGCGGCTGTATGTGACGATCCTGGTGTTTCTGTTCTTCCTGTCCGTTTTTGCGTTTACGACGGTCATTCCGGAGCTGAATCCGATTGCCAGAATGCTGATCGTGCCGGTCGTTCTGATCATCTCCTATATCATCGCCCGGATCCTCCGGATCAGCGCAGCGGAAAAGGAACACAAGCGCATTTCGGAGCTGCTGGCGGTGCAGCTGGAAGATCAGGTCGCATACTATCAGAAGATCAATGACATATACGCGGAGTTCCGCGCGTTCCGGCATGATTTCCGGAATCACCTGCTCTGCCTGCGCGGTCTGCTGGCCGAAAACGAGGTGCAGCGCGCCTGCGAATATATGGACGAGATCGAAAGCATGAGCCATTCGCGGCGAAAGACCTATGACACGGGAAACATCATTGTGAATGCGCTGCTGGACGACAAAAACGAGAAGGCAGTGCAGCATCACACGCAGATCGTGTTCACCGGCTATGCGCCGACCTCCGGCATCACAAGCGCCGACCTCTGCACGATCTTTGCGAACGCGCTGGACAATGCGATCGAGGCCTGTGCAAAGGACACCGGCGAGGAAACAAAACAGATCGGGATACATTCCGATTTTCAGCAGGGGCTTTTCTGCCTGAAGATCACGAATCCGGTGTTTGAAAAGGTTGAGATCCGGAACGGCAATCAGGTCCAGACCTCGAAGGAGGACAAGAATATGCACGGGTTCGGCGTTGCGAACATCGTCAAGACCGCGCAGAAATACGGCGGAGAGGCAGTGCTCTCTGCGGATGACAGACTGTTCACGCTGGAGGTCAGTCTCTGGCTGAATCCGGAAATATAAAAAAGAACCGCATTTCACACGGAAATGCGGTTTTTTTACAGGATATTGCAATCGACGCCGATATAAATGTCAAGGATGCAGCTGCCTGTATCGTCCGGATCCAGCCGGACGATGCTGTAATAGGGCCGCGTGATCATCTGATAGGCTCTGTCCCGGATATAGTCCAGCAGTTGCTGTTCGGTCTTTTCTGTTTCCGCGAAACAGCCCTCATGCCGCGCAGATACGGCATTGACAAGCTTGAAGATCTCCTTTTTTCCGTACTGCAGGCAGGGGTCAAAATCGGGCTGCACCGGGATCAGGATCTCCATGTTTTTCTGCTGCCGAATATCCTCCGTGAACAGGATTTTCCCGGTCGGCTGCAGGCCGAGACTGCCGAGATTGTCCAGAATATGCCGGATGATCCCGGGGACCCTTTCCCGCGGAAGATGCAGCTTGTAAGAGATCAGATTATTCAGATACAGTGACTGATGTTCGAGTATTTGCATATCGGTTTCCTTTTCTCCTCTGAATGCCGTTTTGTTATTTTCTCTTATGATAGCACAGACCCGGCAAAAAATCCACAGACTTCCTGTGAACGGTTCCTTTTTCAGAGTGAACGGCACGGCAGCCGCAGGAAAAAACTTTTTTCCGGAAAATTCTTTCTCCATATTGACATTTTCATATCATTGTGCTATAATATAATTGGGGAATATGGCTAATAATGTTCAACTGCCATGATAATATTTTGTACATCTGAGGTGATGCGTTATGGTGATAACGTCGATGCGGTGCGTCTGCTGAACAGCGCCGTATTGAGAGAAAAAGAAAAAAACTCCGTTTCGGCGCGGGTTTTCCGCAGCCGGGCATTATATTTGCAAAAGCTTCATCTGGGAAAACAATGTTACACTGGCTTCTGATACATCAATTTTTATGAGCGGAGGATATTACAATGAAAAACAAAGAGGTGAACACGCAGGAACAAAATCAGGTCATGGAAGGCTATAACCCCGGTGTATACCGGTCACTTTCCATCCTGTTTATTGTGCTGACGATCCTGAACCTTGTCGTCATTATTTATGCATTTGCAAAAACCGGATACGGCCTCTGGCATGCAGAGGACGCACTGAGCTACATTGCCAAGATCGACGGCAACTTTGAGGACATCAACCAGAATGTTCTGAACATTCAGCTTCATGCCGACAACCAGCAGCTGATCTCAGACAGTGTTGACGGTGTTCTTTCCAGTCAGAACAAAATCAAAGAGAATGCGGAATCATTCCGTCAGATCAACATGGCAAACATCGACAAGAGCATACCGCAGGAATTTGATGCATCCCTAAACAAGGTCAATCTCTACTACGATACCATTTCCGAGCACCTTTCGTCCGTAAAGGCCGGGCTCACGAAGCCGAACGTCCTTCAGACTGCCGAAACCGAACGCCTGCGGGAGGACGCAAAGCAGTCTCTGGACACGCTGTTTGAAAAATCGGACGAGGCAACGTATCAGTTCTTCTGCCGCGTCGGACAGAGCTTCCTGTTTGTGCTGCTGTTCCTGATCCTGACCATGGCAGCCGGTCTGTATGCAATTGCCAGATCGAAAAAGCGTGACTACGCGTTTGCGCTGAAGCTGCAGAACAGCAAGCAGAAAACCGCGAACATCCGGCAGAAGGCCGTCGAGATCGCCTATACCAATGTCGTCACCGGCCTGAAAAACCGCTATGCGCTTGACGAAAAGCTCGATGAACGCATAAAGGCCGAGGATGTGACGATTGTGATGTATAACTTCAATAACTTCAAGAGCCTCAATGAGAATTACGGCCGCGACTTTGCGGATGAATTCGTTTCAGAGGTCGCAAAAAAGATCGTCACCGCACTCGGCAAGCAGGCAGAGGTGTTCAGCACGGACATTGACGAGCTCTGCGTGCTGTTCAGCAAGGAGCTCCCGAAAAGCCGGACAAACAGCATGGCACAGAAGATCCTTGAGATGCTGTCCCAGCCCGTCCGGATCCGCAGCGCCACGGTGCAGCTCACCGCGGCAGGCTGCATCTGTCACTGCAGCGTCAATTCCTATACATCCGCATCGTCCCTGTTCATCGCCATTGACCACGGAATGCGCCGGGCGAAGACGATGTGCACGGAGCAGAACAGAAGCGTTCTGATCCCGCTGCAGTAACCGGCAGGGCGCATCCGTTCCGATGCATTCAGAGCAGACAAGTTGAACAACTTGTCTGCTCTTTCTTAACATAATTATAATATGTATGTATAACATGCACAATTTTATCAAAGAAAACTATCTATTCATACGAAATTCCCGGAAATCGTGATTTTTGTATCAAAGCCTGTTGACATTTTACAAAATTGGTGATACAATGTTTATAGCAATTGCCCAAGATTGCTAGACGGAAACAAAAAAATATACATTGAAAGGGAGTTTTGAAAATGAAAAGGCAGATCGTACAAAAAGCGTCCGCAGTCGTTACCGCGCTGGCAACGGCACTGGCAGCATCATGTGCATGGTTTGCACTGAGCGTGAACGCAGCAGGTAACACCGCCTTCCCCTATACAATGTTTGCCGGCTCAGATTCAGCCGGCGCGCTGACCGTCAATGCAAAGCACTTCAACTTAAACGGCAGCGTTGCTGCAAACGGTTCGATCGTGACAGGGAAAAAGGTCAATCTGAACGGCAAAAAGACCGAATATGCAGGACTGGATATGCCGTATTCCGGCACACAGCTCGGCAGTCAGTATTTTGCAAATGCACAGACCTTTGACACGATGCAGCTGTCCGGTCACAACCTCAACCTGAACAAGACCATGGACGTTTCCGGCGAAGCGTCCCTCAGGGGCAATGTCAACATGAACGCGTCGCTCCGTGCGGATTCCGATATCAGCATCAGCGGCAATGTCAGCAACTTCAACAACGCCGTGCTTTATTCGGAATTCGGTGACATCACGATCGACTGCAAGAACGTCAGCTTCACCGGCCTGATCTATGCACCGCTCGGCGATGTTGTCATCAACGCGAACAACATCAATCTGAACAATGCCGTCGTGATCGCGGACACGATCACGCTGAAGGCGAACAATGTCAATGCAAATTACGGCCGCTCCTATGCCGATGCGATCGGCAGCGGCTCAGAGACCAAAGCCGCCTATATCACGAAGTTCAACAGCTACATGATGGACAAGGAAGCCGCGACGATCCTGGACATGATCTCGCAGTATTACACCGTCACGCCGATTGATGCGGGCGAGTTCGCCGCGATCAGCATGACCGCCCCGCTCGCACCCGGCTTCATGGTCACGCTGGATTTCGAGGTGCAGCAGTATGAGGTCGAGGGCTACGGCAATCTGTCGATCATGAAGACCGACGGCGTCCAGCAGATGAGCACGATCGTCCTGACCCCGTTCAACAAGGATCTTCCGCTGATCTCCACGGACTATATGTTCATGGGCGAAAACAGAGTGTCCTATATTGAGTTCTACGGGCTCGGCATCAACGGCGACGAGAACATGCCGGTATTCGATGCACTCAGACCGCTGCAGGCAAAATACGCACAGTATGCGGATCAGCCGCCGACACCGGGCTGGTTCGATGCAGTCCGCACAATGGGTCTGTTCAAGGCAACGACCTACAAGGACGACGGCGCGATCAGCGGGATGCTCTATGACAGCTTCGGCATCACGCTGGATGCATCTGTCAGCACGCCCGACCTGAACGAAGCAGAGCGCGCAGCGCGGTATGGGATCACGCAGGATTACGTCGATAACCTCATCAGCAACCCCGGCGTTTCCACGGCGATCTTTAACATGTGCCTCGGTCAGGAGCGCACGCGCCAGTTCTTCAATGATGTGTTCTTCGGAACCGGACTCTGGCAGCCGTAAGAAACACCTGACCTGTTTCTGAAAACGGAATAGAACCCCCGCCCTGATCTCCGGATCGGGGCGGGGGTGTTTGCTTATGCGCTCCCCTGTTATGCGGCGGGTTCTGCCTCCGAGACCGTGATCTCCGCAATGCCGCTGATCCATTCGGAAAGGTCGGCGGATGCCGGGTCATAATACGGCCCTGCGTGCACCGCATGAAGCCGGATGACCAGCCCCGTTTCTTCCGTCAGATCGCCGTCCGCATCATACCAGTGAAAGCCCGCCGTGCTGCCGTCGATGCGGTCTGTCCCCTGCTGCCCGTTTTTCACGCGGAGCAGACTGCCGTTTTCATTGACAAGCCGCAGCACGCGCTGCTTCCGGTGACTGCTGTCATAATGCTTTCCGTGATTGCTGTAGGTCAGCTCCGGCCCGAAATCGCCCTCCGAGACCTCCGCCTGCACATGCAGCACACGGACTCCGGTGCCGCCGTATTCCCGCTGATTGCCCTCCGGCGTCAGCAGCTCGATCAGGAAATATTCGCTGAGCAGTCCGGCTGCCGGATCCTTCGGGATCATGATGCAGGACGGCACATCCGGAGACGCCGGCAGGAAAAAGCGCTGTGTCCCGCCGGTATAGACCTGCACCCCGTCCGCGGGGATCCAGCCGAGCAGCAGCTTGGAGCAGGCGGAAAGATCGCCGTCGCCCTCGTCCATGAGCTCGTCGCCCGCTTCGCCGTCCAGCCCGTCGCTTTCGCCGGAATCCCCCGCGGCATACTGATAATAATCCGGCAGCCCCATTGCATGGCAGAGCTCATGCGCAGTGCGGCAGACAAAATCCGCGGTGTATTTCGGCTCATAGGGAAGCACGCAGAATGTCCCGGCACGCACGCCGTCATATTCATCGCGGGTCACGGCCTCCGCGGAAAACGGCCACCAGTCCGGACGCCTGTCCTGATCGGCGTCAATGGCCGCAGCCATATCCGGCAGCGCGATCACGAAGGAATCGAGAATGCCGTTTCCGTCCGCATCATAATCGCGGAAATCGAGCTGTCCGTCCGTTGCCGCAAGGATCTCATCGGCAAGTGTGCGCCCGTCATCCCCCGCATAGCTGCCGATCGGCTTTTCCGCAGTATAGGGGATCACATCGCCGGTCAGCCGCAGCCTGCCGCAGGAAGCGCGGTCAAAATACGCGGCAATGCTTTCGTGCGGATAATTGGCATCGCCGGGATCGGCGGCGGAAAAGCACCGCTTCCGCAGCAGCGTGTATTCCTCGTCGTCCATCTGAAAGCAGTCCGGGAAGGTGACCGCAAAGACCGGCACCCGCACCGTGCCGAGCGACGGCATCGAAGGCTGCACCGCCGTGATCGGCGGTTCGGAAGGCTGCACGGCGGCGGGCGGCTTCTGCCCGAGCATCACGCGCTTCATGAGCGTCAGGTCTGCCGCAGTGATCCTGCCGTCCGCGTTCAGGTCGCCCGCCTGCGGTGCGCTGAGGCTCCCGCTGCCGAGCAGATAGCCGGTCTCCGCGGCAATGTCATCCGCGCTGAAGCGGTCATCCGCACTGACGTCAAACGGAACGCCGGCGCATACCGGCAGCACGGGCGACTGCATGGCCGCAAGATCCGTGCTCATATCCGGGACAATGCCGAGATCGCGGTACAGCTGCAGGGCAAGCTCCCAGTGCGCCTGAAATGTCAGCTCCGCCTGCGGGACGACGAAAAATTCCGTATTGTATGTCCGCTTCTCCGTATAGAGCGTGCAGTCCGGCAGATGCGCGCCGAGATACGCCTGCAGCTCCTCCGCGGTCAGCTTTCCGCGGTCGGCGGGGCTGTAATTCTGCGAATCCGAATAGCCGGTCAGATACGGGACAGTGAGCTGCCGCTTCTGATAAACGGGAACATGATAATAAAAACAGGCAGACAGGTCAGCCGCCGCCAGCTCCTGCCGGATCGCGTCCAGATCGGCCTGACTGCGGTTCGTCAGACGGAAGCAGGTCCCGCTGACGCTGTAGGACTGCCGCGCCGCGTTCTTCTCATACTTCTGCAGGACGGCTTCCGCCGCTCCGGCATCCTCCGGCGACTTCACGCAGAACATGGCGGAATCCCCTTCCGGGATCATGACATTCAGGTACTGCACGCCGCGCTGCGCTGCCATGATCTCCGGGCTGAACCATGTTGTGACGGCAGAAAGCATCTCGCCGGCCGAAACAAAATAGCCGCCCTGCAGCTCCGCTCCGAACGAAAGCTCCTGCACATAGCGCTGCAGCATCCCGCCGTCCGATAATCCGTTCTGCCGCCATTCGGCATAATTCTCCCGCAGCCTGACGGCGCTGACCGCCTCCGCGGAAAGATCGCCGCAGAAGGCCGCTGCGATGCAGCAGGCAGCCGCAAAGCCGGACAGTCTCTTTTTCATATCACACACATCCTTTGCATGTTGCTGCGCGCGCATCCGCGGAACCTCCTGCAGCGGATATGCGGGCATTTGTCAGTATGGTCCCGGCAGGCACGGACGGACATTCCGTGCCGCAAAAAGGACGCCGTTCCGTATGAATCGGCGTCCTTTTTTCATGAGAGGTTCCGGATACTCCGTTCCCGCAGATTAGAAAGCCCGGATCAGCTTTGCGATAAAGCGGAGAATCAGAATGGTATCCTCGGAATCCGCCGAACCGTTGTGATTGACATCCGCATTCAGGATGCCCTGTCTGGTGATGTCGGCACTGCTGTCCTCCGCGCAGAATCTTGCGACCAGAACCGCATCGGAAACGTCCACGACAAAATCACCGTTCGCATCGCCCTGGATCGTGCTGACCGGTCGGCTAGTCGTCACCGCAGTCGTTCCGACCGGCGTCGCGGGCTTTGCGGTCGTTGTCGTGACCGGCGTCGCGGGCTTTGCAGTCGTTGTCGTGACCGGCGTCGCGGGTTTTGCAGTTGTTGTCGTGACCGGCGTCGCGGGTTTTGCGGTCGTTGTCGTGACCGGTGTCGCGGGTTTTGCAGTCGTTGTCGTGACCGGTGTCGCAGGCTTCGCAGTTGTCGTGACCGCGGGCGTATCCGCTGCGGACGGGTCATTGCATCTGACGTATTTTTCCGCATTGGTATCGTTCGTCCGCGGGCGGTACCAGACCGTCAGCGTGCCGTTTTC
Organism: Oscillospiraceae bacterium; assembly: GCA_017545185.1. Classification (GTDB taxonomy): domain Bacteria; phylum Bacillota; class Clostridia; order Oscillospirales; family Ruminococcaceae; genus Firm-04. Next base: position 20,378 of record JAFWQJ010000076.1, on the reverse strand, counting down.
ATCCGATATGCCCTGCGAAAGATACAGCAGATTATTCGCGGTAAAGTTTGTGCCGAGCAGGTCATAGAAGTTGTAGACCGTATTCGGGAGCAGGCCGGTGAAGGTCATCGTCTGCGGCTCCCCTGTCGGCTCACTCACTGTCGCAGACGAAGACGTCAGGCCGACGAACCGGCAGATATGATCCGGATTTTCAGCAAATGCCTGCGCCGTGCTGCCCGGATAACCGCAGATCGTCAGAAAATTGCCGTATTCGATCGTCGGCTTAGATCCGCCCTCGGGGATGTAATCCGATTTCAGCGTTTCCGGATCATCCAGGAACTGCGTATTCGGGTTCAGGAATGTGATCGTGCGCGGCGACGAATAATTGTATGAGACAGTGGTCGTGGAGCTTCCGCCGGATTCACTGACCGTTTCTTTGGAGACCGAATACATCGAGTTGCTCTTGTAATGATCGAACGCGCCGAAATACATCGTCTGCACGCTCTCCGGGATCGTGATGCTGCTCAGCTTGTAGCATGACCGGAACGCTCCGTTGCCGATCGTTTTCACGCTGTTCGGGATCACGACCTTCTCAAGATGATCGCAATCGTCAAAGGTATCCTCCGCGATCTCCGTCACACCCTGCGGGATCGAGACCGCTTCCAGATAGTAGTCGCTCCGGAATGCCGCCTTTCCGATCTTCGTCACTGTTTTCGGGATCGTGATATTGTTGACTCTGGTGCGCGCAAACGCGGATTCGCCGATCGTTTTCAGATCCTCCGGAAGCTTTACGCCGTAAATATAGCAGCCTTCCATGAAATGCGCCGGGACTTCCTTCCAGTTGTTCGGCAGCTCAACCATTTTAACAGAAGGCGAACGGCTGCTTAAGAACATTTCCGGATCGACCGTTCCGGTGAAGTGCAGCGGGAATATCAGCCTGTTGATGTGATACCGTTCGCCGAACACATTTTGACCGATCCTGTGGATGAAAGCGGGCAGCTGCAGATTGTAGAGCGGGCAGCTGTGGCTTGCAGCAAGATCGGGATTGCACCAGAATGCATGATCGCCGATCTCCCGCACACCGCTCGGCAGATTCAGCGGGAAATCGCATGATTTGTAAAATGCATACGCTTCGATCTTCCGCAGTCCGGCCGGGAATCGGACGCTTTTCAGCGATTCGCAGGAACTGAATGCATAGGACGGAATGACGGTCAGCGCAAGCGGGTCATAGCTGTCCCGGAAAACGACCGTCTCCAGCGCGCTGCCGGAAAATGCATACCGGCCGAGACTCTGCAGCGATTCCGGCAGGACAACGGATGTGAAATCACCGCCGGAAAATGCATACTGCCCGATTGACTGCAGCGAATCCGGCAGCGTCAGCACTTTGATGTCATTGCCGCTGAATGCACTGTCGCCGACCGACTCCAGCGTATCCGGGAACCAGACCGACTCACCCTCAAACTTGGAGAAGTAGTTGTTCTCCGGCGATTTGGAAAACGCACAGGCGCCGATGCGCTTGAGCTTCTTCGGGAGCTTCACGCCCCGGATATGAACGATATTGGAAAACGCATAGGGCATGATCTCAACGACCGGCTTGCCCATGTAATAATCCGGGATCTGCGGGATATCCATAGACATATATTTCGCACCGGTGCTGTTTTTGAGCTGAACGCCGTAGCCGTCCGAAAGCTCTGTGAACGCAAACAGCTGCCGCTGTTCTGCCGTCAGGCTGTCCTCCGAGCTTTCCGGCTTCCAATCCGCCGGGGCGTCTGCGGGGCTGCCCGGCGGATTGCTGAGATTCGGACAGTCGCCGAAACCGAAGCCCATTGTATCGGATAAATAAAATGTACCGATTTCAGCTGCTATGGACGGATTGATGCCAAAATCAATATCCTTTCCGAAGGCATCAAATGTCAGATTGGCATTGATCCTGCCTTCCAGACTGAGTGTCAGCTGATAGCATGAGTTACAGCCCTGATGCAGCTCGTTCGGTTCCAGCACTGCCTTTAAGCCGATCTCAAGACTCAGCTCACCGGAATGATCAAGCACTTCCAGTGCACCGCCGAGGCCGACGCCGAGGAAGCCCTCAACCGTCAGCGAAAAATTGGAAACGCATACATTCGCATGAAACACCTTGTCAGAGCCGTAAGAACAAGAGAATGTCGCGCCAATTGTCACGATGCCGGTCACGGTGCCGACGATATACGGCCCGAGCGTAAAGCCGATGCGGCTGCACGGATTGAATATCACAGCCGTACCGAACGGGAACTTGAATCCGACCGACGCGGACAGTTCAAGACCCGCATCAAGTTTGAATGCCATAGCCAGATCTACGCGGTCAAAGAGCGGCGTTTTATAGATCGTTGCCTGATAGGAAAAATAGAAGTCGGCAACACCGTCGACCTCAAGGCCGCTCACAGACTCGGTTCTGCCGCTGCTCTCCCCCTCGGCTCCTGTCGGCAGACCCTTTCCGAGCTGTATACGGAAATGGATCTCGTCCTCATTGTATTCCTGATTTTCATCCTCGGTGCTGCTGTCCTCCGCGTCTGCAATCCCGGGACGTCCCTGCGCAGGTCTCTGCGCTGCAGCGGTCCCGCCGCTCACCGGGATATGCGCATATTCCTCCGGCAGCTCCGGCGGCGTATAGGAAGCCTCATTGCCGGCGGAATCCGTCTCAACCTTGATATATGCGAATGCGTCCGCTGTTTCCATGGCGCGGTCGCCCTGAATCGTCGTGACGTTTCCTTCCGTTTTGACGGAGCCGATCTTAAAGATCGCGGCGGTGCCGTTCCCGCCCTCGATCGAAACCGTCGTGCCGGTTCTTGCCGTGCCGGTGTAGTTCTGAATTTTGTAGATGCAGTTTTCGTTGTCCTGCAGCGTCACGATATTCTCGGTGCTGCTCTGCTGCAGGACCTGAACGTCCTTTTCGTAGACAGCAAAGTTCGTTTCCGTGCTTTCATCCATGTTCAGGATCTCGAAGCCCTCGTAATCGCTGATATCCGATTCCGTGAGCTGCTGCATCTCCAGCGTGTGCGTCGCGTCGGTATACTCCGTGCTCAGCGGGATCTCATTCTCCCCGATCAGATACACCCGCACAAGGTAATACGCCGGCAGCGCACTGATCTGCAGAGAAACGTCTGCGGAGGTCTGCCCCTCCGTGAAGCTCTGCACGCCGGAGCCGAGCAGCTGCGGCGCTTTATCCGTGCCGGAGGGGTCCGTGTAGACACAAACGACGGCGCGGCCGCTCTGCGCCGCATCAAAGCTGACAGTCGCGACCTTTTCGTTCAGTTCCACGCCGTGCACAGCACAGCCGGACATGATGCGGGCGTTCTCCTGATTGATGTCAGCGGCCAGCATCGCGCCGAAGGTGTTGTCAGAGTACGCAATATCCGCACTCCCCTGCTGCACCTCCGCGCCCGAATATGGTTCGGCGGATGCGGTCAGCGCAGCGCCCGGCCAGTATCCCGTCAGAGCCAGAGCAGCTGCTGTCAGCATCGAAACAAATCTGCGCTTTTTCATATTCTATCCCCTACTTCCTGAATTGCAGTCTCCTGCAATTCTTATTATACCGGATACGGTACATTTTGTCAAGTGTGTTGCCTATCAGTTTTGTTTACTTTTTATCGCCTCTGAACCGCAGAAACCGGATCAGGGCGGCAGGGGTGAAACAATCTGCGCGCTGCGGTTTCCGCGGTAAACCGGATAAACCAAGTCACGCCGGTCATATCAACAGCCGGTTTCCGGAGTGCCTGCCGAAAGGGCGTCCCCTTGACCTTCTTTTTATTCAGCGCCTGTCTGTTCCCGTACAATACCTGCACCATCTGCAGACTGTCGCCGTAAAATTCATGCGTTCCGATCGTACCATGACCGTAATCATAGATATTGCGTACTTTTTCCGGCATAATGCTGTTCCGGATACAGCAGTATTCATTGTAAGCGGGATAATAGATCAGATAGGTATTGACGCCGTAATTTCCGCCGTTTTTCTTGTACTCAAAGAAGGACTCCGTTTCTTTTCTGAGGGAGGTACTGGGATCGAACCAGAGGAATGCCGTATCGTTATAGGCACTGCTTGTATCCCCGTATCTTTCATAGCAGAAGATCACATCGCTTTTCGGGGCGATCGTGCACTGGGTATCGCCGCAGCGTGCGCTTGGTGTGCGGGATCACAGCGGTGTCCTCCTTGCCGCAGACCGCGCAGGTTCTGTACTTTACGCCGACCTGCACGGTGACCTTGCCGCTGCTCGGTTTGCCCGGTCTGGACGTAAACATGCCGGTCTCTCCGCCGTATTCGATCATATAGGAGCCCGCCCCGAAGCCGGTCCACTCGACCTTCTGCGAGACATAGGTCAGCGTCCGCCGGAGAGTGCATATACATGTATATTCGATGCCTGAAGCCCAAATACAAGCACCATTGCGAGCACGCAGCTGAATGTGAAAAGGATCCTTCCGATTGCTTTCTTCATCATGTCAATACCTCCAAGAAATCTCTTATTTTCGTGCGTAAACGTCTCGCTTGATAAACGCGCACCGTGAGCACGCTTTCACCCTCCTTTCCCGGCCTTTGATTTTTGCGTTATACTCTCCGGAGAAGTTTCTGTATATATTATATCATCTATGCACAAAATATTAAAGACATGATTCCGCAAAATAGCCCCTGCTATTCTGTCCGGTTCGGAGAAATAGCGGGGCAATAAACCGCAGCACGCCCTGCGCCGCATCGAAACCATACGCAGACATGCGCTTAAGCGGGGCAGCCCCCGCGGGCATTTCCCTCCGGGGACAGTTAGCGGAGAACTCCCAACATTCGCAACGCACGCCGCGGGGCGGCTTCTTTGGCGTTACTGCTCCCAGCACGAAAGTCCGCCGGTTGCCTCCCCTAAAAGGGGAGGGGTAGCGGGGCAGCCCCCGCGGGCGATTCCGGAAGTTCGCCGGCAGGCTGTCTGCTGCATAAAAAATACTGCACGCTGCTTGCTTTTTCCCTGATAATATGATATAATGTGACATGTCGTTCTGTCGGGCACCGCTGCGCAGGGTGCCCCGCATCACGGCAGAACAGCCGCATCCGCGGAAGCGCAATCCGTCCCCGAAAGGAAATCTATGAAACACATTATCATATACAGTGCCGCGGCGCTCACCCTTCTGCTGACAGGATGCGCGGGCAGACCCGCGGACAGCACCGCCCCGGAATCCGGAACGGAAGCAGTCACGGCCGCACCCGGAACGACCGTTTCGACCGCGGCGGTCACCACGGCAGCGACGACGGCGTCGTCAACATCGGCCGCCGTCACAACAACGAAAAAAATCGACCCGCCCGACGATCTCAAAATGATCTGCCCCGACACCGTCGAAGCGGGCGCGGAGATCACGCTGGACAGCTTCATCACCGACCGGAACGTCGCGCTGAAGGACGGCTCCGCCCTGCTCGGCACCTCGGCGCTCGGCTGGTGCGAGGCGGAGATCCCGTATCTGTATCACGGCGCGGAATTTACGCAAACGCTGCAGTATCGGGTCATTGATACGACGGCTCCGCATATCATCAACCCGGGACTGAACGCCTGTCACAAGGTCGGAACGCCCTTTGACCTCAATGATCATATCGGATTCGCGGACAATTTCGACCGGAATCCGGTGCTCACTTACGAGGGTGAGATCGACACGGAAACCGTCGGCGCCTATCCCCTCTCCGTGACGGTCACGGACTGCGCCGGCAATTCCGTCACATGGGATATCACGGTCAGCGTGGCCGAGGAAGTGCCGAAGTCCGCGGACACGAATCCGCGCGTGAATTACGGCGATTTTATCAGCCGCTATGACGACGGGAATGTCCGGTTCGGGATCGACGTTTCCGCATGGCAGGGCGATATCGACTTTCAGGCCGTGCGCGACGCCGGATGCAGCTTTGCGATCATCCGCGCCGGGTATTATTACAGCAGCGTCGAACCGGACGAGTTCTTCCGTCAGAACCTGAAAAACGCAGCAGATGCGGGACTTGACGTCGGTGTTTACTTCTATACGACCGACCGCAGCGAGGAGGACGTCCGGGAACATGTGCGCTGGATCGCGGAACAGCTGGACGGTCAGAAGCCCGGTCTGCCGATCGCCTTTGACTGGGAGGAATTTTCCCATTTCCAGAAATACGGCATGAGCATCCGCGACCTGAACGATGTGTATGCCGCGTTTGCCGACGAGGTGCGCAGGCAGGGCTTTCAGCCGATGCTTTACAGCAGCAAGATCTTTCTGGATACGATCTGGAGCGCGCGCAGCAAAAGCGCCGCGCCCGTATGGCTGGCACATTACGTGGACGAAACGACCTATACGGGCGAATTTGCGTTCTGGCAGGCAAGCGCATACGGCCGGATCCCCGGCATCGACGGCGATGTCGATATGGACATTCTGTATCCGGACAGGCTGCCGGAGACATAAAAGCACGGCGCGCACAGCCGGGCATCCCAAAACGCATTTTGATCGGATCCGTTTTTCATTCACCGCAAACAGCAGCCGCCGCCTGACCGGAATCAGGCGGCGGTTTTTCTGTTTATAAGGTGCTGCAGGCGCAGCGCCTGTGCGTTCGGAAAGCGATCCTGTTCACAGCATTTTCCGTCAGTGAGATCTTAGTCCCTTCTGAACAGATCTCTTGTGTAAACCTTTTCTGCAACATCGTCAAGGACAGGATCATAGCGGTTGGTAATGATGCAGCCGCATTTCTTCTTAAACTTTTTCAGATCGTTGACGATCAGGCTGCCGAAGAATGTGCTGCCGTTCTCCAGTGTCGGCTCATAGATGATCACAGCAGCCCCCTTCGCCTTGATGCGCTTCATAACGCCCTGTATGGAGCTGTGGCGGAAGTTATCGCTGTTTGACTTCATTGTCAGGCGGAACACACCGACCACGATCTCCTTCTGCTTCTGTTCGCTTGCGGCAGAAAAGGGTTCATTGCTGCAGTAGGTCCCCGCAATTTCAAGCACACGGTCGGCAATGAAATCCTTTCTGGTCCGGTTGCTTTCCACGATCGCAAGTATCATATTCTGCGGCACATTCCGGTAGTTCGCAAGAAGCTGCTTGGTATCCTTCGGCAGGCAGTAGCCGCCGTAACCGAAGGACGGATTGTTGTAAAAATCACCCACGCGGGGATCCAGACACACACCGCGGATGATGTTTGCCGTGCTGAGCCCCTTCACTTCCGCATAAGTGTCGAGCTCATTGAAATAACTGACGCGCAGGGCAAGGTATGTATTCACGAACAGCTTTGCTGCCTCTGCCTCTGCGGGCGCCATGAACAGCACCGGAATATCCGTCCTGACTGCGCCGTTCTGAAGCAGTGCCGCGAAGGTCCCGGCGGCATCCATATTCCTCTCATCCGAACCGATGATGATCCGGCTCGGATACAGATTATCATAGAGCGCCTTGGACTCACGGAGAAATTCAGGGCTGAAAATGATATTGTCCATGCCTGTTTTCCCGCGCACCTGCATCGTGTATCCCACAGGGACCGTGGATTTGATCACGACTGTCGGCTTATGTTCTTTTCCGTCCGTGACCTTTTTGATCAGTGCAAGCACAGCCTCGACCGCCGAGCAGTCAAAGAAATCGGTCTTGGGATCGTAGTTTGTCGGCGTCGCTATGATGATAAAATCAGCGTCCTGATATGCAGCTTCGCCGTCGGCGGTCGCCGTCAGACTGAGGTTTCTCTCCTCGTGCTCCGAAAGGTACTGCTCAATATAATCGTCCTGGATCGGAGAGATCCAGCGGTTCAGTTTTTCGACCCTTTCCGGCACAATGTCCACAGCGGTCACATCGTTGTGCTGCGAGAGCAAAACGGCAAGCGACAGACCGACATAGCCGGTTCCTGCAACAGTGATCTTCTTACGCGCCGCAGGGACAGCTTCGGCCGCATCATCTGTGAAAAGGTCTCTGCATTCAAAGCCGAGGATCTCAGAAAGGCATAAAAGCTGATCGACGGAAGGCGCGAAGTCCTCCTGTTCCAGTCTGGTCAGCAGCGTGCGGCTGATCTTTGTTTTTTCGGCAAGGGCAGTCTTTGAAAGACCGCGCGCCTTTCTTTGGCTGCGCACAGTCTCTGCCAGCCGTTTGCGGGATAAATGCTTCACGGAAAACCTCCTGATATAGACCGTCACCGATCATGACAAAACGGATCAGGAAAAGAATGCTTTGAACAGCTTTTGATTCTTCAGCGCAAGCGCAAGCAGAATGCTGACTGCAAATGCTGCCAGACCGCCGAAACGGGAAATGATACTGATATGATCATTTCCGAGGGCCAGTCCGATGATATAATAGAGCGGATCCATAAAAATATAGATGATGCCTGATAATACCGGATCAAAATGGGTGATGAAGGACGCGATCCGCGTGTCTGCGCACTGCGGCTTTGACAGTGCCAGCGCGCAGGCGGCGAAAGCCATGATGCCGTATCCGGCCATGTGGCCTTCATAGACGAGGAATCCCGTCCGTGCGAGCATGAAGAGCTCCGCCACGGACAGGCCGGCACCCGCAGCCCAGATCACCGCATATTTCCATGCAGCTGTCCGTAAGAACCGTTCTTCCTTTTCGCGGAGATATTTCCCGAGCAGAATATAAGGGAGCGCCCGCGTGAGCCAGTTGCCGGGAATGCAGTTGTATCCGAACATGTGAAAACGGATCAGTCCGGCAAATTCTCCGGAAAGCAGCATAAAGAGAAACAGAAGGATCAAAGCTGCTTTATAGAACCGCAGAAGGTTTAATTTTGCTGCAAGACAGATGACCGCATAGGCGAGCAGCATCGCCTGGATAAACCAGATATTGCTGCCGATCGAAAGCGGCCACAGGTTCAGCACAAGGAAATTGAACAAGGCGCGTTTGGTAACTGAGACCGAGAGGGAACGGATCCCGAATATCAGGATATTGACCGAAAGATACAATACCAGCATGAACAGCAGACAGAAAAACGCCCGCTTGATTTTGCGCTTTGTCTTTTCCGTGCATTGTATCCTGTCATCCGGAAGGGTAAAATAACCGGAGAGAATATAAAAGCAGGGGATCGCAAAGCCGCTGACCGCAAACAGGATCCCTGTCGGTTCCGGGGTTCCGAAATTCCAGAAGCACACAAATGCCATGAGGATCAGCCGCAGGAAGGCTGCCCCGCTGTTCCGGTATCCCTGACTGTAAAGATCCTCTGACCGTGCTTTGATCTGTATGGTTCCGTTTTGGTTCCGTTCTTTCGGTGCTTCTTCGTTCAAGTTTCCCACCATCCTTCATCGGCATGATTTCTGATTGCGCCTTTTTCGGGCGGTGCCATCGGCATACTGAATTGAGCCGGGCACATATCACGGGTCGTTTCCGCCGTTTTTTCCGATACCCGCGCATTGACAGCCTGTGCTTCTTCCGGTGTGATCTCGCGGATCCCGCCGTCACCGATCCGGTATATGCGCTCGCAAAGCTTCAGGGCAGCCGGACGGTGCGTGGAGAGAATGATCAGTCTGTCCGGGCTGCTTTCCATGATGTTGTGCAAAACGCGTTCTTCCGTCTCGCAGTCAAGGGCGCTGGTTGCTTCGTCAAGCAGAAGAACAGGCGCATCCCGAAGCAGCGCGCGTGCAATGGAAATGCGCTGTGCCTGACCTTCTGAAAGCCCTCTGCCGCGTTCCCCGAGCACATGGTTGATCCCTTCCGGCAGCTGCGAGACAAATTCCCATGCACAGGCGTTCTTCAGTGCGGTGATGACTGCTTCGTCAGAAGCGCTTTCATTGACAATGCGCATATTTTCCGCGATCGTTCCTGAAAACAGCGTATTCCCCTGCGGTACGTATGCGAAGAACCGCCGCAGATCGGAATTCATGGGAAATTCGCCGCCGGAACCGCTTTTCAGGGTAACGCTTCCTTCCTGCGGATCAAGCATACCGAGCAGCAGACGGATCAGCGTGGTCTTGCCGCCGCCCGATTCCGCCATGACTGCGACGATCTCTCCGGAGCTTACCCGGAAATCGGATCGGCTGTACACTTTTTTTCTGTCATCATAGCCGAAGGTGACGCCGCGCATACTGACTGTGATCCCGCTGCCGATCTGCTGTCCGAGCAGCCCGGCATTCTGCATATCATGCGTTTCACGCGGGAGATCCATGAGTTCTCTGATCCTGTGCGCAGATACGGACGAATTGAGCATTCCGGGGATCGTTCCGACAAGATTGTTGAAGCGGCCGGAAAGCGCCGATCGCTGCTGCAGGAAGAATGTCATATCACCGTACATGATCCGGCCTGTCCACAGTCTGTACAGACAGTACGCAAACGCAGACATCGAAACCGCATTCGACAGAAGTGTCAGCAGGATATTGGACTTGATCTCAAAGCGGTTGTAATCGAGGCTGTATTCCTTGAACCGCTGCTGCCATGCGCGGAGCTTTTTGGAATAATACCCGAAAATGCCAAAGGACTTTATCATGTCAAAATTGAAGAATGTCTCGACCTCAAAGCTCATCATCTTCGAGTTGAGTTCCAGCACCCGCTTCCGGTATTCCTTCATGCGCCGCATGATGAAGCGGCTGCATCCCAGCAGCACGGGCGCTGCGATAAAGGCGATCAGCGCCATGATATAATCCATTCGCCAGAGTACGATAAATGTGGCAGCGAACGTGTAGATATTGATGATCAGGTTCGGAATCCAGTTTATGGCATTTGCCGCAATTGTGCCGACATCGCCGTTGAAGCGGTTGAGCAGGTCTCCGCTTGCGTAGCTGCTGAGTTCCTTCCAGCGCGCGTCCATGATGCGGTCAAAGATCCCCGCCTGAATATCGTTGTTGACATATATGGAAATGCGTGCGTTGATATAGCTGTTGACGCTTGAAAGCACCAGCGAGAGCAGCAGCATACCTGCCAGAACGGAGATGAGCAGCCAGAGCTTTTCCTGCTGCTGACCGACAATGATGTTGATCAGGATGCGGCTGACGTATGCCGTGCCGATCGACATAGTCGAACCGAAAATGCCGATGAGCGTGTAGAACACGACGATCCGGCGGTATTTTTTTGAATAGCTGAATATCCATTTCCAGTCATCAAGGAATTCCCTGATCGTGCCGTCGCGGAGACTGTCCCGCAGGATCTGTACATTGTCATTGCGGAACAGCCTGTTGATCCCCGTGTAAACAATTTTCTTATCTTTTTTCTCATTCATATCCTTCTTGTTCCGTATCTGCATGAAGCGTCTGAAATGCCGTGAATGCCGCTTCGGGAAGCATGTTGCACTGCAGACGGTATAACGGTATGCGGCTGCCGAGTTTTCCGATCAGTGCAAGTGCTTTTTCCATGCCGCTTTTGTCGTCCGGACGGTAGCACTGCTGAATGAACACGGGAAGCGACTGCGATAATGTTGTGCGTCCGATGCGGTTTTCCGCGCCTCTTTCCAGAAAAACGATGCCGCAGAGCTTTACCCCGGTATTCTTCTGCATCCCCTCTTTGCCTGCCCACGGTGTCCCGTATACGGTCGCATCCTCACCGACACGGATCAGCGGCTTGTCGCCGTTCACAACGTAGCTTCCCGCGATATTGCCGAGCCAAAGGCGGATATGCGTCGTTTTGCCTGTGCCGGAAGGAGCCGTAAAGATCCATGCCTTGTCCTTTACCGCAACCGCCGCGCCGTGCATCAGAAGCGTGTCGTATCTGAGCATTTCAGCCGCGATCCTGCGGTATACAGCAAGCGTTTCGAGATACGCGTCAGGGTAATCCGCAGGAGAGATGCCTTCCGTTCCGGCTTCGCGCATATTTTTTACCCGCTCACGCGCAATATCGGCAGGAGCGGGTGAAACGCAGAAGTCAGGCGCACCGTCTGTGAGATAATCGCGGCAGAGCCGGTATACATCATCGTAAATACTGCTGACGGCGATATTGACGTCTGCAAGGCGAATTTTAAATTCCATGCTGTTTTCTCCGGTATGAAACGATTTTCTTTGCAGCAGCGCGTGCCTGATTCCTGATGCGCAGCACGCGGAAGCGTATCCGGTACGGCGCGCACCAAAGCATTTTGTATGCCGCATACCGCATCCCCTTCAAAGGAATGGGCTTGTTCCTGCGCTGTGCGGAAACGGCTTTTCCGAGAATATCCTGCGGCGGGACGATATCCGCGTCGGTGCAGTTGTCGCCGGCGATGATGAAGCAGCCGTCCTGCCGCCTGCCGACGATGCGGTGAAGAACATACTGCCGGCCGTCCGGACCCTGCCTTCTGAACAGCACAATATCGAGATGATCCAGCGCTTCGGCGCCGCATTTTTTCACGAGGATCGCGTCGCTGTCGGCGTGAAACAGCGGACGCATACTTACGCCTTTGACCGTGACCGCGATCATGCCGGCGCGTTCCAGCTCGCTTGCATAAGAGGTTGCCGTCATTCCGTCAGCAGTCCTTCCTTTTTCAACTGTGCGAGGAAATCCGAAAGAAGTCCCGCGACCTCATCCGGCGTAGAATCGGTGTATGCTTCGCACAGCGTCCTGTGCATCTGCTCAAACGTGGTATCATCCGCCAGCATTCTGATGATGTCCGCCGCCGACTGATTCAGGCGCAGCATCCCGTGAAATTTCGCGCTGTCTCCCCCGACAGCGACCGCGCTGATCTCGCCGTCCACTTCCATAACTGCCATTTCAACCGCAAGTTTCATGTTTCATTCTCCTAAAAAAACTTGCAGCCGTGAGCCGCACCCACAGCTGCAAGCAGCATAATATCCTTCTTACTGATGAATCCATGTCCACAGGACATTCTGATCGCGCATGTTTTTTGATGTACAGACACCGTTTTCCAGTACGTTATTTTCCTCATAGCCGAGGAGATCGTTTGCGCGTACTGCGCCGTTTTCATCATATCTGAAAAACACATTCAGACTGCCGTGTGTGATATGCAGTGCTTTCACAAAAGCAGTCACAGGAAACAGATTCATTGCTGCATCATCCGGCGCACCGTTATGAAAGCCCGCTGACATCAGCTTCTCTGATTCCGGCTTCGGCAAAAAGAGACCGGCACTCGCGGCAATGATATCATCTTCCCGAAAGCGCACAACATCCATTGTGGGAACTGCCATTTTGCTCATGATTTTATCCTCCCCGGTTCGCGCCGGTTTCGTGACCATATAATAGTATATCTGTGCACTGTGACCATTTTAACACATTATTCTGAATCCGTCAAGTTCATATCTGCAAATTTGGGAAAAGCATTGAAAATAAAGGGCTGCGAAAAGGCTTTTTATGGAATATCATGTAAAACAAAGTATGCCCGTGTCAGGCGAAAAAATGTAATGCCGGAACACCGCGGGCGCATCTGCCGTTTCCCCTGAAAAAGCGGCCTTTCCGGGAACGGAAACGATCGTTTTCTTACTGCACGGAACCGCACTTTTATTTTACATTTTTACCGGTTCCGGAGCTGCAGAATCCTCTCCGGCGGCAGCCCGGTACGCCATATTTTGTGGGAATCCATGACAGACAATCTGATGAAAATGTCGAAATGCAACAAAGATTCCGGCAGACCGGCTGAAAATGCCGCAACTACTTGACCGCAGCAACGGAGTATGGTATAATATACAGGTACTCCGTTACGATATTCTGAACTGTATATGCAGGATGAAAGGATTTTTGAAGATATGAACGAAAGCTATACGATAAAGGACATTATCACGCTTCTGTTGAATCATATCACGCTGATCGTTATCTGCGCCGTTCTCGGCGCGGCAGGCGGATACAGCCTGTCAAAGTATGTTCTTCCGATGAAATACGCTTCTCATATCACGATGTATGTGCAGAGTTATACCGATATTGCAGAGAATGAAGAAAATATCAAAAACATCAGTTACGCAAAACAGCTTGTCAATACCTATATCGAAGTGCTGAAAGACGATACTGTGATCGATGCAGTCGGCAGCCAGCTTGCCGGTCAGTACGACCGGAACACGCTTGCAGAGAATTTCAGCGTCAATTCAAACGGAAAGATCGGGTTCGCTTCGATCAGAAACTGTTTCTCGATTTCCTCCGTTGCAGATACGTCCGCCATTAAGGTGACCGCCGTTGCGAACGATCCGGATGTCGCCGCATCCCTCTGCAACGCGCTCACCAAAGTCGCGCCGGAATATATGATGGAAGCAGTCGGTGTCGGTTCTATCAATACGATCGGTACCGCAAAAGCAAATTACAGCCCTGTTTCGCCGAACATCCCGAAAAACACTGCCGCCGGAGGTCTGGCAGGCTTCGTGCTGATCGTCTGCATCATTTTCATGATCGACCTTTTTGACAACACGATCAAGGATTCCGATACGTTGAAGAACAAGTATAAAAAGGCGGTTCTCGGCGAGATCCAGCAGTTTGAGGAGAACGGACGGAAAAAGAAAAACGGCGCGGACGGCAGCGGATATTTCAGACTGACAGACGAGGATGTTCCGTTCGGTATCGTGGAAAGCTTCAAATCGATCAGAACAAATATCACCTTTTTGCTTGCTGCAAGCCAACGGAAGATCTTTGCCGTATCATCGGCGAAATTCGGCGAAGGCAAATCCGCGACCTGTGCCAATATTGCCGTTGCAATGGCGCAGAGCGGGAACAAGGTGCTCCTGATTGATGCGGATATGCGGAAATCTGTTCAGCATATCATATTCGGCCTGAAGAATGAAAAAGGACTGTCCGCCGCAGTCAGCAGCATGTATCCGACGGATCAGTGTATCCGGAAAAATGTGATGGAAAATCTGGACGTTATGACGGCGGGGCCCGTTTCGCCCAATCCTTCCGAGCTGCTTGCTTCCGAACAGATGACTGCCATACTGAACGAGCTGAGCAGCCGGTACGGCGTCATTATTATTGATACGCCGCCTGTGAATGTCGTTACCGATGCAATGGAGCTTGCAAAAAATGTTTCCGGCATGATCTTCGTGGTGCGCCACGGTGTTACGACCGATGAGGATCTGAAAAAAGCGAACAAGAAAATTGAATCCGCAGGGATGAATATGCTCGGATTCATTCTGAACGGCGTGAAGCACAAACAGCGCGAAAACTATTATTCCCGTGATTATTCCGGGAAAAAGTATTATTACAGAAAAAACAGCGGTGCCGGTTACGGTGACGGAAAGAGACCGGCAGACAACAAAGCAAATTGAACACGCATCCGGCGCCGTATCCCGGATGACAGAAAAGCCTTCAAAATGTGCTGCGTGAAACCGGCACTATTTTGAAGGCTTTTTATTCTGACGGGGTTTTCCTGTTTCTTTTGTTCTGATCCCGAGCGCGCGGTCAAACCGGTTTTTCTGCCTGACATATCGGATCTGTTCTTTCAGTTTTCCCGTTTTGAGAATACCCGTTGTTCCTCTGACGAGAAACCGGAAAAAGCCGAACAGAAATGCGGCCGGCTTCAAAACAGGATGCTTTTTGCAGAGATTCCATGTTTCCAGCCCGTTATCCTGA
The DNA here is from genome assembly GCA_017545185.1 of Oscillospiraceae bacterium. GTDB lineage: Bacteria > Bacillota > Clostridia > Oscillospirales > Ruminococcaceae > Firm-04. The sequence goes on along the minus strand of JAFWQJ010000076.1, from coordinate 4,991 downwards.
CAATACGCAAAGAACCCCTTGCTCTTTATGTCTCCGAGCACTGTCCGGATCCTCTCGCCCGAATCTCCTGACAAAGAAGGCTGCTTTTTCCCGAAGTTTCCGTAGGTCAGCAGGTTTTTCATCATTTCATCTGCGATTTCGTCTTTGACAAAGCCGTTCCGTGCGATCGTCTCCGGAAGCCCTAAATGCTTCCCGCACATGCCCGTGACATTGACGGCAAGCTTATATAATCCGATCTCTTTTGCAGCGGGGGCAAATTCTTCTTCCCACTTTTTGCTGTCCAGGACAGCGTGAACGTACATTTCCCAGTCTATGATCTGTCTGAGGCCGAGATGATCCGTCAGCATGTGCTGATTCATATGCCCGAGAAGCACCAGACCGTTTTCTGTTTCGGGAAGCACCGGAAAGCGGAATCCGCAGAGTTCTTTGTACGTTCTGTTCCGGATCGCGTTTTCGAGCATATCATCTATGTTGAAGCCTTTGGAGCTGAAATGGTGATGCAGTTCAAATTCGATCCCGTTTTTAAAATAGCCGATGTGGCGGGACTGAAATGCCAGTCCCCCGTCCTCCCCTTTTCCGTGTGAGTAAACATACCCGTTCGATTCCATCAGCTTCATCGCGGCATCAAACTGACTGCGCGGGACCAGAAAATCCACATCGCCCATTGTCCGCAAAGAAGGCTTCGGATAGTATACCGCGACAGCAGTGCCTTTCAGGATCACGCAGGGGATATTGTGGCCGGCAAGCAGCTTCAGCAGCTTGTCCTGTTCGTACAGAAGCCGTATAAAGTGCGCCGTTCTCTGATCGCTGCTGCTGTCCGGTACGGGTATCACCGGGCCGATCAGCCCCATAACGGCTTGTGATTTTGCTTCTTTTATCACGGCATCCCAGTCTGTATCATCAGGATATGAGAACGCGCTTCCGAACAGCGATGCCTTCACCGCATCCAGCAGCACCTGCTGGGACGGTTCTGCCGTAAACATCCGTAAAATCACCTCTTTTCAAGCAGCCGCTTTTCCGTTTTGCGGGCAGTCATACGGTCAGAGCTTTTATACCGGTTCGGAAAAGGTATCCGGATGATCCGGATCAAACGGTTCGTTTGCCCACATGACCGTTACGAGATTTTCCGTATCGGAAAGATTGATGATGCTGTGCGTATATCCGGGGAGCATGTGGACCGCCCGGAGCTTATCGCCGCTGACCTCAAATTCCATGACCTCATCTGTCCCGATCCTGCGTTCCCGGATCAGACCGTGACCGGCAACGACAATGAAGAACTCCCATTTGCTGTTGTGCCAGTGCTGTCCTTTGGTGATGCCGGGTCTCGAAATATTCACGGAGAACTGCCCGCACGCCGCGGTTTTCAGCAGCTCCGTAAAGCTGCCTCTGTCATCGCAGTTCATTTTGAGATCAAACGCCGTTTTTTCTTCCGGGAGATAAGAAAGATACATCGAGTACAGTTTCTTTTCCAGACTTCCGGCAGGGATCTCCGGCATAACCAGTGTCTGCGGCTGATCGTGAAAGGTGCGGAGAAGTGCGGCGATCCTTCCGAGTGTCGCTTTGTGTGTGCGGGGCGCAAAGCAGTATCTTCCGTCGCGCCGCATGACGGCAGTCACGCCGTCAAACTCACAGTGATGCTCTTTTCCTTCGATCGCATCGAGCATTTCCTCGACCAGATCGTCAATAAACAGCAGTTCCAGTTCGACATCGGGATCGTTCACTGTGATCGGGAGATCATGCGCAATTTGATAGCAGAATGTGCCGACAGCGGAATTATAATTCGGTCTGATCCATTTGCCGGCAAGGTTCGGGAACCGGTAGACCATGACGCGGCAGCCTGTTTCCGCACCGTATGCAAAGAACAGTTCTTCACCGGCTTTTTTGCTCAGCCCGTATTCGGACGTTCCGAACCGTCCGGACAGCGTTGCCTGAACGGAGGAAGAAACCGCAACCGGCGCCCTGCTGCTGTGCTTTCTCAGGAATCCCAGCAATGTCTCCGCAAAATCGCAGTTGCCTTTTTTGAAATCCGCAGGATCATCCGGGCGGTTCACACCGGCAAAGTGGAATACAAAATCTGCTTTCGCACAGTATGCATCAAGATCTTCCGGTGCAGAGTCAATATCATATTCGTAGATCTCGCCGATCCTGATATCCGGCCGGGTTCTGTTTCTGCCGTCACGGATCGTTTTCAGATTCTCGACCAGATTTCTGCCGGCAAAGCCCTTTGCACCTGTTACTAAAATGTTCATAAATCTTTTCTCCAAACCGTCTTATTGACGACACCGACATAAGACTGAATAATCTTTATGACCTTATCGGATACATTGATATCTGTGTAGTCCGGAACAGGAACACAACCGCCGTTCTTTTCGTCCCTGACCATTTCAACGGCAAGATCAACTGCCTGCAGAAGCCCCTTTGTGTCGATCCCCGAAAGAATAAAACATGCCTTATCCAGTGCTTCCGGACGCTCCGTGCTTGTTCTGATGCACACGGCAGGGATCGGATGCCCGACCGAAGCAAAGAAGCTGCTTTCCTCCGGAAGGGTACCGGAATCGGAAACGACGGCAAAAGCGTTCATCTGTAAGCAGTTATAATCATGGAAGCCGAGCGGCTCATGCCGGATCACGCGGGGATCGAGCCGGAAGCCGGAGGATTCCAGCCGCTTTCCGGAACGCGGGTGACATGAATACAGAACCGGCATGTCATATTTCTCAGCCATCCGGTTGACTGCGGTAAACAGGCTCGTGAAGTTCTTTTCTGTGTCGATGTTTTCCTCCCGGTGCGCAGAAAGAAGGATATACCTGCCCTTCTCCAGACCGAGTTCCGCAAGAATGCCGGATGCTTTGATCGCATCGAGGTTCTCCGTCAGGACCTCTGCCATCGGGGAACCGGTCACATAGGTCCGCTCCTTCGGCAGCCCGCAGTCGGCAAGGTAACGGCGGGCATGTTCGGAATACGCAAGGTTGACATCGGAAATGATGTCAACGATCCGGCGGTTCGTCTCCTCCGGCAGGCATTCATCCTTGCAGCGGTTTCCTGCTTCCATGTGAAAGATCGGGATGTGCAGACGCTTGGCACCGATGACAGACAGGCAGGAATTGGTATCTCCGAGCACAAGAACGGCGTCCGGCTTCATTTCAGCCATGACCTTATAGGATGCAGAAATGATGCTGCCCATCGTTTCACCGAGATCGCTGCCGGCCGCATCCAGATACAGATCCGGATCGGCAAGACCGAGATCGCGGAAGAACACGCCGTTCAGATTATAGTCATAGTTCTGTCCGGTATGCACGAGGATCGTATCAAAATATTTCCGGCATTTCCGGATCACCGCCGAAAGACGGATGATCTCCGGCCTTGTTCCCACAATGACCATTAGTTTGATTTTGCCGTTTTCTTTCCATGCAGCCATCCTTATTCTCCTTTCATTTTCGCAAGATTTTCCTGAATATAAGAAAGGGAAGCGAGGATTGCTTTTGTTTCCTCCACATTCAGGATCCTGGTATTATTGGAATTGAACTCTGTCAGGGTATTGCGCCGTTCATCGCCTTCTTTGAAATATTTATCATAATTCAGCCCGCGGTTATCGGCGGGAACACGGTAGAAATCCCCCATGTCGATCGCTTTGGCGCATTCCTCATTTGTAAGCAGGGTCTCAAACATTTTTTCGCCGTGCCGGATGCCGATGATCTGAATATCCTTTTTGCTTCCGCCGAACAGCTCGCAGACGGCTTCCGCCTGTGTCTGGATCGTGCAGGCAGGGGCTTTCTGGATCAGAAGATCGCCGTTTTCTCCGTGCTCAAACGCAAACAGAACAAGATCCACAGCTTCTTCGAGCGACATGATAAAGCGTGTCATGCCGGGCTCCGTCAGCGTGATCGGCTGCCCGTTCCGTATCTGTTCGATCCACAGCGGAATAACAGAACCGCGGCTGCACATGACATTTCCGTAGCGAGTACAGCATATCTTCGTATCGCCGGAAGTCCGTGATTTTGCGATCGCGACCTTTTCCTCAAGCGCCTTGGAGATGCCCATGGCGTTGATCGGATACGCAGCCTTGTCCGTAGAAAGGCAGATGACGGATTTCACGCCCGCTTCGATCGCCGCAGTCAGAACATTGTCCGTGCCGATCACATTGGTGCGGACGGCCTCCATCGGGAAAAATTCGCAGGACGGGACCTGTTTGAGGGCTGCTGCATGGAAAATGTAATCAACACCGTGCATCGCGCCGCGGACGGATTCCAGACTGCGCACATCCCCGATATAGAACTTGATTTTTTTCGCGGCATCCGGCATTGCTGCCTGAAAATGATGTCTCATATCATCCTGCTTCTTTTCATCACGCGAAAAAATACGGATCTCTCCGATATCGGTTTTCAGAAACCGGTCAAGGACAGCATTGCCGAAGCTGCCTGTTCCGCCTGTAATCAGCAGGGTTGCATCTTTGAATAATGACATGATAATTCCTCCGGGATCGTTTTATTTTTGCGCTGTGTTCCGTGTGAACACCGTTATTGATTTCTGTTGACCGCGATTTTGTTTCTCGCAATTTTATATGCTTCATACGCAATCGGTGTTTTCAGGATCAGCACGGAACCGGTATAGAGCAAGATTCCCTCCGAAATCAATACAATCGTACTGATAATTGAGGGCTTCAGAAACGTACCGGTCATATAAACACAGACAAACATGGCTGCGGCTGATACCAACGGCTTCCAGTTCTTTGGTAGGATCTGAGAAGGATTGATACTTTTTCTGATAAACCACAGCATGATTGCCGGCGCAATGATTTCTGCAATAACAGAGGCGACTGCTGCGCCGTAAGACAGATATTTCGGGATCAGAAGGATATTCAGGATCAGATTGACGACCGCACTTGATACATAAGCCAGCGTATATTTTCGATCCTCCCCTTTCGGGATCAGATATTGCTTTCCAAAAACATTTCCCAGACCGGAGGGAATCACAATGAAGGCGAAAATCACCAT
>JAFWQJ010000075.1 GCA_017545185.1 Oscillospiraceae bacterium | reverse complement strand
GTCGGTCATTTCAAAAGATATTTCAAATACACATTATATATAATAATAGGCATGAATAATGTCATGTCTTCATCAAAAGATTGGTCTTTTAATCAAATTGTGGCTGATGTATGGTGTTTTTTTGAGCATATTTCAATGACGCCGACTGCAAGCATTTATTCGATAACCGTTACGGCACGGGGCAGTCCGTCTGGGACGGCATCAACCGCACGACGAATCTGATCGTCGCGGGCAAAACGGTCGTGATCGCGGGCTACGGCTGGTGCGGCAAGGGCGCGGCGATGCGCGCAAAGGGGCTCGGCGCAAAGGTCATTGTCACCGAGGTCGATCCCGTCAAGGCGATCGAAGCGGTCATGGACGGCTTCACGGTCATGAAAATGGAGGACGCCGCACCGCTCGGCGATTTCTTCGTCACGGTCACGGGATGCAGCCGCGTCATCACCGAAAACAGCTTTTTGAAGATGCACGAGGGCGCGATCCTCTCCAATGCCGGCCATTTTGATGTGGAGGTCGATATGGCGGGGCTGAAAAAGCTTGCGGTCAGATCGTTTGAAGCGCGGCAGAATATCACCGGCTACACGCTCCCGAACGGCGTGACGGTCTATGTGATCGCGGAGGGGCGTTTGGTCAATCTTGCGGCGGGTGACGGGCATCCGGCGGAGATCATGGACATGAGCTTTGCGATCCAGGCGCGCAGTGCCGAGTGGCTGATCGCCAACCGCGATACGGTCACATCGGTGCTGAACAATGTGCCGCGTGCGGTCGATGAAGCGGTCGCACGGCAGAAGCTTGCGAGTATGCAGATCGAAATTGACACGCTGACCGATGAACAGCGTGCATATCTATACGGAGATGAGAAACATGCAGTATTATGATTCGATGCAGGCACTGATCGGGCATACGCCGCTGGTCAGGCTTGGCAATATCGTACAAAAACAGGGCGTGAACGTCTTTGCAAAGCTGGAACTGTGGAACCCCTCCGGCAGCGTCAAGGACAGAACCGGGCTTTATATGGTCAATGATGCTGAGAAGCGCGGTCTGCTCAAAGCGGGCGGCACGATCGTGGAAGCGACTGCCGGAAACACCGGCCTCGGCATCGCATTTGCGGCGCTGAACCGCGGCTACCGCATCATTTTTGTCGTACCGACGAAGTTTTCCGCGGAAAAGCAGGCGCTGATGCGCGCACTCGGCGCAGAGGTCGTCAATACGCCGCGCGAAAAGGGAATGCTCGGCGCGGTCGAAAAGGCAGAGGAGATCAAGGCGGGGATCCCCGGCTCAATTTCGCTGGAACAGTTCAAAAATCAGAGCAATCCGCTGGCGCATTACGAAACGACCGGCAGAGAGATCTATGAATCGCTGGACGGAAAAATAGACTATGTCGTCGCGGGCGCGGGCAGCGGCGGAACGTATACCGGCATTCTGCGCTATCTGAAGGAGCGCAATCCCGGTATCCGCGGCATCCTCGCTGACCCGGTCGGCTCGACAATGGGCGGCGGCGAACACAGCGACTACAACATCGAGGGCATCGGCAATGATTTCATCGCAGATACGATGGATATGAAGCTGGTCGATGATGTGATAAAGATCACGGACGACGAAGCCTTCTCGACGGCCCGTCTGCTGGCAAAAACAGAGGGCATCTTTGCGGGTTCGTCCTCCGGTGCGGCAATGGCTGCGGTACTGAAGCTGACAGAGCGTGTCGGCGGCGGCAATATCGTCACAGTATTTCCCGACCGCGGCGACCGCTATTTCAGCACGGGATTATTCGGATAATGAGGTGATTTTATGACATTGCAGCAGCTCAAATACGCGCTGACGATCGCGGAGACCGGCTCGATGAACAAGGCGGCGGAGCAGCTTTATGTCTCGCAGCCCTCGCTGACGGCGTCCGTGCAGGAGCTCGAAAAGGAGACCGGCATCCGGATCTTCAACCGCAGCGGCCGCGGCGTGACCGTCACGAATGACGGCGCGGAGTTTTTGCAGTATGCGCATCAGGTCGTCGGGCAGTTCGATGTGCTGACCGAAAAATACAGCGCAAAAAGCAGCATCAAAAAGAAATTCGGCGTCTCCACGCAGCATTATTCCTTTGCGGTCAAGGCGTTTGTCGATATGGTCAAGCGGTTTGATACGGCAAAATATGAGTTTGCGATCCGCGAGACAAAAACCGCCGAGGTCATCAGCGATGTGGCAAACCTGCGCAGCGAGATCGGCATTCTGTACATGAGCGATTTCAACCGCAAGGCGATCACGAAGCTGCTGCACGCGAACGGTCTGGAATTTACGCCGCTGACGAAATGCCGTCCGTTTGTGTATCTCTGGAAGGGGCATCCGCTGGCAAAGCAGGAGAAGATCACCTTTGACGATCTTGCGGAGTATCCGTGCTTATCCTTTGAGCAGGGCGCGAACAGCTCGTTCTACTATGCAGAGGAGATCCTCAGCACGGCGGAATATCCGCGGACGATCAAGGCGAATGACCGCGCGACCATGCTCAATCTGATGGTCGGCCTGAACGGCTATACGCTCTGCTCCGGCATCATCTGCGAGGAACTGAACGGCAGCGATTATATCGCCGTGCCGTTTGAAACAGCGGATGAGGATGCCATGGAGATCGGCTTTATCACACTGAAAAAAACACTCCGCAGCAAGGCGGGGACGATCTATATCGGGGAGCTGAAACGCTATCTCGGTATTCCGGAAGGAAAGGATGAAGAATGATGAAATCGGACCGCATTCAGAAACTGACGCTTGCAGGTGCGCTCGCGGCACTGACGGCTGTTGCCACACTGCTGATCCAGATCCCGTCGCCGACAAAGGGCTATATCAATACGGGCGACGTTCTTGTCAATCTGTCTGCATGGGTTTTAGGGCCGCTGTACGGCAGTGCGGCGGCGGGCATCGGCTCCGCGCTTGCCGACCTGATCTCGGGCTATACGGTCTATGCGCCGGCCACGCTGATCATCAAGGCGGGCATGGCAGCCGTATCGTATTTCGTATACAAACGGCTTTCCGGAAAGCGGAAATCGTTTTGGGCACTGCTTGCCGGTGCTGCCGCCGCGGAGACCGTGATGATTTTCGGCTACGCGGTGTTTGCGGGGCTGCTGTACGGCTCTGTTTCCACGGCACTGCTGTCCGTTCCGGAGAACATCGTGCAGGGCGTATTCGGCGCGGCGGTTTCTGTCACGCTGTATGAGGTGCTCCGCAGACATGTCCCGAAGCTGCACATGCTCTGATAGCTTTTTCTGATAGCTGACGATCGTTCTTTTGTATTGGACAAACAGCGGAAAACGGTGTATCATAGAAACATACCAAACAGGTAGGAGATTGAGACTATGAAAGAGATCCTTTGGCTCGGACGCGGCGGACAGGGCGCATTTACGGCAGCAAAGCTGTTCGGTGCGGCATATACCGCGAACGATGATGCACATTATGCGCTCAGCTTTCCGTCCTTCGGTCCGGAACGCCGCGGCGCACCGGTCAGGGCATTCACGAAGCTCGATGAAAAGCCCGTGCTTGACCGCAGTCAGACCGAAAAAGCAGATTTCATCGTCGTGCTCGATGATACGCTGTATGCACCGGCTTTGCAGGCACAGCTGAAAGAAGGCGGCAGGATCATCGTCAATTCCAAAACGCCGATCCCCGATACCTTCACCTTTGACGGCGAAGCGGTCGCGGCGGAATATCATCTGCCGACGGTCAATACCGTGATGCTCGGCATCGTGTCCGCGCTGTCGGATTACATCACAGAGGAACAGGCAGTCAGCGCGATCGAAGGCTATATGCCGCAGAAAATTCAGGCGCGCAATACCGGCGCGGTGAAGCTGGCAAGAGAGGCGGTGCAGAAATGAGACCGTACATCAGAGAACAGAAAACCTTTTCCGCCGCGGAGATCCCGGAGGCGACCGCGTTTGAAGCGGGCTATCTGGTATCGGTCAACAGCGGCTGGCGGAGCATCCGGCCGGTCATTGATACCGGACGATGTGTCGGCTGCGAACAGTGCTATCTGTACTGTCCGGACGGCGTGATCGCGATCCGGAACGGCAAGGCCGTTATTGATTACGATTTCTGCAAGGGCTGCGGCATCTGCGCAAAGATCTGCAGGCTCGGCGCGATCAGAACGGAGGCGGAGCACAAATGAGCAAACGGTTTTTATCCGGCAACGAGGCATTTGCAGAGGGCATCCGCCTTGCAAAGCCCGACGTCATCTCCGCGTATCCGATCACGCCGCAGACGATCGTCGTCGAGCGACTCTCGGAAATGGTCGAGGACGGCAGCCTCAAATCGGAGTTCATCCATGTGGAATCGGAGCATTCCGCGCTGTCCTGTGCGATCGGTGCGAGCGCATCCGGCGCAAGGGCATTTACGGCAACATCCTCGCAGGGTCTGCTGTATATGGCGGAATGTCTCTATTACGCATCCGGCGGACGGTTCCCGATCGTCATGATGAACGCCGACCGCTCGACCGCGCTGCCGTGGAACATCTACGGTGACCAGCGCGACAGCCTTTCGCAGCTCGACAGCGGCTGGATCCAGGTCTACGCGGAGAATGCGCAGGAGGCACTTGACCTTGCGCTGATGAGCTGGCGCATCGCGGAGGACAGCCGCGTATCCACACCGGTCATGGTCAATCTGGACGGCTTTGTCCTGACGCATACCTACGAAACGGTCGAGATCCCGGAGCAGGCGCAGGCAGACAGATTCCTGCCGCCCTACGTGACCGGGAACCGCATTGATTTTGACGATCCGAAGAACATGGCGTTTTCGGCAGGACCGGATACCAATTTTATTTTCAAGTACAAGGCGCATCGGGGAATGCTGGCAGCAAAGGAAGTTGTCACAGAAACAGAGGACGCATTCGCGGAGATCTTCGGCAGACGGTATTCCGGCCTGCTGGACAGCTACCGCACGGAGGATGCCGACTATATCCTCGTGACGCTCGGCAGCATTGCGGGGCTCTGCCGCGAGACCGCCGACCGGCTCCGCGAACAGGGCATCCGGGCGGGCGTTGTCCGCATCCGCTATATGCGGCCGTTCCCGAATGCGGAGATCGCCGCGGCGCTGCAAAATGCAAAGGCATTCGGCGTGCTGGAAAAGGATATCTCTTTCGGCAATGAGGGCACGGTCTATACGAATGTCAATTCCGCGCTGCAGAAGGCAGGCGTCCGGATCCCCGGCTATAACTTCATCGGGGGACTGGGCGGCAGGAATATCTCTGCCGGCGATATTGCGCAGATGTTTGCGGATATTCAGGACGGCACAGAGCATGTGAATTTTATCGGGATCGGAGGTGACGGCAATGGCGAATCAAACGGCTGAAAAGCTTTCCCGCGATGAATATTTCTACGGGCACAAGGCATGTGCAGGCTGCGGCGGCGCACTTGCCGTCAGAGCGGCACTGAAGGTGCTCGGGCAGAATGCGGTCTCCGTGCTGCCGGCAGGATGTATGTCGGCGGTCGGATTCAATTTCCCGCAGCTCTGCTTTTCGAACAATTCGATCATCTCGACATTTGCGGGAACCGCATCCATGCTGACCGGCATTGAGGCGGGGCTCCGCGCAAGAGGATACAGCGATTTCACCGCGGTCGGCTTTGCGGGCGACGGCGGCACCGCGGATATCGGCATTCAGGCGCTTTCCGGCGCGATCGACCGCAATGACAACATCATCTATATCTGCTACGACAACGAAGCCTATATGAACACCGGTATCCAGAAAAGCGGTCTGACGCCGTTCGGCGCGCGCACGACCACGACGCCCGCCGGTGCGAATATCCACGGCAATCTGCGGCCGAAGAAGAATATGTTTGAGATCGCGGCAGCGCATGATATTCCCTATGCAGCGACCGCCAGCGTCGGCTATCTCGCGGACTTCATCAGAAAGGTCGAGAAAGCCGCGTCGATCCAGGGTACAAAGTATATTCATGTGATTGCGCCGTGTCCGACAGGCTGGGGCATTGCGCCGGATGAGACTGTCGAGATCGCGAAGGAGGTCGTGGACTGCGGCCTCTGGTATCTGGCGGAATACGAAAACGGCGCATTTACGCTGAATCATAAGCCGAAGGATTTTACGAGCGTCGAAGCATATCTGAAAAAGCAGGGGCGCTTTAAGCATCTTGATCTGGACGATATCAAAACGGTCATCGAATCCCGCGACAAAAAGTGGGCATTCATCGAAAAGAATTTTCAGTTATAAGGAAAGGCTATCGCGTCCGATAAAACGCTTGTATTGGACAAACACGAAAGAATCGTGTATAATAAAACCATACCAATCCGATAGAATTACTCGATTATTTAGGAGGATACAAACAATGGGCAGAGATGTCAACAACAAATACTGGGATGAGGAGCTCGAAACGCTCCCCCGTGCAGAACTGGAAAAGCGGCAGCTTGCCGACCTGCAGGAGATCGTGCAGTTCGCTTACGATCATGCACCGTATTATAAGCGCAGCTTCGATGAGGCAGGCGTGAAGCCGTCGGACATCAAGCAGCTTTCCGATCTGCAGAAGTTTCCGTTCATCAACAAGAAAACGCAGCGCGATACGCAGGGCGTCGGCTCGTTCCTCGGTGAGCTCGCTGCCGTTCCGGAAGAGGACGTCGTCTTTATCTCGACCTCGTCCGGCTCGACCGGCGTGCCGACCATGAGCCCGTTCACCAAAAAGGACTTCGACGAGTTCCAGGAGACCGAGAGCCGCTGGTTCTGGCAGATCGGTATGCGGCCGAATGACCGCTACGTGCATGCGCTGAATTTCTCGCTGTATGTCGGCGGCCCGGACGTCATCGGTGCGCAGAACCTCGGTGCGCTCTGCATCTGGGGCGGTACGCTCCCGAGCGAACGCCTGCTGTTCATCCTGAAAACCTATCAGCCGACCGTCATCTGGACGTCCCCGTCCTACGCATGGCAGCTCGGTGAAAAGGCTCTGAAATCCGGCTACGACCCGAAAAAGGATTTCAACATCAAGAAGATCATCGTCGCGGGCGAGCTCGGCGGCTCGATCGACGCGACCAGAAAGGCCATTGAGGATATCTGGGGCGCAGAGGTCTTTGACTTCTACGGTCTGTCCGACATTTTCGGCGCGTGCGCCGCACAGTGCGAATATCACGACGGCCTGCATATCGCAGAGAACCACATTCTCGTGGAAACCGTTGATCTCCATACCGGCGAGATCCTGCCGCCCGGTGAGACCGGCGAGCTGGTGTTCACGACGCTGCGCAAGCACGCAAGACCGCTCATCCGCTTCCGCACCGGCGATATCGGCCGCATTGACCAGACACCGTGCAAGTGCGGCAGAACCCACGGCAGAATCCACATTCTCGGCAGAAAGGACGATATGTTCATCGTGTCCGCCGTCAATGTGTTCCCGAGCGACATTGAAGCGGTCATCCGCGAGCAGCACGATATCACCGGCGAATACCTCATCCGCATCTTTGAAAAGGACTTCACGAACAAGTATGCGGTCGAGGTCGAGAAGAATGCCGGCAACCCGAAGGACGACGAGACCGTCGCAGCAGAGCTTTCCGCAGCACTCAAGGCCAGAATCGGCGTCAAGCCCGCAAGAGTGGTCGTGCATCCGGACGGCGGCCTGAACACCCGCTCCGAGCACAAGTCCAAGCGCATCATTGACGAGCGCAAGCTTGACTACACAATATAATGATAACCGGTGTACCGGGCGGCTGTCCGGTACACCGGAGTTTTAGGAGAAGAATATGCCGACTTTATCCAGCAGAACCGCAAATTTCACCGATTCCGTCATCCGCCGGATGACAAGGATCTCCAATCAGTACGGCGCGGTGAATCTTTCGCAGGGCTTCCCGGATTTTGACCCGCCGAAGGAGATCCTCGACCGCCTTGCCGAAGTAACGAAAGAGGACTTTCATCAGTATTCGATCACATGGGGCGCACAGAATTTTCGCGAGGCACTTGCCGCAAAGCAGGCGCATTTCATGGGCAGACCGATCGACCCGAACGGCGAGATCGTCGTGACCTGCGGCAGCACCGAAGCGATGATGGCCGCGATGATGAGCGTGACGAATCCCGGCGACAAGGTGATCGTCTTTTCCCCGTTCTACGAGAATTACGGTGCAGATACGATCCTTTCCGGTGCGGAGCCGATCTATGTGCCGCTCGTGCCGCCCGCATTTACCTTTGATGCAGATGTGCTCGAAGCGGCATTCAGGCAGCACCCGAAGGCGCTGATCCTCTGTAATCCGTCGAACCCCTGCGGCAAGGTCTTTACCCGTGAGGAATTGCTCATTATTGCCGATCTTGCGAAGAAATACGACACCTTTGTCATTACGGACGAGGTGTACGAGCACATCCTCTACGCGCCGCATACCCATACCTATATGGCATCGCTTCCGGGCATGTGGGAGCGGACGATCTCGTGCTCGTCGCTGTCAAAAACGTATTCCATTACCGGCTGGCGTCTGGGCTACGTCATTGCGCCGCCGGAGATCATTGATACCGTGAAAAAGGTGCACGACTTCCTGACGGTCGGCGCGGCGGCACCCCTGCAGGAAGCAGCCGTCACCGGACTGAAATTCGGCGACGATTACTACCGCGGCTTGCAGGCGGAATACACCGAAAAGCGCGACCTGTTCCTCAAAGGACTTGACCGCATCGGCATTTCGCATACCGTGCCGGAGGGCGCGTATTACATTCTGCTTGATGTGTCGGAGTACGGCTATGCGAGCGACCTTGACTTCTGCGAGAAGCTCGCGGAGCATGTCGGCGTCGGCGCGGTGCCGGGTTCCAGCTTCTTCAAAGAGCCCGAAAACCGGTATATCCGGCTGCATTTTGCGAAGAAGAACGAAACACTGAATGAGGCACTCGAACGCCTGAGCGCGATCAGAACCAAAATGCCGCGCGCATAAAACACGGAAAAGGAGGCAGTCAATGAGATTCAATACGAAAGCAGAATACGGCCTTGCGGCGATCGCGGACATTGCGATCCAGCATGAACAGGGCAAAAAGGCCGTGACCGCCGAGATCGCAAAGCGGCAGCGCATTTCCCCGAAATATCTGGAGCAGATTCTGCTTCAGCTGCGCCGCTCGGATCTGATCTCTGCCTCCAAAGGAAAAAACGGCGGCTATTCCCTGACGCGGGCTGCTTCCGGTATCCGGATCGCCGATGTGCTCAATGCGCTGGACAGCAGTATTCTGGCCGATGTATCGGAGCCGGATGCGGAGGACGGCATCCGCATGAATCTCAAGGTCTGCCTGTGGGATCAGATCAACCGGCACATGCGCGAGTATATGGACAGACTGACGCTCGCGGAGCTGCTTGCACAGTGCAATGCGTTTGAATCGCACGGCTGTTATACGATATGATACAAAGCACGGACCGGCAGGTCTGTGCTTTTTTTCTTATGCAGCTGAATGCGGCATCCGCGGCAGTCTCCGTGTCCGTCATGCTCTCCGGACGCTTTCCGGGTCGATTTTTCGTTCTGAAATCATTGCATTTTCCGGCGCCGCATGATATAATATAATCAGTTTCACCGCGAAAACACCGTCTGACAGGAGGTATCCCCATGCTGAAAGGTAAAACCGCCGTGCTTGCCGTGACCGGCAGCATTGCCGCCTATAAGATCCCGAACCTTGTCCGGATGCTGACGAAGCTGCACTGTGACGTTCAGGTACTGATGACGCAGAACGCGACGCAGTTCATCAATCCGATCACCTTTGAAACGCTGACAGGCCGCAAATGCCTGATCGACACCTTTGACCGCAATTTCCAGTACAGCGTCGAGCATGTCGCGCTCGCCAAGCAGGCGGATGTCGTCATGGTCGCGCCGGCCTCGGCCAATGTGATCGGCAAGATCGCGAACGGCATTGCGGACGACATGCTGACGACGACCGTCATGGCCTGCACCTGCAAAAAGATCATCGTTCCCGCAATGAATCACAATATGTATCACAACCCGATCGTGCAGGACAATCTGCAGAAGCTTGCACGCTTCGGCTATGAGATCGCCGTGCCCGATACCGGCAGACTTGCGAACGGCGATATCGGCGACGGAAGAATGCCGGAGGAAGGCGTGCTGTTCCAGTATCTTATGAAGGAGATCGCCTGCGAAAAGGATCTTGCCGGCAAAAAGGTGCTCGTGACGGCGGGCGCTACGCGGGAGGCGCTTGATCCGGTGCGGTTCATCACGAACCATTCGTCCGGCAAAATGGGCTTTGCGGTCGCGCAGGCTGCGATGCGCCGCGGCGCGGAGGTCACGCTGGTCGCCGCACACACCGACATTGCACCGCCGCTGTTCACGGAGGTCGTGCCGGTCGTTTCCGCTGCGGATATGTTTGAGGCGGTCACTTCCCGCGCGGCGGACACGGACATCATCATCAAGGCGGCTGCCGTTTCGGACTATACGCCGGTCACAACGGCAGACCAGAAGATCAAGAAATCCGACGGCACGTTCTGCATTGAGATGAAGCGCACGGAGGACATCCTGAAGTATCTCGGCGCGCACAAGCAGGACGGACAGTTCCTCTGCGGCTTTTCCATGGAGACTGAAAATGTCATCGAAAACTCGCGGAAGAAGCTGCGGTCCAAGAACTGCGACATGATCTGCGCGAACAGTCTGCGGAAGGAGGGCGCGGGCTTCGGCACGGACACGAACATCCTGACGCTCATCACGGCAGACGGAGAGATCGAGCTGGCGAAGATGTCCAAAGAGGATGCCGCGCACCGCATTCTGGATGTAATAATCCTGATGATGAAGCGGGCGCAGCAGAAACAGAGCGTTTCCTCCCCGCCTGCGGAAGAATCCTGAACGAACGATCGTATGCATACCGTAACAGCGAAAACGATCCTGTCCGCGCAGAACGGCATGAACATTTACCGCGGGTGTCTGCACGGCTGCATTTACTGCGACAGCCGCAGCGAATGCTATCATTTTACGCATGATTTCGAGGATATCGAGGTCAAGGAGAATGCGCCGGAGCTGCTGGAACAGGCACTCCGTTCCAAGCGCAGAAAATGCATGATCGGGACAGGCTCCATGAGCGACCCCTATATGCCGCCGGAAAAAGACCTGCGGCTGACGCGCCGCTGTCTGGAGCTGATCGCGCGGTACGGCTTCGGGGCGGCGGTGCTCACGAAATCCGACCTGATTTTGCGCGATCTGGATATTCTGGAACAGATCAATGAGCAGAAAAAAGCGGTCGTGCAGATGACACTGACGACCGCGGACGAAAACCTCTGCCGGATACTGGAGCCGCATGTCTGTACGACGGCGCGGCGGTTTGAAGTGCTCGAAACGATGCGGGCGCATCAGATCCCGACGGTCGTCTGGCTGACGCCGCTGCTGCCCTTTCTCAACGATACCGAGGAAAACCTGCGCGGCATTCTGCGGTACTGCGTCGACGCGCAGGTGAAGGGCATCGTCTGCTTCGGCATCGGCGTGACGCTCCGGCAGGGCGACCGCGAATATTTCTATGCGGCGCTCGACCGGCATTTCCCCGGACTGCGCCGCCGCTACGAGCAGACCTTCGGCGACGCCTACGAGGTCGTCAGCCCGAATCATGCAAGGCTGATGCGGATGTTTGCGGACACCTGCGAGGCGCACGGGATCCTGTACAAGCCGGATGCGGTGTTTGCGTATCTGAAAGAATGTCCGCCCGATCAGGAGCAGCTGACACTGTTCTGAGAAGATTCGCCGTATTCCGGCTCGCAGCGAACGATTTTGCCGCAGTGCGGGCATTTCAGCCAACGACTGCGCACCCTTCTCGGCGCGAGCATCAGCGGCAGCAGCCTCGGTGCGAAAACTGTATCGCATTTGGTACATCTATAGTGCAAAAGAGCATGCTCCTGATACAGCATCAGGAAGATCGTCAGCCCCATTGTGCCGCCGAAGAACGCTGCCAGGAACACCTTGACCGGTACCGGGATGATCTCTGTATAGACACCGATCAGCACGATTACAATGACCATGGAAAGCGCGCTCATGACGACCGCACCGTACAGCAGACGCATTTTGGAGTGCTTTTGTGCCTTTTG
This sequence comes from Oscillospiraceae bacterium, assembly GCA_017545185.1. GTDB lineage: Bacteria > Bacillota > Clostridia > Oscillospirales > Ruminococcaceae > Firm-04. Next base: position 24,534 of record JAFWQJ010000075.1, on the reverse strand, counting down.
CTCTGCCAGCAGCCGGAGCACATTTTCCTCTGCCTGTTTCTGTCTGACGGAAGCGTCCAGATGTTCGCCTGCAAGCAGCTCGTTGAGATCAAGCTCAAGTGCCTGACAAAGCGGACGAAGCATAGAGACATCCGGCAGTCCTTTGCCGCACTCCCATTTGGAGACGGTCTTGTTGCTGATGTTCAGCATGTCGGCGAGCTGCTGCTGTGTCAGACTGTGTGCCTTGCGCTCTGATGCGATAAATTTTCCGATCTGAATCTGATCCATAGGATCAACCTCCTGTCTGTCTTGATAGCTTTATCATACGGCATCCTGCCGGAATTGTCAATCTACGGAGCGCAGAAATCCGCCTGAAACCTGCAACTCTACGTTCAGTAGAGCTTGCCCCGGAGCCCATGTGGCTGGCTTCGTGCTTGACAGATTATGACGTTTAGAGTATAATATCAGTGTATGACTTTTGGAAAGGCGGTGTGCGGGATGACCGATCTGTTTTTCTGTCCCGAACGCTGGGAGCCGGATCCCATGATCTCCGGCAACGAAGCCGAAATGCGCAAAGTGACCGGCTTCTCCGGCAAAACAGCCGACGCATGGCAGCTCGGAGACTGGGGCACGGCATGGTCTGCGATCAGCTCCGTGATCCCCGTTGAGACCGGCTGGCTAGAGCCCGGCGCGGAATACCGCTTCTGCTTCTGGCTCAACGGCGGCGAGAACAGCCGTCAGAGCGAGACCTGTGCGCTCGAAATTTTCGGCGACGACTGGGAGGACAGGCTCAGCTTTCCGCTGAACCGCGGCCGCACCAAGCCGATCCTCGAGAAAAATCACTGGCTGCTTTACGGCATCCCGTTCACGGCACCGGAGGCCGCGGCAGAGCTGCATTTCCGGTTCGTAGCGGCGGGCGCGGTCTGCACGGTCGCGGGCATTCCCGATATGGACATGGCCGCCTGTGAGGCACTCAATCCCGATCCGCCGGAAACCGGCAGCCCGCAGCGTTATAATATCGTGTTTGCATCCGGTTATCCGAATCATGCAAAGCGTTCTGCGCCGCGCAGCGATTCTGCGGCAGCCGTGAAAAAGGTGCTCTGCATGACGGCGGCAGCCGCCGGTATAGCGGTCGGCTCGGTGCTTCTGTACCGCGCACTGCATGAGAAAAAGCTGCGGAAATAAGCAAAATTCCGGAATCCCCGGTCAATTATACATATCAGGAGGAATCATTTTTCATGAAACTCGGAATGGTCGGTCTGCCGAATGTCGGCAAAAGCACCCTGTTCAACGCGCTGACGAATGCCGGCGCGGAATCCGCAAATTACCCGTTCTGCACGATCGACAAGAATGTCGGCATCGTGTCCGTGCCGGATGCGCGGCTCGAAAAGCTGGCGGAGATCTATCAGCCGAAAAAGTTTACCCCCGCGACGCTGCAGTTCGTCGATATCGCGGGACTGGTCAAGGGCGCGTCCAAGGGCGAGGGTCTCGGCAACCGCTTCCTTGCGGATATCCGCGAGGTCGATGCGATCATCCATGTCGTGCGCTGCTTTGAGGACGACAACATCGTCCACGTAGACGGCTCCATTGACCCCAAGCGCGATATCGAGGTCATCAATCTGGAGCTGGTTTTCTCGGATATCGAGCTGATCGAACGCCGCATTGACAAGACCGCCAAGCTTGCCAAGGGCGACAAGAAATACGCTGCGGATGTTGAACTGCTGAAGCGTCTGCTGGAGCATCTCTCTGACGGCAAGCCCGCCCGCAGCTTCGACTGCACCGAGGACGAGCTGGCTGTCATTCTGGAGACCCCGCTGCTGACCGCAAAGCCGGTCATTTATGCGGCGAATCTCTCCGAGGCCGATTTCTCCGGTGATCTGGACAGCAACCCGCATTTTCAGGCGGTCAAGACGATCGCGGAGGCGGAGCACGCTGCCGTGTTCCCGATCTGCGCACAGATCGAGGCGGAGATCTCCGATATGGACGAGGAGGAGCAGAAGATGTTTCTTGCCGATCTCGGTCTGGAGGAATCCGGCCTGACGCGCATCATCCATGCGGGCTATGCGCTGCTCGGACTGATCTCCTATCTGACCGGCGGTGCGGACGAGTGCCGCGCATGGACGATCAAAAAGGGCACGAAGGCTCCGCAGGCAGCCGGAAAGATCCACTCTGATTTTGAAAAGGGATTCATCCGCGCGGAGGTCATTTCCTTTGACGATTTCATGGCGAACGGCGGCAATATGGTCGCGGCGAAGGAAAAGGGCGTCGTGCGCATGGAGGGCAAGACCTACGAGGTCGCCGACGGCGATATCATCACCTTCCACTTCACGAGTTAAGCGGGGAGCCCCCGCCGGCATTTCCCTCCGGGGGCGGTGAGCGAAGCTCTCCCAATTAGCGAAGTACACGCCGCTAAAGCGGCTTCTTTGGCGTCACTTCTCCCAATACTGAAGCCCGCCGGAAGTGCTGAAAAACAAACAAAAGGACGCTGACGAAACAGTCGGCGTCCTTTTTGCATCAGAATGCCGGTCGGGCAGTAGGCTGACGGTTTGCAGCCTCACAAAAGTTTTGGTCGAGGGGCGGAGTCCCCGTCGCAGCGCGCACAACGCCCGGAAACGGCATCTGACCGCTTCCGGGCTGCTTGCTTTTGTATTCCCGCAGAGAACGCAGACATGTACGGTATACCCGACAGCTGTCTGTACAGATCTGAAAAGTTGTCTGCTTCCGCCGCAAAAAGAAAATCACCGCCGAAGCAGTGATTTCAGGAAAAAGCAGATGTGTACCGGCATCTGCTTTTGCATTGCAGTGCGCCCGCGCGGAGAGGGTTCCCGACGGAGGGGTGTGCCGGGAAAACGGAAGCGCTGCAACGTGTCGCTCGTGATAAGTCTTGTTCTTATCTGCATTTTTATTATAGCACAGCAATACTGTACATGCAATGTGAAATTGTGCGATCAACTGTTGTTTTGTCGCCAATTATGCCGGGCTTGACCGTACAGGCCGGAAACCGCCCCGGAATCGGCATATTTCCGGCGTTCGTCAGCCTGCACAAATATCATGCGGATATCCTGTGAGAATGACGAAAACCCCCGTGACTGCATAAAGAAACTTGACAAAATCCTGCCGGTGTGCTAAAATGAATTTGTATGTAATCCGTAAAAAACGGGTCTCTGACCGGAACGCACGCTTTCCGATGCAATGAGGTGAACCTATGCCAAAATACAGCTACGAATTCACGATCGCCGTGATCGCATCCGGGATAGACGAGGAATACCAGCAGTCCATTCTGCGCGGTATCCACCGCTATGCCGCCCAGCATCAGGTCAATGTCGCACACTTTATCGCCTTCAGCGGGAGCCTCCCGAATCCGAAGTATGATCAGGGCGAGTATAACATTTTTGAGCTGCCGAACTTTTCGCTGTTCGACGGCGCGATTCTGCTGTCCAATACGTTCTCCGGCGAGATCGCCGAGGAGCTGCAGCGGCGGATCAGGGCAGCGGGCATCCCTGCTGTCAGCATTGACCGCGAGCTTGAGGACCTCTATTATATCGGCGTGCAGAACGATTCTGCCATGGAGCAGATCACGCGCCACATGATCGAGGAGCACGGTGTCACACGGCTGAACTTCATTTCCGGCCCCGATTCCAATACCGAGAGTGCCGAGCGGTTCGAGGCGTTCTGCAGGGTGCTCCGCGAGCATCAGATCCCGCTGGAGCCGGAGCGCGTGTATCACGGCTCGTTCCGTTCCAGAGACGGCAGAAGCGCGATCGAAAGCTTCCTCAGCTCCGGCCTCAGCTTCCCGCAGGCGATCGTCTGCGCGAACGATGCCATGGCTGTTTCCGCGGTGCTGACCCTTGAGGAAAACGGCATCCGCTGCCCGGAGGACGTCATCGTCTCCGGCTTTGACAATACCTATAAGGCGCGGAACTTCTCGCCGGCGCTGACGACGGTCGAGCGTCCGCTGATCCAGTCCGGCGCGCTGGCCTGCGAGATGATCTGCCGCCATGCTGCAGGCGAGACGCTGGAACGCCGAGCACTGCTCAATGCCGTTCCGATCTTCTCGGAGAGCTGCGGCTGCGAGCCCGCCGATACCGAGGATATCAATGCCTATAAAAAGCGCAGCTATCAGACCACCGAAGCGATGCTCAGGGATATCTCCCGGAACAACCAGATGGCATGCGCACTGGTCGAGTGCGACCGGCTGGATGAATATATCGAAACATTGAAGCAGTTTGTGCTGAAGACCGGCTGCGAGGAATTTTACCTCTGCCTGAACGACAACTGGCATGTGCGCCAGATCCGGCAGGAGGGCGGCTATGCGGGTGTGCTCGATCCCGATACCTATATCACGGAGGGCTATTCCGGCAGAATGATCATGCCGATCGCCTATTTTGACGGCGAGTTCCAGCAGACCGACGCGAGCTTCAGCCCCGACGAGATCCTGCCGCGGCTCCGCATCGACAGCGACCGCCCGCGCAATCTGTTCTTTGTGCCGCTGCATTTCCGGGAACGCTGCCTCGGTTATTTTGCGATCGTCAATTCCGAGTTCCCGATGAACAGTGCCATGTTCCATTCGTGGAGCATCACGATCAGCAATACGCTGGAAAATTTCCGCAAGATCCTGTGTCTTGATGAGATCGTCGAGGAGCTGGATAAGCTCTATGCAATCGACTCGCTGACCGGCATCTTCAACCGCAACGGATTCAAGCGCAGCGCACAGGTCGTATTCGACCGCTGCATCCGCGAGCGCCGCTCCGTCATGGTCATGTTCGCCGATATGGACGGCCTGAAGTCGATCAACGATTCCTACGGCCACGCCGCGGGCGACCGCGCGCTCCGTTCCATTGCCGGACTGCTGCAGACCGCCTGCACCCGCGGCGAGATCGTCTGCCGGTTCGGCGGCGATGAGTTCTTTGTATTCTGCGAGGATTACACCGAGGAGGATGTTGCGGCACTGCGCAGCAGGATCCTCAAGGGACTCGAGATCTGCAATGCGTATTCCGGCACGCCCTACCAGCTCAGCCTGAGCATGGGTGCATGCATCACCGTGCCGCCGGAGGGCAGCACGATCTTCCAGCTCATTACGCTGGCCGACAACAAGATGTATGAGGAGAAAAAGAAACGGAACCCGTCGAAGTATCTGAAACAGATCGGCAAACCGAAAACCTGATCCGAAAACCGCCGCAGCGATCCGATCCTGCGGCGGTATGCTTGTTATTCCGACGAAAGGAGGGCGCGCTTGCAGCTCAATGAAAATATCCTGAAGCTTGAACAGAACTATCTGTTTGCGGAGATCGCGCTGCGCGTCCGGCATTTCCGGGAGGCGCATCCGGAGGCGGAGATCCTCTCGCTCGGCATCAACGATGTGACGCGGCCGCTTGCACCCGCAGTCAGTGCGGCAATGGCCGATGCCGCACGGGAAATGCAGGACGCCGGCCGGTTCCACGGCTACGGCGACGTACAGGGTGAGCCGTTCCTGCGGGAGGCGATCGCCGCCTATTACCGCAGCTTTCATGTCAGCATCGGCGCGGAGGATGTGTTCGTCAGCGACGGCGCAAAAAGCGACCTCGCAAACCTCTGCGACCTGTTCGCGCCGGATTCCGCGGTGCTGCTCCCGAACCCGGTGTATCCGGTGTTCTATGACACGAGCGTCATGGCAGGACGGAAGATCCTGTTCGCGAACGGTACGAAGGAAAACGGCTTCCTGCCGATGCCCGATCCTGCCGTATCCGCAGACCTGATCTATCTCTGCTCCCCGAACAATCCGACCGGCGCGGTCTATTCGCGGGCGCAGCTCCGTCAGTGGGTCGGATACGCTCGCGCACACAATGCCTGCATCATCTACGATGCGGCGTATGAAGCCTATATCCGCAGCGCGGCGCTCCCGCGGAGCATCTTCGAGATCGCCGGCGCGGAGACATGCGCGATCGAGATCAACTCGTTCTCGAAAATGGCGGGCTTTACCGGCGTGCGATGCAGCTTTGTCATCGTGCCGCGGACGCTGATGCAGGACGGGCAGTCTCTGCACAAGCTCTGGATGCGGCGGCAGTCCACGAAGTACAACGGCACCTCGTATATCGTCCAGCGCGGCGCGGCGGCGGCGCTCTCGGCAGAGGGTCAGCGGCAGGTGCGGCAGGATGTGCAGTATTACATGGAGAATGCCGATATCATCCGGAGCGCGCTGCACCGGAGCGGCGTCTTTACGACCGGCGGCGAGCACGCGCCCTATGTCTGGATGGAGTGTCCGTATCACATGGCCTCTTGGGACTGCTTCGGGCTGCTGCTCTCGCATTACGGCATCGTGACCTCTCCGGGCGCGGGCTTCGGCGTGCAGGGCGAGGGCTGGCTCAGATTCTCGTCGTTCGGCAGCCGCGAGACGATCGGCCGTGCGGCGCATAAGCTGGCGGCCATGGACTGGGATCAGCTCGCACTCTGGGCGGTCAACAGCCTTCATGCTGGGGACGACTGAAATCAGAACACACAAAAATGAAGCATCCCGCTCCGCGATATCCGGATAAAACGGAGAAATCCGCCTGAAATGCGAAAAAACCGCCTGAATCCCGGGTTTTTGCGGTTCTGAACAAAAAACGGCAGGCGCGGACGAAGCGTTCCGTGTTTTATAGAAAAAGTCTTTGTGCGATATGCATAATTCAGCGGGCCGAAAATCGGCTCCGGTATTGACTTTTCACTGTTTTCGCCTGCGGAATTTGTTTAATTCAGCTATTGCATTTTCTGCGTGAATGGGGTATAATAAATTGGTATTGTTTGCAGGGTTCTGCGCTGTTTGCAGGCTCTGCGCCGCAGCCGCGCAACCGGCGCAGCGGCCAGCGGTGCCGTCAGCGGCAGACCGATGATTTTGACGCGCCGGAGAATGGAGTTCAGCATGTCCAAATTTTCCGAAAAGGTGACGCAGGATTTCCTGAACCGGCTCCAGACACAGTTCAATGTCTCCCCGGATGAGGCGAGCGACAAGCAGATCTACCTTGCACTCTCTGCTGTCGTGACGGAGCTGATGAAGACCAAGCGCCAGAAGTTCATGAATCATGTCAACTCGACCGGTGAAAAGCAGATCTTCTATCTCTCGATGGAATTTCTGATGGGCAGATCCTTAAAGACCAGCCTTTATAATCTGGATCTGGCGGAGGACGTTGAGAAATTCCTGAAAAAGTTTGATATCAAGCTGGACCGCATCTACGACTACGAGCCGGATGCGGGACTCGGCAACGGCGGCCTCGGCAGACTGGCTGCCTGCTATCTGGACGGCCTTGCAACGACCGGCTATCCGGCGACCGGACATTCGATCTGCTATGAATACGGCATTTTCAAGCAGAAGCTGGAGGAAGGCTGGCAGACCGAGCTGCCCGACAACTGGCTCCCCGGCGGCGAGGTCTGGCTCGATCCGAAGCCGGAGCAGTCCATTGAGGTGCACTTCGAGGGCGACCTTGAGGAATACTGGGATCAGCAGTATCACCATGTTTCCCATGTGAATTACAGCACCGTCACGGCGATCCCCTATGACATGTATGTGTCCGGCTACAACAGCAATGCGGTCTCCGTGCTGCGTCTGTGGTCGGCAAAGGCGCCGAGCTTTGATATGGCGATGTTCAATCAGGGCGATTATTCCAGAGCGCTCGCGCAGAATTCGATCGCAAACGCGATCTCCAAGGTGCTCTATCCGAACGACAACCATGTCGAGGGCAAATCGCTCCGCCTGCGCCAGCAGTATTTCCTCTGCGCGGCAGCCGTCGGCGATATCGTCAACAACCACATGGCGGTCTACGGCACACTGGACAATCTCGCGGACAAGGTCGCGATCCACATCAACGATACGCACCCGACGCTTGCGATCCCCGAGCTGATGCGCATTTTGCTCGATGACTGCGGCTATACATGGGAAAAGGCATGGGATATCACCACGCGCGTGTTCGCCTACACGAACCATACCGTTATGGCGGAGGCGCTTGAAAAATGGGACGTCAACCTCGTCCGCAGAGTGATCCCGCGCATCTTCTCCATTATCGTTGAGATCAACAACCGCTACTGCGCAGAGCTCTTTGCGCATACGCAGAACAGCGAGCTGACCACGCAGATGTCCATTATCAAGGACAACATGATCCACATGGCGACCCTCTGCGTCGCGGCCTCGCACAGCGTCAACGGCGTTTCCAAGCTGCATTCGGAGATCATCAAGGAATCCGTGTTCCACAATGAGTTCCGCGCGGCACCGCAGAAGTTCACGAATGTCACGAACGGCATTGCATACCGCCGCTGGCTGTATCAGTCCAATCCGGGACTGACCGCGCTGCTGAAGGAAACGATCGGCAGCGGCTTCATGAAGAATGCAGCCGACCTCGAAAAGCTGCGCGCCTTCCAGGACGACGCCAAGGTGCTGAAAAAGCTCATGGCCGTCAAGCGCGCGAACAAGGCGGAATTTGCAAAGTATGTGAAGTCTAAGAGCGGCATCATCCTGAATCCGGACAGCGTGTTCGATGTGCAGGTCAAGCGTCTGCATGAGTATAAGCGGCAGCACCTCAATGCACTGAATATCCTCGCGGATTATCAGATGCTGCTGGACAATCCGGACATGGACTTTGCACCGAAGACCTATATCTTCGCGGCAAAGGCGGCACCGGGCTACTACCTCGCAAAGCAGATCATCAAGATGATCTGGTGCATCTCCGAGGAGATCCGGAAGAACCCGAAGATCAGCGAGAAGCTCGCAGTCGTGTTCCTTGAGAACTACTGCGTGACGCTCTCCGAGATGCTGATGCCGGCTTCCGACTTCTCCGAGCAGATCTCGCTGGCAGGCACGGAGGCTTCCGGTACCGGCAACATGAAGCTGATGCTCAACGGCGCTGTCACGATCGGTACGCTGGACGGCGCGAACATTGAGATCAAGGAAGCGGCGGGCGATGAGAACATCATCATCTTCGGCATGAAGACCGAGGAGGTCAACTCCCGCAAGCCGCATTACAATCCGCAGGAGATCTACAGCAATCACGGCATGGTGCGCGCGTGCATCGACCGCATGAACAACGGCATCAACGGAGACCGCTTCCCGGAGATCGCACAGTCGCTCCGGACGCAGGATCCGTATATGGTGCTCGCGGACTTTGACAGCTACCGTGCGGCGCAGGCCTATGCGGCACAGTGCTATGCGGATAAGCAGCGCTTTGCAAAGATGAGCCTGAACAATATCGCAGGCGCAGGCGTGTTCTCCGCAGACCGCGCCGTGACCGAATACGCAAAGAACATCTGGCATCTGTAAGCAGAAGCATTTTCCCTCCGTTCCGTCGGGGAACGGAGCGGAGGGAGATCATATATATCGTGTGGGGAGTGGGCGGTCAGAGGATCGCCCCCTTTTCTTTCGGTGCCGGCGGCACGGAAAGTGAATAATGAACAACGAACAGTGAATAGATGCGGCGTGCCCTGCGGGGACGATCTGAAAAGCATCGCCGGAGGCGATACCTTGATTCTTCACTTTTCACTGTTCACTATTGAATCAGAGGGATTGGCATGAAACGAATCTATGACAGCTGGGACAGGCGGTATAAATCCGTGTTCGGTGCGCTGCGGCAGAATGAGCCCTGCACTTTTACGGTCTGTCTGCCGCGGGAAACGAAGCCGGATACAAATCCGATGCTCGTGCTTTACCGTCCGGGCATGAAGGAGCGGTTCATTCCGATGAACACGGTCACGGAAAGCGGAGATCAGATCCTCTATTCCGCGACCTGCTCCGCGAAGATCCCCGGCGTGCATTATTATTACTTCTCGTATATGGCAGGCGGACGCTGGTATTACATCAAAAAGGCCGCCGCACATGAGGGCGTCATCGGGGAAGGCGACCTCTTTCAGCTGACGGTCTACGATGAGCATTATGAAACGCCCGACTTCCTGAAGGGCGGCATCATGTATCAGATCTTCCCGGACCGCTTCTGCAAGAGCGGCCTGCCGCATGAGAATATCCCGCAGGACCGCGTGCTCCGCGACGACTGGGGCGGGACCCCGTGGTACCGTCCGGATCAGAACGGGCATGTCTGGAACAACGACTATTTCGGCGGCGACTTAGAGGGCATCGTCCAGAAGCTTCCGTATCTGGAATCCCTCGGCGTCACCTGCATTTATCTGAACCCGATCTTCGAGGCGCACGAGAATCACCGCTACAATACGGCGAATTACCGGCAGGTCGATCCGCTGCTCGGCACGAATCAGGATTTTGCACGGCTCTGCAAGGAGGCGGCGCGGTTCGGCATCAGCGTGATCCTTGACGGCGTATTCTCGCACACCGGCGCGGACAGCATCTACTTCAACAAGTTCTGCCGGTATGACACGGTCGGCGCGTACAACTCGCAGGAGAGCCCTTACTACAAGTGGTATACCTTCCACCAGTATCCGAACAGCTACGAGAGCTGGTGGGGGATCGACACGCTGCCGAATGTCAACGAGAACCAGCCGGAATATACCGACTATATCTGCGGCAGGGGCGGTGTGCTCGAATACTGGATGAGCCTCGGCGCGGCGGGCTTCCGTCTGGACGTCGCCGACGAGCTGCCCGACGCGTTCCTCGAACGGCTGCACGACTGCGTCAAGCGCGCGGACGGCGAGCATGTCGTCATCGGCGAGGTCTGGGAGGATGCGACGACCAAGGAGGCCTACGGCATCCGGCGGCGGTATCTGCTCGGCGCGCAGCTCGATTCTGTCATGAACTACCCGTTCCGGACGGCGATCATGCAGTATCTCGGCGGCTGCAGCCCGTATGACTTCCGCAGCCAGATCATGACGATCCTCGAAAACTATCCGAAATGCGCAGTCGATGTGCTGATGAATTTCGTCTCGACGCATGACATTGAACGTGCGATCACCGTGCTCGGCGGGGAATCTTCCGAGGGCAAGAGCAAGGACTGGGCAGCCGAACGCCGCCTGACCCCGCAGCAGTACGACATCGGCAAGAAGAAGCTGAAGGTCGCAATGGTGCTGCAGTTCTTCCTGCCCGGCGTCCCGAGCATCTACTACGGCGACGAAGCGGGTCTGGACGGCTACGGCGACCCGTTCAACCGCCGCTGCTATCCGTGGGGGCATGAGGATCAGGAGCTGATCGAATTTACGAGAACGCTGGCAAGGATCCGGCATCTCTCGAAGGTCTTTGTGGACGGCGACCTGAAATTCCTCACGCTGGACGATGACTATATCGTGTTTGCGCGCTACAGAAAGCACCGCAGAAAGGCCATGGTCATCGCACTGAACCGCTCGGATCACGAGATCCACTTCAACGTGGACAAGACCCCGTTCACCGACCGCTATACAATGTTCGACGTCGTGCACGGCGAGATCAGCGGCAATGACGTCAAGCTGCCGCCCTACGGCTTTGCGGCGGTCAAGGTGGAGCTGTAAAAGTTAACAGTGAACAGTAAAGAGTGAATCGCAAGACGAAACAATAAGATTATGGAGTATGTATGCTGATTTCATGTACCGGAATCAACAAGTTCTATCAGGATAACCACGTTCTGCGGTCGGTCGCGCTGACCGTGGAAAATCAGGACCGGATCGGTCTGGTCGGCGACAACGGCTGCGGCAAGAGTACCTTCCTGCGCATTCTGACGGAGAAGGAGCTCCCCGATGCCTTTGAGCACGACGAGCCCGCGATCGCCAAGGCGCCGAATCTGCGGATCGGCTATCTGGCGCAGAATGCCGGGCTGGACGGCAGCAAGACCGTTCAGGAGGAAATGAACAGTGCCTTTGCACCGCTCCGCGAGGCAAAGCAGATCATGCAGGCACTGGAAGCAAAAATGGAAAGCGGCGGCCTCAGCGATGCGGAACTGGACGAATATGCGCGGCTTTCCGCGTATTTCGAGATCAACGACGGCTATACGACGGATGTCCGCATCCGCACCGTGCTCTACGGCATGGGCTTTTCGGAGGCGGACTTATCCCGCACGGTCGGGGGATTTTCCGGCGGCGAGAAAACGCGGCTCGCGCTCTGCAAGCTGCTGCTCGAAGCACCCGATCTGCTGATCCTCGACGAGCCGACGAACCACCTCGATTTCCAGACGGTCGGCTGGCTGGAGGATTATCTCAAGGGCTGGCGCGGCGCGCTGCTGATCGTCAGCCATGACCGCTTTTTCCTCGACCGCCTCTGCACGAGCATCTGCGAGCTGGAACGCGGCGAGCTGACGCGCTACAAGGGCAATTACACCGCCTTCACGAAGCTGCGGGCGGAATCGCGGGAGCGGCAGCAGAAGGAATACGAGGCGCAGCAGCGGGAGATCGCGAAGCTGGAGGATTATGTCGCACGGAACAAGGTGCGCGCATCGACGGCGAAATCCGCGAAGTCCCGCGAAAAGCAGCTCGAAAAAATGGAGCGCATCGACAAGCCGTACGCGGCGAACAAGCAGGCGCGGCTGCAGTTTACATACAGCGTCGTGCCGCCGATCGACCTGCTGGAGGTCAAGGGCATTGACCTGACCGTCGGCAGCGGGACGCAGCAGAAAACGCTCATGGACAATCTCTCGTTCACGGTGCGCCGCGGCGAGAAGATCGGCATTATCGGCGAGAACGGCGCGGGCAAATCGACGCTGCTCAAGGTGCTGCGGAATATCCTGCCGCACAAGGGACTTGTCCGCTGGGCAGCGGGCACGCGGCTCGGCTGCTTTGAGCAGGAGAGCGAAAGCCTCAACCCCTATGCAACGGTTTTTGACGAGCTCCACGACCGCTATCCGGCGCTCAGCGATTTTGAGGTCAGGAGCCTGCTCGGACAGGTCAGACTGACCGGCGAGAATGTCTTTAAGGAGACCGGCGTGATCTCCGGCGGCGAGCGCGCCAAGCTCTGCTTTGCGATCCTGATGATGGAGCACGGCAATGTGCTGCTGCTCGACGAGCCGACGAACCACCTTGACCTTGCGACAAAGGAAATTCTTGAGCAGGCACTCTGCGATTTTGACGGCACGATCCTGTTCGTCAGCCATGACCGCTATCTGCTTGACCGCATCGCGGACAATCTGTTCGTTATGGAGAACGGCACGCTGGAACGGTTCAAGGGCAGATTCACGGCCTATCAGGAACAGATCCGCCGGAAAACCGAGGCCGAGCAGACTGCCGCGGCAGAGGAAAAGCGCAGAAAGGCCGAGGAGGACAAAAAGTCCGGCTACCGTTCCAAGGAGCAGCGCAGTCTGGAAGCGAAGCGCCGCGCCGAGCAAAAGCGCATCGAGCAGGAAATGGACGATCTGCAGGCGGAGCAGAACACGCTGCAGGAATCGCTTTCCGACCCTGCCGTTGCGGGTGATTATGAGAAGATGCAGCAGGTCTGTCTGCGGCTGGAGGAGATCCGGCAGCAGCTGGACGATCTGCTGGAGGAATTGATTATGCTGGAGGATGCATGATCCGGCAGAACAAAAAGGAGAATGAATATGAAACGGAGATTCATTGCGCTTGCGGGTGCCCTGCTGCTGACGGCCTGTCCGCTGACGGGCTGCGGAAATTCAGACAGCAGCAGCCTCAATATGACCGAGGACGATATGCCCTACGGCGCAACGCTCATCAAGAACACGGAGTTTTCCGTGCCGCTGCAGTATGACCGGCGGTTCATTGAGGATGCGCTTGCGGAAAAGCTCGGCCATTATTATCACGCATTGCAGGAGAATGATGCAGAGGAATTTTCCGCGGTGCTGTTTCCGCTGTATCATGATTACGAGCTGGAAACGGTCTACGAGGGCAAGTATACCGATGCGGATGTCGTGAAAAATACGCATGATGCCATGGAGTCGCTCCACGGCGGCGAATTTGATTTTGCGCTGCTTGATATCACGGAAATGGTCACAAAACAGGGCGTTTCCGAGGACTACGACGCGCTTTATCTGATGCTGGATCAGCTTGCGGAGGACAGCGGTCAGGAGCCTGTCACGAAGGAACTGCAGGCATTCTATGAGCTGACAATTGACCGCTACTTCTGCGACAAGGGCGCGGGCATCCACGGCGAGACGGATTCGCTGATCGAGGGCGAGCGGCTGTTTGCGCTGAAATACAAGGATACATGGTATCTGATCTATACCTGACGGAGGGATGTATGATGAAACGGATCATTGGGATCTGCTGCGCGGCGGTGACGGCGTTCTGCTGCACGGCCTGCAGCAATACGGCGCAGGGCGGTTCCTCCGCAGGAGAGCGCACAGAGCAGACGGACGGCCTGAAGGTCACCTGCGGAAACGGCATGGATCAGGAATATGCCGACCTGATGAAGGCATATTTCGAGGCGATCGAACACAAGGATTATGCGGCGTATCAGAAAACCGTGTATCCGCCTTATCAGGAGAGCTACGGCAAATTTCTGGAATCGCAGGGCACGGATCCGGAAACGACCTTCCGCGAGGATCTCTGTACGCAGTTTGATGAGGACGGCTATGACAGCTGGAAGCTGACGGAGCTGCAGATCGAATACTATCCGCCTGAGAAGGAGGATCTTGACGATTTCTTCAATGCCTATTCCAGGGCGGGCATCTTTGACGACGCGTTCGTTGAAAGCACGAAGAAGGATGCTTCGGAGATGCATGATGTGCTGTTTACGCTGTATGCGCTCTATGAGGGCGACGAGGAGGCTGTGCCGATCATCACCAACGGCGAAATGTTCGTGCTGAAAAACGCCGACGGCGCATTTTTATTCGGATAAGCGGGCGGCGGGGAGCCCCACGTTTCGCACAGCGAAACCGGGCAGTTCCCTCCGGGGGCGGTTAGCGAAGCTCTCCCAACAATCGCAGCACACGCCGCGGGGCGGCTTCTTTGAAGTTATCGCTCCCAGCGCTGAAGCCCGCCGCAAGCACAACTGAAAATGAAAAAAGGACGCCGATTTCATCATCAGCGTCCTTTTTGTTATTCATAACGGGATTCCAAAGGGACAGTGTCCCTTTGGCAGGGTTTGGGGCGGAGCCCCATTCTAAATCATCGCGAAGCGATACCTACAGCACGATCTCGAAGGCGCGGTCGCCGGACTGCAGGGCGGCGCGGAGGATCGGGTCTCCCCAAAGCCGCAGCGTCACACCGCCGTCAAACTGATATTCATACACGACATTGCTGCCCTCTTTTTTATCTTCGGGTTCTCTGCCGAAGGCTTCGGTCAGCTTTTCCCGCGTCATGCAGCGGTCAAGCAGAGACAGCTTCCAGACCAGCTCTGCGGCAGTCATTTCTGCGGGTGCCGCCGGGATCTCCGGCTCAGCGGCAGGCTGTTCGGGCTCCTGCGGGAGATGCGGTTCATCACCGGAATCCTGCGCCGTTTCTGCGATCGCGTCCGCCGCAAATGCGTCCTCTGCGGATACGTCATCGGCAGTCATGCGCTGCAGCTCCTCCGGCGTCGCCTTCGCGATCCACATGGCAGAGAACGCCGGCGCCGTGATGCCGCCGGTCGCCTCAACATGAGCGCCGGTCAGCAGGTCGCACCAGCCGTCGCCGCCGATCGGCAGCGGCAGACCGCTCGGCTGATCGGAGAGGTTCAGCACGCAGTAGACCGCGTCATCGCCCTCGCCGCGGCAGAACACGAGCTGCTGGTTCCGCACCTCGACCGTCCGGAAGCTGCCGGTATGCAGCGCGGGCTTCAGCATGTACGCCGCGCCCAGCCGGTACAGGAACTGCGTCAGCGGATTCTGTTCGGGGTGCATCTCCGCGATATCCAGCGCAGGCCGGAGATTCGCGTCGGAGCCCTGCTGCTTTTCGCCCTCGATGCCGAATTCCGAGCCGTAATACAGCGACGGGATGCCCGGCATCGCGTAGAGCAGCGCGTAAACCAGCGGCAGATGACGCTTGTCGCGCAGCTGTGTCGCCAGACGCGCAACGTCGTGATTATCCGCGAAATTATAGAGCAGCAGATTCCGGTAGATATCCTGCTGGCGGTTTATCGCGTAGTTGATCTCAAAATAATTCTTGTCGTTATGCGACGACCAGATGCCCTTCCAGCATTCGTAATTCGTCGAGGAATCGAGCATATCCGGGTTTGCGAACTGCGCGTAATTGCCGTGGATCAGCTCGCCCATGAGCCAGCAGTCCGGATTTTTGCTTTTGATCGTATGCCGGATGCGGCGAAAGAAATCGTGGTCGATGCAGTCCGCGGCGTCAAAGCGGATGCCGTCGATATGGAACTGATCCATCCAGCCGAGGATCGCGGATTCCAGATAATTGACCACATCGTTATTTTTCAGATTCAGCTTGACGAGCTCCTCGCAGCCGTGCCACGATTCGTAGGAGAACGGGTCGCCGAAGCGGTTGGAGCCGCCGAACCACAGATTGCAGAACCAGCTGCAATAGGGGGAGTTCTGCCCGTTTTTCAGCACATCCTGAAACGCGAAGAAGCCGCGTCCGACATGATTGAACACGCCGTCGATCACGACGCGGATGCCGTTTGCGTGGAGCGCATCGCAGAGCCTTGCGAAGTCGGCATTTGTGCCGAGGCGGCGGTCGAGCTTCGTATAATCATGCGTATCGTAGCCGTGCGTGCCGGATTCCCACAGCGGGCTGAAATACACCGCATTGACATGCAGCTTTTTCAGGTGCGGGATCCACGCATGGATCCTGTCGATCCGGCTGACGGGCTCGCCGCCGGGATTCTCCCACGGCGCACCACACAATCCGAGCGGATAGATGTGATAAAACAAAGCATTCTGTTCCCAGGACATTTCAGTCACACTCCTTGTATCTGTCAGAGGGTCAGGTGCGGGAAGGCGGACAGACGCACGCCTTCGGGTCATATATATGTATCTTGCCGGATTCTTCCGGAGATATGCGCGTTCAGACAGTGCCCTCTAAGAAATAGCTTGCCTCCATGTCCGCGACATGCAGCGCGAAGGCCAGCGGGTACATTTCCAGTGCTCTGCCGACGGTGTTCTGATCCTCCGGGCCGGAGAAGCCCATGTGCCAGCGGATCGCCATGGCTTCCTCCTTGCGCAGGTGCATGAAGAACTGGATCAGGAACACGGATTTTTCGCCGTGTCCGTAGGGCAGGCGGTCGTCGATCTTGTAATAGGGCACCTTTTCCCAGACGCCCTTTTCATTCTTGGCATTGCGGTAATCGACGGTATAGAAATTCATCTTGCAGAGATCATGCAGCAGCGCACAGATCGCGATGCTTTCCGCGGAATACTCCGGAATGTGAAAGACCTCGCTGCAGCGGCTGCGCGCCAGATATTCCGTCAGATTGTGGTACACATTCAGCGAGTGCACCAGCAGGCCGCCCTCGTATGCGCCGTGATAGCGCGTGGATGCGGGCGCGGTGAAGAAATCGCTCTCCTCGGAAAGCAGATATTCCAGCAGCTTATCGGCGCCCTTGCGGGTGATGTTTTCCCTGTAAATGCTGAGAAATTCCTCTTTCTTCAGGCTGAGCTCCTGATCGGTCATGCGGATTCCTCCTTCATCGGTTTGGTTCATGGCTATTATATCACATTCTGCCGAAAAACACAATGGGCGAACTGCATAAAAGCCTTTTCGCCGCTGCTGCCCGTACAAAAAACGGGTGCCGGTTCTACCTGCTATTAAATTTAGTTGAAATTTTCTGTATTCCGTTGCATTTTTCAACTGAGTGTGCTATAATAAAAAAGTACGCAACAGAACTGCATGTTCTGTATATAATAACAGAAAGGATAAACAAAATGGCTGAAGCAAAACGCAATCCGAACGGCGGTCGTCCCGCGAACGGCAGCCGCAATCCGAATGCAGGCCGCAGACCCGCGCCGAACGGGCAGAGACCTGCGCAAAACAAACGGAAGAAGAAATCCGCAGCATCCGCGCCGCTGCTCGGTCTGCTGCTGCTCGCCGCAGCCGGAATCGGCGGCGGGCTCTGGCTGATCTTCTCGCAGGATAAGCCGAACACCGGCGAAAACACGCCGCCGGTCGCAGAGGTCACCGATATCTCCGGCGCGGGAACCGACGTCACGGAGGTGACGACGACGGAAACCGAAACAACTGTGACTGCGGAAACGACCCTTGCACCGGGCACCGTGACCGGCATCAAGCTTTCGTTCTACGAAGCGGTGATGAAGGTCGGCGATGACACTGTGATGCCGCTGGTGACAATGGAACCGGCTGACGCAAAGGACGTCTCCGAAAAATGGGAAACCTCTGACAAGAATGTCGCGACTGTCGATGACCTCGGCCGGATCAAGCCGGTCGGAACGGGCAACTGCACGATCAAGGTTTCCTCGGTCAATAATCCTGCTGTCTTTGCGGAGGTCAAGGTCAAGGTGACCGCGCCGGTCACGACCACGGCTGTCACGACGACGGCACCGCCCACGACCGCACCCGGCAGCACCGATCCGGCTGTGACCTATACGACCGCAGTCGATGCGAACGGCAAGCGCACGGATATCGAGATCAAGGACGGCATCACCTACATTCAGGGGCTGATGATCGTCAACAAGAGCTATCCGCTGCCGAAGGAATACAACCCCGGTGCGATGACGCCGGAGACCAAGGCGGCCTATGACGAGATGCTGAAGGATGCAGCCGCTGCCGGACTGACGCTGAAATCCGTCTCCGATTTCCGCTCCTACGAAACGCAGGATCAGCTCTACAAGAACTACTGTGCCCGCGACGGGCAGGCGGCTGCGGATACCTATTCCGCGCGGCCGGGTCACTCCGAGCACCAGACGGGTCTGGCGATCGACATCAACTGCGCCGGCTCCGGCTTCGACAATACGCCCGAAGCCAAGTGGCTCGCGGAGAACTGCTGGAAATACGGCTTCATTCTCCGTTATCCGAAGGGCAAGGAGAACATCACGGGCTATCAGTACGAATCGTGGCATATCCGCTATGTCGGCAAGGACTGGGCGAAGAAGATCACGGACAGCGGCCTGACGATGGAGGAATACTTCCAGATCGACTCCAAGTACGCAAGCTGAACAACAAGATACCCGCACGGCTGAGGATGCTGTGCGGGTATTTTATATTTCTGCTGTGAAAAAGCGGATTTCTCAGACATGAAAAAAGCATCTGCTTTTCAGCAGATGCTTTCGGTTAGGATGAGGATGAGCGGACTTGAACCGATGACCCCCTGCATGTCAAGCAGGTACTCTAACCAACTGAGCTACACCCTCACAACAGAATCTATTATAGCACATTTTCTCCCGTTTGTCAACCCCTATTTTGAAAAAATCGGAAAAATCTTTCGGGGATGCAAAACGGGAACCGGAACGGTATCCGAACCGGATGCGTTCTGCTAAATAGCATGATATTTACAATTCGTAATTCCGTGCTGATTGTTAAGGATGTTTAATTTACAGTTCGTAATAATATGGCTGCCGAACAATACATCTTCGGTCATAGGATATGAAAGTTGTTTTGTTTGCAATTTTGCAGTAAATTTCCTGCATACTATGTTTGAATTTTTTAGTCCCTGCTTGAAAATGTTATGATTAAATAATGTTTCATTTCGCAATATCGCCATAGCACTGAAAAATCAGATTGTTTTGATATTTTCTCGCATCGGAAACAACAAAACGTATATTATTAAGAGAAATTTCAGCTTCACGCCTACAATATTCAATTTTGCAAATAAATTATAATCAAATAATTATTAAAATACATTCAATTATATTGACACAAATTTCAACTTGTGGTATAATCTGAACATGCGCATTCGGATGCGCAAAACGCAGACGGGTGTGCAAATATTTAGATGAGGTGAAAGAAATGAAACTCAGAAAGACCAAGATCGCAGCAGCGGCGATGGCTGCGATCACCGCAATCAGCGCAGCACAGGCAATCACGGCATCGGCAGCCACCTACACATCGGTTCCGACGAGAACCTGCGAAGGCTACGAGTATGTGAACAACATCACGACCTACCTGAGCGGCTGCTACGGCACAAAGGCAAATGTCAAATGGAACAGCTACAGCTTTGAGACCCGCAAGGAGATCTGGGGACAGACCTGCAAGACCGGTTTCCAGAAGGGCAATTACAGCGGTCTCGGCCACGGTGCCAACGTGTCTGACGGTAAGGCATTTGCAAGAAAGGTCGCAAGATATGTGTACAACACTTCTAACTTTATGGAAATGAAGGAAGTGACCAGCTCCTCGGCCTACAACTACTTCCGTTATATCCCGCGCATCGGTGATCAGGTCACTGTGAAGTACGGCAGTACCTTAAAGACCATCTTCATCACCAAGGTGACCAACGGCACCATCAGGGCCTGCGAAGTCGATGAAAACGGCTACATCAGATACAATAAGACCTATTCCTACAAAGTGTCCAATAAGTCCTTCAACAACAGCGGTAAGGCATGGTACTTCCAGTATGTAGCACGCCCGATCAAAGCCGGTGATGCAAACGGTGATTCCTATGTCTCCCTGGACGGTGACAGCTTCTATTATTCCAGTGCTTCCGGCAGCGTTTCCTTTGATTGCAAGGCTGACGGTGCTGAGATGTCCGCAATCTGCTACAACCACTTCCGTTCCAATGAGAATGAGGGCTTTGTCAAAGCTGCAGCAGACTGGGACGGCAGCGGGGAAGTGAACGGTTCTGATTACTGGATCTTCTGCGATCACATGATCGACTACTCCGGCAGCGGACTTTGCCATGACGGCAACACTGTCCGTGACGGCTATGTGAATGCACTGTAATGTTTTTTCGCGAATCCCTCTGACCGAAGGCGGCGACCCCTGCCGCCTCCGATGATGTGTGAATTTACCCTTTCTCTTTTCCACTACCATAAGAAAGCCCCCGTGCAGCGGCGAAGTGCACGGGGGCTTTGTGTTATTTCAGCAGAGATTCCTGGATCGTGAAATGTGCCGGGATGCCGTGGTTCATCTGGATGACCAGCTCACCCTGGATCAGCGGCATGAAGTAGCGGAGGGCTTCCTCGGTGATGTTGTTGCCCGCTGCATTGATAAACGAGCGCGGCAGGGATTTCTCCTTGTTTGCGACCTCGGACGCATCCGCCGTCCCGATCATCACGGTGTACGGCATATCGTGCAGGCGGCGGAATACCATGACCTTACCGGTCTCGCCGCGCAGCGCACAGCGGACACCCGCCGCACCGATCGCCTCGGATTCGTCGATATCCGTGCGGGAGCAGAGATGCGACGAGCAGCGCTGCATGACGTTCAGCTCAATGGAGCGCACCTTGCAGCCGATCTCGCTGCGGACGGCCCGTTCCAGATAACTGCCGATGCCGGACAGATACTTGTGCCCGAAGTTATCGACCACGCCGGACTGTACGCCCTCCGGCACCTCGATGCCCTCGGAGACAGCGACGATCACGGCCTTGTGCTTGGCCATTTCGCTGCGGACATCCCGCATGAATTTTTCCAGCGAGAATTCCGCCTCCGGCACATAGATCAGATGCGGGGCGGCCTCTCCGAGCTTGTGCAGCACCGCTGCGGAGGCGGTCAGCCAGCCTGCGTGTCTGCCCATGATCTCTGCGATCGTGACGGAGGGAATGCTGTAAACGGAGCTGTCGCGGATGATCTCCTGCATGGTCGTGGCGACATATTTTGCCGCGGAGCCGAAGCCCGGCGTATGGTCGGTGACGCAGAGGTCGTTGTCAATGGTCTTGGGGATGCCGATGACCCTGACGCCGATCTCCTGCTCCCGGAAATACGCGGAAAGCTTCTGCACGGTGTCCATGGAGTCATTGCCGCCGATGTAGAAGAAAGCGCCGATCTGCCGCTGCTTCAGCGTATCCGTGATCTTCCGGTAGACGGAATCGTCCTCGTGCCAGTCCGGCAGCTTATAGCGGCAGGAACCGAGTACCGTGGAGGGCGTCTGCCGGAGCAGCTCCATGTCGTCATTGGTGAAGATCAGTGTTTTCAGGTCGATGAGATGATTCTGGATCAGACCCTCGATGCCGTTGACCGAGCCGAAGATCGCGTCGATCTCCGGTTCCTTCAGGGATTCTCTGAACACGCCGACGAGTGATGCGTTGATGGCACAGGTCGGACCGCCTGACTGCGCGACTGCAATATTCATTCCGTGACTCCTTTTTTCGGTAGTTGTCATGTGCCGCATATCGCGGCTCCTAAGTTGTATTGTAACACAATCCGCAGGGGAAGTCAATTGAAATCCGGAAATTTGTCGCAAGAAATGAGAAACGCACCGCAATAATTGATGATTTTGTGCAGTATTGGCCGCAGCGCTCCAAAAAAAGGCAGCGCCCTGTCTCTTGCAGATCAGAGACAGAACGCTGCCTGTACGGAGGTAAATTCCAGAACTATCTATGCGCGCTGCCCAATCACTCAAACATCGGGGTGGAGAGGTAACGCTCGCCGGTATCCGGCAGCAGCGCAACAATGGTCTTGCCCTTGTTCTCCGGACGCTTTGCAAGCTGGATCGCTGCCCAGACAGCCGCGCCGGAGGAAATACCGACCAGAACGCCCTCGCTGCGTGCAACAGCCTTGCCGGTCACGTAAGCATCCTCATTCGTGACGGTGATGATCTCATCGTAAATATCGGTGTTCAGTGTCTCCGGCACAAAGCCTGCGCCGATACCCTGAATGCCGTGCTTGCCCGCAACGCCCTCGGAGAGCACCGGGGAGCCCTTCGGCTCAACTGCAACGATCTTCACATCCGGGTTCTGCGATTTCAGATAGCCGCCGACGCCGCTGATCGTGCCGCCGGTGCCGACGCCCGAGACGAAGATATCGACCTTGCCCTCGGTGTCCTTCCAGATCTCCGGACCGGTCGTCCGCTGATGTGCGGCAGGGCTCGCCGGGTTCGTGAACTGCGACGGAATGAAGCTGCCCGGGATCTCCGCGGCAAGCTCCTCTGCTCTGGCGATCGCGCCCTTCATGCCCTTGGCGCCCTCGGTGAGCACCAGCTCTGCGCCGTAAGCCTTCATCAGGTTGCGGCGCTCGACGCTCATGGTCTCCGGCATGGTGATGATCAGGCGGTAGCCGCGGGATGCTGCGACAGAGGCCAGACCGATACCGGTGTTGCCCGATGTCGGCTCAATGATGACGCTGCCCGGCTTCAGAAGTCCCTTTTCTTCTGCGTCGTCGATCATTGCTGCGGCGACTCTGTCCTTGACCGAGCCGGCCGGATTGAAATACTCCAGCTTGCCCAGAACGGTTGCTTCCAGCTGATTCGCCTCCTCGGTGTGAACCAGCTCCAGCAGCGGCGTACCGCCGATCAGATCGGTAATGTTCTTGTAAATGCTCATGTGAATACGCTCCTTTTCAATTTTTATCAGTTGATTCTTGATTATCATATGCGCGGGGTTTGTATTTGAACAGTCATCCGCGATCAACATCGTTTCATATCCGACAGCCCTCCTAGGTTTACCCATAACTCCTATCTGTTTGGTATGTTATTATTATAGCAGACAAAAACCGATTTGTCAACCCCTTTTTGAAAAAAATTTTGGCGGGGAGCCCCCGCGGGCATTTTGCTTCGCCTTTATTCTGCTTTCTGTGCTGCACAGCGCATTGCTCTTTCAATCGGGGCGGCTTTGTGCCGCCGGTGTGGAGTATCCTGTTTTTGGCGCATGGCGATTCTCCAATCGTAAAAATAAGAAAACCAAAGTTCCGTTTTTTACAGAGAATAGAATAACCCCCGCACAGCATACACCGTGCGGGGGTTCGATTTGCATATTCTGTCAGATCACAGGAAATTACTTCTCTGCGAGCTTGGTGAGGTAAGCGTAGCGATCCTCTGCGGTCTTCTCCGCCTTCTCGAACAGAGCCTTTGCACGCTCCGGGAAGGAACGGGTCAGTGCGCTGTAGCGAGCCTCGCCCATGATGAAGTCCTGATAGGACTCGGTCGGAGCCTTGGAATCAAGCTGGAACGGGTTCTTGCCCTCAGCAGCCAGACGCGGATCATAGCGGAAGTTGTTCCAGTAGCCGCACTTGACAGCCTTCTCCATCTCAGCCTGGCAGTTGGTCATACCGCCCTTGATGCTGTGCATTTCGCACGGTGCATAGCCGATGATGAGGGACGGACCCGGATAGCTTTCAGCTTCCTTGATCGCCTTGAGGGTCTGGTTCATGTCAGCGCCCATAGCGATCTGTGCAACATAGATGTAGCCGTAGCTCATTGCGATATCAGCAAGGCGCTTCTTTGCGATCGCCTTACCGGCTGCTGCGAACTGTGCGACCTGACCGATGTTGGAGGACTTGGAAGCCTGACCGCCGGTGTTGGAGTAAACCTCGGTATCAAAGACCATGATGTTGACATCCTCGCCGGTTGCCAGAACGTGATCCAGACCGCCGAAGCCGATGTCATATGCCCAGCCGTCGCCGCCGAAGATCCAGACGGACTTCTTTGCGAGGTACTGCTTGTTTGCAACGATATCTGCGCAGCATTCGCACTGGTCAGCAGTCTTTTCGAGCTCAGCAACGAGTGCCTCTGCAGCAGCGGTATTCTTTGCGCCGTCCTCGAGGGTGTCGAGGTAAGCCTGAACGATCGCCTTGCGCTCATCGGAAGCCTTATCGCTCTCGAGAATGCCCTTGACCTTTTCGATCAGACGCTCACGGATCGCCTTCTGGCCGAGATACATACCGAGACCGTGCTCAGCGTTGTCCTCGAACAGGGAGTTTACCCATGCCGGGCCGTGGCCGTTTGCGTCAACGGTGTACGGGGAGGTAGCAGCCGGGCCG
>JAFWQJ010000007.1 GCA_017545185.1 Oscillospiraceae bacterium | reverse complement strand
CGAAAACAACCTGTCTGAGCAATCAGATCAACCTCTTTGCTTCTTTTCAATAGGAGACAAGATAAGGTTCTGAGCGATCTCTATGCATGACGGTGAATCGGTAGGCATGACCGAAGGATGCAATGAAAGCGAACCGAACGCGCAGGGCGGTGATGAAATGACACACCCTGTAGGCTTTGCAGGCACACGGATAATCGGCTTTCGATAAACAAGGTTAAAGAAAACAGGCTGCGAAGCATGAACATCGCAGCCTGCTCCGATGATATGGCAGGGGCAGAAGGAATCGAACCCTCGGCACACGGATTTGGAGTCCGTTGCTCTACCAACTGAGCTATGCCCCTATATCTGACGACTTGATTATTATACCATATCCGGGCGGATTTGTCAAGAGGAAAATCACAAATATTTTTGTTTCAGAGATTTCGTTCAGGACTTGCAATTCCGCGAAAAATATGCTATGATTAGTTTGTGCAAACCCGGGTGCGGAAAATAACCCGCGTGCCCCGGATTTCCCCAAATCTCACGGAAAGGAACAGACGGTCATGATCTACTTTACCGGTGACACGCACGGCGGACTGGATATGTCCAAGCTCATGAACAAGAATCTGCGCAGCACCTGCGGTATGCCCGGCGAAGATGACTATCTGATCATTCTGGGTGATTTCGGATTCCCGTTCTTTGACGAGGACCGCAAAAAGAAAAAGAAGAAAAAGAAGAAGAATCAGGCGGAATACAACGCCGATTACGACAAGTGGATCAAGTTTATGAAGAAAAAGCCGTTCACGATCCTCTGGGTGGACGGCAATCACGATAACCATAACTTCTGGAAAAAGCAGCCGATCTCCAAGATGTTCGGCGGCAGAGTTCAGATACATCCGGACGCAAAAAACGTCATTCACCTGATGCGCGGCGAGGTCTACGCGATCGACGGCAAGCGGATCTTCGCATTCGGCGGCGCGGCCTCGCATGACCGCGAATACCGCAGCGAGGGGCTGAACTGGTGGGCGACCGAGACCGCACAGCCGGACGAAATTTCCCGCGCCTACACCAATCTGGCCGCGTGCTCGAATCAGGCGGATTACATCGTCACGCACACGCCGCCGGACATGGTAATGCGGCAGCTGCTCTATAACGCGAACAGCATGGACCGCTACGTTGCCGACCGCACCGCATTCTTTCTGGATACGATCATGACTACGGTGCGGTACCGCGCATGGTTCTGCGGGCATCTGCACATGGACGCCTTTATTCCGGAGTTTTCCCTTGCCGTCATGTATCAGACCGTGATGAACGAACAGCAGCTCGGGCTGATATAGAAGCTTTGCGCCATAGTATTTCTGATATACAGTCAAAGGTACTATGGCGTTTTGAGATCGTTATGCCATCATGTGTACGAATAAGACCGGAGTTGGTGAGGCAAATATGGAAAAAGCAACACGGGCAAAACTGGCACAGGTTGCAAAGGAGATGGCTGAGATCCCGTTTCACGGATACGTTGACGGAACGGCCTCTAATCTGGCGCCGATCGTGCGATTGTTTCCATCATGGAACCTTAAAGAGGCAGACGGCCTGTGGTGTGCGGCGTTCGTCTATTATTGCTGCACGGAAGCCGGATTTGTGATCCCGTACAGACCCGGGGAATGCAAAACCTGTCATTTAGCCGGATGCCTCGGCTGGGAAGAATTTGCCGTCGGTGACCGGCAGATCGAATACCATAAAGGCTCAGAGGACTTTGTACCCGAAGCGGGAGACATTGTCATTTATGACAGAGTGTTTGAAAACAAAGAGCACGACCATATCGGGATCGTTCTGGAGAAACGGGCGCATACGCTCCTTGCTTCTGAAGGAAATGTGAACAATATCTCCAAAATCACGGAACGCCCGCTCGACGAACATATCCGGGCATATCTCCGGATCCCGGACGGATACCGGTACAAAGCTGTGTGACAGGTCCTGATTTCGCTTTGCATCATAAAAGAAAGACAATGCCCCTGCGTGTTTTGAAACGCGCAGGGGCAGATCTTCTTTATGGGTATCCGTTTGAACAGCCGGCGTTCTTTTTGGTCCGGCCGCCCGCCGCATCACCCCTTCTTCATAATTCTTCACCAAAAATTCACTTGACAAACCGCTGATATCATGCTATGATAACATCAGCGGCAAGTCCGCTTCCACAACTGTTGCTGACACACACGGAAAGGAGAATCATCATGGAACAGAATCAAACGAAACCGACTGCCCTGCTGCTCGGCGGCGGCGGCGCAAAGGGTGCATTCCAGATCGGCGCATGGCGCGCACTTGCAGAGGCAGGAATGCTCACCGATATCCGTGCAGCGGCCGGCTGCTCTGTCGGCGCACTGAACGCTGTCCTGTTCGCGATCGGCGACTGGGAATTTGCAAAACACATGTGGGAACAGATCCAGCCCTCCGACCTGCTGGCCAAAGGCTCTGACGGCGCATTTTTCTCGCGGGACGGCCTGATCCGCCTCATCAATCAGCTTCCGCTGGAGCAGATCAACCAGTCCGGGATCCGCGTCCATGTCTGCGTACATGATATTGAGGCAAACCAGCCTGTATACTACGAGCTCAACGGCCTGCCGCGGGATTCCGTCCGCACGCTGCTGCTCGCTTCCTCCGCGATCCCGCATATCTATGCGCCGGAGCGCTATCTCGGCAGAGACCTCATGGACGGCAGCGTCACGCCTGCGGGCGACCTCTGCATCCAGCCGGTCTATTCGCAGGGACACAGAGAGATCATTGCCGTTACGCTCAAGCCGAATCTTTCGCTGTACGGCGGTTCCGGCGTCGGCAACGGCAACCTGATCCAGGAGTATCCGGACTGCAACTTCACGCTCATCAAGCCGCTGCGCCCGATGGGCAATCTGCTGACCGGTACGCTGAACTTCACGCAGGATAAGATCAAGTCCCGTATGGAGCAGGGCTACAACGATACCAAGGCGGCACTGAACGGCATGAACGGCAGTACGCCGCAGAGCAAAGAGGAGATCAACGCGATTCTGACGGAGAAGATGCAGCGGCTCTTCCCGAACGCAGCAGTGCTTTCCGGCTTTCTGCGGGAATACGGCAGCCGGTTCGCACCGAATGTCCAGTTCCCGACACTGGGCGGCAGTGTGTTCTATGACAACATTTTTGAGGTTGACGGCTGGCGGCTCCAGCAGCAGCGCACCGTCGGTATGCAGGTACACTACCGCTTCTTAGATGCAAACAATGTCCGCATCGCGTGGGTCCTGCAGCCGCAGCAGCTTCTGGACGCACTGACGGATTACGAAGCCGTCCGTGAACTGAGAAACCGGTAACAAACAGCAGCACAGCATTTCTGCGTCCGGCGCAGGTGCTGTGCTGCTGTTTTGTATAATGCAAAAAGAAAGCCCGAAAGCGTCCGGCCTTCGGGTTTTCTGTTTGTTCCTATTACTGAATCTGCGGATCAGGTTCCGGCGAACGGAGAAGCACCGCCCCATGCTGCTGCTCTGTAAACACGCATGTTCGCCAGCGTCACATCTGCAATGTTCGTGATGTGGCAGGCGCTCAGCTCACTGGTCGCCTCATCGGCGCTCTCGGTCACGCGCAGCGGATAACCGCCGACATAGTGCGTCGTCGCATTTCTGCCGACCAGCACACCGCGCACGGTATAATTCTCAACGTGGATCGCCCATGCGGTCGTGTCGTACTCGTCATAAAGACGCGCCAGACGCGAACCGAATGTGCCCGGATCTGCGTTCGGACCCGCTGAACCGAGTGTCGTGTCAGCGATCGTGCGGCTTGCCGTCAGAATGTTCGAGCCGCCGCCGCTGAAATCCGCACCGCGCTTCACACAGAAGTCACCGGTCGGACGCGGATCGCCCGGCTGTGCATTGCCGTAAAACGCAGAGTTTTGCTGCTGTCTCTCTCTGAACTCAAATTCCTGCATGACAGTCTGTGCAGAGCTGAACAGCACCTTCGCATTGGCATTGGCGGTATTCAGGCGGCTTCTGGTGATATATCCGTTCATTGCAGGCAGAAGCACGGCAAGCAGGATACCGATAATACCCATGACGACGATCAGCTCGACCAGCGTAAAGCCGGAAACGCGCTGTCCTTTTTTCAACTGCTTCATTATGATCAGATCCCCCTTTTCGGCGTATGGTACGATACGCAGGCAGATATTAAACGTATTTGACGATATCGGCGGTGCATCACAAACTCACCACGATACCAATATTAGTATAGCATATCTTTATCAAAATGTCAATAGAAAATGAACAATTTATGAAGAACAGATTTCACAAAAGCATTTTCCGTTCCTTATGCATTATGCCGAATATTACCAAAGCGTCGGATCCGACTCCCAGAGCACCTCGGCGGGAATCAGCGCGGAAAGCATCACATGGAACAGCGAAAAACGGCTTTCCTCCTGCAAAATCGGTGCGGAGCGGACAACTGCGCCGGGGGAATCCGCGGCGGGCAGCTCCAGCGTACAGAACATGCTTCCTTCCGCCGCCCTGCGCATGACCCGTGCACCGAACATGCTGCAGAAGCGTTCCAGCAGCATGGCATCAGACGCCGGCGAAGCGGAACGGCTGAGCCTGCCGGAAAGCGGCAGCGGCTCTCTCTGCTGTGCGGGGTCATGCCGGAAAACCAGTTCGATCCGGATCTTGCCGTCCTCCCTGCGCGCAGAAAGATCAAGCACATTCTGTCCCTGCAGATCGCGCAGGGTCTCCGTCAGCAGCGCGGTCAGCGCAAAGATCAGACGGTTCTCGTCAGTCTCCGCAAACAGTCTGCTTTCCAGATCACAGCTGCCGGCCTGCAGATAGCGTTCCGTCAAAAGCTCCGTCTGCCCGAAAAAGCGGCGGAGCGGAGGGGTCAGCCCGATCACCGGGAACGGCGCGGCGGCCGATTCATACCACAGCAGCTCATGATCGCAGAGGCTCTGCCGGAGCAGCGCATAGCACTGATCCTGAATGCTGAG
The DNA here is from genome assembly GCA_017545185.1 of Oscillospiraceae bacterium. Taxonomy (GTDB): domain Bacteria; phylum Bacillota; class Clostridia; order Oscillospirales; family Ruminococcaceae; genus Firm-04. The sequence continues at coordinate 1,358 of JAFWQJ010000007.1, read as the reverse complement.
GAACGGCTCCCGGACTGCCGGGTCGGCAGGCAGACCGTCCTCATCCGGTGCGCGGTTCAGGCGGTCGGCCGCATAAAGGATCGAGGTACCGGCAGCATGGATCCGGGAAGCCTGTTCCTTCAGCAGCAGCACGGATTCCGTGCGGTTCAGCACAGTGCTGCGTTCAGCCGGAAGAAAGCGCAGCAGATACAGCGGCTCTGTTCCGTCCCCGAGCGGCTCCGTCTCACAGCGGAACGCGTCGGCACCGTCTGTCAGCATGATCTGCCGGACGGCGTCTTTTGCAAGCGGCCTGCCGTCCTGCTCCGCCCGCAGCAGCTCCGCCAGAACGGCCGCACGAGGCCCGGTCTGCCACTGTACACAGAATGCTGCATCGCAGGCACAGGCCGGATATCCCGCACTGCCGTACAGAATGTCCAGTGCCTCCTTCAGCTTCTCCGTCATTGCCGGTTCACCTCCCCGTCATTTCATCTTTCCTTATTATACCCGAACAGTGTGAACTTTTCGAGTATTTCTGCAAGATTTGTGAATATGCACAGTTTTGAGCCGTTTCAGCCGTTCAAACCGTACAAATGCAATTTCTTTTCGGGTTCCCCGTTATTTTTTTGTCAAAGTGCTTGCAATTTTCGCGAAAATGGTGTAAAATAGAAGTATCAATTTTTAGGAGGTAATTCCCATGTCTGTTAAAGTTGCTATCAATGGTTTCGGTCGTATCGGCCGTCTGGCTTTCCGTCAGATGTTCGGTGCAAAAGGTTACGAGGTCGTTGCGATCAATGACCTGACCAAGCCGTCCATGCTTGCACACCTGCTGAAGTACGATACTGCTCAGAAGGGCTACTGCGGCATCATCGGCGAGAACCTGCACACCGTTTCTGCCGATGACGAAGCCGGCACCATCACGGTCGACGGCAAGACCCTGAAGATCTATGCTGAGAAGGATGCGAAGGATCTGCCGTGGGGCGAGATCGGTGTTGACGTCGTTCTGGAGTGCACCGGCTTCTACTGCTCCAAGGAGAAGTCCCAGGCTCACATCGACGCAGGCGCAAAGAAGGTCGTCATCTCTGCTCCGGCAGGCAACGATCTGCCGACCATCGTTTTCTCCGTCAACGAGAAGACCCTGACCAAGGATGACAAGATCATCTCTGCTGCATCCTGCACCACCAACTGCCTCGCTCCGATGGCAAAGGCTCTGAACGATTATGCTCCGATCCAGTCCGGTATCATGAGCACGATCCACGCTTACACCGGCGACCAGATGATCCTTGACGGTCCGCACCGCAAGGGCGATCTCCGCCGTGCACGTGCAGGCGCTGCAAACATCGTTCCGAACTCCACCGGTGCTGCAAAGGCAATCGGCCTGG
>JAFWQJ010000074.1 GCA_017545185.1 Oscillospiraceae bacterium | reverse complement strand
TTATACTGTTCATAGACAACTTCCTTTTTGATATTGGTGTTTGGGTGGTACTTAACATTATATCATTTTGGAAGTTGTTTTTCTATCCCCTCTGTTACCTATCTATTGTATCATAACAGGACCGGCATTCCGGAAAGCTTTCCCCCCTTGACAAAAAACGGAAAACATGATAAAATAAGATTCGTTCGGGGTGTAGCGCAGCTGGTAGCGCGCCTGCTTTGGGAGCAGGATGCCGCAGGTTCGAATCCTGTCACTCCGACCATAGCGTTCCGGGTTCACCCGGAGCGCTTTTTTCTGCAAAAAAATCAGTACCCCGCAAAAACGGGATACTGATTTTGCTGTTTATTCGTAACGCAGCGCCTCGATCGGGTCAAGCTTTGCGGCCTTGGATGCCGGATAGCTGCCGAAGAAAATGCCGATCAGCATACAGAAGCCGAGTGAGATCAGGATCGCTGCAAGCGAAGGCTGGATACTGATCTCGACCAGATCGGCATACGAAACAGATGTTAGAATGAAATTCTTTGCCGCATATCCGATTAGGATACCGCCTCCGATGCCCAGAACGACGCCGATGAAGCCGCCGATCAGACTGAGGATCACAGCCTCAATGATGAACTGCGTGCGGATCACGGAGCTCTTTGCGCCGATCGCCTTGCGCACGCCGATCTCTCTTGTGCGCTCCGTGATGCTGACGAGCATAATGTTCATGACCCCGATGCCGCCGACCAGCAATGAGATCGCAGCAATGACCGAGATCGCGACCGTCACCAGATTGAGGATCTTGTTCGCTTTCTCCATCATGTCCAGACTGCTGCTGATCTTCGGATAAAGCCGCTTGTTGGACGCATACATCTCATCAAAGAAGCTCTGAAGCTCTTTCAGATCGCCTTCGATGTCGTTCGTGCCTTCCGTGGAGATGAACTCCGGATATGATACGAATTCCCGCTGCGGCACACCGTTGAGACGATCTACGGTGTGATACGGAACAAACATGAACGTCCGTTTGTCCAGATTGGACTTGTCCTGATCGAGCATCTTCAGCATTTCCTTTGACGGCTCAAAGATACCGACAATGACAAAATCCACGTTGAATCCGCTGTACAGATTCACGCTGATCGTTTTTCCGATCGGGTCCTCATCCGCCTTGAAATACTGCTCCACGAAAATATCGCTGACCATGATCGCATTCTTGGATCGTTCACTGTCCGTATCGTTCAGATATCTGCCCTTGAGCAGCTTGCAGGTTTTTTCGTTCAGCTTGTAGTAGCCCTCGGTGCCGCCCCATAACACTGCATTCAGATCCTGACCCTTCCGGTTCCGGATCGTGCCCCTGCCGAGGCTGTTGCGCATGGAGATGATATATTTGCCGCCGAACCGTTCATTCATCTCGTCCAGCATATCGCTGGTGATATAATCGGAATCATTGATGACGTAAAATTCGTCGATGCTGAATTGTTCCTCATCATAATCCTTGAATTCGTATTCAACCGTATAAGAATTTCCGCCGAACATCGAAAACGTATTGGAAAGCGTTTTCTGCAGGGAGTTTCCGATCGTCGTGATCGTGATGACCGAGCTGATGCCGATGATAATGCCGAGCATTGTCAGAAGCGAACGCATTTTGTTTGTCATAAGCGAGCCGAATGCGAGACGGATATTCTCAAGAAAGAACATTTGCCGCACCTCCGTCCTTGAATCCTCTGTCCATGCTGTGTCCTCTCATTCGCGTCTCGGGTCGGAAATGACCGAACCGTCTTCCAGCTGCGGAAGAACGTCAAAAGCACGCGGCTGCATCAGAATGAGGTCGCCTTCTTTGACATCGCCCTCGGTGATCTCGATATAATAATCGCCTTCAAAACCGATCTTGACATCCTTCCGGACCGCCTTGACAGTTCCCGGCGTATCGCCGTCCACGCCGACATAAACATAATAGCCGTCCTGCTCGCCGCCGTAAACTGCGTCATACGGAACGCCGAGCGTGTTCTCCTTTTTGCTGAGCACGATCTTGCAGCTTGCGGACATGCCGATCAGCAGCTTGCTGTTCTGCTCGATCGCGACTTCAACGGCATAGCCGCCGTCAGCAGCAGCGTTTTCACTCGAGGAGATAATGCGCTCAATGCGGCTGACCTTGCCTGCAATGATCTCATCCTCCGTTGCACTGGTCTTGATCTCGCAATCCATGCCTTCTTCCACGCGGAGAACATCTGCCTCGCTGACCTTTCCGCGGATGATCAGGGAATCGGTGTTTTCAATGACCATGAGATTCTTGTTCATGGGGATGCTGCCCTCAGTGATGTTGAGCTGGGTGATGACGCCGTCCGCAGTTGCTCTGACGGTGCAGCTGTCGATCTGCTCCTGCAGCTTTTCAAGCTGTTCGGCTGCGGAATCGTCCGTCAGCGTATACTTTGCGGAGTCGATCGCATCCTGCGCTGCCTGCACAGACTGATCCGCAAGCTCCTGTGCGGACTGGATGCCCTTCTGTGCCGCATCGACAGCAGCATCCAGCTCCGGCAGCTTTTCGTTCAGCTTATCCAGTGCATCGCTCAGCGTATCGAGCTGCGGCTGCAGTTTTTCCTGCATTTCCGCATCTGCCGCATTGATCTGTGCGACCATTGCATTGTACTGTTCGACCAGCTTTTTATGCTGCTCATAAGCCTGTGTGCGGGCGTTTTCTGCCTCGTTGGCAGCCTGCTGCGCCTTGTTTACGGCATTCGTGCGCGCCGTGCGGGCTTCCTCCAGATTTCTGCGCAGGATCGCGTCTTTATAATTCTCGGCGTCCTTCGCTTTGTCCGCACTTGCTGCGATCTTGTCATACTGCTCCTGCAGCTCGGTCGTATCGAGCAGGCAGACGATATCGTCCTTTTTGACGCTGTCGCCGACTTTGACGTTCAGCTGCGCGACCTTCGCGAGCACATCCGATGTCACATTGACGGTGGAACTGCTCGACACATTGCCGCTGATATTGACGTAGGTTGAAAGATCCTTGACGGCTGCTTCTCCGTAGGGATAGCTGTCATTTGTCAGACTGATCGACGAGACTGCGGAAAGCGCAGCCTTGACCAGCAATGCGATCAGCGCGATCACAACAACGGCGATGATGATGCATGAGATTTTTTTCTTTTTTGATTTTTGCACAGTTGCCATAAACTTCAGGTCCTTTCCCGTATTTGCTTGTTCGCTTCATTTGTTGAAAGCATCGTTATTTTACCATATTAAAGCAATTATGTCAATATCAGACCAGCCCGATTTCAAAATCTTATGAAAAAATTAAGATGTACAGACCGGTAAACATCACTTCTGCATCAGGTACCGTTTCAGCAGCGTCAGGTCAGCTGCGTTCAGAGTACCGCTGCCGTCGGCATCGCCGGCGCTCCAGTTTTCGGGTACACAGTCCGTACTGCCGAGCCACCGGATCAGACATGCCGTATCGCCCGCATCAAATGCGCCGTCCGCATTGATATCTCCCGCCATGCTGTGCAGAAGCTGATTGAAGGCGGCTTCCTGTTCTTTCCCGTGATAATAATGGTTCCACGAAAACAGGATATGCCGCCCGGCAGAAGAAGTCGCGAGGTAATCCGCACGGAGACGGTCAGCGGACAGCGGGGAGTAGTCAGAAGTGAATGTTTCATTGTTGATCCAGACGGTTATCATATCTCCGCAGGCGGCATAAACGGCATCCTGCCAGAGCCGGAGCGTTCCGGCATCGTAATCCCGGCCTGCGCCGTCCTGCATTGCGAGGATATCCGTGCGCCGGAGCGAACCGCCGCGTATGATCTCTGCCAGAAATGCGCTGTATGCTTCCGGCTCTCCGAGCGTCTTGTTATAGAACGGACTCAGCATCAGCGAATGCCCCGGGAACGATTCCGCAAGCGCATTCCGGACAGCGGTCAGCTGCTCCGCATAAAGTGCGGCACAGGCATCCGCATAGTCCGGCATCACATTCCAGATCTCATTCGGAGCGTAAAACCCCGCGATCAGCGGTGCATAGCGTTCACCGAACTGTTCCGATATTTCACGGATGACCGTGCAGTGATCCGCCGTATTCTGTGCAAGCCACTGCCGGAACGCTGCATCCGGCATGTTCCAGCCGTGATCCCACCAGCGGTCATCGCTGACCAGCCCGATGCGGATCTGCATTCCTGTTTCCGCGGCAGCCTGCAGCGCGTATTCGAGTGCATGAGACTGCTCACTGCCTGCCGCCAGCGATGACGGATACAGTGCAGCCGCAGAAGTCTCTGTTTCCGTATGCGTCAGATCGACGGCAGACTGCAAAATCACCGAACGGAACCCGGCAGCCTTCATGTCGTTCAGCTCCTGCAAAAAGCGTTCCGCCGTCCAGTCCCTGCAGAGCCAGCCCTGCAGAAAGCTTGATTCAAACAGCGGGAATGCCTGCTCCGGCTCCGCAGAGACCGTCATCGGGAGCAGCAGCAGCGCCGCAAGCAAAACAGCAATGATCCGTTTCATGCGGGAACCCCCTTTTTCTGCATATTTGGTTTTATTATAGCACAGTTCGGCATTCGGCGCAATCTTTTTACAATATTATTTCACAGATTGCGCTTTACCGCTTGCATTTTTTGTTTTGTTATGCTATAATATTCATATCATTAACCGATCCGGGCGCTTTTGCCGGAGGAAGGAGTATCATCATGGAAGTATACAAGGGTAAATCGGATTTTCTTGCACTTTGCTATGCACAGCAGAACCGCGAAGCTGCAGAGCAGATCGTTGAACGGCTGAATCAGGAGCGTTTCCGCGTCTGGACAAATGACCGCGGACTGAATCCGAAGAAGAAGGCGGATGCGACCCGTCTCGCCGAAAGCCGCGCTGCTGTCATCCTGATCTCCAAGGACTGGATCGGAGATGAGAAGTACACGAATCAGCTTCGCGGTGCATCCATGATCCAGAAGCAGACCGTTCTGCTCTTTCTTGATGATACCGATCTGAGCAAGCATGAGGAGCTGAATCTGCTGCTGAACCGTTCTGTCCGCATGTTCGGATTCGATCCGAAGGAACCGGAGGAGGGCTTCTCGCAGCTGCTTTCTCTGGAATGCGTGCAGGACTGCAAAATGAAGGATGATGAGGAGCCGGATACCGAAAAGACCGGTCTGATCGGGTTCCTTTCACGCGACATCACCGATCTGAAATAACACAAAGCAGCCGCCCGGAGCCGTAAAGCTTCGGGCGGCTTTCTGTTTATTCACCGCGGATGACCTTCCACGCATCCGTCAGGCGTGCAAGGCTCCATGCCGCATTCGCCGGAGAGGTCGAGGGCAGGCGGACTGCCTCGCGCAAAAGAACCGGCTTCTGGTATTTGTCGTAGTATTTTGCCGCGGTGCCGCCGTTGACATAGATCTGCCGGATATTTGCCGCTGCAAGGATCGGCGTCAGATCATTCGGCTGCACATTCCGGATGCTGCTGTCGGACGAGCCAGTGATCTCACAGGATGCGATCACATCCCAGAGCGCGACATGATGTTCCAGCAGAAAGGCACGTTTATCTTCGATCGTCTGCGGGACTTCGCAGCCGAAAACCGCAGACGTCACGCGCCAGAACCGGTTTTGCGGATGCCCGTAGAAGAACCGCTGCACCCGCGATTTCACCGACGGAAAGCTCCCGAGGATCAGGATCTCCGACCGGCTGTCGTAAAGCGGCGGAAACGGGTGCTGCACAGATTCCTGCATCACAGCACCTCACACAATGCCGAGCAGCTGCAAAACCTGCTGTTCTTTGTCGGTCAGCTTATTCTGCTCGATCTTCTGCTGATACAGCTTTTTGATGTGCTCGCGGACGGTTTCTGAGGTCTGCTCAAATTTCGCATCCGGATCGGCGCCGCGTTCCAGCAGGACCTTCAGCGTTTCCGGATCGGCATTCTTCACGGCGTCCGCGAGATATTCCGGCTTCAGCGATGCACCGTAATCAAGCAGCAGCTTCAGCTTTTCCGGCGAATGCGCCGCGATCGCCTCTGCGACCGGTGAGGTGCCTTCCTCGATATCCTCCTCGTAGTTGCCGCGGAAGAAGGAATACCCGCCCGCATCGGGATCGGTGCCGTTTTCCAGCAGCGCCTTCACAGCTTTTGCATCGAGATGCTCGACCGCATAGCTGAGACTCTTTTTCGGGGAGAGTACTCCGGTCAGGAAGGTGTTGCTCTGTTTGAGCGTCATAAAGAGCGACGGGCAGAACAGGCAGATCCCTGCGATCAGCATTCCGGCACCTACGGCCTTTCTTCGGATCTTACGGATCGCGTGCAGGATCAGCACGACGGCGACAACTGCGATGACCGCGAACGGAACGCCTGCGATCAGGCTGAGAATATGATCCTTGATATTGCTCATGATTCAGTCCTCCGTCTGTCGTTTGCGCTTGCGGTACTCGGTCGGTGTGATGCCGACGATCTTCTTGAACTGGTGCATAAAATGCACATAATTGCTGTACCCGCTCTGGTCTGCGATGCAGGCGATGCTGTAGTCGGTGCTTGCAAGCAGACGCTTGGAGAGCTCGATGCGGCTGTTGATGACATCCTGCGTGAAGCTGATGCCGAAGCAGCGCGTATACAGCTTCTGGAAGTAGCCGCGGCTCAGGATCAGATCGCGGCACATGGAGTCGATGCTCCAGTCTTCCTGCGGGTTGCTGTAGATGCGCTCCCGCAGATTGACAAATTCACGGTAATACGGCGAGGCTTTTTCGTTCTGCCGGGATGCGCGGCTCTCCGCAAGCTTTTCCGCCGAGATCGCCGTGACCTGCTCCAGCGTCATATCCGGGCTGATGTGGTCGCAGAAGGAGCCGAAGCTTGCCGTGATCTTGTAGGGCTTCAGCGAGCTCTGGTTGTAGTGCTCCAGATAGCCGGAGATCGCATAGACAAGCCGCTGGCACGCATCCTCCTCATAATCCTGATAGCCGATGATCGCGAACTCCGCGTCCTCAATGCGGGCGCAGCGTTCGTAGGTCGTGCAGCTGTTGTTCATCGCATTGGCCAGCACCGTGACGGCACTGTCGCCCTCGGAATGCCCGTAGGTCTCGTTGACCTGCCTGAGCGAATCAAAGCTTGCGAACAGCAGCAGGAATCTGCGGTGCTCGTTCTTCGCTGTTTCAAAGCATTCGCGGGAGAATTTCTGATAGCCCTCATAATTGTACAGACCCGTCAGCGTATCGCGGATCGAGGTCAGGTAAATGCGATTATTGAAACGCTTTAAGTATGTTTGCATCCGGACAAATTCCAGCGCAGTATTGACAACGGTCAGCCAGTCGCAGTACATCGGATCATAGGTATCCATCGTATCGCCGAGGCTCAGTGCCGCGATGCCGAAGAAACGGTCGTCATGATGCAGCGGCGTAAAGAAGAACGCCGTCGGCTTGCTGCGCTCGTCATGCAGACGGGGCAGCATTTTTGCGGCCGGGAACGGCTTTGTCACAAGCGAGCCGGTCGTGCCGTCGATGTATTTCAGCAGCATGTGCTTCGGGAAACCCTCTCTGCGGTATTCCGCCGGGTTTTCGAGCGCACCGCCGCCCTCCCAGTCCTCACAGAGGCAGAGGTAAAATTCCGCGATATCGCGGATCAGATACACATGATGCCGGATCACATCCATAAGACCTTCCAGCGTTTCCTGCGAGGTCATGCGCATACTCAAGTTGCTGGTGCGGTACATCTGCTGGAACAGCTCCTGCCGCTCCGCAGATCGGATCTGCGTTTTCAGAAAGTCGGAATCGACACCGCAGGAACAGGTCTCACCGGTGATGATCTCGATCTGGTCGGTCTCCGTGAGCCTGCAGCTCTCTCCGGTCATCATCTGATAGAGCTTTGCGACGCCCTGCGCGCCGAGACGGAAATTCCGGCGGACATAACTGGTCAGCGGGATCAGGCTGTGCGATTCCGCAAGTGAGGCGTCATAGCCGGTGACCATCACATCCTCCGGAATGCGGATGCCGCTGCAGATCAGCTCATGACAAAGCGCTTTCGCCATAGAGTCATTGCCGCAGACGATGCCCTGCGGGAGCCTGCGTTCACCGCTGATAAATTCCTTTGCAAGCTTTGTTGCGGCAGCGTACCAGTAATCGCCGTAAATCAGGCGCTCCGGACCGGCCGGAACCCCTGCGGCTTCCATTGCATCGCAGAAGCCCTGCCGGCGCTGCTCTGACGTATAATGTCCCTGCGGACCGGTCAGGCAGATCAGATCGGTCAGGCCGTGCTGCTTGATCAGATGCTCCGTGATCGCGCAGAATCCGCTGCGGTCGTCCATCATCAGATACGGGAACGGCCCCGAATTGCTGTCCAGCACCAGAACCGGGATCTTCTGCTCCGTGAGGATCGCATCGAGCTTCAGCTTTTCCTCCTCCGAGCGGATCGAATCGCGGAGATACAGGATGCCGTCCAGAGAAGGATAATGCATATATTCAAAAATATTGAACTCAGCCTTCTGGTGTGAGGTCAGTTCCGGCAGATCCGTAATGCAGGAAAAGACTGCCATATCAATATCAAGAGAAAACGCCTGCGCCATCATGCCTTTGATGAGGCGCCGCTGCATGAGCTGTTCTGCTTCACAGACAATGACACCGATCAGAAGCCTTTTTTTCATATAGCCCTCTCCTATTCAGATCATCGTTTTTTCAGCCGGCGGTCAATGCCGGCGCGGAAATCTATTCAGCTTTTTGCTGTTCAGTACGCCTGCTGCGGAGTTTCGTTTCAATCAGACCGGCAAACAGCGTTATCAGGACGGAAACCGTGATCGCACACGCAATCAGGAGCAGCCGGATACCGTTTCCGCTTTTCGCACCGATGCGAAGTGTTTTCATCGTATTCATGATAAAAATCTGGATCAGGTACAGCTCCAGCGAAAGTGCGCCGAGCTTTTTCAGACTGCCGTGTAATTTGGAACTGCGGCAAAGATCAAGCAGTCTGGCAGAAAACAGCGTGAGCAGGATCCCGGCTCCGCCGCTGCCGAGACGGTAGAACAGCATGATCGCATCGAAATCCGGATGTGTTTTCAGCAGCACCAGCGCACTCCCGAATAACAGCACTGTCAGAACGGTATAGACAACAGCAGCAGGTTTATATCGCTTTGCTTCGGGCTGCCCTGAAAAGAGGATCTCTCCGGTCAGGGAACCGATCAGAAAGACAGGGATGCGCGTGATTGCAATTTCATAAGTATCGTAAAACGCCGGAACAACCCGAAATGCCGCCGCAACAGCAGCAAATACAGCGACGGTCAGAATCACAATGCTGACGGTATGCTTTTTCTGCATCCGGTAAATCAGCGGATACAGCGGATACAGCAGAAGCAGCAGCGAAACGTACCAGACCGTCCGGTTATTGTGCGTCCAGAAGGAAAGAGTTGTCCAGTTGAGCAGAAACATGCCGATGCCGTCGTGCTTATACAGGAAATCTCTTGCGAGCCAATACGGCAGTGAGATCAGCAGGACAGGAAGTACGATCCGGCTGATGCGCCTTTTATAAAACGGCAGCGCCTTTCCGTCTTTGCTCATGGAACGGTACAGTCCGATGCCGGAAAGAAACAGGAAGCAGTCTACACCGATGTTGCCGCGCGAGAGAATATCCGTGACAACCGGAATGTGCAGGTCTTTATAAACACAGGTAATAAAATGAAACAGCATGATCAGGACAGCAGAAAAGCCCATGATCTGCGCTCTGTACTTTGAGATCGGTGCATCATGCATGGGATTCGGCCTCCGTGATCGTTTTCAGGGTGCGCAGTGCTTCCGCAAGATGATCGGTCAGATTTTCGATCGAGCTGTGTCCGCCCGGAACAGAAGTTACATGTTCAGACAGCGTTCTGCTGCGTTCAAGGTTTCCGGTGATCAGCGTATCGGCATCGCCGCAGAGCACAACGCTCAGCGGGTTGATGCCGGAGGGTGCAAGTTCTCTGTACCGCGCAAGATATTCCGCCGGCATTCCCTCATCCGCTATCAGCGAAAGCGTGTGCGGGAAATAGCAGGGATTCGTCAGGATGCAGAGGCGGTTCATGCGGCGGCTCAGAAGGTCGGCGTACAGTCCGCCGAGGCTCTGTCCGACAAAAATGAAGTCAGGATCAGCGGCTGTTTCCGCAAACTGCCGGAGCAGCTGATCGGGCGCTGTATGCAGGTAATCGAGCTTCGGGGAAACGATCTGTTCCGGGGCGATCAGACTGCAGAGCGCCCTGTAGTTTTTATTGTCTGCTGCACCGAGAAAGCCGTGCAGATTCAGTATGCGCATATCCGTCCTCCTTGCGATGATTCTGATATTACAATTTTACATCAGTATATCACAAAAAGACAGTTGTGTCAAGGCGTTTTGCCGATTTTTTGCGAAAAAAAGCGCCTTAAAAAACAATTTGCCGGATACAAAAATACAAACAGCCAGAGAACACACGGCTCTCCGGCTGACAGAAAACTCAGTTGTATGAATGACTCACACTCCGGTAGAATTCCAGAAGCGCGTCCGGATGCAGCAGCTGTTTCGCCTGCTCCGCCGTGACGTCATACGACCACGGATAGTTGCTCATACTCGGTACACACCCGCGCGGATGCGACATCAGACTGAACGAGCCGTTTTCTGCGCTGACCCGAAGATCGCTGCAGCCCTTGTTTCTGTGATAGAGCAATACGGCCGTGCCGCATGAGCTGAGCACGGAATAGCCGCAGCCTGTCAGCATCACGCGGGTATCGCAGTCGGGCGTCTGCCAGAGCTCCGGTGCAAAGGGGTCGGCGCAGACCAGTCCGGCACCTTCCCCCTTGCGGATCCGGTCAAGATAGGTATACGCAGCACAGCCGTAGCCGGAACCGAGGATCAGTGCTTCGAGCGGCGATACCGTGACACAGCAAAGATCTGCCAGCGCCATGCCCGGGGCTGTTTCGGTATCCGGATCGACATGGGCTATAATATAGTATTCCGTCTTTCCGGCGTATTCGCGGCTGACATACAGGCATAGTTTGTGCCGGGGTGTGTCGATCACAGTGTATGCCTGATTCAGGATCATCTGCTTGACATCCGGCGGCAGCATCGTGCCGTTTACGATCTCGGGCAGCGGCTGCAGCTTCGGGAATCCGAGCGGGATCCTGCTGCTGTGGATCAGGTTCATGCGTTCACCTCCTGAAACGGAGTATCACTCTGCCATTGCTTCCTTGATCGCTTCAAACAGGTCGTCGTAGCTTTCAAATGCCGGCAGCTGCGGATATTCCTTCTTGATCTGCTCGGTGGAGCGGAACAGGAAGCCTGCCTTGCTCGCGAGGATCATGCCGAGGTCATTGAAGCTGTCGCCGCTTGCGATCGTCTCAAAGCCGATCGACTGCAGTGCCTTGACGGTCGTCAGCTTGGACTTTTCGCAGCGCATCTTATAGCCGGTGATCGTGCCGTCCGGTGCGACCTCCAGCGAATTGCAGAAAATGGTCGGCATTCCGAGCTTGCGCATCAGCGGTGCGGCAAACTGCGAAAACGTATCACTGATAATGATGACCTGACCGAGTGCGCGCAGCTTATCCAGAAATTCCTTTGCGCCCTCCATCGGCTCAATCTGCTCGATCGTTGCCTGGATCTCCTTCAGGCCGAGGCCGTGCTCCTTCAGGATCGCAAGACGGTACTGCATCAGCTTATCGTAATCCGGCTCGTCACGGGTCGTTCTGCGCAGCTCCGGGATTCCGCTGGCTTCGGAAAAAGCGATCCAGATCTCCGGAACAAGCACGCCTTCCAGATCAAGACAGGTGATATACATAGACATAACGGTTCTCCTTTTTCATATAGCTTCCCGCTGCGGCTGCAGCTTTCATCCCATTATAACACAATACACGGGAAATTTCAATGGGGGAGTGTAAAAAAGTCCGCAAAGTGCCTGATCTTGGGATAAATATATAGAAAAATAGATAAAATCCATTGACATCATATTTTGAATATGGTATAATAACTATAATTAGTGCTTTGATGAGGCACTCTTTGCGAAAGGATAACGAATATGGAGCAGGAACGCTTTACACTGTTGAAAACAAATGCGGAGGTACAGTCCCGCATCAGGGAAATGGCTGCCGAGATCAGCAGGGATTATGCCGGGATCCCGGAGGAGAATCCGCTGCTGGTGCTCTGTACGCTGCGCGGCGCCGTCTTTTTTTCCGCCGATCTGATCCGCGGACTGACTGTCCCTTGTGAGATCAACTTCCTGAAGGTGCAGTCCTATGCGGGAACGAGACCTGCGGGCTCTCCGATCTTTGAGCTCGGCGAGCGGATCGACGTCCGCGGACGCGATGTGCTGGTCGTTGAGGATATTGTCGATACGGGACAGACCATGGATACCGTTATGCGCAATTTCTCGGATAAGGGTGCAAAGAGCATCCGCATTGCAACGATGCTGGACAAGCCTTCCCGGAGATATGCGCATCTGAAGGAAACCGTCATCCCGGATTACATCGGTTTTTCGATCCCGGATCTGTTTGTGGTCGGCTGGGGTCTTGACTACAATGAAGAATACCGCATGCTGCCGGATATCATGGTTTATCATCCGGATGCTGAGTGACGAAAGGAAAACAGATGCCGTTTGTATCATTAAGGGATGTCTGCAAGGACTATAAAAGTGAGGAAATCAGCGTCCGCGCCGCGAGCAATGTCAGCTTTGATATCGAAAAGGGCGAGCTTGTCATGATTGTCGGGCCGTCCGGTGCAGGAAAGACGACCGTTCTGAACCTGCTGGGCGGAATGGATCGCTGTGACAGCGGAGAGATCATTGTGGACGGCCGCCGCGTGGACGGTCTGAGCCGGCGTGAGCTGACCCGCTACCGCCGTGAGGACATCGGGTTCGTGTTCCAGTTCTACAATCTGGTGCAGAACCTGACAGCGGTCGAGAATATCGAGCTTGCTTCCGAGATCTGCAAAAAAGCGGCTTCTCCGCTTGAGATGCTGCAGAAGGTCGGCATGGCAGACCGCGCCGATCATTTTCCCGCACAGCTTTCCGGCGGAGAGCAGCAGCGCGTTTCAATCGCGCGCGCTCTCTGCAAGAATCCGAAGCTCCTGCTTTGCGACGAGCCGACCGGCGCTCTGGACTTCGAGACCGGAAAGATCGTACTGCGCCTGCTGCAGGAAAGCTGCCGTCAGGACGGCATGACCGTGGTCATCATCACGCATAACCGTGCGCTGATGCCGATGGCCGACCGCGTGATCGAGCTGCGCGGCGGCAAGGTCGCATCCGTGAAGCTTCAGCCGCAGCCTGTCCCGGTTGCGGAAATCAACTGGTGACCGGCATGAGCAAACGTAAGCTTTTTCGCAATACGCTGCGGAGCGCATTGCGGTCGAAGGAACGCTTTTTGTCGCTGTTCGGGATCATTGCGATCAGTACGGGATTTTTCTCCGGACTGAAGGTGACCGGCAGCGATATGAAGCAGTCAGCCGACCGGTATTACAGGGAGACGGGACTGGCAGATCTGCATCTGCGTTCGACGGCGGGATTCTGTGATGAGGAGCTTGACCTGCTGGCTGCACGCAAGGAAGTCGCACAGGTCTGCGGCGGATATCAGGAGACGGTGTTCATGCCTGTCTCGGAGAGCACTGCCGATGTAACTGTGAAGATCTACAGTCTGACCCCCTCCGGAAAAAAGGAAGGGCAGCAGATCAATCAGCCGGTGCTGACCGAAGGCCGGATGCCGGAAAAGGCAAATGAATGCCTGATCGAGGTCAACACGCCTTCGGAGATCGCGGTCGGGGATACGGTCCGGGCTGTAATCCCGGACGGCGCCGAGACGCTGCTGAAGCAAACGGAATTTACCGTTGTCGGCAGAGCAGATTCGTCGATGTACGTGGATTTTGAACGCGGTACGACGACCGTCGGCAACGGACGGATCGACTGCTTTCTGCTTGTGCCGCCGGACGCATTTGATTCCGGGGTCTATACGGATGTCTGGCTGCGTCTGAAGGATGCTGCGGAGATCAGCAGCTTTGAGCAGCGGTATCTGACTGTTGTCAATGACTGCGCCGATGCGATCCTTGCTGACCGGAAAAAGCTCTGTGCGCCGCGCGCCGAACAGATGCGCGAAACGATCGAGCAGAAGCTCGCGGATGTCCGCAGGGAGCTTGACGAGGGCAAAGAGCAGTATGAGGAAGGCCTGAAGGAACTGAATCAGTCCGTAAGCAACGGCAGGGCTGAACTGAAAAAAGCCGAAAAGGAACTGAAGGACGGCCGCGAGGAGCTCGACAAGCTCTGGAAGGATTATAAGGAAAAGGCAGCGGATTATGAGAAAAATGCCGCGCTGATCGAGCAGCAGCAGAAAACGATCGACGCACAGGAAAAGCAGGCGAACGGTACGCTGGATACGCTGCGGGAAAAGGTCAGCCGCATTGAATATGTACTCGGCGTGGTCCACAGCTACCGCGACAGCGCGGTTCTTCCGCCGTATCCGACCGAGCTGCAGGATCTCATCAATGAAATGGCGGAATATGATTCTGAGGAATTTAACGTGTCGCAGGCCATGTTCAACTATTTCTCCGCTCCCGTTGACAGTTTTGAGAAAGAGAACTATGAGGATACGATCGACTGGTATCTGAGCAACTGCAAGGTCGATGTCCAGAACAATATCATTGATATCGAGAGCAATGCACAGCAGTTCACGATCACCCGCAAGCAGCTCAAGACGGCAATGGAAAAGCTTGTCAAGGGTAATCAGGATATCATTCAGTATCAGGATGAGCTGAATAAGAAGGAAAAGGAACTGACGGATGCCAAGCTTGAGATCTCCAGAAAGACGACCGAGCTTGACAAGACGGAGAAGGTCGAGCGCATCCGGCTGAAGGATGCGAAGGAAACGCTGGAGCAGGGTGAGAAGGAGTATCAGGAGTCACTGGAAACACTGGACGATGTCGGTGCGCAGATCGAATGGTATGCATTTGACCGCAGCGAGAACCCCGGCTGGAGCAGCTACGGTGACGACGCCGACCGCGTTGACCGCATCGCAAGGATTTTCCCGGTCTTTTTCCTGCTGGTCGCTTCGCTGGTCTGCCTGACGACCGTCACGCGCATGGTCGAGGAGCAGCGCACCGAGATCGGCACCTGTAAGGCACTCGGCTATTCCGGCGCTTCGATCACTGTACAGTATCTGCTGTATACAGTGCTGGCGAGTGTACTCGGAACGGCGGTCGGAACCGTGATCGGCGATCAGCTGTTCCCGAAGGTGCTGTTCCGCTGCTACCAGATGATGTACCACTATCCGAAGATCAGCTGCCCGTATCACTGGGGCTATGCGCTGATCTGTCTGGCGGCCTCACTGATCTGCACCGGTGTGACTGCGGCGGCGGTCTGTTCATCTGTCGTGCAGGAAATGCCGGCAAAACTGATGCGCCCGAAGGCGCCGAAGAACGGCAAGCGCGTCCTGCTGGAAAAATGGCGCTGGCTTTGGAACAAGTTCGGCTTCCATGCAAAGGTCACGATCCGCAATTTCTTCCGGTACCGCGCAAGGGTGCTGATGTCTGTGATCGGAATCTGCGGCTGTACGGCACTGCTGCTGACAGGCTTCGGACTCTATCACGCAATTGCTGCGATCGTGGATCTGCAGTATCAGGAGGTACTGGTATATGACGCTGTCGGAATCTATGACGGCAGCACGGAAAACAAGGAGATACTCCGTGACACGCTGGAGCATACCGATACGGTCGCGGGTTATCAGTTCGGCGCGGTCAGATCGTGCACTGTCCGCACCGGACGCAGAAGCTATGAGGTTACGGTCACGGTTCCGGAGGATGCGGAAGCACTCAGCGATTACATCGTTCTGCGCGACCGCAAAACGCATGAGCCGTACCAGCTTCAGGACAGCGGCATCATTCTGAACGAAAAGCTTGCTTCGCTGCTGAACATCAGGACAGGGGACAATGTCACGCTGGAGGATGCGGATCATCCGGCGGCAGTCACGGCAATCGCGGAAAACTACGCGCTGAACCGTGTCTGGATGACAAAGGCCTGCTATGAATCGCTGTTCGGCAGCATGGAGAGCAACTGCGTGTTCATCAATGAGCAGCCCGATACCGATGAGGATGCACTTGCAGAGCATTTGCTCC
Source organism: Oscillospiraceae bacterium (assembly GCA_017545185.1). Classification (GTDB taxonomy): domain Bacteria; phylum Bacillota; class Clostridia; order Oscillospirales; family Ruminococcaceae; genus Firm-04. The sequence continues at coordinate 10,765 of JAFWQJ010000074.1, read as the reverse complement.
GTTCGGAAGCGCTGCTGCGGCTGGACTTCACTTCCGACAGCGGAGAGAACTTCCGGAAGCTGGTCAAAGCGCTCGGCTATGTTGTTGCCGTCGTGATCGTGTTTGCAGGACTGCTGGCGCTCGCGGTTCTGTATAACCTCGCTTACATCAATATTCTGGAGCGTCAGAGAGAGTTGGCGACCGTCAAGGTGCTCGGCTTCTATGACAAAGAGGTGTATGCCTATGTCCTTCGTGAAAACATACTGTCCTCGGTGCTCGGAATCGCAGCCGGACTGTTCGCGGGAATCTTCCTTTGCCGCTATGTCGTGAAAACGGCAGAGGTCGATGTCGTGATGTTTGCACCGGATATTCCGTGGTACTGCTTTGTGCTGGCGGCATGCGTGACGCTTGTATTCACACTGATTGTCAATCTCCTGCTGCGCCGGAAGCTCCGTGCAATCGACATGGCAGGCTCGATCAAGGCTGTGGAGTGATCCGCACCGCCTGAAGTGTGTTCTTGAAAGAGGGAATCACGATGAAAAGGAAGTGTTCAAAGAAGAAAGAAAAATCACGACAATGCCTGACCGCCCTGATCTCAGCAGCATTGGTACTGTTCAGTATCTCCGTCCTTCATGCGGCAGGCTTTGAAAAATATCCGGGAGATGTAAATGTTGACAGAAAGATCGACGTTTCCGACGGCGTGCTGCTTGCACGTTTCTGCGTCGAGGATGTGACGGTGGTCATTACGGATGAGGGCCTTGCCAATGCGGATGCGGACGGCGACAGCCGTGTCGATCCGTCTGATACGGTCTGTGTGCTGCGGATGATCGCCGGGCAGATCCCGATGCCGAGAAATCCTTTTGCACAGGAAACCGTCCCCGAAACGACCGCTCCGCCTGATACGACCGCTGTACCGGAGGAAACAACGGCAGAGACCGTTCAGACCGAACCGCCGCAGAATCAGACGGAGACCGTTTTGATCGCAGATCAGAAAGCATATCCGCTCGGCGTTTCGGTCTCCGTGCTGAGCCGCGATGCGCAGCCGGACGAGACGCTGACCGTTCAGTATTATGCAGGCAATATCATCTTTGCGATCTACGCTGCGGAACCTGAACAAACAATGATCGCGTTTGCGCACAACGATGACATTTTCGGATACTATATCATCTGCGCGTCGTATGAGGCGCCGGAGGGCTTTGACACTGCGGAATTCCGTGACGATCATCAGCAGAACCGGCTCTATGCCGTGCTTGTGCAGAAGGAAGGAATGAGCATCGCATTTCCGTATCTTGAGGACAAAAGCGATTTTCTGGTTCTGTCAAAGCTTGCATACTATGCGACGAACGGCGTGCGCGCGGTCAACGGTCTGGATCCCTATATCTGGGACGAGGAGCTTGCGAAGGCTGCTCTGCAGCACAGCAGGGAAATGGCGGACAATGATTTCTGCTCGCATGAAAGTCTTGACGGCACCAAATTCGGCGACCGTCTGCTGAACTTCGGCATAGACTGGCAGGCATGCGCGGAAAACATTGATTTCGGCTATCTGGATCCGTTTTCCGCGGTGAACGGCTGGTACAACTCCAAGTCCGGCCACAGAAGCAATCTGCTGAGCCGCAAATATGAGCGGATCGGCATCGGTTTTGCATATAATGAGAACGCTGCTTATTCATATTACGGTACACAGGACTTTTATTGCGGGTGGAAATGAATATTATTCACTCTGATTTTGTATAAATGGCATATTATTCATGAATATTCTTGGAATATGCATTTTTTACGCAAAACCACTTGACTTTTTTTCATTTCGGTGTATAATAAGAAATGGATTTTACAGGCAGGCGGCTTAACCTGCCGGAAAGGAAGATATCTCATCATGGCTGAAAACAAGATCCCGAAGAAAATTGTGCTGGCTTATTCCGGCGGTCTCGATACCTCGATCATCATTCCGTGGCTCAAGGAAACCTATCCGGGCTGCGAGGTCATTGCCGTTTCCGGCGACGTCGGACAGGGTACCGAGCTTGACGGACTGGAGGAAAAGGCGATCAAGACCGGTGCCTCCAAGCTTTACATCGAAGATCTCACCGATGAATTTATCGACGATTATGTCTTCCCGACCGTCAAGGCGGGTGCGGTGTACGAGGGCAAGTATCTGCTCGGTACATCCTTTGCGCGTCCGATCATTGCAAAGCGCATTGCGGAAATCGCAGTGAAGGAAGGCGCAGATGCGATCTGCCACGGCTGCACCGGAAAGGGCAACGACCAGGTCCGCTTCGAGCTGACCATCAAGGCATTCTGCCCGGATATGCAGATCATTGCACCGTGGAGAATCTGGGATATCAAGTCCCGTGACGAGGAGATCGACTATGCGGAGGCACACAACATTCCGCTGAAGATCTCCCGTGAGACGAACTATTCCAAGGACAAGAACCTCTGGCATATCTCCCATGAGGGCCTTGATCTTGAGGATCCGGCAAATGAGCCGCAGTACAACAAGCCCGGCTTTTTGGAGCTCGGCGTTTCCCCGGAGCAGGCTCCGGATCAGCCGACCTATGTCACGATCGACTTTGAGAAGGGCATTCCGGTCGCTGTGGACGGCGTGAAGATGAAGGGCAGCGATGTTGTCCGCAAGCTGAATGAACTCGGCGGCGCAAACGGCATCGGCATCACCGATATCGTCGAGAACCGTCTTGTCGGCATGAAGAGCCGCGGTGTCTATGAGACTCCCGGCGGCACGATCCTCTACTATGCCCATGCTGCACTGGAGACGATCACCCTTGACAAGCAGACCGCAAGAGTCAAGGCTCAGCTCGCACAGCAGTATGCAGACCTCGTTTACAACGGCCAGTGGTTCACCCCGCTGCGTGAGGCTCTGGATGCTTTCGTGGACAGCACCCAGCAGAACGTCAACGGCACAGTCAAGCTGAAGCTGTACAAGGGCAATATCATCACCGCAGGCATCACCTCGCCGGATACCCTCTATGATGAGGAGGTCGCGACCTTCGATGAGGATGATGTTTACAATCAGGCAGATTCCGCAGGCTTCATCAACCTGTACGGCCTGCCGATCAAGGTGCGCGCAAAGCTGAATCAGAAGCGCGGCAAGTAATCTTACAACCAAACAGACAGAATGGGCGGCTTTCGCAGGTCGCCCGCTCTGTTTTTTAGCAAGGCGCAGATATTGCTTCATATTTGACCGAATATGAAGATACTGTGATGCAGAGGAGCGAAAAGGGATGAATGCTGCCGGGAATGCGCGCAAACAGAACGGATCCTACACAGCAAGATGGTCAAAGCTGTTTCAGATGTTTATTGCAGAGCAGACGGTTGCCGACGGCCCGATGGGATGGGCTCCGTATAGTGTGTATTATCAGATCAGCGAGGAGACCTTTGCACATTTTGAGGAACCGGATTTTGATCCGAAGAAGCATATGACCAAACCGCTTTTCTGTACGAAAGAGGATTATAACACGACGCCGGAATCAAAAGCGTATTTTCAGAAGTGGCATGACGGCTTTCAGGCTTATATGGACAGTTTTCGTGCGGAAAAAAGCGATAAATAAAGGATCCTTCGGCAAAAAATGCGGTTTGTGGGGATTATACGGCAGATAACGAAAGGATAACACTATGGCAAAAATGTGGGCAGGCAGATTTTCAAAAGAGGTCGATGAAACGGTCAATGCGTTCAATTCCTCGATTTCCTTTGACGGCAGAATGTACGCGCAGGATATCCGCGGCAGCATCGCACACGCGACGATGCTCGGGGACTGCGGCATTATCCCGCAGGCGGACACGGAGCAGATCATTGCCGGTCTGAAAGGCATTCTTGCCGATCTGGAATCCGGCGCACTGCTCATGGATCCGACCGCTGAGGATATCCACATGTTCGTGGAGGCGGAGCTGACCAAGCGCATCGGCGATGCAGGCAAGCGTCTGCATACGGCGCGTTCGAGAAACGATCAGGTCGCACTGGACGTCCGCCTGATCCTCCGCGACGAGATCACGGAGATCCGCAAGCTGCTGCACGCACTGCTGAAAACGCTCGTGAAGATCGCAGAGCAGCACACGGAAACGATCATGCCGGGTTATACGCATCTGCAGCGTGCACAGCCGGTCACGCTGGCGCATCACATTCTTGCGTATGTCTGGATGCTGCTGCGCGATGACGGCCGACTGGTCGATACCGCGCAGCGTATGAACTATTGCCCGCTCGGTGCAGGCGCGCTGGCCGGTACGACCTACCCGATCAACCGGAAGCAGACCGCTTCGCTGCTGGATTTCACCGCACCCGTGCCGAACTCGCTGGATGCGGTCTCCGACAGAGATTTCTGTGTCGAGCTTGCGAATGCGCTCTCTCTGCTCATGGTGCATCTGTCCCGCTTCTCCGAGGAGATCATCCTCTGGTGCTCGTGGGAATTCAAGTTTATCGAGCTGGATGACGCTTACGCGACCGGCTCCTCGATCATGCCGCAGAAGAAGAATCCGGATGTCACGGAACTGATCCGCGGCAAGACCGGCAGAGTGATCGGTGATCTGACCACGCTGCTTTCGATGCTGAAAGGACTTCCGCTTGCATATAATAAGGATATGCAGGAGGATAAGGAAGCGATTTTTGACGCGATCGACCAGGCAAAGCTTTGTCTGAAAACCTTTGATCCGATGCTTGCAACGATGCGCGTCAACAAGGAAAACATGCGCGCCGCCGCTGCAAAGGGCTTCATCAATGCGACCGACTGCGCGGACTATCTCGTAAAGAAGGGGCTGCCGTTCCGTGATGCGTACAAGATCACCGGAACGCTGGTCGCGAAGTGCATTGCAGACGGCTGCACGCTGGAAACGCTGCCGCTTGCCGCATACAAGGAAGCCTGCGATTCCTTTGACGAGGATGTTTATGATGCGATCGCGCTGGAGACCTGCCTGAACGGCCGGATCTCCGAGGGCGGCCCGTCTGCATCGGCCGTGAAAGAACAGCTTGCTGCTGCAAACGCTGCAATTGAGGCACTGACCGTATGAAAAAGCGCATCCTGTATATATTTGTCGTTTCGCTGATCGCATTTGTGATCTGGCTGATCGGCCAGCTGATCCTGACCTTTGATTTCCCGGAATCGTCTCTGACGGCTGCACGGGTGTGGGTCATCACTGTGCTGGCTGCGGCATCAATCTGGAATCTGGTGCATTTCCACCGCACCGAAAAGAAAAAACGTGAGGATGAGGAAAATGAAAACTACAAAGGTGTATATTGACGGACAGGCGGGAACCACAGGTCTCAAGCTGTATGACCGTATCAAGGACCGCAGCGATATCGAGCTGCTGACGATTGATCCGGCACTGCACCGCGACAACGCAGAGCGCGCCCGTCTCATCAATGCATCGGATGTGACGTTCCTCTGCCTGCCGGATGCTGCTTCGATCGAGGCTGTTTCGTTCGTGCAGAATCCGGATACCCGCATCATTGATGCATCGACCGCCCACAGAACAAATCCGGACTGGGCTTACGGTTTTCCGGAGCTTTCTGCCGCGCACAGAGAGAAGATCGTGAACTCCAAGCGCGTCGCGGTGCCGGGCTGCTATGCATCGGGCTTTGTTTCTCTGGTTTATCCGATGATTCAGAGCGGTTTCCTTCCGAAAAATTATCCGCTGACCTGTCATGCTGTTTCCGGCTACAGCGGTGCCGGAAAAGGCGCGATCGCGGTGTATGAATCCGATGACCGTCCGGCGGATTACGGTTCGCCGCGGCAGTATGCGCTCGGGTTAAAGCATAAGCATCTGCCGGAAATGCAGAAGGTCTGCGGGCTGGATTTCCCGCCCGTGTTCAATCCGCTGGTTTGTGATTATTACGCCGGCATGGTCGTTTCCGTGCCGCTGCACAGAAGCTTCCTGAACGGGACGCCCTCGATTGAGCAGATCCATGAGATGTTTGCGGCGCATTATGCCGGACAGCGTTTTGTCAAGGTCAGAGCCCTGCAGGGTGAGGATGTACTCGAAAACGGCTTCCTGCCCGCGAATACGCTTGCAGGCACGAATCTGCTGGAGATCTTCGTCTGCGGCAATGACGACCGCATTCTGCTGGCTGCCCGTCTGGATAACCTCGGCAAGGGCGCATCGGGCGCGGCACTGCAGTGCTTCAACATCATGACCGGCGCACCGGAAGAAACCGGGCTGGAATAAAGGAGAACCGAAATGAAACTGCAAAGCTTTTCTGATTATACATTTATTGACGGCGGTGTCTGTGCGGCATCCGGTTTCAAGGCAAACGGCGTCTGCTGCGGATTAAAGCATGATGCACTGCCGGAGGATACCGCAACCGAGCAGAATCTCGCGGCGAACAATGCGCTGCCGGAGGATGACGGCGCTCCGAAGAAGAACGATCTTGCAATGATCGTTTCGGATACCGAATGTGCCGCGGCTGCTGTGTATACCTCGAACAAGGTCAAGGGCGCACCGATCCAGGTGACCAAAAAGAATCTTGCGGACGGCCGTGCCCGCGCGGTGATCGTCAACTCGGTCAACGCGAACACCTGCAACGCCGACGGCGTACAGAAGGCGGAGGCCATGTGTCAGCTTGCGGCCGATGCGCTGCAGATCGCGCCTGAAGATGTGATCGTCGCATCGACCGGCGTCATCGGACAGATCCTGCCGATCGAGCCGATCGCGGCAGCGATCCCGGCTCTGACTGAAGGACTGTCCTACGGCGGCAATGAGGAGGCCGTCCATGCGATCATGACGACCGATACCCGCGAAAAGGAGGTCGCCGTTTCGTTCAGAGTCGGCAAAGCGACCTGCCGGTTGGGCGGTATGCTCAAGGGCAGCGGCATGATCCATCCGAACATGGCAACGACGCTGACCTTCCTGACGACAGACTGTAAAATCTCCCCGGCGATGCTGCAGCAGGCACTTTCCGATGTGGTGCGCGTGACGCTGAACCGCGTTTCGGTTGACGGCGACCAGTCCACGAACGATATGGCCTGCATTCTGGCAAACGGCATGGCGGATAATGCGGAGATCAAAGATGAGGGCAAGGATTATGCCGCATTCCGCGGCGCGCTGTATGCGGTCATGCTGAATCTCGCAAGAATGTGCGCGGCAGACGGCGAGGGCGCGACCAAGCTGATCGAATGCGTCGTTTCCGATGCACCGAGCGAGGAAGTCGCGGAGACCGTCGCAAAGAGCGTCATCTGCTCCAGCCTGTTCAAGGCTGCGATGTTCGGCGCGGATGCCAACTGGGGACGCATCGCCTGTGCAATGGGCTATGCGGACTGCGATTTCGATATCACGAAAGTCAATGTTGATCTTGCATCTTCGCAGGGACGGATCACCGTCGCGAAAAACGGCTTCGGCGTTCCGTTCTCGGAGGAGCAGGCAAAAAAGATCCTGCTTGAGGATGAGATCAATGTGCTGATCTCGCTGAACAGCGGCGATTATTCCGCAGTCGCATGGGGCTGCGATCTGACCTACGATTACGTCAAAATCAACGGCGATTACAGAAGCTGAACGAAAAGGAGAACTTGCTGTCATGCAGAAAATGGAGATTCCGGAAAGTATATCCACACAGATCCGCTCGCAGGTTCTGATCGACGCGCTGCCGTATATCCAGCGCTACAATCAGAAGATCATCGTTGTCAAATACGGCGGCAACGCGATGACCAATGAAGCACTCAAGGAAGCTGTCATGAGCGATATCGTGCTGCTTTCGCTGGTCGGCATCCGAGTCGTGCTCGTACACGGCGGCGGTCCGGAGATCAGCGATATGCTGCACCGCCTGAACATCGAAAGCAAATTCATCGGCGGTCTGCGCTATACAGATGCCGAGACTGCCGATGTTGTCCGCATGGTGCTGGCCGGAAAGGTCAACAAGGAACTGGTCGCGCATCTGACGCGGCATTCGGGGCAGGCGATGGGTCTGTCCGGTATTGACGGCGCGCTGCTGCAGGCGAAGAAAAAGGAATCGAAGCCTGACCTCGGGCTGGTCGGTGAGATCACCGCAGTGAATACCAAGCCGATCCTTACTGCACTGGATAACGGTTATGTGCCGGTCATTGCGACTGTGGCCTGCGGGCCGGACGGTCAGGTCTACAATGTCAACGCCGATACGGCAGCTGCTTCGATCGCTGCGGCACTCGGCGCGGAGAACCTGATCCTCATGACAGACATTGCGGGTCTGCTGCGTGACAAGGATGATCCGTCCACGCTGATCCCGTCGGTCAATATCAGCGAGGTGCAGAACCTGAAGCGTCAGGGCATCATCTCCGGCGGCATGATCCCGAAGATCGACTGCTGTGTCGAGGCGATCAGACGCGGCGTCAAAAAGGCCGTGATCATTGACGGCAGAGTGCCGCATTCCATTCTTGTTGAGATTTGCAGCAACGAGGGCGTCGGCACACAGTTCTTGAGTGTATATTGAGGAGAGAAAACCTATGAATACGATACAGGCAACTGACCAGTATACGATGAAGGCCTTTGGCCGGATCCCGCTGGTCGAAGCGCAGGGACATAACTGCACCTGCACCGATGAAAACGGCAAAACCTATATTGATTTCGGCAGCGGTATCGGCTGCAATGTGCTCGGCTGGTGCAATGACGCGTGGGTCGATGCAGTCTGCTCACAGGTGAAAAAGCTGCAGCACGCATGTAATTACTACTACACGCAGCCGCAGGCAGAGCTCGTCGAAAAACTCGCGAAGGCGACCGGCTATAAGCGGATGTTCCTCGGAAATTCCGGCGCAGAAGCCAATGAATGCGCGATTAAGGTCGCGCGGAAGTACAGCTCCGACAAATACGGCAAGGAGCGCGGCACGATCATCTCGCTGGTCAACAGCTTCCACGGCAGAACGATCGCGACACTGGCCGCAACGGGTCAGGATGTGTTTCACCAGTATTTTTACCCGTTCCCGACCGGCCATGTCTTTGCAAAGGCAAATGACCTTGACGATCTGAAATCCAAGCTGGACGGCACCGTCGCGGGCATCATGATCGAGGTCATTCAGGGCGAGGGCGGTGTCTGCGCGCTGGATAAGGAATACGTGCAGGCGATCCGGAAGATCTGCGACGAGCAGGATATCGTCATGATCATTGACGAGGTCCAGACCGGCTGCGGACGTACCGGCACATTCCTCGCACAGGAGCAGTTCAGTGTGCAGGCGGATGTGACGACCATGGCAAAGGCGATCGGCGGCGGCCTGCCGATCGGCATTTGTCTTGTCAATGAACGGTGTGAGAACGTCATTACGCCGGGAACCCACGGCTCGACCTTCGGCGGAAATCCCGTTGTCTGTGCAGGTGCCGTTGCGGTGCTGGATGCGGTTACGGCACCCGGTTTCCTCGATTCTGTCAAGGAAAAGGCCGCGTATCTGCGGGCTGAACTCGCAAAGATTCCGGAGATCGAAAGTCTTTCCGGTATCGGCATGATGATCGGTATGACGCTGAAAACGAAGGACGCACATGATGTTATGGTTGCGGCAAACGATGCAGGACTGCTCGTGCTGACCGCAAAGGAGAAGCTGCGTCTGCTGCCGCCGCTCACGATCACGAAGGAAGAAATGGACGCAGGTCTTGCAATTCTGCGGAGCGTCCTTGCATAATATACAAGAAAGGATTGACTGACTATGAAGCATTTACTGAAGATGCTCGATCTCTCGACGGAGGAGATCATCGACCTGCTGAACCTTGCCGATCAGCTTAAATATGAGCGGAAGCACGGAATTGCGCACCCGCATCTTGCCGGAAAAACGCTCGGCATGATCTTCCAGAAGGCATCGACCCGTACCCGCGTTTCCTTTGAAACCGGCATGACGCAGCTCGGCGGTTATCCGCTGTTCCTGTCCTCCAACGATCTGCAGATCGGCCGCGGCGAGCCTGTTCAGGATACTGCACGCGTTCTGTCCCGGTACCTTGACGGCATCATGATCCGCACCTTTGCACAGCAGGAGGTCGAGGATCTTGCCAAATTCGGCAGCATTCCTGTCATCAACGGCCTGACGGATTTCTGTCATCCCTGCCAGGTGCTTGCCGATCTCATGACGATCCGCGAGTACAAGGGCAGCTTCCACGGGCTGAAAATGTGCTACATCGGCGACGGCAACAACATGGCAAACTCCTTGATCGTCGGCGGTCTGAAGGTCGGCATGGAGGTTTCCGTGGCCTGCCCGAACGACTATCAGCCGGATCCGGTCGTGCTGGATTTCGCAAAGCAGAGCGGCAAGTTCACGATGACGACCAGCCCGGTCGAGGCGGCAGTCAATGCAGACGTCATCTTCACGGATGTCTGGGCGTCCATGGGTCAGGAGAGCGAAGCGGAAAAACGCCGCATCGCGTTTGACGGCTATCAGGTCAATGACGATGTGATCGGTGCGGCACATGAGGAAGTCATGGTGCAGCACTGCCTGCCCGCACACCGCGGCGAGGAGATCACCGAAAAGGTCTTTGAGGCACACGCAAACGAGATCTTTGACGAGGCAGAAAACCGTCTGCACGCGCAGAAGGCTGTGCTGGTCAAGGTGCTCGGCAAACAGGATTAACATGAATATAACCGGAGCCGCCGTGCTCCGGTTATTTTTTGATAGTGACGTTCCGTCCTTGATTTCCGGTGTTCCCTGTGCTATAATGAAGAAAAATGCACCGTACAGCTTTGAGGGGGAAAGCTTATCAAAAAAGGGGAGGGAACACTATGAAACACAAATCTATTCTGCGCATGTTTACGGCGGCCGTGCTGTGCTGTACGCTCTGCGGCTCCGGCCTGACGGTTCCGGCGTTCTCGGCGGACGAGAACGAAGAACTGCCGGCGAAATTTGAC
>JAFWQJ010000073.1 GCA_017545185.1 Oscillospiraceae bacterium | reverse complement strand
GTTCGAGTCCCTCTGTCTCCACTTTTGAAGAATGTCCTGGGTGTGTGAAAATCAAGCATCCAGGGCTTTTTTCTTGCTTTCCGCCGGAAATGAATTTCCGGAATCGGAGACAAAAAAGCCGGTTTTTGAAGCCTGTTGGGACGATTTTTCTTCCTTTTACTTTATAAACTGCCGTCCCCGCCGAAAGGCAGGGATATTTTTTCGACTGATCGTGTAACCTTATGAGTTTATTTTTGTCTATACTATTAGAGGGTGAAATCAAATGAATCCCCCCCTTCTTCCTGTTCATCGTGATACCAATAAAGATGAAACAGCAAAATCCTTTCAAAGTAACGGAGGTGAGCCGTCAAAACAACCTGCTGCCAATGATATGTATGGGACGACAGATCAGACACCGCCGATAAGAGAAAGGCGTACCCTTATGAAACGCAGGCAGCGTGTGTCGATCATCACAGGAATCTCTTTCGGCTTATATCTTGATTTTGAAGAATGGAAGGTGAATCTATATGAAATTTACGAAACTATCTGCTGCACTTTTCGCAGCAACACTCGTAATTACGCCGTTTTCTTTCAGCGATTCCGCTTTGCTCACGCCTTCTGCCATGGTTGCTGAAGGCACAGCCGCAACACTCCCGGAATGGATCCCGAACGATTTTGATTCTGCCGTAGAATTCCGCAACACCTACGGCGCAACGCATATTGATAACGGTCTTGTCTGTGTTGTATCTGTTTTTAAGCGCGAGCCTGTACCGGAGGGGCAGCCCCAGGGTATGGTGCGTTATGAAACTCAAATAACCGACAAATCGATAAAAAAACTGCAGCAGACGACTTTCGGTTCGGATATCAGCTCATATTACTATGAGATCGATGTCTTTGATCCCCAGAAGGCTGGAGATTTTGATATCGTGATCACGGACTCATGGGCAGAGGAACCGGATCCGGGCTTGGAATACGGTCATGCCCTCGCTCGGTATTCCTTCTCGGCCAAGGATGACATGAACATTACTGAAACCGATATTTTCAGTTGGCTGCCGGACGGCAAAGCAGAATTCAGCGATTATCTCCAGGACAACGGTGAAGTTTCAGTCAAGGATAACTATGTTGTGTTCAGTACGATGACGGTTGACCAGTTCGGAGACAGATGGGAGCCTGACAGCAATAATAAATATGAGAACATAAAGTATCTCCTGACATCTGACTGTACGATGCAGGCACGGGATATGTATGATGACGGTTCTGTTGATATCATGTATGTCTATCAGGCAGAGAAGGACGGATATGAAAAAATCTCATGGACACGAACATCTCAAATGAGACCGGATCAGCAGGAACCAACGCCCTATACTTTGACTGCAGACTGTGCTGTTCTTGATAACGCTCAGACTATTCTTCTGTCAGGTCAGATGAGAGCGAATCTGATTGACTTTCATACAGGTGAGCCGATTATGCTCAGAGCTGCTGATAATACTTATATCTGGACTGATTTCTCTGATGGCAACGAGTCCACAGGGCCGATCTTTATGCTGGAAACAAATCCTGCAATCGTAAATGATCTTGGAAACTCCATGGGTTCGGAAGGTTTTTCGTTTGGACTGGAGGGGCAAACGCTGCCGAGCGGATATTCGTTTATCTGTGATGAGGTGCGTCCCGGATATTATGGCGGACATATTATTCCGGATGGCAATATGACTGTGACAACCTTCGACAACGGTGCAGCGGATGTGAAGTTCTGGCTGAAATTCACCCCCACGGGCGATGCCAACGGTGACGGCAAATTCGATGCTGCCGATGCGGTACTGCTTCAGAAATGGCTGCTTGCCGTGCCGGATGTACATCTCGCAAACTGGAAAGCGGTTGATTTTTACAAAGACGATAAGCTGAACGCTGCTGACCTCACCCTGATGAAACAGACATTGGTGACGGAACCAGTACGTGACTATGTTGAACCTGATGAGCATTTTGAGTATGGTGTTCCGTTCTTTGTAAAGAGGGACGGTCTGAAGCTTTATCTCGGCCCCGATGAAAGCTATGAAGCAGTCGCTTCCATTCCTGCGAATACCCGCCTGATTGAAAAAGGTGTGCAGAACGGCAACAATGATTGGCTGTTTACGGAATATAACGGACAGTATGGCTGGATCAATACATTGGATTCGGACGGGAAAATGGTGATCTACTTTGAAGAAGCGGCCAGAAAGCCTGTCATCTACCTCTATCCTGAAGAAGAAACCGATGTCCATGTTGAGCTTGAACTGACAGAATCTGAGCTGAATACAACCTACCCGAAGTATGACAACGGTTGGGATGTGGTCGCAAATCCGGACGGCACGCTCCTGAACAAAGCGGACGGGTCACATCACAGATACCTGTTCTGGGATGCGGTCAACTGCCGTACACGCTTTGACTTTTCGACTGGTTTTTGCGTAGCAGGCAGTGATACCGAGCGCTTTCTCAAAGAAAAGCTCACATATATGGGCTTGACCGAACAGGAAATGAATGAGTTTATCGTATACTGGCTTCCGCTGATGGAGCATAATGCGTATAACCTCATTTCCTTCCAGGGCGATGCCTATTCGAATTCTGCAAAGCTGACGGTCACACCGGCACCTGACAGCGAATGCCGGATCTTCATGGCATACGTTCCGCTTGAGAGCCCCGTAGAGATTGAACCGCAGCAGTTGGAACCCTTTGAAAGAAAGGGATTTGCAGTCGTTGAATGGGGCGGTGTGGAAATCCAGCAGTAACACCATTTTGTATATGGAATATATAGAAGAGCCCGTCTGATCACAAAATCAGGCGGGTTCATTTATGCCGCGCAGTGTACGCGGGCAGTCACCGGCAATGGTGGGCAAAATGTCTGTGCAGCTGCGGCAGTCTGACCGGCATACACAAAAGACACGCTGTCTCCCTTGAACAGGAAGCAGCGTGTCTCTTTGAATCGCTTATTTGTTCAGCAGTGCATTGAAGAATCCGTCGATCTGCTCGTCAACCTTTCTACGTTCTTCGTCAAAGGTGTGTGCAGCGGCATATCCCGATTCGGCACCGTGCCGGAACCACTTTGCAGATGCAGCATAGTCCTGTTCAACGGCGTCGCCGTCCATATACATTTTTCCGATGATATACTGTGCAGCCGTGTCACCGGCCTCTGCGGTTTTCAAAAGCCGGTCAAAAACGGCTGCCGTGCATTGATCCCGATAAGGCTTCTGATCTTCTTTCAGGCACCAGACTGCATATCCGTGCATCAGCATCGGCTCATCATACGCTTCTGCCTGTTCACACAAGCTGTTCCGGCGCGCATGATCAATCGGAACCGTATCGAACCCCATGTGATAGAAACAGGCTAACAGATACATTGCCCTTGGATTGCCCTGTTCGGCAAATTGGGCGATCGCAGGAAATGCATCTTTGGCATGACCGGAAACAAATTGCTTCTCTGCAAGCGCATAATCAGAAATCTGCTGCTGCGCGCTGTTTTGCTCCATCATCTGAACCTCCGATCATTTCTCCGATTTCCGTTCCGATTTCAAATGAACAAACGGATGCGTTTTCCGTTTGCTCATAATGCATTCTCTGCACGGACTGACAATGCATTTGATCTGCCCGAGATAATACGGACATTTCAGGCACTTGAGCCCGTCCGGCAAAGGCTTTGCGTTATTGTTCAGGAACATAATCCGCACCTCCTCTGTATCCATTCAGATTGCAGGTTTTCAGCAATCTATCGAGTATCCTTCCACTTTTCCGTTCTCAAAAAATGCATACCAGTGTTCTGCTGAATGACTGTCTCCGAAAAAGTGCTTATTTACGATCAAAGCATCCTGATCGCTGCGCCTGGAGAGCCTGACTGCACAGATTTTCCCGATTGTCTCACACCAGCCGTGCCATTCCGGCTGCGCATGACAGATGTACTGATATTTCTTTGCCGGTGCAATTCCCGAATGCCTGCAGGCTGATACCACAATTTCAATCCGGCAATTACGCGGACAATCGCTTTCAAAGTCAGACGCTTCAGCGCGCTTATTTTCCTTTTCCCGCAAATTCTGTATCACCTCAGCAGGAGCGGGCGTTCTTTCTGCCCAATCATTCGGATACCTGCCCTCGCAGACGTTCTTTGAAATACGCACGGAAAAAGCACCGACCTGATAGATCGCTGCAGTGATCTCATCATCCAGCAGGTCTTCGGCCTGCCCGTATTCCTGTATGCATTTGTCTTGTTTCGATTCGCTTCTCATAACCGCAGTCAATTTATAAGCACCCCAGAATTTTCTGATCGCATCAGTTCCGTTTGGCACATACTGTTTGATTCTGTTTTCAAGCAAATCAGCTAATTCTTCGATTTTATCCTGTATTTCCATAATCGGCTCCTTCCATTTGACAGTGCTTATCATCATACGAGTCGGAAATGCTCCCGATTACCGATATTCTTCGATTTTTTTATCATTATACCATTTATATCGTTATATGTCAATAGAAAATTTGCGAAATAATCAGTAATATTCGTGCAGAAAATATAATACAATAAGCAGGAAAGGCGGTGCATTCATCATGACAGAAGACGATATTCGCAGCAGGCTCACACAGCTTCGGATGAAAAAGGCGTATCCGAGTACCAGATGAGCCTTGATCTCGGACACCGCAAGAGCTATATTCTAGAGTATTTCTTCCGGCAGAGCACTGCCTTCCATGAGCGAATTTCTTGTGATCTGTGACTATCTCGGCGTTACGCCGCAGGAGTTTTTCGCTACAGAAACCGCAAATCCGATCCTGATCCGCGAGATTACCGAAAAGCTGCACAGCTTCAACGATGAGGATTTGCAGCTGCTCCTCGCTGTCATAAACCGCATGAACAGATAAGACGAATGCCTGCCGATCGGCAGGCATCACTTTATTTTGTTGTTTCAGATATATAATTAAGGCGAGGCAGTCCGAAGTACGGCTGCTATCTTAATATATCTGGGAGGACAAAATGTAATCTATCTGTGATTGCTGCGGAAAACTCACGCTGCCGGAACTGCTGCACCGGGACGGCAGATACCAAATCTTTGATGAATGCTGCCGTTTTTGTTAACGGATTGATGCATGAGTCAATTATGTTGAATACGATTTCTTTCGGTACCGTTTTGAAATCATGATTGCTGCTGATACATAGAAATCATACTTGACAAAGCCTGAAATAGAAATTATAATAGGAAAAAAAGGTTTCAGAGGTGAAGAAGATGTCAAACGAACTGCCCCGTGATACTTATACGGAATTTATGTATGATGAACTCTATGATGGCGCTCCGGTCAGCCCTGACAATGCAGAGGAGATCATTGCAGGCATTGAGCGAACGCTTGCGCTTGAAGAACGCCCGATTTTTCTTGAGGGGCTGGCAGCGCGTCTTACACAGCTTGGTATTCCTTGCCGCCCTGACGATACTGAAATGATGCTTGCAGAGGTAAAAAGACGATACCGTGATCTGCTCGGAAAGCCCTGCCCGCGGACTGTACAGAACTGGATCAGGGGTACGGTTCCCGGCGTGACAAACCGACAGAATCATTACGATCTCTGCTTTGCGCTGGAAATGGACGAACAGCAGACAGGACTGTTCTTTCAGAAGCATTACCTGACATTGCCGTTTTATGTCAAGAATAAAGTAGATGCGGTGTTTCTGTACTGCCTGTATTATCGTAAACCATATCAAACAGCGGTAAAACTGCTGGAAGAAAGCCGCGATTTTGTCAATCAGGAGGATGCTCATACCGCGACTTCGCAAATCAAGTCGGTGATCCTGCAAACGGAAAATGAGGAAGCATTTTCTCGCTATCTTTCCGCACATTGCTACGGAAACGAACAGCAATTTCAGCTTGCCAGACAAAAAATCAAGCTTGAAATTGAACGAATCAAAGAACACATTACGAAATATGACACCGAATCCCAGCTCACACCTGACCGTCTGAACAGCGCGACGATTTTTGAATTGCTCGGTTACCGCTATCAGAGCAGAGACAAGTCGATCGGTGCGAAGCTGCCGAAACGGTTTACGGAATCGCTGCCCAATGATGTCACACTCGGAAAAATCATCAATGACGAGGAAGCATCCTATGAGCTGCTGCGCAAAACTATGATGCTGCTGCGGTTTTATAATTTCTATTCGGAAACAGAGAACACAGATCATCAGACTGCGAATGAAAATCTGATGGACTTTCATGCCGAACTGGATGAAATGCTGTATTCCTGCGGCTTTGCACAGACCTATTTGCGGCATCCGTTCGACTGTCTGCTGCTTTATTGCGCAAATTCATTTGATCCGGTCACGACGCTGCATTCGGTCATTGAATACGGTCGGAATTGATTTTTATATCTGCCGGAATTGTGCGTGTATAATAAAACAGAAAGGAGGCTGATGCTATGCTTGAAAAGGGCTCTGTTATATCAGCAGATGCGAGGAAATATACGATTCTGGAACTGCTCGGGCAGGGCGCAAATACTGCTGCATATCTGGCGGAATGTCGGCACGGCGGACTGACGGCCAAGTGCATTCTGAAAGAATATGCGCCGCAGAACACGGATGATTTTGAACGAGGCAAGGCGCGTTTTCTCGCCGCCGGAAATATGCAGAATCAGATCCGGCAGCAGTCCGCGCTGAATAACCAGACGCCGCCTGTCAGCCATATTTTTGAAGCGAACGGCACGGCGTTTCTTGACGTTGCCTGCTTTGGCGGCACGACACTCGACCGGCTCAATGCCCTCACGCTGCCGCAGTATCTTCAAATCTGCCGGACGATTGCCAAAACAGTCGGTTATTATCATGCGGCAGGGTATCTGTGTCTTGATCTGAAGCCGGAAAACATCTTTATTTTGCAGAATGCACCTGATGATACAATCACGCAGATTGTTGAATTCATCGACTTTGACAGCATCCGCATCGTTGCCGGAACAGACGAAAATACAGCGTTTTCATATTCGAGAGAATGGGCAGCACCGGAGCAGATGAACCCCTATTCCGCCGGAAAGATCGGTGTAACTGCGGACATCTATACGCTCGGTGAGATCGTTTTTTATCTGCTGTTCGGGCGGCATTCCACGGAGCAGGAGCATCGCGGCTTTTCAAAATATTCGTTTGATGAATGCAGACGCGAATACCGTAAATATACCGACAGACCGGATATTCAAGCGTTGTTCACGAGACTGTTCCGCGGTACGATCCGTTCTGCTGCGTCAAATCGCTTTCAGAATATTGCAGATGCGGAAAAGCTGCTTGTTTTGCTTTGTGATGAATTAAACAAAAAGGACTATGTGATTCCGAAGCTGCCTTCTGTCTCACCGCATTTTGTCGGCAGAGAGACGGAACTAAAAGCGATTGCGGAGCATCTGAACCGGAATCCCGTGCTGTATGTGACCGGCATTGGCGGTATCGGAAAAAGCACGTTGATACGAAATTATTTGCATCGCTCAAAGTCTGAATATGATGTGCTCGTTTATCTGGAATTTGACGGTGATTTCAAACGCACTTTCTGCGACGATATGCAGCTGCAGATCAGCACGGTCAGCCGTCTGAACAGCGAATCACCGGACGATTATTTTGACCGCAAGCTGTCGTATTTCCGCAATATCTGCGCGGAAAAGCGCGTGCTGTTTGTGCTCGATAATTTCAGCGGCAAGGTGACAAAAGACCTGAGCCGCGTCATGGACTGCGGCTATGATACGGTCATCGTCACACGGAATCAGCCGCCGAAGAACAGCTTTGCATTCATTGAAATCGGTGCAATTACTGATACAGCGGAATTATTCCGTCTTGTCGCGCTGAATCTTGAACGCCCGCTGACAAAGGACGAGCGTGCCGCCTTTGCTGAGATCATCGAACGGGTGCAGGGACATACGCTTGTGATCGAGCTGATCGCAAGGCAGATCGCCGCCGGAAAACTGGAGATTGAATCGGCACTTGCGCTCATTCGGGAGCACGGTTTTTCGCGTTTTTCCGATGTGAAGATCGGCAATTATAAGGACGGCGAGGAGGTTTACGATACGCTGTCCGCAATCATTTCTGCGCTGTTTGATGCAGGCGGCATGACGCCGCAGGAGCGGCTGACAATGCAGGTTTTGTCGCTGCTGGATGTGCGCGGTCTGAACGCTGACCTGATCCGTGACATTGTGCGGCTTGACCTCAGCTGTGTGCCGCAGCTCAATGCGCAGGGCTGGCTTTACGCGGACAGCGTGATCCGCGTGCATCCGGTCATTGCGGAAACGGTGCGTAATTGGGAATGGTATGCGGACGATGTGACCGTCATGGAGTATCATCAGAAAATGATTGATATCTATGTCGGCATGGCAAATGAATTGCAGATCAAAGAGATCATAGATGAAGCTGACATTTTCAGAAAGAAACATTCCCGTCACATCATCACTGCAATGTATTATGATATGCTTGCATGGTATTATGATGTTCTGACCGGCGGTGCATATTATCCCGGAAACGAGCAGGAAGCGGAATTACTGCGGAAAGAGTTGGACGCAATGGACACGGCGATTGCAGAAATGGAGCAGTCTTCTGATCTGCGCAGCAAAAGATATCTCACGAAATATTATATATCCTTAGCAAGTGTTCTGATACACAGCCATACTGATTTCTTCGATGAAGCCGCTGCCCTGCTTATCAAGACAGCAGAAATGATAGAAGAAAACAGCGAGAATCATTGTTATTTCTGTATGGTATTGGCAGATTACTATTCGCTTGCTGAACCGGATATTGATGAAACACGGCGATTGACACAACAGGCGGAGCGTATCGCAAGACAGGTTTTCCCGACGGAACTGGAAATCATTGACATCATTCATATTCCGACTGCGAATTGCTGGTTCTATCACGGCGATTTGCAGGCTGCCGCGGCGAAGCTGGAAGAAGCGGTCACGATCTGCAAAAAGCATCCCGATCTGCTGCCGTATATTGACAAGCAGGCGGAGTTGCTGAACTGTCTGCTCGATGTGTACGCTGAGCTGCAGGACGATGCAAAATGCCGGGAACTGATCGCGGAGATCGACCGCATCAATGAAGCATACCGCGAACAGGGCGTATTCCGCGAGGTTTCACCCGAAATACGCGAAAAAGCAAACGGAATCTAAGCCGCGGAATCCATTTTTATAACCGCTCCTTGTGTTGTGATATACTGAAATCAGCAAAGCCCCGATCACAACACAAGGAGGTTATTTTATGAACGAACAGATCAATCCGCAGGGTACATTTGTGCCCGCAAAATGCCCGAATTGCGGCGGCGAATTTCCGGTCAATCCGTCGCAGGAATGCTGCACCTGCCAATTCTGTCAGCAGCCGCTTATCACGGCGAATGCGATGCAGAATTATCAGGCAAATCACAGCAATGACCGCGCCGGATTTGTCGCTGCAACGCCCGTTCCGCCGCAGGAACCGCCGAAGAAAAAGCACACGCTGCTCTGGGTGCTCGGCTGGATCTTCTGCTTTCCGATTCCGCTGACGATTCTGATGCTGCGCAACAAAACGATGAATAAAAAGGTAAAATACGGCATCATTGCGGCCGGCTGGATCGTGTATCTCCTGATTATGGTGATACCGCGAACAGGCGGAAACCGCGGCGCAGAGCAGCCGCAGGAGACTCCGCAGAAACCCGTCGTGACGGAGCGCGTTCCGGATGATTCTGGTTCTGCGAAAACAACGAAACCCGCTGCTAAAACGACTGCACCGACAACAACTGAGCCGGTTGATGAAGCTCCGGCTGAAACGGAACCGCCTGCCGAGGAATCCTCCGAACAGGAATTGTCTGCGCAGGATATTCAGGATATGATCGCCAACGGTGACTATTCGCTTGTTACGCCGGAATTCAAGGCATTTATGGATTCTTATGAGGCGTTCTACGACAATTACCTCGCATTTATGCAGAAATACAATTCCGGCGAGGGTGATATGATGGCGATGCTCAACGACTATATGGCGATGATGACTGAATTGCAGGAGTGGACAGAAAAGATCGACGCGATCGACGAGAAAACACTCTCGCCAGCTGATGACGCCTACTATCTGCTGGTAACGCTGCGCGTTGAAAAGAAGCTGCTTTCTGCAATGTGAACGGTATTCTTTTATCATTTTTACTGCCGCTGGTTCGCCGGCGGCTTTTTTGTATCCAGACTGTGGAATCCGTTTTTATATCTTTTTTCGGCAATCTGCTATAATAAAATTGTCAAAAGGACAGGCACTCAACCGAAAAAAGGAGGAATAACAATGAAAAGAAATCTGATCCAAAAAGCGATTATGATTCTGACTGTAATCGGCAGCCTCACAGTGCTTTCGCTTACGGGCTATGGTGTATTCAGCATCATAAAGCACTCGACCGCGAAAGACAATGCCGGCATTGAAGTCAAGCCAACCGAGGTTTATCAGATCACCGAGACGGATGTCATGGAGATCATTCAGCCTGCTGCTGAACTGATCACGATGAAAGACTCTTATATGGTGCATGAATCGTATGAGAAACACCGTGAGCTCCTCGGATTTGCTGTTCCCTTTACTTCAGACGAGACATTTCTCGCGTTCAGCTGCGAAATCGGGATCGGGTTCGATCTGGAAGAAGTCGATGTGAACATCGACCGCCGGCGTGAACGCATTACACTGACCTTACCGGATGCAGAGGTCAAGTATAATGAGATTGACATGGATCACGCCTATCTGAAAAGCGTAAAAAATTCCTGGCTGATCACGACCGAAGATCAGGAATTGATCCAGGTCATGGCTGACTTCCAGAATCAAAAAGAGGCTGAATACTTGGCTGACGGGAAGATTTTCCGGAATGCTGAGAATCATGCAGAGGACATACTTGAAGAACTGCTGAAAGCATCCGATATCACAGGAGAATACGATATTTTCGTCAATTGAACAATTCGATTCCGGCAGAGCTTCGGTTCTGCCGGAATTGGCTGTTTGCACAAAATTTATCTGCATTTCGTTTGATGCCTTGACACAAACATCGGTTTGTGTTATAATAAAAATATATATTCTTTCCTCGAAATATTAGTTTATCTCTACAAAAGGAGCGCTGAAATAATGAGTAATATATTACCGCGTTATGATCGGATATCGAATTGGTAAAAGAACGAAAACTCAAAAGAAACTGAAAGTGATAACTGACGATGTATATGAATATAAGGAAATACTCGAAAAGTATGAGTTTTATGTGACTTATAGTGATAATGCAGTTAAACTGTATGATATTACTTCCGGAAAAGATATTTCTGGTAAGAAGTCTGTAGAGGACGGTTTTATCATCAATAAAGGCGGATCTAGTTTTGATGTTACTGTAACTCGCAATAAAGAAAAAGCGTCTAAAGTAGAGGATCTGACATCTATTGTTAAGCCTGGAACCTATACTATTGAAATTAGTTCGCAAGAGCAACAGCAATATGCTGCTCTTACTGCAAGCGGTGTTCCGTTCAGCGTCAGGCTGAGTGATGAGCGTATCTTCTTCGCCTATGATGCTGATTATAAGGAAGAAGTTGACGAGATAATAAAGAAGGCAACTTCGGAAGAATACGCTGATTTTCGCCGTGAACTGTGGGAGAATTTCAAGGGCGATAAATGCCTTCATTTTCTTCCTGTCGCCGCTGAAATACTGCACATGACGGAGGGGACGCTTCGGTGCAGACCGCTTGACGTTCAGTACAGCGTTTGCAGGCGTTATGCAGATTATTGTATCTGCGATTCCTATACACTCAGGCGTGAGCTTGAAAAGGCATTACTGCTGAAAACCGATTAGCTGTTGGGGACGGTTCTGCCGTTCCTCTCGGCATAAAAAGACAACAAACATACGAGGGTAAGATAGCAGTTGTTCCGCTGACAGTACCACAGCTGCAGAATGCAGATATCCGGATCGAGAAGAACGGTCTGAATATCTCACTGCCGACCAGTATTACGCAGGATACATTGCTAGCATTGGTGAATGCGCTATGCTGAACGATCTGCCTGCCATTCAATACTTGATATTCAAACAGACTCACCTTCGAGGGGAGTCTGTTTCTTTAAAAGCATATGTTGTCGGTTTACGCTTACCCAGAAAACAGCCGCCGTTGTTTCAGTCAGAATACACACCGGCGGCTGTTTATTAGAATAAGAATTGCGTTCACATTTTGCTGATATCGTACTGCAGCATCTCACCGTACAGGAAATGCTCCAATTCCTCATAGTTCGGGTAGCGATGCTCCTGTTCCCTGAACGCTGCGTCGTGACGGCGATTGTCACGGTGAAGCATCTCATGATAGATCACAAACTTGACAGCTTCCCGCGGGACATCCTTGCTGTTCAGAATCATATTGATTTTAATGCTGGAATTGTCCGGATAATAGATGCCGAAATATGTCTTATACGGCTTGTCTGTCCAGTTTATGGAGCTGATTCCGTCAAACTTGCCGCCCCAGCGTTCCTGCTTCACTTCTTCATAGAGCTCTTCGATATCATAATAAGGTGTGGTATCAAATGGGATCTGTTCTAAAGGCAGCTCCTCGATTCTGGTTCTGAGCTGATTTTCCTTCCCGTATTGTTTGACCCTGCTCAATGCTTCCAGATATTCTTCGACAGATGCGTACATGTCACGGATGATCTCATGCGTCTCATACAATTCACGGCCAAGCTCGGGCAGCTCTTTCTGCTCGGTTTCTGCCAGCTGAATCGCATAGTCCGGGTCTGCATATTTTCTGTTTTTCAGAACATGCAGCAGGGGCGGATCTTCCAGCGTCCGAATGTTATCAATCAGGAGTGCAAGCTCTCTCTCATCCGGCGGATAACCAAAACCGGAAAAGTATCGTTCCAATGCGTCCTGTGCACGGAACGCAGAATTATTCTTCCAGCGCTTCTTCTCGGACATCATCGCTTTCAGACCGGAAAGCTGATCCTCAAACACCAGCATTCTGACGAGCTCGCCTTCTTCATCCACCAGTGTATACCACCCTGACGGTACCGCTACGGTGCAGTCCAGCGCAGCGGCATCGGCTTTCATCGCACGATACAGCGCTCTGCACGCCCGCCAGTCATACGATTCATGGTCCAGCTTTTTCCGAACAGCGGCGGATTCCGTTTCCTCTGCAAGCTCTTCTTCAATGATCCACTGCGGATCAAGCCATTTCTGAAAGACATTCCAGTTATCGTGGAAATCCACAATGTTCACGGTCTCGGTTCCCTTTGCCTGCGGACCGCGCATTCCTCTGCCGATCATCTGCATCAGGAGCCCTTCGCTTGAGGTCGGACGGGTCAGGAAAACTGTCTGGATGTCCGGAACATCAGAACCTTCCGTCAGAATATTGACATTCAGCAGAACATCGAGCTTATTCTCCTTGAAATCGCTGATGACCTTGGCATTGTCTTCCTTCCCGGAATACACAAGTCCGCAGCGAATATGCTTTTTTTGCAGTTCTTCATACAACAGACGGCAATGTACCACATTCAAGGTGAATATAAGCGTTTTTCCGTATTCTTCTGCGTATGACAGGTATTGCTGCAGAATGACAGCATTACGTTCCTTTGAAACTGCAATCTTGTGAACAAGGGTCGGAGGCAGTTCACCGAAGCGATTGATGAATTTCGCTTCGTCGTAAGTGACTTCCCGTTCAAAATCTGAATGCGTTTCAACGCGGATGAAATGCGGATCTGCAAGGATTTTCTTTGCAATCAGATTCGACATGGAGATTTCGTAGATGATGCTGTTTCCGAATATCTGATACAGATGTGATGTTTCATTCTCATTTGAACGAATCGGCGTTGCGGTCAGGCCGAGCAGCTTCACGTTTGTTCTGCATTTTCTGATGAATTTGATCGTATTCTGATAAGTCGGCGCAGCCGTATGATGGCATTCGTCAATAACAACCATGACTTTTCCGCGCTTCAGGATCCGGCGAAGGTGATCCTTGCTCCGGCAGACAGACTGGATGCTTGCAACAATCACTTCCGCCCTGCCAACCTGCCGGATGCTCATATGCCTGCCGGAAATGCAGCAGATTCTGTAGTCTTTGATATCCGGCTTGTTGATTTTGCTCAAACCGGCGAACTGGTAAAAACAGTCCGCTGCCTGATCAATCAGCATATGACGGTGTGCAATCCAGAGAATTTGATAGCCGCGGGAAATCATTTCCTTGATCAGAAAATAGGATGCTGTCCTGCTCTTTCCGCTGCCTGTCGGCATTACCAGAATGCCAGCGTTCTGATCATTGGAAATGAAATGCTCTGTCAGCCGGGATACTGCCTCTTTCTGGAACGGATACAGCGGAACATCCTCTGCATACGTCTCTGACATACGAAGCGATATGGTTGTTTTGAATTTACTGTATTCATTGAGCGGCGTTTCAATTCCGCTGATGTGATGCAGCGCGCTGATATAGGCGTCGATCAATCCGGCAGAAGTCGGCTTTTTCATCAATGCCTGCCACTTTTCGTCGAATGTTCGGCCGGTAATGTGAAGTGCTTTGCAGATCTGAAGGACTTCCTCCTTATATGACTTGAGCAGCGAATTTTCAATGATCGTGCGGTATTGCTTTACGAATGAAATATCCGGTTCTGAACATATACTTAGCATGATACTGCTCAGAATGTTTACTTCATTGATTTGCAGCGCAAAATCCAAGTTTTCACGCTGCTGCGCATTCAATTCGTTTTTTTTCAGAATTTCCTTGAGAAAGGATGTACCAAAATTCACCCATGAAAATGCCATCACAGTCCCTCCTTTCAGATCATGTTCTCGCCGCTGTAGTTTTCGATGCTTTCGATCATCTTATTCACATAGCGGATCTCATCTTCGTTCTCGGTATTGCTGCCTGCAAACCAGATGTTGGAGTGACCGTATCCGAAGGAACAGCCCATTTTTCCGCTTGTCGGGACAAACCAGGAACCGTCTGTGAAGCGCTTTCCGTACGGAAGCAGAACGCAGTCCTTCTTTTCCGCGAGAAAGCAGTAGTACTGGACATCTTCATATCCGTCCGCGCACGGGAACGTACACTGCTGATAATCGCGGTAGACTGTTGCGTGTTTGTAGAATCCGACGACTCTCATGGACTTGCTGTTCTGTGCCTTGGAACAGAATACGACAATCACATCATGTACTTCCGGTTCGTTCTTCATGGCTTCGCAGCCGACAATGCGCTCAATATGAAGCTGCGGATTCTGCCCGCCGAGCAGCTGGGTAAAGCCAAGGCAGTATTCATGCTCCGTATCTTCATTCAGCAGAACCGGATAAAAATTGAAGCATTCATGCGCATCATTCGTCTCCCTGACATATGCCCCGCCGTTGACTGGACGATCGGTCTCCGTGATTCCCTTATAGAGCTTCATGTCGGCTACTCTTGCAAAAATAATCGGTTTCATAAGGATTACCTCCTGTGTTGTATTTTATGATTTCATCATATCACACAAGATCGGGAAGTGCAAGGGCAAAGTTTGCACCTTTCATCTGGTCAGCTTTTTACCGACGTATTGCTCATACTGCTCAATAAACTTGTGAATGTCATCCTTCGTTTCCAGATAGTTGATGCAGATATAATCGGCAGGATCCGTTTCGCGCAGCGGCCCGCCGCAGAGTGCGAATAATTCGTTGGCTTCATCGAGAGACATATGCAGTCCGATTGTGAATTTATAAAGGAAAGTTCGTGTCACGCGGATTGTACCGTTAATTGTCCTCTTCATATTTGTTTCGCTGATTTGACACATTTCCTCAATTATCCCGAAGCCTGCAGTCCACGTAATGCCGCATTTCTTATCGTTTTGGCGTTTTTTATTCATAATCAGATCTGGCAGTTCGTATGCATTTTTCTTGAACTGCCGCATTTCCTCCGGCGTGACGCTGAAAACGGGCTTTTCCTGTGCCTTCTCCGCATTGGCAATCACGTTCTTCATTTCTTCTTTCGTTACCATATTATAAACCTCCTTTTTCATTGGAACAATGGGTCGGTGCATGTATATGGTTTAATTATAACACATTCTTTCTAATATTTCAAGTGATTTTTATCGCCTTTTACCATTTTTCTTTAAAATGCAACCGACAAGGCGAATGACGCCTTGCCGGTTCCGCTCAAGTGCGGTTTTACTCCGGCAGAGTGCGATTCTGGTGCCGGCAATTCGTCAAGTGTCTCTCAACTCCGGCAGGGGGGCTCTCAAACAGCGGTAAGGTGGCTCTCACGCGCCGGCGTATACACCGAAATGAATGAATTTTTCAAGGCTATTGAACGCAGAGATATTTTGGCGCAGCGAGGTTTGCGTGCTGTTATGGTACGTCTTTCATAGCAACAAGGGGAAATGAAGCAACCGCCGCCTGACATGGAATCAGGCGGCGATTTTTACAGCGATATCGTGATTATGATGCTTCAACTACTTTCCGGTCTGCCAACATCCGCTTTTCCGAATCAAAGGATACGCCGATTTTCAGCAGCTTTCTGTTATCTGCTGCAAAGGGGAGCGCATAGCTTTTATCCTCGATCTGTTTCAGGGCATTCTCTGCGGTCTCATCACGCTTGAACTCAAACAGATAGATGAATTGATCTGTTTCGACCTTGCAGTCGATCCGCCCCGTAAAGGTGTGCATCTCGCATTCTGCGAACTGTCCGAGCAGTGTGAACACAAGATAGATGACAGTCTGAAAATAATGCTCAAACGGAGTATCCTTTGTGGTGTAGGTGATTCTTGCAAAAAGTGCTGTCAGGACATTCCGGATGCTTTCCAGATCGCCGCGGCTGATATACCGTCTGAGCGTGAACACATCTATTCCGGAACCAGAACCGCAGTCGGACACATATTCCGGCATCAGGCTTTCGAGAAAGCCGTACTTGACCTCGTTGTTTGGAAATGCAAGCGTATATTCACGCGCCGCAGGATCGTAGTCGGCAATCGTCAGATAGCCGGTCTGATACAAAAGCGGGATCGGATCAGGATTGTCTGCGTTGTAGTCTTTCAGCATACTTGCACTTGCGTACAGGGTTTTGTTGCTGAAACTGCGGACATTAAAGTCCATTGCTTTCAGCTGCTTCAGAAGGAATGTCGGCGTACCCGTCTCAAACCAGTATGAATCAAACGCTTTGGCGAAAAATGCTTTCAGCAAGCTGTACGGATTATACGCATTTTCGCCTTTTTCATGAAAGCGATAGCCGTCATACGTCTGCTTTAGCCGTGTCAGACATTCCGCAACAGGAATATCCTGTTCATTTGCTAGGTTTTCGATCTCATACGGAAAGTAGCTCTGCATTTCGTCATCCGTGATTCCGCAGATACCGGAATACTCTTTGGACAGTGAAATATCACACAACTGGTTCAGATCACTGAAAATGCTGACCTTATGAAATTTCGTTACACCGGTGATGAACACAAACCGGAGATGCTCGTCGCAGCTTTTCAGATTGCCGAAGAATCCCTTGAATACTGCTTTGTTATGCTCTTCGAGATCAGGATAGTCAATCAGATCAAGCAGCGGCTTGTCGTATTCATCGACCAGAACAACACAGCGCCGTCCGGTTTGCTGATGCGCCTTCATCAGCAGATTCGCAAAGCGCTCTTCCGGCGATTTGTTCTCAGCTTCACAGCTGAATTGCGTTTCCCATTTACTCAGGTGAGCAGACAGTGTGCTCTCCAGCGCATTCACTTTGGTATAGTCCGTTCCGTTCAGATCAAAATAGAAAACAGGGTATGGCTGCCATGCTTCCGGGTTATCTGCTTCCAGCTGCTCAATCGCAAGCCCTGTGAAGAGCTCCTTCTTTCCTTCCCAGTATGCACGAAGTGTTGAAAGAAGCAGGCTTTTTCCGAACCGTCTGGGACGGATCAGAAAAAATGGCATCAGTTCATGGACGAGTTTATATACATATTCTGTTTTATCGACATAAACGGCCTGAAACTCCCGCAACTTCTCAAAGCTCTGAATACCGATTGACACGCTTGCAGTAATCCTCATACTCCTGACCGTAAAGTTCACGCAGCCATTTTTCTTCTGTATGCTTCATCAGAACCGTCATGAAAAGCCAGAAAACAAAGGAAAGGACAAAGAAGAACGCATTTCCGATCATCAGAATAAAGCCCGTGCAGGCAAACATACAAGCTGAATAGATCGGATTCCGCACCCAAGCGTAAATACCGGTCGTTACAAGATGATTCTTCTTGATATTGTCATCGAGTTTTGATACGATCACCGCCATGATCCACATAACTGCTCCGATCACGACAAGGACGCTTCCGAGTATTATCAGTATTGCTTTGATATTTGAGAGCCTTCCTGCTTCAAATACGGACAGATTTCTGCAAAGAAAAGCGATCAGCGTAATCATCGCAATGGTGTAAACATAGATCGGTCCGACACCGAACAGCGGTAAATGCTCCTTTTTCTTCATTGTATCTCTCCTATCCCAGCGCAACATCCAATATCATCATCAGCGTAAAGCCGACAGAAAACAAAATGACACCGATGTTGGAATGCTCGCCCTCTGACATTTCAGGTATCAGTTCTTCCACTACGACATAGATCATTGCACCGGCGGCAAAACTCAGCAGATACGGCATAACCGGCAGCAACCGGCTTGCAAACAGTATCGTGAGCAGTGCGCCGACAGGTTCGACTGCACCTGACAGCACACCGCCGGCAAATGCCTTTTCTTTGCTTTTCCCTTCTGCGTGAAGCGGCATGGAAATGATCGCGCCTTCCGGAAAATTCTGTATTGCAATGCCAAGCGCCAGAGCCAGTGCGCCGCCTGCGGTCATATTTGCAGAACCGGTCAGAAAGCCTGCGTATACGATACCGACCGCCATGCCTTCGGGGATATTATGGAGCGTGACCGCAAGCACCATCATCGTTGTCCGTGCCAGCTTTGACGGTAAGCCCTCAGCTTTTTCAGCGTTCATGTGCAAATGCGGTATCAGGCTGTCAAGCAGCAAAAGGAACAGAACACCGCACCAAAAGCCAATCACCGCAGGCAGAAAAGCGAGCTTTCCCATATTCTCTGAGAGATCTATTGCGGGAATGATAAGACTCCAGATCGAAGCGGCTGTCATTACGCCTGCCGCAAAGCCTGTCAATGCCCGATGAACACCTCTGCTCAGGTCTTGCTTCATGAAAAACACGCAGGCTGCACCAAGTGATGTACCGAGAAAAGGCAGCAGCAGACCGCTGATTACTTCTTTGGGCATGATGCACCCCTTCCTAACAGCACTTTCTGATCTCCTTTACCCATTCTTCGGGATAAAAGAACAGCAATTCCTCATGCCCGTAATCCTGTTCGATGATGTCAGGATCAGCAAAATGCAGCAGATAGCGGTCACGGTATTTTTCACCCATTTGCAGCGCATAAAAGATATGCACTGCCGTCCCGTCTGCCTTGATCTGCTCTCCAAGCGGTGTTACAAGGTCGGAATAGAACTGCTGCTTCATGCTTTTCTTGGATACGGTCTGCATCGCATCGGAAATGCTGCTTATCATTGCAGCGTATTTCTGCGTCGCTTCCTTACCCATTTTCTTTTCGGATAATTTAAGCATCCACTGCGGCATTTGTCCTTTTCGGAGCATCTTATAAAATGCGCCGCCGAGAAGCTGTGTTTGCAGCCATGCGCTGACTGTTCCGCGCTGGTCGAAGTCAGAACTGCCGATGACTGCATGGTCAATGTGTATCCTGTTTCTCTGCACAAGCAGTCCGACAAAACTGCCGCCGAGCGATGAACCGTAAACGATATGCACACTTCCGTTCAGCTTTTTGGCAATGAAACGTTCGATTTTTCGTGTGATTGTCAACATATCCGAAAACTCGGTTCCTTTGCCGTCAAACCCGTCATAATCCACGCCGATCACACGATAATGCTTTGCAAGCAGCGGTATGACCTGCGAAAAATTGGACTTCACATTGCAGCAGGTTCCGGGCAGCAGCATAATCGTCTTTTCGTGCTGTTTTCCCCATTCAAAATATTTCATGCTATCACTTCCATTATTGTATTCGGTTTGAAAGCAGCGCACCAATCCACGCAACAATCAACCCAGTCAGCGGACAGAACAGGAATGTCCAGAAGATGCCGTGTTCCGGTATGGCGAGCTTCTTCCACTCCTTCCATTCCCAGCCGGGATGATTCTCTGTACCCTTTATCAGTCCCTTGTCCTTGACATAGATACGAGCGAGAACATCCAGCAGAATGAAATCGCTGACGCTGACGAACATCATTTCAATGTATCCCGTCCAGAAGAAACTCCAAAAGCCGCTGACCCCTGCAAGGTGTGCGCTGACCGCCATATAGAGGAACATCAGCAGATACAGCGGATACAGAACAAGGTGCATGACACGGAGTTCTTTTCGTGTGACATACGGCTTTGCGGCTTCTTTGAGTCCTTTCGGGAACATCATCGCATAAGCCTGCGGAACAACAAAGAAAAACAGTCCGACAACCGCATTGAACAGGATACTCAGGACGATACCGTCTAAAATCGTTCTTGACAGGTTCATAGCGACCTCCTACTTTTTCTTATATCCGATCAGCAGCAATCCCGCAAACACAAAGCACAGGATTCCGCCTGAAATCATCATAACGGCGTTTGCGGTATTGAGATTACTATTCAGTGTCAGCAGCGCAAGAACCGCACCGAGCAGTCCTGCAAGCGTCAAAGCGCCAAATCCACGCCATAGGCGGAGAGCAGGCAGTATTCTGTCCAGCTTTGCAATGCGCTCGCTTACCAACTCAGCTATGCCGATGACTATTAAAATAACCGGTATCGTCAGCAGAATACTTGAAAGCAGGTGCTGCGAGAAGCCTTGAACGGCGACCAGTCTGCCGTAACCGATCAGATACAGTATCCATCCGATGTTGCCCGGAATATCATAAGCAATCCAACGGGGCGTCGAGATTTTTGTTTCATACATAGCGAAATATTACCTTTCCATATTTTTATCGTGGATTCTTCATTTTATCGCCAACATACCAGTAATCACATATCTTTCCGCCGCCTGCAAGCGTATGCTCGCGGTGCAGCTTTGCGTGCATCAGACCTGCGGTCAGGAAATCCATATCGCACATCACAGGCAGTACGTCCAGAAGCCCCTCACGCCTTGCAAAATTATTCAGCGGACACTGCGTAAAATGATAGCAGTAGCCGTCACGGTGCTTGGTTTCGTCAAAATTGAAGTCCCATGACACTTTCTTATACATTGGGTGTCTTTCAAGCCATTCCGCATTTTTCAGCATCATTTTCCGTATCGCACGGATGCCGCCCGGCTTATTCGCATTGATAATCATTCCCATGCACCGCAGTGGCTTCCATTCGATTGCTTCATGGGCGATCGTTCTCAGAGCATCGACCGTGATTCTTCCGTTCGCCGCTCGATAGACAGCAAAGAAAATGAAGCTCATATAGATATTGGAAGCCATCGGATTATCTGCGCCGATGTCATCCACTCTGTTCAGCATCGCTTTGTATTCTGCTTTTGCTTTTTTCATGGTATCCGCCGCAAAAGAGTTACCGTAATGCTTTTTCAGCGACTTTTTCACGAGCGGCGCAAGAATCATCCAGTACTTGCCGGTATATTTCTGCATACATAGTCACCACCTGAATTATAATTTTGAACGGAAGGTTAGCGTGTGCAAACTTATAGTCCTATTATAGCACACGCTAACTGAATTTTCAAGGCTTTTCCAAACGGAAAGCCGTCCAAGAGTGGACGACTTTTTTACCGGATTTCTGTATATAACGCTCCTGCATATTCTGCGAGCTTCTTTGTGATACCCGTGCTGAAAATCCCTGATTCCGTATTCAGGACAAGAAGCGGTATATTATGTTCCTTTATAGTCCTTGCTTCTTTCAGATCAAAAAAGATTTGAAATACGCTTAAAACAAGCTGCATATAACAGGCTGTATTTCCGCATCACGCGCAGGATCGTCTTGGGATTGTGATGTATTCCTTTTCGCTCCAGCCATATCCACACTCTGCGATAGCCATAGGTTTGCTTCGTCTCAGCCTGACACGCACGAATATGGCCTGACAGTTCCAGATCCGCTGCCGGCTTGTCCATACGCTTCACGAAATCATAATAACCGCTTCGGGATACTTTGAAGAATCTGCACATTTCACTGATACGGTATTTTTCTTTGTGACGATAGATTACCAAATACTTAACTGCCGGTCTCACTTCCTTTCTGTAAGCGATAGAAAATCCCGCATCAGCTCGTTTTCCATTTCGAGTTCTTTGATTCTCGTCTCTTTTCGGGCGAGGATATACCGTAATTCGGATAGCTTGTCCGTTTGGGGATTCAGCGTTCGGCTGCAGGGTCTTCCCTGCTTGCGTACAGGGATTCCGGCTGCAAGTTGTCTTTCTTTTCTATGCTGCCTATGGATGAATTCTTTAACCTGTTTTTTTGTGAATCCTAACTGCTCTGCTATTTCCCGTTGTGTTGCTCCTTGTGCGCTTAATTCTTCTATCTCTTTTTTCATGCTTTTTGATTCGTCCATACTCTTTCGACATAATAAACTACCTCCTATGGCTTCTATTATACCATAGGAGGTGGTTCTTTGTCACTGTCCGTTTTTACTGGTTCGGTTCATTTTCGGCGGGGACGGTTCTTTCATCCCCATTATAACAAAGCAATCATAAAAAGTCAACTATCTATCTGAAAGGAGGCTGCACAGTGAGCCTGTTTCGGTTCAGCAATGCGCTGAATGTGTGATGGGGCGGGAGAAAACCTGCCCTGTCATTTCAGTTCCTTACTCGGATATTTCGTGTCATAATGTTTCGGTTCTGTATGGAAAAACTTACGGTATACAGCATTGCGCACTTCCAGAATATTGTCAGCCGGAAGCTCGAATTCAAAATCAATATGCACTGCGCCGTCAGACTCTAATGTATAGTACATCGTGCTCCAGACTTTATCCTGACCGACTTTCTTTACATACGCCTTATAAAGATCTGCTGCATAATCGAGAAGGCGTTTGACAGCCGCTCTCTCAGGATATTTATATGTATCATAACGATTCCAGAAAAAACCGCGTGTGCATATAACCCCTGTTTCCTGTTCCACAAAAAGCGAACCATGTCGATGCCGTTCCCGGCGAACATTCCGCATAAAAGCATATCTTCTCCCACGGAACCGGAATCATATCCGCTAAGAATAAGCCGAGTTCTGTTTGTATGGCTTCGATCGCTTCCATGTTTTCAATTTTTTCCTGATATGCCTCCTGTTTGTACTCTCTTTAGGAAAAGCTTTTCGGTTATATATCAATCGTCTCCATTGATTTTCTGCCGGTGCAGATTTCTCCGAAGCGGTTTGCCCATTTTTCCGCATAGAAAGAAAAATAGGAGCGCTCCGCCGGTTTCACCATTCCCCAGATCACGCTCGGGATCCCGACAATCAGAAAGTAGAACGGACCGAGAATCAATGACTGGATCGTGTGTCCGTATTCATGTACCGTGAGCCGTTCCTGAATCTCTGCTTCACTGAAATGATACTTTTCCGGATTGTAAAACCGCGCTTTCGGTGGGATAAAGATGAACGTGCCCAAAGAGATTCCGAACGGTCTGTTCCAGTAAGTTGCGACCGCACCGTGAAAAAAGGTGTGCCTGTCACGGATGCTGGTGCAAAACAGAACGAAACCGACGATCGTTTGCAGGATTCCCCATGTCCATTGTAAAAGCATATACGGTATGTATCTTGGTTTCAATGTCTTTGCCTCTTCTGTGTATGATTTCCCGTAACGGATGCTGCGGTTTTATCCGCAGGGGATTTGTCTTCCGGTTATTATTCATTATAGCAGACCTCACCGCAAAAGTCAATCGAAAATACAAAACCGGATAACCGTTTGCTGAACGGTTATCCGGTTCTGTGGTGAGACTATTGCCCAAGGAAATCAGGATTTGTAATAATCAATCAGGGATGATTCGATATTTCATATGTCTTGCTTTAAAATAGCAGTATCCTTCAGTTATTTGGTCAACTGACATTTCTTCTTCATCAACGAAATAAACAAATCCATCTTTCAGTATAATGGTAGAACCATACCAATAGGGGGTCATGCGCAGGAACTGAGCGTATACGCTTATCTGTGCAGCCTTCCGGGTTTCGGCAAGACGCTGCAAGGCGCAGCAGTTATCTCGGTAAAGCAAAGAACAATCGCCGCGAACTGCGGTATCAAGTCGCCTGTGACAATGCTGCTTGCTTCTGTCGTCACATTCAGCATTATCTATTGCTGACGCATCAATACGATCGTGCAGGAAACGGAGAATCACCGCGAGGACACGATCGTGATCTTTGCGGGCTGTCCCGACAAAACGGAACAGTTCCTGAACAAGAATCCGGGTCTGCGGAGCCGTGTCGCATTTCATGTGGCTTTTCCGGATTATACGCCGGACGAGCTGCTTGAAATTCTGAAGCTCATGGCAAAGAAGCAGTCGATGAAACTGGAGCCTGCTGCCGAAGATGCCGCACGCGCTGTTTTCCGGAATGCAGTCACGATCCCGGATTTCAGCAACGGCAGATTCGCGCGGAACGTGCTGGAACAGGCGGAAAAGATATGACGGAGTATTGCAAAATCATGTGAGCAGGATATACAGGCAGCGGGTTAATATCAGCCCGCTGCTTTTTCTGTCCGGTTGTTTCATTCTCTCTTGCTTTCTGATTCTCCCTATGCTATAATGAAGAAAAACGCATCTTCTTCTCCTGCACTTATGGCTGCCTGCTTTCACCTGCAGATGCCGTGATTGCCTGATAGGATGAATGCGATTCTGATTGCTTGTAAAAAAGGAGAATCAGCCATGCTTTCAATGGTGCAATGCCTGATCATATATCTCGTTGTATGCGGACTGCTGTCGCTTGTCTGCCTGATCATGTTCGATGAAGTCCCGTGGCCGGGGTATATTCTGACGGCGTTCCCGCTGGCGGCGATCGTATGCTGCAGCGAAGGCTTTATGACTGCATTTCTTGTTCTGGCGATCATCAACTGCATTACGATGATTCCCTATTTATTCGCAACGCTCGTCAATTTTATCAAGCTGTTGATACCGGCTGCCGCGGAGATCGTTTTCACGGTCGTTCAGATGTCCCATGTTCCGGCGGAGCCTTCATGGCAGCGGATCCTGCTCGGGATCAGTCTTTGCTGCATATTTTTTGCTGCGAATTTCGTGTTTGTATTATATGAGGTCAAAAATGATCTGAATCATCTGCACTGATGAGGCGAATTCAGAACGGAGGAATCCCGATGCTCTTTCTGTTATCACATATCTGGCTGCCGTATGTGCTTGCGCTGGCACTGATATTCTTAGCATTCTTTTTTGATCTCGGCGGCATAGAAGTGCTGCTTTATACGGCTGTCGTGAATCTGGTCCCTGTGCTGGGGTTGCGGTGTATCCGTCAAGGATATATGATCCCTGCGGTCATCATTGCGATTCTTTGCTGTGCCGTATTGCTTTTTGCATTATGGGGCATCCGTGAGGCAGTGATTGCATACGATAAAAAGATGAAGGCAGCCGGTGCGGTGATCGGCTTGATCGCTGTCATCAGTACGGTTCTTTGCTGCATTTCATCTGCCGGACAGATCCTGCAGACTGTTCTTGCGGTCTGCTGCCTTTTCGGGCTGCTGAGCGTGGTCTACGTCTTTTGGTGGTTCAGCGAATTTGGAAAGGGTATGGGCAGCACGTGACGGATGTACGGAATGCCTGCATTCTTAAATGCTGCGTGCAGCAAATGCAAGTATCTGATTGACTTTTTCTCCCTGCTGTGCTATAATTCTGGTATATTATCGTTTTTAAAGAATAAGTCATAATTTGAAACTGTGTACAAAGCACAGGACGGATGAATCTTGAAAAAGTGAGCTGCAGGCAGGATCGATTAATCATGGTCTATATGCCAAAAAGAAGGGAGCGATCTATATGACAGATATGAAGGAACTGATCAATGATAAATTCAGAGGAAATATACTGATCACACAAAATG
Organism: Oscillospiraceae bacterium; assembly: GCA_017545185.1. Lineage (GTDB taxonomy): Bacteria > Bacillota > Clostridia > Oscillospirales > Ruminococcaceae > Firm-04. The sequence continues at coordinate 79,507 of JAFWQJ010000073.1, read as the reverse complement.
GCAATGTTTTGTTTGCGTACAGCAATGGATACGCTGATCTGGCCAATGAAATACCAAACGCTTCTGATACGAAGTTTGCGACAGCATCAATGGGGAAGACGTTTGTGGCAGTCGGTATCCTTCAGTTGATTGAGCAGGGAAAACTCAGATTTGATGACAGACTGGGCAGCATTCTGGATATTGATCTGAAGGATATTGATCCTGATGTTACAGTAGAACAGCTTCTCACACATACATCCGGTGTTCCGGATTATTTTGATGAATCGGTCATGAGTGCGTACGAAGAATTATGGAAGGACAATCCAAACTATAAGATCAGGCACAACAGCGATCTGCTCCCGTTGTTCATAGATAAACCGATGATGTATCCGAAAGGCGTGCGGTTTCAATATAACAATTCAGGATATGTTTTGCTGGCAATGATCATTGAAAAAATTTCCGGCAAGGACTTTGATGTTTATCTCAAGGAAGCGGTCTTTGATGTTTGCGGTATGAGATCGACCGGTTATTTTGAACTGGACAGACTGCCTTCAAAGTGTGCAAACAATTACATTTACTGCGAAGATACGGGAGATTACCGGACAAATATTTACGCTGTCGGCGCAAAGGGAACAGGAGACGGCGGTGCTTTTGTGACAGTCGGAGATCTTATGAACTTCTGGAACGGACTTCTTGATCATAAACTCCTCTCCGATGAAATGCTCACAAAGATGCTCTCCAAACAAAGCGGAGACGGTGCGGATCCGGAAGAAGGCTATTACGGATACGGCGTGTGGATCATTGATAATCCCTCAGGCAAAGATTATGTGTATATGCAGGGGTGTGATCCCGGCGTCAGTGCTATTGCGGAATTTAATCCCAATAATGGAATGATCTCAATTATAGTCAGTAATTACGGTGACAATGTGTGGTCTCTCATGCGAAAGGTCAGAAAGAACTATTACGAAACGGCAGCTTCAATATCACCGCTGTTATTCAGCTGCCAAGACGGCTGCTGATTGTTCCGGATACCGGCATTGCAGGTCGAAATATGAAAGCGGAAACACCGATTTCGGCTTCCTGTTTCTGCAGTTAACTGCAGCGAACGCCGAGCGTGAGATCCGGCAAGCGGAACAGGCCTGCCGGAAGAGCGGGACCCGGTTATCGCCGACGAAATACGTTAAATTGTTGACGGTCGGGGTGTTGAATTCGACGATGAAATATTCGCTGTAAAAGCCGTTGAATCCGCCGCGCGGGATGAGCACACAGTTCGGTGCGTCCTGCATGGATTTCAGCTCGTAGGTCTGGGTGCCGCCGTTGTAGACCTGTACTTCATTGCCCTTGAACCAGCCGTACATCAGCTTGGAGAACGCCGAAAAATCGCCGTCGGCATCGTCCATCATCTCCCAGCCGGCGTTGCCGGTCAGTCCTTCCTGATCATGCGGGCTGTTGGTGATGACCCGATAGTAGTCCGGCAGACCCATTGCGTGACCGAGCTCATGGATCCATGATTTGTTGAATTTGGTGATATAGGTCACGTCGCGTTCGCCGATGCACATCTGGGTCGGTTTGACGCCGTCATGCTCCGCCGAACCGTAATAGGTGCCGGAGCAAGGCACCCAGTCCTCCCTGCCGTCGTCGTTGACATCTCTGCCCGCTGCTTCCTTGGGCAGCGTCAGAATGACCGCATCAAGAATGCCGTCCTTGTTGAGATCATAGTCTTTGTAGTCAATGACATCATCCAGTGCTTCGAGCGCCTCATCCAGCAGATCGTCGCGGGTGCGGTAATCGGCCTTCCGCGGATCGGTCTGCATATAGGCATCGACTTCATATTTCGCGGTGTAGCTGTAGACCTTTCCGGTCATATTCAGTCTGCCGTAGGAAGCGCGGGAATAGAATCCGCTGATGCTCTCCTGCGGATATTTCGGAGACTGCGGGTCTGACGGGCCGAAGCACTGCTGTTGAATCTCGTCGGCAGAAAGCGGCTGCTGTGCATCCGGAAAGCTGACTGCGATCATCAGCACATGCGATTCCCCGACACAGGGCAAAGTCGGGCTGACCGCGCTGATCGGCGGCGGAATGAGCTGATCGCCGTCAGGAATGTCATCGCCGATCGGGACCGGCGGGTCGATCTGCAGGACGATGCGCTTGAGCAGCGTGAGGTCTTTGGCATTGAGCGACTGGCTGCTGTCGAGGTCGGCATCTTTGAGATGCGCGGATGCCGCTGTATTTGTTTCAGCGCTGTCACCGAGCAGATACGCCTGCAATAGCTGAACATCGGTGCGGCCGATGATCATATCATGGTTGATGTCGCCGCGGCAGATGACAGAAACGGGAATTTCTGCAGCAGATGCCGGAACGGCAGGGAACGCCGCCGGAGAAAGCGCTGTGATGCAGGCAGCCAGCAGTCCCGCAGCGATACGGATGAGACGTTTCATGGCGCATAGCCTCCTTGTGTCAAATATCGGTTTCCGTTATACCACGCCCGCGCCGGAACCGGCATTTTTATTGAATTACAGATACCGTTCCGTCTGCGTGCGGGAGAATGGTTTGTTCCAGATAAGTGTCATCGCTGAAATATGCATTCACGGATACGGCTGCTTCCTTTTCCGGGCTGATGATAAAAGCCTCTGAGATCAGGGCGGTTTCATCCGGCTGCACCTGATCCATCAAATGATTTTCCTGCGCGGGATTGCCGGCAGTCATTAAGCACGCTTTATCATCCTGCTGCACGGAGATCTGAAAGCTTGTCAGGAAGCATTCCGGGGTTTCTGCTTTGTTGGTATAGTTGATATTCACATATAAAACCGTTTCACCCAGGAGATTTGTTTCAACTGTATAGCTTTCCGCGGAAAATTCCGCCGCCGGCGGCTGCGGCAGCTGAATATCCGGAATGGTAATATCAGGCATAATGATTTCCGGGATTTTGATCTCCCGTCGTGTTGTTGCTGTGTTATGCTGTGTATCCGTCTTTTTTTCACGGCGCCGTGAGCGTGCGTTTTCAATTCGATCGCCTGCATTGATAATGATCAGTGCTGCGGTACAGAGCAAAGCGATCAAACCGAGCGCAAAGCACGATGCCTTTTTGTCGGCTGGTTGTTTGCCGCGGGGCGTTCTGCCTTTTGCAGCCGGCCTTTCCGGAAGCACCCTCGGCTCCGGAGCATTTTGCGGAGCCCGCATTTTCAGAGAGCGGCCGCATTCCGGACAGATTTTTGCTCTGCGCGGAACGGGCATGCCGCAGTGCATACAGTAACGAATTCCCATGATCAGAACTCCTTTTTCCCTTTATCAGGTTTTATTCTATTATACTATACCGGGCCGGAAAAAGCAAGAGATAAACTCGCGCAGGTTCAGAATCTGCATGTGTTTGAAGCGGTATGCTCCCTGCCGTTTTCAGGGAAATAAACAGCCTTCCCGCCTTTAGGGCGGTACTAATATAGAAGTTTTAGGGCTTATATTATGTAAAGACCTATACGGCAAGCTATGAAACCAAACAGGCAGATACTTCACTATGAGGTGTCTGCCTGTTTTTTGTTATGATAACGCTTAATCCCGGAAAAATCTCTTTCTTACAGCTGATATCTTGCTTTTTCGACCAAATTATGCTACAATATGTATATACTATTCTGTGTTTAGTTTAGAGGTGGCAATGTATGAGCAAGCCCAGTAATACACTATATAAAGCATTGCAGGATTTTCCGCGCAAACGGATCACATTAGAGGAACTCAGCAGATTATGTACGGATTCCGAAAACCTCTATGAACAGATCAAAGAGCTGACTGATAATGGCGTATTAGTGCCTGTTAAGAGCAGCGGAACAAACGGAAATCAGAAGAATCCGTTGTTTATGCGATATACTGTCTGCATTGAGAACACGAAACAGGTATCACCGGATGAGATATATGCACTTCATCCGAGACTATCAGCAAATGGGTATCTGCTTCGCAATCGAATACAGTTTGTCAATAACAGAGCGTTTTTGTGCCGATTAAGCGAGTGGCTTACCGATTACAAGGGCAATGATATGATGTCGAGGCGTGAGCGTTCCTTTGCCATCTTCGATGAAGAAAAGGAATTGGATAACCATTTGAGATTATTGGAAGCTGTCGGTATCTCAGGAGACACGCTTCGATATTACGAAACGCCCGAACAGTGCTTTTCGGATTATATCCCCGTCCGAAAGCGAGAAATGACATTGCTTATCTGCGAAAACAAGGATATCTGGTTCAATATCCGCCGCCTTATGTACGAATCCGAAGCTGACACATTATTTGATACTCAGATTGACGGCGTGATATTTGGGCAGGGTAATGACATAACAGGTAAGGATAAATTCCGTTCCTATGCCGCCTTTTTGGGTGCTGATGAAGTCCATTTTCTGTACTGCGGAGACATAGACAGAGCCGGCTTTGATATCTTTCTGCGTCTTTGCAAAGCGGCAGAAGAACTGCATATCGAATTATTCTTGCCTGCATATCGGAAAATGCTGGAGCTGAGCCGTAGCATTCAGCTGCCCGACAGCGAGGATAAACGATCCATCATACCCGAAATGTCCAGAATACTGCCCGGGTTTTTGGCTGATGAACAAGAACAGATCACACAGATATTGAACGATAATAAGCGTCTGCCGCAGGAGATACTCTCCTATCCCGTACTGGCAGACAACATGAGGTAGGAACATGATTTCAGCAGAATCCAAAGATTTATTACAGGATTTTGAGAAACGTATGCGATTCGTGAATCTTATCAAATACTGGCTGCAAAGAAGCAAGCCAAGAGAGATCAACGAATTACTGCATAATGATGATGATAAGACCGATAATCTGATTCTTATGGTAATGGTGTTTATCATGGACAGCACGCTTCGCTATGGTGAGCGATGTACTAAGCAGGATATCACAGCTTTTTTGCGAGAGCTTGCCGATGTGTATGATTATGAACCGGAATCGGCTATAATTCTAACCGATTATATCGTAACAGATGTATTGCAAAGCAACGGAAAAGTACGTTCATTTGATACTTTTTACAATAGTGATGAACAGTTCAAAGATCAGCGCTCGCTTATTCTCCTTGAACAGCAAAGCGGAAGCTATGTTCTGACAAATGAAGCATATGAATTTCTTTTCCGAACCAAGGAGATCGACAGTGAATTGGATTTCTCTGTCAACCGCTTCAAGCTACAGGAATTTATCAAGCGAGGTAACTACGGGAAAGCGCTTCGGGAGAGCCGCGAGCTGGTCAGCAGGGTGAGGAATCTGAAAACAAGAATGGACGATTTTATGCTTCGGTGCAGAACCAATATATCCGAAGTATCCATTGACGAATACGAGGAGATCGTCACACAGGTCAGGGATTCCTTTGAGGACGAAAACAAACAGCTCAGTGATATCCGTACACTCGTATCGGCAAAGCTGCAAGCGATTGCAGATGCCCAGATTACTACAGACGAGAATATAGGTCAGACCGAACAGGAGATTCGGGAGATCCTCGAAAACATTGATACAGTAATCAGTGAACAGAGCCGTGTTTTCAATCAGAAATTTTCACTTTCTGAGCTGTATGCAAATCTGTTGGATGACAGCTTTTCTTATATGCAGGCAGGCCACTTTGACCTAGAACAGGAATTACTGCTCCCCATGCAGAAAATGCAGCTGCAAGATTCCAAAAATCTCGGAAAGTTGTTTGCGCCCCTTTATCGCCCTTCATTTCCGCATCTGTTTGGTCCTGATTTCTTTTACAGCAGGCAAAATGCTATCCGTGAGAGTACTAGAGATGACGGTGTTGATATTGTAAGTGATGATAATGCTGAGACCGCAGCTGATATCAGAAACAAAAGATATGTTGAGATCATAAAGGTATTGTTGTCTTTTGCAAACCAGAACGCCATTTTCAGTTTCAGCGACTATATTGCATCTGTATCGAAAGAGCAGTTACAGGAACAATTACAGGAAAAATCATTGCCCGATGTTATGTTAAAGCTCTACGGAATGGGAGAGATAGATGTAGCAGGTTGGCGTTCAGAACAGCATGACATCATCGTGCCTGTTGGTGAATTTGACCTTTCCTACTGTCTGAGCGAGCTTACGGAAGATTTGGTGCAGATGCAGTCGATATTGATACATAAGCTCGATGGAGTTATTACATTATCTGATGATGCAGGAAACCGTATCAAAATCAATGATTTTAAGATCGAGGTGAGACGATGAAGCCAGAAAGTCTGAGACTGTTCGCGAAACTTATGGAAAAAGGATATATCACCCGTGAACAGGAGCCTTCATATTATGAATATTACTGTGATGCCGAGATTGCATCCGAGCTTGCAATTATGGAGCAAGAGCTTGATTTTACGCTATACAGAACAAACGGCAGGCTTTATCTCTTGCCGAATCCAAGCAACGAATTGTTCTCACAAGACAACAGTGACTTTCGCCGCAGTGTAGGCAACGAAAAGCTGGAAGAGCTGTATTTGCTGAACTATATGGCGATATTTCTTTTACATGAACTGTATGGCGGAAAAGGCAATACACTGCAAACAAGGTATTATATCAAAGAATCGGATTTTCTGAATGAATTCACACAGCATTGTGAACAGGTACGAGCCGAGGGTGAAACACTGAAAAATGCCGCCGCTCAATATAGCATTGATTTTTTGCGGCTTGCGGACAACTGGCTCGCAAAGCGTGGCGATGAATCGAATTCAGTGGATACAAAGCACGGCCGTTTCATGAAGATCATCAGAAAGTTCCGTGATGAGGAATTATTATATGATGCTGACGGCGTCTGGAAGCCGACGGTCAAACTGAACGATTTGATGCCGTACTATTTATCGCAGAATCGCATTGCTGAGATACACGCTATTTTAGAGGGAGGTGCGTCAGATGCCGGCGATCCGTAAGATCAGAATTGTCAATTTCAGATTTAATGACGGTGCAAAGCTGATACCGGATGAGATCTTCTGTACCGAAAACGCTGAGGGAAAGCCGATCGACACGCTGCTGAATCTCGATAATGGCGGCGGTAAGTCTGTTATCGTGCAGCTGCTCCTTCAGCCTGTCTGCCCGAAAGCGAAAGTGCAGAACCGCAACATCAGCGATTATTTCCAGAAAGGCACTGATCACGCTTTCGTTCTGATAGAATGGTCATTAGACGGTTCATCCAACAGCTTGCTGACCGGTATCTCATTGGCTGCAAGCACCACAGCAGATGATGAAAATGAAAGCAAGACTGTTCGCTTTTACACATTTATGCACGATTATACGAGAACTGGTGACAAGCTCGATTTGATCAATCTTCCCCTTACTGAGCGGACAGGCAGTCATATCCGTCCCATGTCTTATGATGATCTGCGTAAATATTTGCAGAACAGAAAGGTGGATTATTATTCTTCAGAGTCTGCCGATCAGCGCCGATACCATAAACGTTTGGAAGAATACGGGATACTACATACTGAATGGGAAAATATCCTTGTTCGCATCAATGCGGTGGAGGGCGGTATTACAAAATTCTTTGAAGAATACAGAACCGCTGATAGACTCCTCGACAAATTCATTATCCCTGGTGTCATGCCGAATGATACAGTATCCGCAGAAGAACTTGAAGATATGTTTGTCCATTACGCTGAAAGCTATGCAGGGCAGGAAGAGAATCTCCGCTTGCAGTCGCAGATCAAGTCATTCACCGAAAAACTGCAAGGGATACTTCCGTTTATGAAGAATATGTGGGATGCCGAGGATGCGAGGATACAGGCAATACGTCTGCTGGCTGATCATTTGTTCACGCTCGATCATCATATCAAAGTGGAAAGCGATAAGCAGGCACAGCTTGAACAAACAATAGCTGACCTGAAAGCAAAACTGCATCACATCAAAGCAGAAAAGGCTTCGGAGATTTATTATCTTGCACAGGAGAGTTTTGACAAAGCATCTACGGAGCTTGAAGAATGCAGACAGCAAAAAGAAGATGCAGAAAATCAGCGTGACAAGTTTGCTCATCTGGTCAACGTATTGAATGCTGCTAAGGAATATGCAGAACTGCTTGATCTGCAAAATGATGAAAAAGCTCTAACTGCACAGATCAGGGATCTGGAGCAGGGAACACAGGATTCCCGTATTCTTTCTTTGAAGTATTCGCTCTCTTTGATATCAGCCGAATTGAGACAACAGACAGAGAGCAATTTGTATCAGGAGGGTTCAACAAGGAAAGAACAATCAGATGCACTCTGTAAGGTAAAAGAAAAGATAGAACAGCTTACCACACAACTTAATGACAGAAATGTCAGTCTAAACCAAACTATAGGCAGCAAAAACATAATGCTTGAACAGATCAATCAGGGACTGTCTGAGATTGCTTTGCATATCACGCTCATGCTTGACGAAAGCTATTCCAAAGAGGATATCGTGAATATCCGCTCTTGCTATGATAAAAAGATCAAAAATGCAAATGACGAAATTGAAAGATGTCAAAATGAAGCAGAACAGCTTGGACTGGAGCTTGACGATCAGGATACAGAGCGCACAGAGCTGACTCAGGCACAGGCAAATTTTAATGTCAGACTGCAACAGTATGAGACTGCAATGGAACAATACAGAAAAGCATATAACGCTGTTCTTCCTGTTTTGGAGCATCTGTCAATATCTGCAATCAGACTGTTTACTGATGAGCCGATAACAAGTCTTGATAATATACTTGCCAACCTGACAGAACACCAGAGACAAACAGAGCATTCAGCCGAATTACTTGCTGAACAGCTCAGATGCATTGAAGCAGGTCAGCTCCACCTTTCTAAAACAGCAGTTGACTTCTTGCAGGAATCGGGCGTTTCTTTCCAGACAGGCGAGCAATATCTGATTTTTCAGTCACCCAAAATACGGGAGGATATTCTTGCAGTCAATCCGCTTGTCGCTTATGCCGTAATAGTTGATTCCAAAAAGGAGCAGATAAAGCTACTGTCACAAACAACAGATCAATGGCTGTCGGCTGTTGTTCCGGTATATTCACGTTCTGAGCTTGCTGATATGGCTGACGGAAATTGGAGTGAGCATAACCGTTTCCTCTCTGCATTTGATAAGGAATACTTTAGTGATGCTTCTGCTTATAAAGATGTCATACAGCAAAGACTTGACGATGCAAAAGCTGAGATTGAACATATTAAGCGTCAGATCAGAGAGTGGGAATCAGAACGAAGCATACTCGTTGCTTTTACATATACTGCTGATGACGAAAAGCGTATACAGAAACAGATCACTTCTTGTCAGTCAGAACTCCATGAAATTCAAGATAAGCTATCGGCACTTGATAAGCGAAAAGAAGAGATAAAAAAGCGCACAAAGGAACTTCATGGTCTCATAAATGCAGAGCAGCACGTTTTACGCCAGACGGAAAACCAGCAAAAAGAATTTGAGCGTATTTGTGGTACTATTTCGCAATATGAAGAACTAAGCAGACAAATAACTGATATGGAATCAGCCTGCAAACGGCTTGCCACGCAGATCGAGTCAGAGCAAAGGGAAGAAAGTCGGATTTCTGAACTTATAGCTGAATGTGATGAAAAGATCAAGCAGCTCAATGATAAACTGACAGAGTATCAGAATTTGCTTGCCGAATTAAAAGATACACCGGAATCGGAAGTACTTTCCGAAGATTATTCTGCAATGATTGCAGAATATCGTATGTATCAGGAGAATTATTCGTCAAATCTTCAGGAACTTCACAGGCAACTGCAAAAGGCACATGAAGGCATCAAGAAAAAAGCTAAAGATATCGAAAGATTTCATATCGAACCAGCAGAATATGAAAAAACAGTATATTCCGATGATGCTTATCAGCGTACAGAGAAACAACTTTCTCAGGCACAAATCGAACACAATCAGGCCTTCGAGCAGCATTCGGCCGCTGTGGAATGCCATGCTAAAGCCGAAAGCGCATTGGAACAAGCAAAGGCTAAACTTTCGGAATTGCATACCGAGCTTCTGCCACGTTCCGAAGTCGGTTCAGATTTTGAACACCGTATAACGGAATGCAGATCTGCTTTAGACGATTCTGAAAAGAATAAGCAGGAGTGTACCGATAAGCTAAATGAATTGAATGCAGACCGCAAATACACAGCGAAATATGCAGAACGATTTACAGTTGAATATTCAGATTACACGCCGAAACTGTCAGTTGTTCTGCAAGACACCGACAAACTGCGTGATACCATAGAGAACTGCATTGATAAACTGGAACAAGCCGAGAGCCAATCGAAGAAATATCACAGTACTGAGCTTGAACCGTTCAGAAACACGCATACCTTGTTTACGGGAACGCTTGACGGAATTTTATCCGTTATTGATAATCATGATATTGCAGGCGATAAATACTTTACGCTTTATGAGCGTACAGAGGGCGATATCAGACGTTATCATGATCGTATCGCACAGCTTGCTGTTCTGCTCAAAGATGTTGAGGACAGCAGAAATCAGCTTGTGACAAATTGTCTTCAGCGTGTCGGACGGCTGTATGAAAATCTTGCGATACTATCAAAAAAGTCAACAATACAGATCGGCAATACCAAAAAACAGATGATACGAATTGATCTGCCTGTCATTGATCCCATGAGCGAGCAACCTGCTGAAAGGATAAATCAGTATATTACAGAGCAGGTAAAAAAGTATCTGTCCGAACAGGATACTTCGGCAAAATCACATCACGAACATCTGGCAATCAGAAGACTGCTGAATTGCTACATCGGCAAAGAAACCATTCCGATCACCGTTTTCAAGATCGATAAGAATGTCCAGAACAGCCGTTATCGTTCATGGCAGGACGCATTGAAAGCCAATTCCGGCGGAGAGCAGTTTGTTGTATTATTCTCTCTGATCGTTTCCGTAATGAATTACACACGGAGTCTGACAAGCAGTTTGAATACTACAAGCGGTGTGTTGATCCTTGATAACCCTTTCGGACCTATCTCATCACCGCATCTTCTTGAACCAATGTTCCGTATCGCACGGCATTTCCATATTCAGCTGATCTGCCTTACTCATCTTGGCACAGCTGCTGTAACAAGCTTCTTTGATATGGTTTACCAGCTGCGTTTCAAGAGCCTGCCACTTTCAAATGTGGAGGTACTTGAATCCGAAGCCAAACAGCACATGGAACACGCTTATTATTTGTCAGAGCAACTTTCACTTTTTTAATAATTGTAACAGGGCATTGCCACTCAACGGCAACGCCCTGTTTTTATTATTCATCTTCGTCCGAGCACTCCTCCAGCCCATGTATAAGCTAAATATAAATGCATTCTGCTCGGTCGTGTTCATCGCCGTCTGTGGTCATCATAAGTTCAAGGAAATATGCCTTTGCCTGTTCATAGTCCGTCCAGACCTCACGCTTGCCGTTGCATACGGTAGTGATCTTGCGTGTTCTCGGCATTGCCAATTCAGGTGTTTTCAACATAGCTGTGTACCTCCAAATCATTATTGTAGATACAGTATATATCATATTCATGCCAGAGTCCAGCTTTGCAGAATGATTGTAACCATTTTTGTGAAGTGCGCAGCATTTTCAAATATGAGTCCAGTGCAGAGCGCACATATCAGATTCAGTGCTGTCGAAATTTCTCCTGACAGCACAATTTTATTATACTCAACGCTTCAACTGCAAAACCTTCCCTTGCAGAAAGTTTAACGGCTGCCAGAGCTTGTTCACACCGTCCTTAATCTCGGCAATATCACTCTTGTAAATATTTCGAGTGCTGTTTACACGGACAGCGATCTGATTGATATTGTTGGTAATACTTGTGGCGAGCTTATAAATCTTGTGAAGCTCATTCTCGCCCATGTGAACGATATAGCCCTCAAAGGTCATCGCACGGACAAATCCGCTGAGACTGCTCATGCCGCTGTTCTCAAACTTCTTCTTGATAGCGTCCATTTCCGCCTGACTCACTCTTACCTTCAGGTACAGATTACGCTTGTTCTCGTCTTTCATCTTTTCATTTATCCTTTCTCTGTTTTTATCAATTCGGGGTCGTAGGGGCAGCGCCCTCTGCCAAGCATTGTATCATGTGAAAGTCGTTGTGCGCGCCCACATGATACCGAGCTTGCTACTCTTGTTTCGCCGCTCTGGGGCGATTTGCATTTCCGAGCATTTCAGCTCGGATTTTTTCTTGCTTGTCAAGAATGGGAGCTATGCGACTTTTTCTGTTTCTCTATAATCGTCGCTCCTTCGATTCCCCATATCCACTATACCAAAGATTTCAAAAACAGTCAATGGCTATCCGAAAAGTTTTTTCGGGCGGTAATAAACGGCTTCGTCAAAATCACCGGGGATATTTTATGTCGTAATAGCGTCATTTCGTATTTTGAAATCACAAAATTCCCCGGTTGATTGTTATCAAACTGTGAACGAAAGTTTGTGCGCATTGCGGCTTGTTTTGAAACGGTAATGCGCGCTATAATGTGATCGTGGTCAAACGATGTGACCGCAAATCTAAGTTTCATAAATATTCTGAAACAGAAAGTGAGGTGAATGCGATGGGGCTGTATCTTGAAAAGATCGAAGAGAACGAGAAGAAGATCAAGAAGCTGAAGGCGACGATCGAGACCAGCAAGGCAAAGCTCAAAAAGCTGGTGGACGAAAACGCTCACCTGAGCTATCTTGAGATTAAGGCAGAATACAACTGCGAAGGTCGTGAGCTGCTGGAAGTTCTTTCCAGAGAGCGTGAACAGTCGGCAAAGCTGAAAGCCGACCGTATGACCGATTCGGATAGTGCTGTTGCTTCGGAGTCCGTTGATGATAAAATCAGCGATACCGATGAAACGTTCGGTCAGCAGATGAGCTTTACGGATAAGAAAAATCCTTATGAGGATTAACATATATCCGACAACAAGACGAAAGTTGTGAGGGGCGGCAGCAATGCCGTTCCGCACAGCTATAACACCAAGAGGGGCAGATAGAGAAAGCGATCCCCTCGCTCTAACAGCATATAGAAAAAGAAGCTAAGGAGTTTAAGCTATGAAAAATAATGATACTGCCGTAGATATAGAGAAGGCAGATAACACTTTTACCACAACGTCCGAATACAAGATCGGGCATACACTTTACACGGTGACCACCGTGTTCAATCCTGCTTCAAAGGAAAGTCTTTCAGAAATCATGAAAAGATTGATTATCCGAGAGAGCGAAAAACTCCTCGGTGAATCCGGACAAGAACCCGAGAAGCAGGCTGTGTAACTTTGGAATATCGGCGCATTGCGTTTTACCGTAATGCGCGCTATAATGATAACATAGCTTGCTGTATCTGTCGGAAAGGAAGGTTAATATGACAGACAAGATCACAGCATTATATTGTCGTCTTTCGCAGGACGATATGTTACAGGGTGAGAGCAACAGTATCACCAACCAGAAAGCTATCCTTAAAAAGTACGCCGATGACAATGGCTTTCGCAACACGGCTTTCTACGTCGATGACGGAGTGTCCGGAACGACGTGGGAGCGTGACGGTTTCAAAGCGATGATGGCTGATATTGAGGACGGCAAAGTGGGAACGGTCATTACCAAGGATTTGAGCCGCCTCGGTCGTGACTATCTCAAAACGGGCGAACTGATCGAAATGGTGTTCCCCGATTACGATGCTCGCTACATTGCGATAAATGACGGTGTGGATACTTTCAAATCAGAGAACGAGCTGATGGCTTTCAAGAACATTTTTAATGACTGGTACGCTCGTGATACGAGTAAGAAGATCAGAACCGTTTTCAAGGCAAAAGGGCAGTCAGGCAAACATCTTTCCAATCCGATCTACGGCTATAAGCATTCGGAAACAGATAAGAACCTGTGGGTGATCGACGAGGAAGCGGCTGAGGTCGTTCGCAAGATTTTTCATCTTTGCATTGATGGCTACGGTCCGGCGCAGATCGCTCGCATTTTGACGGAAGAAGGTATCCCCACGCCGACGGCTTACGCTCTGTCGCAGGGCAGAGATAACGGTCATAAGAATGCAAATCTCAATCGCTGGGGTATGAAAACAATCTCAGGAATTCTTGAAAAGCCCGAATACGCAGGTCATACTGTTAACTTCCGCACTCATGTGAAGTCTTACAAAAACAAGAAGCGTGTGGATAATCCGAAAGAGAATTGGCTGATTTTTGAGAATACCCATGAAGCCATTATCCCCCAACAGGAGTTTGATCTGGTACAGGAGCTTCGCAAGAACAAACGCCGTCCGACAAAGCACGAAGAAGTCAATCCATTTTCGGGCATCTGTTACTGCGCTGACTGCGGAAAGAAATTGTATCTCTGCCGTGCAACAACCATGACCGCCGACCAGGAGCATTTGAAATGCGGAACTTATGCCAAAGACAAGAACGGCTGCACTATCCACTTCATCAGGACAATCGTGTTGAAAGAGATCATACTCGGTGAACTGAACAAGATGATTTCTTTGGTCAGGGAGAACGAGGACGAGTTTGTGCGGGCTGCGATGGACAATTCCGTTCGGAAGCAGTCCTCGGAGCTTGCCAAGTCCAAGAAGAAGCTGAAAGACGCTGAAAAGCGTATAGCTGAACTGGACAGGTTATTCACACGGCTTTACGAGGATAACGTTTCGGGTAAGATCTCCGATGAGCGTTTTGCGGTGATGTCGGCAGGATACGAGGACGAGCAGAAGAAGCTCAGGGCGACTGTTGCCGAGCTGACTGTCTATATTGATAATGCAGAGCAGAAGTCAGCCGATGTGACAGCATTCATCAGGGCAGTACAGAAGTATGAGCGTATCACGGAGCTTACCCCTGAGATCATGCATGAGCTGATTGATAAGATCGTCGTTCACGCTCCTGATAAGAGCAGCGGTCATCGTACGCAGAAGATCGAGATTCACTATCGCTTTGACGTTGCCGTAGCTACTGCCGTTGCTGACAGCATGAAGTATGACAAAAAGAGAAAGGCTGCGTAACCGCTGAGGTTACGCAACCTTATCTTCAAATCATAAAAACTTCTTTGTGAGTACCCGCCTTTCTTTTTCCGGGGGGATGGAATATAAAATTAGAATGCGCACGGCGTCCGGGTGCTTTTGTTATCCTTCCGCATCAAATTTCAGTTTTGCCGTAATACTTGACAAGTTTTATGATAAATGGTATAATTTACTATTGGCAATATTTCGGGGGATTATTGCTGAGAATATAAAATACGGGAGTGATTTGGATTGTTTAAAAAAGTCGTTGCATGTATCATGAGTGCAGCTTTATGCTCTGCGGCATTGCTGCGCGAGGCACCGATGAGCGGCACAGAGCCTGCGGCGGAGCAGCCGGTGCCCGCTGCATCACAGGAGAACATGACCCTGACCGGTTCCAATTCCCTGTCGCGCTATCTGGCGAAGCAGGGGACAGAGCAGGCTGCAAACACACCGCCTGCCGCACAGCCGCTGGCGGCATCTGCTGCGGACGCCGTGTTTGCGGTGACCGATCTGGATTTTGACCGGGAAACCGGCGTCATCCGTGTGACCTCGACGCAGAGCGAAGCCGTTACGCTGCGTGTTTCGTTTATCGACGAGGATCATCCGGCGAATGTCTATACCGTTGATTACGGCACAGCGGCGGGGGAATACGTGCACAGCGTATTCAGTGCGGACATATCGCGGCTGCCGGAATATTTTACGGTTCAGGCGCAGATCGTCGGCAGAGCGGGTCTGCCGCTGTGCAGGGCGTTTGAGCTGAAAACCTATCACCGGGAAATGCAGGAGATCATCCGGACGGAGGTCTCGGATTTTGCACCGGAGCAGGTCGTCAATCTGGACGGGGACGGGACAACGAATTTCCTTGTGCTTTCTGAGGACACTGTCCGTGCGGAAACAACAGCAGACAGCAATATCCTTGTGTCTGCGGACTATGACCGGAATATCTACGTGTTCGATCATATTGATGACAGCATCCGTTCGCTGGAGCAGGGACAGTATTTTTACATTCAGCCGACCGGCGATGACATCATCTCGACGGATGTAAGAGAGATCGTGATCGACGGCGATACCGCAACGATCACCGGTACGGGTGAGATCGACGACATGTTCGATTTTATCAAGATCGAGTCGGAAAGCGAGCAGACCGTCGAGGGTGCGTATCACGGAACGCAGTATTACGGGGTCAATGCGCAGGTCATCACGGATGAGAATGAGCTGGACCAGAGACTGAAGGCGGTTGACCCCGACGCGGAGCCGGAAGAAATCTCAGTCAATAATTCCGTTTCCGTGGAAATGAAGGGCTTTCGCGAGCACATAAAGGTCACGCCGTCTCTGAACTATCAGGTCAAAACGAAATGGAATGTGTATAAGAGATTCCATTATCTGAACCTGTTTCTTGTGACGGAAACAAAGGTCACGTTCAATCTCAAGGCGACCGCAACGACGGACGGTGAGGATCCGAAGGAAGAAGGCACAGAAACGAACGACCATTGGCACCAGCTTCCGATCTATTCATGCGGTGCAGCGGATGTATCCCTGATCCTGGATCTGGATCTTGAACTGAGCGGTGAATTTGAACTGGAGGTCGGGCTGCAGTTCACAAAGGGCTTTGTCTTTGATTCCGATGACGGTCTGGAATGGATCATATTTGATACCGAGCCGTTCTTCAGCAAGCTGGAGCTTCAGGGAGAGCTGTCCGTTGAATTCAAGGCAGGCATTGAGCTCAAGGCGCTGAAAGGTCTGCTGAAGGCATCCGTGACCGGCGGCATTCAGGGGACCGCAACAGTCGGGAGCGATACCGATTCCGATCCGCGGTACAACCAGACCGGCAAAATGGTGTTTATGCCGGAGCCTGCTGTCACGGCGGATACGGTTCATTATGATGAGCGATGCCGCAGGATCCGTCTGGAAGTGAAGCTGATCATTGAGGCAAAGGTCTCTGCCGGCTTTGATATCAAGGATTCCAAAAATGCGCTTGCAAAGCTTGCGAATCTGCTTGGTGCGGACAAGCTGAAATACTCAAAAACATTCAAAAAGGAAATTGAATCCGTTTTCGGACACAGGCTGCCGGCCTATGATATCTATTGCTCGTACAATTCCGCCGGCGATCACCGGGGACTGCATTTCTCTCTTCAAAAGGTGCAGGCAGACGGCACGAGCCATTGTCCGCACAATGCATACCGTGTCACATTCCATGTCGGTTTTGTCAATGCACCATACGGGACAAAAGCCTCTCTGATCACAGACGGTTCTGTTTTCCCGCTGACTGTTTCGCCGGACGGCACACTGATCCTTTATGCCGAGCCGCGCACGGACAGTCAGTCCTATGAGTATCTCATCATGGTGAACGGCGAGCAGAAGATCAGCGGAAAAACCTTTACCGTGACGAACGCACCGCTGGAAATCTCTCATACGATCGAGTGGCCTGCGGTTGAAACCGGCACCGCGCTGCCTGTTGCCGACGGCGGAAACATTCAGACCGGCAAGGCGGTCACGACGGTGACGGAACCGGTCATTACGACAGAGCCGCCGGTTTTTGACTATACCGATCAGATTCCGTCTCCGGAAAAGATCAGCAAAAAGGCGGATAACTATGATCTCGGCGAGAACATCTCCGGTCAGTTCAACAATGACGGCTCCTTCCTTGTGTACGGCTACGGCGATATGTACGAGAATCCCGTCATTCCGGCGGAAGTCAGAGCCGGGATCCGCGAGGTCGTGTTCATGGATCATGAGCCGGAAAACGGGCTGTACATCAACGACATCGGAAACGGGCTGTTCTCCGGTGCGAAGAATCTGAAATATGTTTATATGCCTGCGCGCATCACTGCGATCGGCAATTCGGCCTTCTCCGGCTGTGAAAGCCTGCAGTATCTGCGCTACGGCGGTGAGGATGATGTATCCGAAACCTTTGTGCTGCCGGATACGCTGAAATCGGTCGGCGCTTATGCGTTTTCCGGCTGCAGCGCTGCAGCATTCGGCGCGCTGGCTATGCCGGAAAGCATCCGGACGATCGGCGAAAATGCGTTCGAGGGCTGCGCGGGCATGACCGCCGTGACCGTCCCGGGCAGCAGCAAGCCGGAAATCGGGAAGTATGCGTTCCGGGGCTGCTCGAATCTGAAAACCGCGGTGCTCGGCACGGGCATTCAGTCGATCGGCCTGTTCGTGTTCTCGAACTGCGGCAGTCTCGGGGAAGTCACGCTTCCGTATCTCGGACTGAACGCGGAGGATACTGCCAATCAGGTCTACGCATTCTTCGATGTGGATGATCAGTCCGCAAAGCCGCATCCGGGGATGAAGCTGGCCTATCAGGTGCTGACCAGCGGGTTCAATCAGTGGTACAGCTACTATTATCTCCCGGAAAAGCTGCAGAAGCTGACGTTTACCGGCGGCAATGCCGTGCCGGACAGCTTTTTCCACCATTTTGCGGCCGGAACGGTCGTTCTGCCGGCGGGCATCCAGACGATCGGCAGCAATGCGTTTCTTGCCGCCGAAAGCCTGACGGTTCTGCAGTTCGGCAGCGGGGGCAATTCGGAACAAACCGTACTGCCGGACGGACTGATCTCTGTCGGGCAATCGGCGTTCAGCGGCTGCAGCGCGCTGCCGTTCGGTGCGCTGACCATGCCGGAGAGCATCCGGACGATCGGCGACAATGCGTTCGAGGGCTGTGCGGGCATGACCGCCGTGACAGTCCCTGAAAACAGCAGTCCGGAGATCGGGACGCTGGCGTTCCGGGGCTGCTCGAATCTGAAAACCGCAGTGCTCGGCACGGGCATTCAGTCACTCGGCCTGTTCGTGTTCTCGAACTGCGGCAGTCTCGAGGAAGTCACGCTTCCGTATTTCGGGCTGAACGCGGAGGACACCGCAAATCAGGTCTATGCATTCTTCGATGCGGACGATCAGTCCGAAAAGCCGCATCCGGGGATGAAGCTGGTCGATACGGTGCTGACCAGCGGATTCAATCAGTGGCACAGCTATTATTATCTGCCGGAAAAGCTGCAGAAGCTGACAGTTTCCGGCGGCGAGGCAGTGCCGGACAGCTTCTTCCATCATTATGCGGCAGGAACGCTTGTGCTGCCGGCGGGCATCAAAACGATCGGAAGCAGCGCGTTCATCGCCTGCGAAAACCTGACGGTCCTGCAGTTCGGCAGCGGGGATGCACCGGCATATACCGTCCTGCCGGAGTATCTGGAATCAGTCGGAAATTCTGCGTTCAGCGGCTGTAAGTCTCTGCCGTTCGGTGCGCTGTCTGTACCGGAGCGCGTCGGATTCATCGGTGAGGATGCATTCTGCGGCTGCGAGGGCATCACGGAGCTGAACATTCCCGGCAGCGGCATGACGGTCTCCAAGCAGGCGTTCCGGAACTGCGTGAACCTGAGAAAGGCTGTTCTGGCGGACGGCATCGCGGAGATCGGCCTGCACCTGTTCTCCGGCTGCTGCAATATGGAGGAGATCACGGTGCCGTATTTCGGCCTGAGCAGGGATGACACCGCGCATCTGATGTACGCATTCTTTGACGAGGATATTGACTACGACCGTGCGCATCCGGGCATGAAGCTCTGCTACAAGTATCTGACGAGCGGCTTCAACGGCACGCACAATTACCACTACTTCCCGGAGAAGCTGAAAAAGGTGACGGTCACGGGCGGCGAGACGGTTCCGGCCGGCTTCTTCCGGTTCAACCAGACCGATCCGACGCTGGAAAGCGTGACGTTCTCCGGTTCGCTGAAAACCGTCCGGGAGTATGCGTTTGATTGCTGCGAATCGCTGAAGGAAGCGAAGCTGACCGGTACGGGCGCGAAGTGGAGCAAAGTGGAGATCATCGAGACCGGAAACGATCCGCTGCTGCGTCTGGTGCGGAAAAACCGTCCGGAGGGCTATCACCCCGGCGATCTGAACGGCGACGACAGGATCGACGTCAGTGATGCGGTGCTGCTGGCAAGATTTGCCGCGGAGGATGTCTCTGCGAAGATCACCGATCTCGGTGTGCTGAACGCGGATGTCAACGGCGACGGTAATGCGGATATTAACGACGTTGTGCTGATCCTGCAGTACATCGCAAGAAAAATCACTGTTTTCCCGGTCGATGAATAAAAGACCGGACGCAAAGCAGAAATCACCGACAGAAGCCCGAAGGAAGATGCTTTCGGGCTTCTTCTTTCGGAAAACCGCGGGTCTTTCATAGCAGGCCGCATTGACAACTGCTTTTGACAATGCTATAATGAAAACAGGATCCTTCGGGATCCGCAAGATCTGAAAAAGGAGCTGCAGCCTATGAAACGATTGTTTGCGGCCGTACTTGCGGCTGTCATGACCATTTTTCCGATGCCGCTGCAAACGGATGCAGAAGCGGCATCCGTGACTGTAAAGCGCTTTGATCTCGGCGGGCTCGGCGCAGCGGACGGCTATACCGGCGTATCCGCATCAGACGGCTATACTGCCGCAAGGGGATACGGCTTTGCGAATCCCGAAGCCGTTGAAAATGTGAAGGCGAGCGGAACCGGCGCGCTTGCGGATGCGGTGCGGTTCAGATCCGATGTGCCGGATCATGTGTTCCTTGCCGATCTGCCGGCCGGCGTTTACAGGATCACGGTCACGACCGGCGACGTCAGCTCCGCGACGATCACCGCAGAGGGCGTGCCGCAGCTGTTCTTCCTGACCGGCAGCAATGCGTCGGATTCCTTTACGATCCCGGTGACGGACGGTCAGCTCAGTCTTTATGCGGGATCCGGCGTCGGGACGGAGTTTTCGATCAGTGCGCTGGAGATCGAGCAGGTCTCAGCGGATACCGAAACCAAACCGACGGTCTGGGTCTGCGGTGATTCGACGGCTGCCTGCCGCTATAATGTATCAGAGGATGCAGCGCACGGCTGGGGGCAGTATCTTTACAAATATATGGATACGGAACAGTATGATGTGCGGAACATCTCGGCAAGCGGCGTCACATCCGGCGATCTGCGCGGCTATCTGTTCAGGACGGCCGAGCATTACGGCAAGCGCGGGGACATTCTGCTGCTGGCGGCCGGCATCAATGATTATACGAAGCAGAACACCGCGAACCCCGACCCGGCCGATTATATCGCCAATATGACGGATATGATCCGCCGCGCAAAGGCAAAGGGCATGACGGTGTATCTGGTCAGGCAGCACGGTCAGAAAAGTGATACGGCAAAATATCCGCTGCCGAAGTACAGATGGTTCGGCGAAGCGATCGGCGCGCTCGCGGAAGCAGAGCAGACCGGCGTGATCGACCTGTTCCGGCCGTGGCTGGAGCTTTCGCTCGAAAACACGTATTTTGCACAGACAGAATATTACACTTCGGATGACCTGCATCTGAATGCGCGCGGCGCGGAGAAGCAGGCGGAAATGGTCAGTCAGCAGCTTTTCCCGCCCGCCGTACCTGCTTTTTCCGGGGATGACGGCTATGACCTCGGCGTTCCGACGGCGGTCTATCAGACGGCGGGATCGGGCAAAGCGGTCTCCAATCCGCACAAGGGCTTTGTGATGACGGCCTATTCGCCGGATATGATCGACTCGACGCAGGGCTTTCAGTACGGCATCGGCGGTTCTGCGGATAACCGCGCGTGGGATGTCGTGACGATCGTCAGCGGCTCGCCGCACTGGAATGACCTGAATCCGGCAAAGGGCGTTTACAACTGGGATGAGATCGACGCGATGCTGGAAGCCTGCGAGCGGCACGGCCTGACCTACGGCATCCGCATTATGCCGTATTCGTCGTATCTGAAGGAGGACTATGTTCCGCAGTGGGTCTATGATGCGGGTGCGGAACACAACACGGCGCAGTCCCGCGATAACCCCGGAGAGACGGTCGTGTTCCCGAAGTGGGATGACCCGGTCTATCTGCAGGCGCATAAGGCGTTTGTCAAAGCGCTGGCGGAGAAATACGACGGGGATCCCAGAGTGGAATTTGTGGATGTCCGGCCGTTCGGCGATTTCGGAGAGTGGCATAATTCGTTTGCGGTCGGAGATGCGCAGTTCATGCCCTCGCTGGATATCCAGAAGGATATGCTGGACTGCTATGCCGCGGCATTCCGGAAAACGCTGACCGTGCTGCCCTCCAATGCGCGCGGCGGGATTTACCGGTATGCGCTCTCGATCGGCATCACCAAGCGCGATGACGGCCTGATTTCCATTCCGAATGCCGAATGGAGCCTGCTGCCTGCATACAGAGCAAACATGCCGGTCGTCGGTGAAAATTACTGGCCGTATGCATGGATGCGCGATACGGTCAGAGAAAACGAATATTCCTATGTGAACTGGACGCCGGAGCGTTTCCGCGAAACGATCGAGATCCCGCACATGTCGGTCTTTGCGCTCGATCAGGACAGCGACTGCAGCTATGTGTTCTACAAGGAGCAGAAAGCCGTGATCGACGAGATGTGCAGCAGACTGGGCTACAATTTTACGGTCACCTCTGCTGCGCGCTACGGCAGCAGGCTGGCGGTTCGCATCCGGAACACCGGCCTTGCGCCTGCATATTTCAACATTGATCTCTGCGCGGAGATCACCGACGCGGACGGAAACAGGATCAAAGCGTTCGGGAATCCGGTCAGGATCGAAAAAGGAACCTTCCGCGACGGATCGGAAAAGACATTCCTGTTTGAATACGACGGCGTGCCGGACGAAAACGCAGTGCTCTGCCTTGCGATGTACGACAGCGGCAATCCGCTTGCCGCAGGCAAAGACCCGACGGTCCGGTTCGATAACAAAAACACGCTGCCGACCAACAGACTGCAGCTTGTTCCGGCGGAGCGGGTCCGGGGCGACGTCAATGCGGACGGTGCGCTGACCGCCGCCGATGCCGTACAGCTGCAGAAATGGCTGCTTGCCGTGCCGGATACGCACCTTGCCGACCCGGAAGCCGCCGATCTCTGTGCGGATGACCGCCTTGATGCGAAAGACCTTGCCGCGATGAAGCGGATGCTGAAATAAAGCAAAGCCTGCTGCGCTGAGATCGGCAGTGCAGCAGGCTTTTTTTCGGCATTATGAAAACCGACCGGTCGTTTTCAGACGGCCGGCCGGTTTCGGGTTGTGTGATTACTTTTTCTTTGCTTTCTTTGCTGCCTTTGCGGGCTTGGTGTTGACCTTCTCCTTCAGAGCAGCACCGGCCTTGAATTTGACCAGCGTGGAAGCCGCGATCTTGAGCGGTTCGCCGCTTGCCGGGTTGCGGCCGGTTCTGGCAGCTCTCTCAGTGGTCTCAAAGGTGCCGAAGCCGATCAGCTGCACCTTGTCCTTCTTCTGGAGCGTGTCGGAAACGACATTGATAAAGGACTTGAGCGTTGCGTCAATGTCCTTCTTGGCAATGCCGGTCTCGTTTGCGATCGCTTCGATCAGTTCAGTCTTGTTCATTGTGATTCCTCCGTTTTCATTTTATTGCGTGGGTTAAGGGTTTGCATTGAACTTATTATATAACATTACAGCCGATTTGTCAAGGGGGTATCGCATTTTTTCAGATTTGAAGCAAAAAAAACGGCAATAACTGCCCGCAGTTGGCTAAATTACAACTTATAATCAGGCAGATCGCCCTGCGGTCTGTCCGCGCCGCAGGTTACGCCTTTTGTTCCGCTTCATCCGGTCCGGCACCGTACTGTGCGTAAAAATCCCGGATATCCTGCTCTGAATGCACCGGCTCCGCATACCGCAGACGGTGTGTTTTCCGGTCGTAGAATCCGATTATGCGCTCGCCGGTGCAGATGCTCGCCTCGACTTTGATATCCGCCGCCGTGAACGGCTCCGGGATCGGCAGAGGCTCCTTTTTCTTATGAAACAGCTTCATTCCGCTCCGCCGCCTTCCCGCTTTCCCGTCCGGATAAAGCCAATCAGTGCCTCAGCATCATCGAAATCGTCGTAGTCACCCGTGATGCTCGTGCGGTGATAGACGACTCCCGCTTTCTCATTCCGTTCGAGGCAGTCCAGCAATGCTTCCGCACCGTACCGCTTTGCGAACAGCGTAAAGCCGAGCGGCTTGATCTTCGAGAGCATTCCCTTCTGACAGTCCGCCTCGCATTCATAGCAGTGCGAGAAGCCTTTTTCGGCGGAACATCGTCTGTTTTCGCACCAGTCCTTATCCGGGCAGTCGCCGGAATTGCAGCCGGTGCAGTGCGTATTCCCGCTGCAGAGGCTGCAGGCCAGTCCGCAGCGTGCGATTCCGTATTCCCGTTTCATGATGATCTCCCTTCTTCATATCCGACGGCATCCAGCTCCGTATACTGTGCGCCGTGCCTGCCGATATCCGAGCGCATCAGCGAAATGCGCCGGACGGTCATGGCCTCCTTGGCGATTGCGATATCCGCGAACGGCTGCCGGCTTTCGGCGTTCCGCAGCAGCGTGATATGCGGATGAAACTTCTTTTTGTCAAAGGGGATGCCGCGCGCCGCGAGTGCATGACGGAGCCGCTTCACGTATTGCTCCGCTTCCGGGCAGGGCTCCGTTCCCGCCCAGAGCAGATTCCCGAAACTGCCGATGCCGCCGCTGAGCGTCAGCGGGAACGGCTGGAACGGGATCGTTTCCATGGCTTCCAGAACGGCGTCCGGATCGGGATACTCGCCGATGAAGCCTATTGTCAGGTGCAGGTTCTGCTCTCTGGTATAGTACCCGCTGAAGCCGCGCTTTTTCAGTGCTGCCTGCGAATCAAGCAGTGCCTGCTTCAGAGCCGGTTCCAATATGACCGCGATAAATAACCGCATAATTCTCCTTTCCGCATCATGCAGTCCGGCACTGTCGTCCGGATGATCCCAGTATACCATAATGCGGAAAATTTTGCAAGGGATGCATCGGCACGCCGGACTGCAAAACGCGCAGCGTACTTTCATACGCCGCGCGTTTTGCAGTGGGATATTTTTCAGAGGTTGTGAATTGATTGAAGGGAATTACTCGGTGAGGTCGGAGAAGTCGATCATGCCGACCATAGCCTCGCCTCTTGCATTGGTCATTTCCTTCAGGATCGTGATGACGGAAGGATCAATGCCGGTGTTCTTCTTGATGACGGAGACCTTGTACTTCGGATACAGCGTGCCGACGCCCTCGATGTTCTGCGGTGCGGTGAGTGTCCGCAGTACGTTATCGACATCGGATACCATGGTATCGCTGCGCGGGCTGCCGTTCTCGGAGCGGATCATGACGACAAACTCATCGGAACCGGTGCGGTAGACGCTGCCGTTCGGGAATGCGTCCTGGATCGCCTTTGCAGTGCGGACGAGCACTTCGTCACCGGTATCGCTTCCGAATGCGGTGTTGATGCTGCTGAAGTCCATGATATTGAACATTGCGAAGTAGTACGGATTGGTTTGTCCGTCGGTGACGTCGGAGAGCGAGATCGTCAGCTTGACGCGGTTGCCGACTTCGGTCAGAACGTCGTTGAACATTGCCGCGTTCAGCGAGTGCTTTGCCTGATTCATTCTCTCAACAGACTGGACGAGCTTCATGTTGACCTGCTCCTGCTTCTTGTTGAGGAAGGTGAACACGATCATGAGCGCGAGGATCAGTGCGGAGAAGATACCGAGGAACCATCTCATCGCGTACACGAGCTTGTAAACCTCGGAGCTGCGGTCATTCATCATGAGGATCCAGTTGCGGTCGGGCAGCCAGACGGATGCGCCGACGAAGGAGCCCA
Source organism: Oscillospiraceae bacterium (assembly GCA_017545185.1). Lineage (GTDB taxonomy): Bacteria > Bacillota > Clostridia > Oscillospirales > Ruminococcaceae > Firm-04. The sequence goes on along the minus strand of JAFWQJ010000073.1, from coordinate 53,959 downwards.
TGTGCGGGAGTGCATATTCGTAGGTGGTGGAGATATCGGTGTTGATGCCGTTGCGGTATTCTTCACAGGTTCTGACGAGGTCCGGCAGCACGACCGGCTTGCCGGCGTTGTTCGGGTCATCCTGGTCGAAGATGTAAGCCGCCCTGACGATATCCATCATGGTGTAGGTGGAGTTTTCAAGACCCGGTGCCTTGATCGCGGACAGCTTGTTCATGATGACGTCCGCATTCAGCGCCAGACCGACGATGCCGAGCGGCTTGCCGTTGTCGCTGAACATGCCGCGGTACAGGTACATGACCTTATGGCCGGTGACCGGCGATACGCTGATGCCTTCGTTGTAGACGCCGCTGCCCTCTTTGTTGAGTTCCTTATTGTGCTGCTCCATGACGCCTGCCTGAAGCTCCGCGAGCGCATCCTGCTCATGCGTCACATCGTCGACGCCGCTGATCAGGCTGTGTGTCAGGACCTTGGAATTCCAGTTCATCGTGTACAGGCCTTCAAGACCGGTGATCTCCGGCGCGAGACGCTCTGTACATTTCTGAGCCGCGATCTGGATATTTTTGTCGGACATATTCTGCATCATATTGATGATTTCCGGTTCCGTCGAGAATATCCGCAGCTTGCTTTCAGCGTTGTCAACGAATTCGTCAACGATGAGCGCGCGCTCATTTGCGATCGCGCTGAGCTGTGCGGTTGCGTTCTCCTTCGTGTGGGTATTGACCTTGTACGTAATAAACAGGGAGAGAATCAGCATCAGTATAAACTGGATCACCATGAATCGGTTTAAGAAATTGAACGAAAGACCCTTTTTTTTCTTCGGTAACTGTGCCACTGTTCATCCATCCTTTCCTAACAATCTATTGCCTTACTTCTTTTTGCCGAAAAGTCCGCCGAGCAGACCTTTTTTCTTCTGTGCGTTTTCTTTGAGCTCATCCAGCAGCTCGAGATCCTCATCCGACTGCTCTTCGTTCTGCGCCGCTGCGAGCAGTCCGTTGACCTTGCCGCTCAGGAGCGCAGCCTTGGAGCGTCCGGTCATGACCATGGACGATCTTGTCGCGGAAACGGCGACCTGCTGCTGCACTGGCATATAGCCGCTGACCGGACTGACCGAAACAGGCATTCCCTGCGGGAGCGGCTGGTTCGCCGCGATCGGCTGGCTGGGCGGGAGGATCTCCCGGAACGGGACCGGACGGTCCGGCATATTCACCATTGCCGCGGCATTTGCCGGGTTCAGCGAGGTGATGAACCGGATGCAGTTCGGACATGGCAGCATCGCAAGACGGCTGCCTGCATCCACCAGAATGAGCGATTCAACGGCACTTTCGTTGAAGCTCTGCATGTTGCGAACTGCCTCGACCTCGGCGTGCACCTCATTGTGGCTCACACCGTTGAAGACTCTGCCGGATTTTGCAAGAATGACGCAGACCGTCGTGTTCGGCTCGATATAGCCGCGGGATGATGCGAGGTAGCTGATGAGATCGGTCGCCATTTTGTAGATCTGGTTGAAATCTATCACGAAGCATTCCTCCTTTCAGTTATGTAAATCAGGCTTGTATGCCGTTTGCCGTACAAGTCTCCGCTGCGTTTACAATGTGTATAAAAGTTGTATTTCTCAACGGGGGCTTATGTCCGGCCGATCGGCGGATGCATCGCGTTCCGCGGGCACGCTCGGCGGTCTGCAATGCAATATCTTACACTATTTTTATACCACACTTTGACAAAATTGTCAAGTCATTTTATGCCCTATTTTTTGCATAATTTTGCTGCACATTGCACAAAGCTAAAGTTAATGATGATAATTAAACGCAAGATAGGTCACGCAAAAAGCGTCAAAAAAATCGGACATTACGGCTGACGAAATACACGTATATACGATAAAAATGAAGAATAAGCCGGGAACGCTTTTCATAACAATATGCAAAAACGGCATTATTTTTTTGTTTGCCGAAATCCGGCTTGTTTGCCAAATCCTTAAAAAATAAATTTTTCTCGAAGGGCATCCGGAACGGGCGGGAAAGGGCTTCAGCGAGCAACAAAATAATACCGACAATAATAGATCAACTATCAATTACAATCTGTAATACTTTTAAGACGGAATTCAGATACCGTAACAGCCCCGCGGCAGCAGTCCCGCTGCGGCTTGACAAACAAAACGGAAACCATTATAATAAGAGGAAAGCAGTTGTCTGCCGGGAACGGCAAGGGACTGCAAACATGATCGGGAGAACGCGCACGGAAACAGATCGTGCGCATTCATATGATCCCGGCAGGGAGGACATCATGCGGGCATTGATCTTGAACTCCGGGCTCGGCAGCAGAATGGGCGATCTGACAAAGGAGCATCCCAAGTGCATGACACCGGTCTCACCGAACGAAACGATCCTGAGCCGCCAGCTCCGGATGCTCTACGAGGCGGGCATCACGGAGGCGGTCATGACGACCGGCGCGTTTGACAGCGTACTGGTCAGCGAATGCAGCCGCCTTGATCTGCCGCTCCGGATCATTTTCGTCAAAAATCCGGATTACGCGCAGACCAACTATATCTATTCGATCTACTGTGCGCGGGAGGCGCTCCGCGGGCAGGATATCCTTCTGATGCACGGCGATCTCGTGTTCGAGAATACCGTGCTGGACGACCTGCTTGCCTGTGAGACAAGCTGCATGGCGGTCAGCTCGGCGGTGCCGCTGCCGGAAAAGGATTTCAAGGCGGTGACGGCCGGCGGCATGGTGCAGAAGGTCGGTATCGAGTTCTTCACCGATGCCGTTGCCGCGCAGCCGCTCTACAAGCTGCGGAAGGATGACTGGGACCGCTGGCTCGACGCGATCATCGCGTACTGCGAATCGGGCGACCCGGCAAAGCGCCGCTGCTATGCGGAGAATGCGCTGAATGAGCTGCCGGAGAAGCAGATCGCTGCGCTGGATATCGGCGGCCGCCTCTGCGCGGAGATCGACAACCCGTCCGATCTCGCCGTGGTATCGGCAAAGCTGCAGGCGGTCGAACGCCGCACGGTCTATATGTGCTTCTCGACGGACATGATCCACAGCGGCCACATCGCCATTATCAAAAAGGCGCGGCGGCTCGGCCGGCTGATGATCGGCGTCCTGTCCGATGAAGCGGTCGCGGGCTATAAGCGGTTCCCGCTGCTGCCCTTTGCGGAGCGGAAGGCGATGTTCGAGAATATTGCAGGCGTCTGGCGGGTCGTGGAGCAGAAAGAACTGAGCTACCGCGCAAATCTGGAAGCCTACCGCCCGGACTTTGTCGTCCACGGCGACGACTGGCAGCACGGCTTCCAGAAGGTCATCCGCGACGAGGTGACGGCGGTGCTGGCGTCCTACGGCGGGCAGCTTGTCGAATATCCGTATGCCGAGGATCAGAAGTATCGGGAGCTGGAACGCCGTGCCCGTGCGGAGCTTTCCATACCGGATTTCCGCCGCGGCAGACTGAAGCGGCTGCTCGCGATGAAGGGCACGGTCTCCGCGATCGAAGCGCACAGCGGCCTGACCGGACTGATCGCGGAAAAGACCGTCGTGTATCAGGACGGCGGTGCGCGGCAGTTTGACGCGATGTGGATCTCCTCGCTCTGCGATTCGACGGCACGCGGCAAGCCGGATATCGAACTGGTCGATATGGCCTCGCGCTACCGCACGCTTGACGACATCATGGAGGTCACGACCAAGCCTGTCATCTTTGACGGCGACACCGGCGGCCTGACGGAGCATTTTGTCTATACGGTGCGGACGCTGGAACGCATGGGCGTTTCCATGGTAATCATCGAGGATAAGACCGGCCTGAAAAAGAACTCGCTGTTCGGGACGGAGGTGCAGCAGACGCAGGCACCGATCCCTGCATTCTGCGCGAAGATCCGTGCGGGCAAAAAGGCACAGAAAACCGCGGATTTCATGATCTGCGCGCGCATCGAGAGCCTGATCCTCGAACGCGGCCTTGACGACGCGCTGAACCGTGCCTTTGCCTATACGGAGGCGGGCGCGGATGCGGTCATGATCCACTCCCGCAGGGAGGATCCCGCCGAGATCTTTGCGTTTACGGAGCAGTTCCGCGCCAAGGATCCCGTGACGCCGCTTGTTGTCGTTCCGACGGCGTTCAACACGGTCACGGAGGAGGAATTTCAGGCGCGCGGCATCAACATTGTGATCTATGCCAACCAGCTGACAAGATCGGGCTTTCCCGCGATGCAGCATGCTGCGGAGCTGATCCTGACGCATCACCGTGCGAAGGAGTGCGACGCGGTCTGTATGCCGTTCCGGGAGATCATCCGACTGATTCCGGAGGATATCTGATATGCAGAAGATGATGAAGGCAGATGCAGAATATACTGCACTGGACAGTTATTTTGCGGAGACCGGCACACGGCGCATCCTGCTCGTATGCGGCAGCTCGTCCCGTTCGCTCCGCATCGGCGCGTATTTTGATGCGCTGGAGGAACGCACGGGCATCCGCGTGATCCCGTTTTCGGAGTACGAGCCGAATCCGGAATTTGCGTCGGCGGTCAGGGGCACGGAGCTGTTCCGCGCCGCACACTGCGATCTGGTCGCGGCGATCGGCGGCGGCAGCGCCATGGACGTCGCCAAATGCATCAAGCTTTATGCCGAAGCGGAGCAGATCGACCCGAAAACAAAGCCCGCGCCGAACGGAATCCCGCTGCTCGTCATCCCGACGACCGCAGGCACCGGCAGCGAGGCGACCCGCTTCTCCGTGATCTACGAGAACGGCACCAAGCTGTCAATCGCGGATGACAGCATTCTGCCGTCGGCGGTGCTGTTTGACCCGGACGCGCTGAAAACGCTCCCGTCCTATCAGCGGAAGGCGACGATGTTCGATGCGCTCAGCCACGCGGTCGAGTCCTGCTGGTCGGTGCGCGCAAATGCGGAGAGTACGGCCTTTGCACACCGCGCGATCGAAGCGGTCTTTGCGCATAAAGACGGCTATCTCGCGAATACGGATGCGGGCAATGCCGGGATGCTCGAAGCGGCGAATCTCGCGGGCAGGGCGATCAACATCACGCAGACGACCGCCGGTCATGCCATGTGCTACAAGCTGACAAAGCTCTACGGTATTTCGCACGGTCATGCGGCGGCACTCTGCAATGCGGTGCTGTTCCCGCATATGCTGACGCACACGGACGACTGCACAGACCCCCGCGGCGCTGAACATCTGCAGGAAGCGCTTGCGGGCATCGCGAAGGCCATGGGCTGCGATACACAGGAGCAGGCCGCGGAGAAGTTTGCCGCGCTCCTGCGGGAGACCGGTCTTTCCGCGCCCGCTGTCTGCGACCCGTCGGAGCTCGGGATCCTCTGCGGCACGGTCAATCCGGAGCGTCTGCACAATCACCCCGTCAGGCTGGACGCTGCCGCGATCGAAACGCTGTACCGGAAAATTCTCGGAACGGAGCAGGCCGTATGAATGTGAAGCATTTTGTGCAGATGCTCGGCGCGGATTTTTATACCGGCGTGCCGGATTCGCAGCTGAAAGCACTCTGCAATGAACTGATGTCGGTTTACGGCATTGACCCCGCGCACCATATCATTGCGGCGAATGAGGGCAACTGTGCCGCACTGGCCGCGGGGTATCATCTCGCGACAGGCAAAGTGCCGGTCGTGTATCTGCAAAATTCGGGCGAGGGGAATCTCATCAATCCGATCGCCTCGCTGCTGCATGAAAAGGTCTATGCGATCCCGATGATATTCGTGATCGGCTGGCGCGGCGAGCCCGGCGTGCATGACGAGCCGCAGCATATTTATCAGGGCGCGGTGACGCTCCGCCTGCTGGACGACATGGAGATCCCGTATTTTGTGATCGGGAAAGAGACACCGGAGGCCGATGTGCAGGCCGCAATGGACGGCTTCCGCGGACTGCTCGCATCCGGCAGACAGGCCGCGTTTGTGATCCGCAAGGGCGCGCTGACCGATGCGCCCGCGATCACATATCAGAACAAAAACCGGATGCTGCGCGAGGAGATCATCCGGCATATCGTGCAGGCGGCAGGGGAGGATCCGATCGTCTCCACGACCGGCAAGGCCAGCCGCGAGCTGTTCGAGCTCCGTGAAGCGAACGGTCAGAGCCACAAATATGATTTCCTGACGGTCGGCTCCATGGGGCACGCCTCGTCGATCGCGCTGGGGCTCGCGCTCAGCAAGCCTGCGCAGCGGGTATGGTGCGTGGACGGCGACGGCGCGGCGCTGATGCATCTCGGGGCAATGGCGGTGATCGGCGCGAACCGGCCGCAGAATCTGGTGCATATCGTCATCAACAACGGCGCGCATGAGACGGTCGGCGGGATGCCGACGGTCGCGCAGGCGATCGACCTTGTGACGGTTGCAAAGGGCTGCGGTTATCCGGCGGCGGTCTGTGTTGATAATGAAACGGAGCTGGATGCTGCACTGGAGACGGCAAAGCAGCGCGGGGAACTGACGCTGATCGAGGTGCGCTGTGCGATCGGTGCGCGGGACGATCTCGGCAGACCGACGCTGACGGCGCAGGAGAACAAGCAGAATTTCATGGGATATCTTGCAGAGATCCCATGAACGAATGGATCGAAAAAGGACGCCGATTGCACGATCAGCGTCCTTTTTTCGTTTTCATTTATACCCCCGCAAGGAAATCGCAGATGACCGAACTGCATTCATCCGGCTTCTGCACATAGATCGCGTGGTCGCCGCCCAGCAGAACGACCTTGCAGTTCCCCATTTTCTCTGCATAGGGATAAAGCGTTTCCTCCCTGAACTGCGATAACAGATCAAGCTGTTCCTGTATCTTTTCATCCGATACGGCTGCAGGATCCGATGTGCTCCGGTGATTTTTTACTTTCAGTGCGTGCATCCATTCCAGATATTCTCTGAATTCCTCTGTTGTCTGATAGCCCCAGCTTGCACAGATATAAAGCTTCGGGATATCGTTTGTGACGATGCTTTCCCAGCCTTTCCGACCGTTTTCCGCCAGCAGACTGCTCTCGGACGCGTTTGCGATCTTCTCGCAGCTCATCAGCTCCAGCGCATCACATAGGCGCTGTTCTTCCTCGGAATAAGTGTCCGGCAGAAGATAATAGTATTGTCTGAGCGCATATCTGCTGAAACCGAGCTTTGCAAGAAATACCAATGCTTTATCACTGAAACCGACTGTACTTTCAGGCTCGTCATCAAACACATTTTCACAGAGCTGTGTACCGTCAACAAAAACGACTGCTTCGATCTCATCGGGATATTTGCTCGACCAGTAATTTGCATAGGCGCCGCCGATCGAATGCGGCATGAGGATATACGGGGCTTCGATCCCCGCGCTGCGGAGCGCCTTGCGGTAATCCTCCACGATGAATTCCAGTGTCATTTCATGGTTTGTATCATCGCTCAGACCGGAACCCGCACGGTCAATGAACACGACCGTATTCTCTTTTTCGATCGCCGCTGTCATCTTTCTTTCGGTCACGGAATAATCATTCGCGCCCAATCCCGCCAGCGCAACAATGGTGTGATCGCCGTTCTCATTGCCGAATTTTGCGACGTTCAGACAGTGATCCCCGACTGAAACCGGGTTTACATAGCCTTTTTCGGTCAGCAGTGCGATCTCCTGTTTGGTCTTGATGCGGTGCCGGATAAACGTCACAAGTGTGAAGATCAGCAGCAGCATGAGCAGGATCAGCAGGATCCTGCCGATGATTTTCAGGACTTTTTTCAATGTCATTACTCCTGTTCGATACGGAAAAAGCCGCAGTATTCTCAGCAGATACAGGAATACTGCGGCTTGCTGTTATTTTGGCTGCAGGATCTGTTCCAGCTCGCTGATGAGCAGCGTCTGCTCTCTGCGGGTGCCGGCGCAGATGCGAAGTCCGTGCGGGAAGCAGCGGACGGCGATCCCGGCAGCCTGCAGCTGCTCGAAGATCTCCTTCGCATAAGCAGTCTTGATGAAGATGAAGTTCGTGCGCGGCGCATAGACCGTTTCCAGCAGGTCGGGGTACCGCTGCGCCAGCTCGACCGCCGCGGTATAGAGCCGCTGCGTCTGCACGATGATCTCATCGCGGCAGTGCTGCAGGATCTGCTTTTCGCGCAGGACGGTCGCGCAGATCTTCTGGGAGATCGCGTCGCAGTTGTACGGTGATTTTGCCGCGCGGAGCAGCCCGGTCTTGTACGGGTCCATGACCGCGAAGCCCATTCTTGCAGCCGCAAGGCCGATCGCCTTGGAGCAGGTTCTCAGCACCACAAGATTCTCATATTTCGTCACGAGATCGAGCACGCTCTCATCCCAGAAATCCATGTAGGCTTCATCGACGATGATCATGCAGTCCGGCGCGGATTCGATCAGCCGGATGACCTCAGAGCGCGGGATGCCGAGCGAGGTCGGGTTGCAGGGGTTCGAGAACACGACCGCATTCGCTTTCTGACACGCGGAAATCAGCGCATCCATGTCGATTTGAAGGTTCTCCTTCTTCTGCACGGTCACGACATTGATCTCAGAGAGCGACGCGTACACGCCGTACATGGAGAAGTCCGGCGACACGGTGACGAGCGTCTGCCCCTTCGCCATGAAGGTGCCGAGCAGCAGCGTGATGATCTCATCGGAGCCGTTGCCCGCTGTGACGCAGTCCGGCGCAATATCGTAATAATCCGCGAATGCCTCGATGACCTCGGTCGCGACCGGATCGGGGTAGCGGTTGAAGCTGATCTGCTCGATTTGGTCGGCGATCTTCGCCTTCAGCACCTGCGGCAGATCGAAATAGGACTCATTCGCGTCCAGACGCACGGCATAGCTGCCGGTGATCGGATCGTAGGGCTTCAGCTTTGTGAGCTTCTCGGGTAATCTGAACATAGCAATATCCTCTCAATCCTCAAAACGCACGGCGATCGCATTTGCGTGTGCGGTCAGACCCTCCTTGTTTGCGACGAGGATGATGTCATCCTTCGCACCGCGGAGCGCGTCCTCAGTATAGTAAATGTAGCTTGAACGCTTGACGAAGCTGTACACGGACAGCGGCGAGAAGAACCGTGCGGTGCCGCTGGTCGGGAGTACGTGATTCGGGCCTGCGTAGTAGTCGCCGAGCGGCTCGGACGCGTATGCACCGAGGAACACAGAGCCCGCATTATCGAGCTTTCCGATATATTCAAGCGGATTCTCCATGTGTACCTCTAAGTGTTCCGGTGCGACCTCGTTTGCGATCTCGACCGCCTGCTCCGGTGTCTCGCAGATCAGGATCGCGCCGAAATTGTCAAGCGAGGATCTGATAATTTCGCGGCGTTCGAGATATGCCATCTGGCGCTCAAATTCCGCCATCGTTTCGTTCGCGACGCGCTCGGAAGTTGTCACGAGGATCGCGGAAGCAAGCTTGTCGTGCTCCGCCTGCGACATCAGATCGGCCGCAACATACTTCGGAATTGCGGTGTCGTCCGCCATGACGAGCACCTCACTCGGCCCCGCGACCATGTCGATATCGACCACGCCGTAGAGCAGACGCTTCGCCGTCGCGACGAAAATATTACCCGGACCGACGATCTTGTCCACGCGCGGAATGGAATCCGTGCCGTAGGCGAGTGCCGCGACCGCCTGCGCACCGCCCATGAGGAAGATGCGGTCCACGCCGCAAAGCGACGCAGCTACGAGGATATCAGGATTCGGCTTGCCGTCCTTGCCGGGGGGCGTCACCATGATGAGCTCCTTGACGCCCGCGATCTTTGCGGGGATCGCGTTCATCAGCACCGAGCTCGGATAGGCCGCCGTGCCGCCGGGCACATACAGGCCGACGCGTTCCAGACCGCGCAGTCTCTGTCCGAGAATGACGCCGTCCGGGCGAGCATTGCAGAAGCCCTGCTCCTTCTGACGGTTGTGGAAATCTGCGATGTTCTCAATGGAATTGAGCAGCGCCTCGACGAATTTCGGGTCTGCGGCTTCCAGCGCATCGGAGATCGTATCGGCATCGACCTCGAATTTCTCGGGGCATTTGCCGTCAAATTTTTCGGTATAGGCGCGCACGGCGTCGTCGCCCTTGGTACGGACGTCTTCGAGGATCGTTGTGACCGTTTCCACGACCTTCGGATCCGGTGCGGCGCTTCTTGCGCGGAGCTGTGCAAAGAACGCAGCTTCGTCTTTTCCGTTGCAGCGAATGATTTGCATAATGATTCCTCCTGCTTCGTAAAACGGGTGGTTACTGCCCGCTGAAATAGCTTTCGATCTTGGTGATGAGTGCTTCGAGCTCCTGCTGACGGAGCTTCATGCTGACGGTGTTTGCGATCAGTCTTGCGGAGATCGGGCAGACGTCTTCAAAGACCTCAAGCCCGTTTTCTTTCAGGGTCGTGCCGGTCTCGACGATATCGACGATGCCGTCGGAGAGCTCAAGCAGTGGAGCCAGCTCAACGGAGCCTTCGATCTTGACGATATCGACGTCCATGCCCTTCGCCTCAAAGAAGCGGCGCGTGACATTCGGATATTTCGACGCGATCGTCTTGACGCCGTATCCGCTGTAAAAATCGGTGCCCTTTTTGACGGCGAGCGCGAATTTGCAGCGTCCGAAGCCGAGATCGAGCAGCTCATAGAACTTGCCCTGCATCTCTAAAATGGTATCCTTGCCGACGACGCCGAGATCGCAGACGCCGTGCTCCACGTATGTAATGACGTCATTTGCTTTGGCGAGCACGACCTCGATGCTGCCGTCGCCGACCGGCAGAATGAGCTTTCTGCCCTTTTCGCGGACGGCGGTGCAGTCGAGCCCGAGCTGCTCAAACATATTGACGGTATCCTTTTCCAGTCTGCCCTTTGTCAATGCAATGCGAATCGGTCTCTGCATGGGTCACGCTTCCTTTCCGCAGTCTGCCTGCTGTTTGGAGATCTCGATCGGCAGCACGCTGTCAATGCCGTGTGCCGCGGCGTAGGCTTTTGCCTCGTCCAGTGTCTCGGAGAGCGAATGCTCAACGATAAGCCCCTTGCTGCGGAGATTTCTTGCCGCCTCGACGGCATCCGCCTCGCAGCCCTTTGCCGCCCAGATCAGCACATTGCTGACCTGCTCTGCCTTCGGTGCGGGATCGCCCTGCTTGCTCAGTACCTTGACGACCGCGTCGATATTGACGGCGAATCCGGTCGCGGGAACATCGTAGCCGAACTCCGCGATCAGGTTGTCGTAGCGGCCGCCGGAGAGGATCTCATCGCCGTAGCCGGAGAGATAGCCGCGCAGGATCATGCCGGTGTAGTAGTCGGTGCGGTGCATCATGCCGAGATCGACCTTGACGCGGTCTGCGCCTGCAAACTGCACGACCGCTTCCCAGAGGGAGCGCAGCTCGCGGAGGATCGCGTTGAACGCCTCGCCGGAGCAGAGTGCCGCAGCCTTTTCAAAGACCTCCTCGCCGCCGAACAGCCGCGGGAGCATCCGGAGCGTTCTGACCGAATCAGATTCCGGCAGCGCGTCCAGCAGATCGTTGAGTGCAGGATAATTCTTTGCCTCGATGCAGTCGCGGATCGTATCCTTGATCTCGTCGGAGGCGTTGAGCTGCTGCATCAGCGTGCGGAAGAATGCCGCATTGCCGAGTTCGAGTGTGTATTCCTCACCGCAGGCCTGCAGCGCATCGACGGCTGCCGCCACGACCTCGAGGTCTGCCATGCGGGAATCGGAGCCAATCAGCTCAATGCCCGCCTGCGAGATCTCGTCATCGCGGCCTTTCAGCGACGGAGAGATCACATGGATATTCTGCTGATAGCAGAGGCGGAGCGGGAGCCCTGCGCCGCGCAGTCTGGTCGCGCAGACGCGGGCGATCGGGACGGTGTTGTCCGGACGCAGCACCATGAGGCGGCCCTTTGCGTCGGTGAGCTTATACATATGCTCCTGCGGAAAGGGCTGTGCGTCGCGGTTGAACACATCGTAAAATTCGAGTGTCGGCGTGATGATCTCGCTGTAGCCTCTCGCGGTGAAAAGACCGTTCAGGCGGTTCTCGATCTGTCTCCGGAGGGTGCATTCCGCGAATAAAGCGTCGCGGGTGCCTTCCGGTGTTATGCGGTCATATTTGTTCATAAAGACTCCTTTGGCTGAGGTTGCTGGTTGAAAACGGAGTGCTGTACTCCGATTATGTGCCTGAAAAGAATAACAGAGAATGACTGCTCCGGGCGAATCCGGCGGGCTTCAGGAAATGCCCGCGCGGGCTCCGCGCTGCGGTCATACTTGTTCATAGGTGCTTCTTTGGGTTATGGGGTGCAGTGAATCGTAATGGTGAACTGCACGTATCATACTTTTCACTATTCACTATTTACTATAATAAAGAATCCCGGTATGCTTGTGGCGTGCTTCAGCATTGGGAGTGGTAACGCCGAAGAAGCCGCCCCGCGGCGTGCATTACGCTGCCGGGGAGAGCTTCGCTAACTGCCCCCGGAGGGAATCGCCGGCGCGGGCTCTGCGCCGCTTTAGCTTGCTAACATAGTAACATGATAGTATGATACCATAATATCATGAAAAAGTCAAGGGAAAACTGCGAAAGCAAATGAGATTTCGGAAGATTCCCCAAAGCCACGGACATATCATGTATATCTATTGTCGCTTTTGCGGCCGGAACAGTGCTTTTCGATTTGGAAAAGCGGCGAATTGTTCAGCCGGTCAGGCGCAGAAAAGGCGGAGCAAAACGGCTGCCGGCCCTGCCGGCTCAGAACAGCGAAAGCTGATTGGATTTCGGAAGATTCCCCAGAGCCCCGAGCGCATCGAGTGCATCAATTGTCGCTTTTGACGCGCCGGAAAGCTGCTGGAACTCGTCCACGGAGATATAATCGCCGTTCTGTGCGGTCTCGTAAAGCTTGTCCGCCGCCTTTTCGCCGATGCCGTCGATCGCGGCAAACGGGATGCGCAGTCTGCCGTCCTCGATCAGATAATCGCGGGAATGCGAGCGTTTCAGGTCAACCGGCAGGAAGAAGTAGCCTCTGGACATCATCTCATTGACGATCAGCAGGATATCGCGCAGGTCGCCTTCCTTTTTGGAGCGTTCCTTGCCCTTGGCGTTCAGCTCCTGAATCTTATTGCGCACCGCGTCCACGCCTTCGACCGCGAGGGCAGCGTCAAAGTCGCCGCCGCGCACGGAGAAGTACGTCGCGTAGTATTCCAGCGGCTTGTACAGCTTGAACCAGCCCAGCTTGATCGCAGCGGTGACATACGCCGCCGCGTGCGCTTTCGGGAACATATACTTGATCTTCAGGCAGGAGTCGATATACCACTGCGGGACATTGTGGTCGAGCAGCATCTGGATGCGCTCCGGCGAGAAGGTCTTGGGTGCCTTGCCCTTACGGGTATCCTCCATGATCTGGAACGCCTGCTTCGGCTCCACATCATGATAGAGCAGATAGGTCATGATCGAGTCACGGGTACCGATGACGTCGGAGATCGTGCAGGTGCCGTCCGCGATCAGATCCTTTGCATTGCCGAGCCACACATCCGTACCGTGTGACAGACCCGAGATCTGCAGAAAGTCGGAAAAGAGCTTCGGTTTTGCGTCCAGCAGCATACCGATCGTGAAGTTCGTGCCCATTTCCGGAATGCCGAGCGAGCCGGTCGGGCAGAAGATCTCCTCCTCCGTGACGCCGAGCACGGAGCAGTCCGTGCACATCTGAAAGACCTTCGGGTCGGTCGTCGGGACATCCGCGATCTTCATGCCGGTCAGGTCTTCGAGATGCTTGTAGAGCGTCGGGACAACGTGGCCGAGCTCGTCAAGCTTGAGGATCGTATCATGCAGCTTGTGGAAGTCGAAGTGCGTCGTGATGATCATATCGGAATCGTCGGCCTCGCTCGGTTCACCCGGCTGCTGCACCGGCGTAAAATCGAAGATATCGAAGTCCTCCGGCACAACGACCATGCCGCCCGGGTGCTGACCCGTCGTCTTTTTGACGCCGACGCAGCCCGCGACCAGCCGGTTGACCTCGCTGTTGTTGACGGTCAGGCCGCAGTCCTCAAGATAGTGCTTGACATAGCCGTATGCGATCTTGTCCTGCACGCCGGAGATCGTGCCCGCCTTGAACACGTTTGCTCTGCCGAACAGCTCCTCGGTATAGCGGTGCGATTCGGACTGATATTCACTGGAAAAATTCTGGTCGATATCCGGCGCCTTGTCGCCGTCGAAGCCGAGGAAGGTCTCGAACGGGATATCGTGACCGTCGCGCTTCATATCGGTGCCGCAGTTCGGACAGTTCTTCGGCGGAAGGTCAAAGCCGGAGCCGACCGAGCCGTCCGTGATAAATTCGGCGTATTTGCATTCCGGGCAGACATAATGCGGAACGAGGGGATTGACCTCGGAGATGCCCGCCATGGACGCGACAAAGGACGAGCCGACCGAACCTCTGGAGCCGACGAGATAGCCGTGCTTCTCGGAGTTCGCGACAAGCTTCTGCGCGATCATGTACAGCACGGAGAAGCCGTGGCGGCAGATCGAATCGAGCTCGCGGTCAAGCCGTTTTTGGACGAGCTCCGGCAGCGGGTCGCCGTAAATGCTCTTGGCCTTGTCGGTCGTGATGCGGATGAGATCCTCCTCCGCGCCGGGGATCGAGGGCGTAAACGTGCCCTTCGGGATCGCGTGGCAGCGGTCGATCTTGTCCGCGATCATGTTCGTGTTCGTGACAACGACCTCGAATGCGCGCTCGGAGCCGAGATAGTCAAACTCCTCGAGCATTTCGTCCGTTGTCCGGAAATACAGCGGAGCCTGTCTGCCTGCATCGTCAAAGCCCATGCCGGATTGCAGGATCTCGCGGTAAATGCCGTCCTTCTCGTCCATGAAGTGGACGTCGCAGGTCGCAACGACCGGAATGCCGTTGCGGTCGCCGATCTCGAGGATCCGGCGGTTCAGATTCCGCAGATCTTCTTCGGTCTGCGCGGGGTAGTGCTCGCTGCGGAGCATGAAGGCATTGTTCGCGATCGGCTGGATCTCGAGATAATCGTAGAATTTTGCGAGCTCATCGAGTTCCGCTTCCGGCTTGCCCTCAACGAGCGCGGAGAACAGCTCTCCCGCTTCACAGGCGCTGCCGTAGAGCAGTCCCTCATGATGCTTGATGAGCAGCGACTTCGGGATCAGCGGCTTTTTATAGAAATAATCGAGCTGCGAATACGACACCAGCCGGTAGAGATTCTTGATGCCGGTCTGGTTCTTCGCGAGGATGATCTGGTGATAGGATTTCAGCTTTTTCGGGTCGATTTCCGGCAGAACGGTGTTCAGTCCGCCGAGCGTTTCGAGCCCGCGCTCATTGATGATGCGCTCCATGAGCGTCAGGTAAATTTTCGCGAGCATGTAGGCGTCATCCGCGGCGCGGTGATGCTCGAATTTGCCGAGCTTTAAGTGCTTCGCGATCGTGTCCAGCTTATGCCGTCCGAGCTCGGGCAGCACGGCGCGGGACATGATGACCGTATCCACGGTGACGAACGGCCGGCTGTTTCCGTGCCGCGCAAAGACCGCGCGGATAAACGAGGTGTCAAAGGATGCATTGTGCGCGATCAGCACCGGGTTTTCGCCGCAGAACGCGAAGAACTGCTCGACAGCCTCTTTTTCCTTCGGGGCGTCCGCGACCATGTCCGGCGTGATATGCGTCAGCTCCTGAATGTTCTGCGGGATATCCCGCTCCGGATTGACAAAGGTATCGAAGCTGTCGATGATGCGCATTCCGCGGATCTTGACCGCGCCGATCTCGGTCAGGCGGTCATGCTTCGGGGAAAGGCCGGTCGTCTCAACGTCGAACACGATGACCTCGTCCTGCGGGGTACGCGGGTCGTCGCTGTCAATGACGCAGAGCTTGTTGAGGTCGTTGACGACATAGGCTTCGCAGCCGTAGATCACGCGAAAATCCTTCCATTTCGCGGTCGCGTTCATCGCCTCGGGGAACGCCTGCACGACGCCGTGGTCAGTGATCGCGATCGCGCGGTGACCCCAGTCATGCGCCCGGTTGCAGAGCGCCTCCGCAGAGGTCACGGCGTCCATTGCGGACATATTCGTATGCAGATGCAGCTCCACGCGCTTGACCGGCGCGTCATCGGTGCGGCGCTCCGGCTTGTAGCTGTTGATCGCGTTCGGCTTGACGCAGATATCGTGGTCATAGTCGTCGTATTCGACCGTGCCGAAGATCATCAGCGCGGTGCCTTTTTTCAGGTCGCCGACCTGGAAATCCGCAAGCTTCTGCTCATCGAGGAACATTTTGACGAGCAGGCTGCCGGTGTAGTCGGTGACGGGGAAGGTCAGCAAAGTCTTGCCGCTTTTGAGCACGCGTGATTCCGGCTTTGCAAAGACCTCGCAGGTGAACGCGAATTTTTTGGCCTTGCCGTCCATGCCCCTGCCGAGCTGCTGCACGATGTTGCTGATCGCAAGCGGCTTTTCCTTGATCGCTCTGCCGTAAAGGACATTGAGCGACTCCTTGTCGGGACGCTCCGGCTGAACCGGCTCGGCGTCGGGCGTGAGCTGCGTCAGCGCGGAAAAGACCGGTGCGTCGGAGGTCTGCTGCGGCTCCGGCGGGATCCAGCGGTCCTCCGGCAGCGAGGCCAGCACATCGGACTGCATCTGTGCCTGCTCCTCGGCGGTCACATGCAGATGCGAACCCGCAAACTGTACGGTCAGCGGCACGGAAAACATCGTATGCACGGCGCGGGCGAGCTCCTCGCGGAAACGGGTCTGCTCAAGGATATCCGCACCGCCGTGCTTTAACTCGATCTCAAGAATGCCGTCATGCAGCGAAAGCCCCGCGTCCTCCAGAAATCCGTTGATCATCGGGATCTCGCGGCGCAGGGTCAGGAACAGCTCCGGCAGCACCTCCGCGGAAAAGCATTCGGCGGGGTAGCGGCAGAGGATTCTGCAGGCTTCGACCTCCAGCCGGCTCGCGAGCTCGTTTTCGGTTTCGGAGAGCTGTGCAAACGGCAGCGGTGCCGGATATTCGGTTTCAAAGAACAGCCGGCTCCTGCTTTTGTTGGAAAGAACGCGCCGGATCTTGCCGTCCAGCACGTTCCCCGGCAGCTTTGCTGCGTATTCACGCAAAAATTCACGCAGTGTCTGCATGTGATATCATTCCTTTGCTTGCAATCAAATCATCAGCTACGAAAAGGTATCCGCTTTGCGGATGCTATTTGGAATGGGGATCTCTGATCGCCCATGTTTCGCGAAGCGAAACTGTGCCAGTTTGCCTTCGGCAAACGTGAGGTCCCCAAGCCCGCCGAGCTCTTGCACGCAGGGGTATTTCGCTCGCTGCGGCAAGCGACGAGGGCGCCGCCCTCGTCCCGCGAGCTTTTTGAAAAAAGCTCGACCAAAAACTTTATTTTTGAGGCACAGTTAAGCGATTGTCATTCAGGTGATCCGCTTTTGGCTTTGCAGGTGAGATGCTCCGCATCCAGCCGGAACACGGCCGTTTTTTCCAGCACCGCCGGGCTGTATTCCCATTCCGCTTTTCCGGTCGCCTGCTTCATGATGCAGGCAAAGCCCTTCATGCGCTCGTCCGGGTCGGTCACGGTCTGCAGCGTGCCGTTTCCGATCACGCTTTGGTATTTCGCGGAATGTCCGCAGCCGGTCTCCGCCGGGAGCAGCGCGTATCCGCCGTCGATCTCAAATCCGACGCGCGGTTTTTTCTGCGCCAGCGTATATTTTCTTCCGGCCTTTGCACCGTGAAAATAAAAGCAGATGCGGCCGTTTTCTTCGCAGTATCCGTAATTGACCGGCACAATGTAAATGTCGCCGTCATCATAAAACGCAACACGCAGAATCTGCTCTGCGGAGAGAAATGCGGCGATCGCCTCCTTGTCGGTGATCTCGCGGTCGTTTCTTCTCATCGGGCACCTCCTGCGTGTTTGTTATCGGATATACCAATAGGGGACTGCTTCGGAGATCTGCACGGTCGCACCCGCCGGAATGCTCCGCAGGATCGCGGTCAGCACGACCCAGTCAACCGGACTTACGATCAGGCTGCCGATCCCGAAAAACAGGAAAAACATCTGCGCCGCCGGATGCTTCTTCCGCAGAAGCAGCGAAATGCAGACCGGCAGGATGCCGAGCAGCAGCGTCGGCATCAGAAAATGTGCGCAGAGCTGTGCGGCGTTCATCGGCGCGTCCGAGGCAGCAAATGCAATGAGCTGTTCCTTGTTGAAGCCGATCCGTACCGCTGCATTTGCAGGCAGCGCGGCACCGTGGAGCAGCTCGTGCACCGGCATCCCGAGAAGGATCGCGGTCAGCAGACCGAGCCGCCGGTATCTGCCGCGCTTTTGCTGCTCATGCTTTGCCAGATAAACGCTGAACGCAAACATCAGCGGTGCGAGCACAAAGCTGATGATCATGCCGGTCATCATCGGGTTTCCGCTGAGCGCACACTGTACGGCGTCAGCAGGCAGCGCGGCCTTCACTTTCATGCCATCTGCGCCGGTGATGCCCGCCCAGATATAATGCTGCGTTGAAATATGCGGCACTGCGATACATGCGGCAAGCAGCAGAATGCCGGCGGTCAGCGCGATGCGTCCGCCTTTTTTCATACCTGCTCTCCCATGAGCATGAGGGCTTCCTTTGCCGCCATCTGCTCCGCAATTTTCTTTGATTTTCCGGTGCCCCTGCCGATCACATTGGAATTGAGGCGCACCTCCATGCGGAACTGCTTGGCGTGGTCGGGTCCATCCTCGCCGACGAGCACATACTCCACATGCTCCTCGGGATTCTGCTGGATGACCTCCTGCAGCACGGTCTTGTAGTCGCGGAACGCTTCCGACGGACGGTCAAACTTCTCCGGCAGGAACTGTAAAATATACGGCGTGACGGCATCCATGCCGCCGTCCAGAAACATTGCCGCGATGACTGCCTCGAATGCATCCGAAAGGATCGACGGGCGCATTCTGCCGCCGGACGCATCCTCGCCGTGGCCGAGCAGCAGATAATCGCCGAGCGCGATCTGCTTTGCCCATTCAAACAGCGACTTCTCGCAGACGAGCGACGCACGGATCTTGGTCAGCTCGCCCTCCGGCAGATTCGTGCAGTTCCGGAACAGGTGGTTGGATACAACGATCGAAAGCACGCTGTCGCCTAGAAATTCGAGCCGCTCATTGCAGCGGAGCGTCCCGCGTTTTTCGTTCGCGTAGGACGAATGACAGAGTGCTTCTGTCAGCAGTGCGGGTTCCTTGAACGTATAGCCGATTTTTGTTTCAAATTCTGTCTGCGGTTTTGCTCCCATTTGATTGCCTCCTCACCGGCGGTCATTCCGCGCCGCCGGACTGTTCCTTTCTTGCTGCGACTGCTTCGGAAATCGTCTCACAGATTTTGCCGTCCACGCAGTTTTTCGCCTGCCGGACCGCATTGAAGAATGCCTCGCCGTTCGAGCTGCCGTGTGCCTTGATGACCGGCTTCGAGATGCCGAGCAGCACCGCGCCGCCGACCTTCTTGTAGTCGAAGGAATCCTTCAGCGCACTGAGCTTGTCCATCATGAACAGCGCGCCGATCTTTCCGGCGCCGGAGAACATTTCCTTGATCTTCGCGGCGAAGAACTTGCCGAGACCCTCGTAGAGCTTTAAGACGATATTGCCGGTAAAGCCGTCCGTGACGAGCACATCCGCCTTGCCGGTCGGCACCTCTCTGCCCTCGATATTGCCGATAAAGTTGATGTCACACTGTTCGAGCAGCTTGTAGGTCTCGATCTCGAGCTCTCTGCCCTTGCATTCCTCGGAGCCGTTGTTGATGAGCCCGACCTTCGGGTTCCGGATCCCCATGACCTTTTCCATATAGATGCTGCCCATAATGCCGAACTGCTCGAGCATTTCGGGTCTGCATTCGGTATTGGCACCGCCGTCCATGAGGATCGCGTGGCCGTTGTCGGTCGGCAGGAGCGGCGCCATGGCTGCACGCTTGATGCCCTTGATCCGGCGGGGAATCATAGTCGCGCCGACGAGCAGCGCGCCGGAGTTGCCCGCGGAGACGAACGCATCGCCCTGACCGTCGGCAAGCGCCTGCAGACCGACTGCCATGGAGCAGTTTTTCTTTGCCTTGATGACATCGGTCGGCTGATCCTCCATGGTGATGATCTCCTCGGTATGGAGCAACGTGATGCCGTCCAGCGAAATGCCGTGTTCGGCGGCCAGTGCCTTGATCTTGTTTTCGTCGCCGCTGAGCGTGACCTCGACGCCAAGCTCCTGTACGGCTCTTGCAGCACCCTCGAGCGGTGCGAGCGGGGCGTTGTCTCCGCCCATTGCATCCAGAATGATTCGCATGAATATCAGCCTTTCTTTGTGGATTTATCGGTATTTTTTGCGCAGAAGCGCACTGTTTGCACTT
The DNA here is from genome assembly GCA_017545185.1 of Oscillospiraceae bacterium. Classification (GTDB taxonomy): domain Bacteria; phylum Bacillota; class Clostridia; order Oscillospirales; family Ruminococcaceae; genus Firm-04. Next base: position 33,727 of record JAFWQJ010000073.1, on the reverse strand, counting down.
TTTAATTCAGCGCGGAAAAAAGTATCCGCTTCGCGGATGCTTTTTTGAATGGGAGCCGCTCTTAAATGTCAGCAAAGCTGATATTGTGCTCACCAAGCCCTTCGGGCGCTTGAACGCAGGGGAGTATCGCACTCTGCGGAGGGCGACCAGAGGCTCTGCCTCCGGACTCCGCAAACTTTTGAAAAAGTTTGATCAAAACTTTTGATATGGTGTGCGCCGGAAACGTGGGACATCACCGGCAGCCTTTTTGGGGGAGCAGCAGCCTATCAGAAGCCGCCCCGCGGCGTGTACATAGCTGCTTGGGAGTGCTTAGAGTTTCTCGATCTCCGCAAGCAGGGCGGGAACGATCTCCGATTCCGGCACCTTGCCGAGGATCTGCTCGCCCTTGAACAGCACCGCACAGCCGTCGCCGCCCGCAATGCCGATGTCCGCTTCTCTGGCCTCGCCGGGGCCGTTCACCACGCAGCCCATGACAGCGACCTTGATGTTCTTCTCGCAGCCGCGCAGCGCGTCCTCCACAGCCTTCGCCGCGGAGATCAGGTCAATGCGCGTTCTGCCGCAGGTCGGGCAGGAGACCAGCTGCACGCCGCCGCGCTTGCCGATCGCCTTCAGAATGTCCTGTGCCGCATAGATCTCCTCGACCGGGTCAGCCGTCAGCGAGACGCGGATCGTTTCACCGATGCCGTCGCAGAGCAGCGAGCCGATGCCCGCCGCGGACTTGATCAGTCCCATGCGCGCCGTGCCCGCCTCCGTCACACCGAGATGCAGCGGATAATCGCACTGCTCCGCCGCCAGACGGTAGCAAGCGATCATGTTCTGTACATCCGAGGATTTGATCGAGATCACGATATCGTTGAAGTCGTATTTTTCAAGCAGCTTCGCATGATTCAGTGCGCTCTCGACCATTGCCTGCGGGGTCGGGCCGCCGAACTTCGCCAGCAGTTCCTTTTCCAGTGATCCCGAGTTCACGCCGATGCGGATCGGGATGCTTTTTTCTCTGCACTTGTCCGCGACCGCCTTGACGCGGTCCATGGAACCGATATTGCCCGGATTGATCCGGATCTTGTCGATGCCTGCGTCCGCCGCGGCGAGCGCAAGCTTATAGTCAAAATGAATGTCCGCGACCAGCGGAATGCCGACCGCCTCCTTGATCGCGGGGATCAGCGCGACCGCTTCCTTGTTCGGGATCGCGGCGCGGACGATCTCGCAGCCTGCAGCCTCAAGCTTTTTCGCCTGTTCGACGGAGCCTGCAATGTCGTCCGAGCGCGTGTTCAGCATAGACTGGATGTAGATATGCTTGCCGTCAAGCAGACATTCTCCGACCTTGACCGGATGCAGATTTCTCATGACCGTTTTTCCTTTCCGTTGAGCTTGCAGTAGCTTCTGCCGTCAGAGCGCAGCACCGTCACCGAAACCGGGTTCGGATGATTCAGCTCACAGCGCATTTTGTATTTGCCGTCCGGCAGATAGAACACCGCGTAATCCCTTGACGAGCTGCCCTCGATATGGTCGATCGGGATGACCATTTTTTCGGCCTCGTCGCCGATCCGGCAGCGTCTGTTGACGAAGAACAGCACGATCAGCAGTGCGATGATCGTCATGCCGACCGCGAGACAGTAGGTCAGCGAATGCGCGATGAAGCCGGGGATCATGCCGGCGGCCGCAATCGGGAGACCCTGGATCAGCACCTTGCGCTGATCGTATTCGTTTCCGCGGATTGCGGCGATCAGCTCCGGCTCTGCGGGCTCCATTGTCGGGATCACTGCGGCAGCGATGCCTGCTTCATCCTCCTCAGTCAGATGTTTTGTCATGCGGCGGACAAACGGCGCTTTCACCAGAGCTTTCATTTTATATCCCCCTTCAGATGATTTTCCGCGCACGGGATCCATGTCAGCATCCCGTTATACTTCACAATGACGACCACTTTCGCATAGCCTGCATTGGAATATGCGGGCAGGACATACCTTCCGTCCGGCAGATAAAAGACCAGATAGCTGGTGTACCATTCCCGGCGGTCGATCCATGGATTGATGTTGCTACCGCGGGAAGTATGCAGGACATCAAACATGTGGTCGATCGGTACGACTGCCATGAGGGCACTCTGATCGGCCGACTGCCATCTGCTCCGCAGCAGCGTATCGACAATGGCAACGGCGCCGGCGATCAGGACAAAGACAGCAGCCGCGGTGAAATTCGGTTCGCCGCCCCGTCTGCCCGGCAGGACAGCGGCAAACGCAAATACGCCGATATACAGGAGTACATGGGTCATGCCGCTGCTGAAATGCTGCTTCTGCTCTATGACTGCGCGGAGGATATTCTCATCCGCCGGCACCCAAAGCGGATATTCCGCATCGGCGATCAGTTCGCGCTCGGCGGCAGACGGCCGCTGGATGATAAAATAGCAGACGGCCAGCACTGCCAGCGGAGCCAAAAACAGAACGGCACGGACGCCCGTCTCCGGCCAATCATGCGAGGACGCATGGCTCCATGCTGCGAGGGCTGCAATGGCTGCAGCGATCAGCGGCCAGTATTTTCCGTGAAACGGGCAGTAAAGCTTCAGCAGCTTCATCGCTGAAAGATCTTCATGATGTCCTGGAACGTCACGGCGATCATCAGGAGCATCAGGGCGGCAAGGCCGACAAAATGGATCATGCCTTCAATATGCGCGGGAACCGGCTTGCGGCGGAGCGCCTCAACGATGAGGAACACCAGTCTGCCGCCGTCCAGTGCCGGGAACGGGATCAGGTTAAAGATGCCGACATTGATCGTGATGAACGACATCAGGTCGAGCAGGTTCATGGCCTTGTCGTGGAGCGTCTCGCTCTGCGCGACGATCTCGGTCGTGCTGTCGATGATGCCGACCACGCCGGAGAGATCGTGGAAGCCGTACTTGCCGCGCAGCAGATCGCGCAGCGAGATCCAGATCAGGCGTGCGGTCGAGACGAACTGCCGCCCGCTGTAGGATACAACATTTCCGATGCTCTTTTCCAGTCCGTAGACACGGAAATCAAGCAGACCCTTTGTTTCCTTGTTGTAAAACTCGACGTTTTCCAGCGTGACCCTTTCGCCGTCACGCTCCACGACGACCGTAAAGGTTTCGCAGTCGTCATTCTGCAGCGCGTAGGAAATATCCTGCACGGTAAAGATCTTCAGGCCGTTGATCTCAAGGAACCGGTCGCCGGTTTTCAGCCACTGAGACGAGGTCGAGACATCGTTGCCGTCCTTGTCCGTGCGGAAATCCGCGAGCGTCGTTGAGGTGATCGCGCTGTCCATGCAGATGACCGCGACGATCAGCACGAGGCCGAGGATCAGGTTCATCGCCGCACCCGCGACCGTGACAAGCATCCGCTTCCAGACAGGAGCCTTGCGGAATGCTCTGGGGTCGTCGCTGTTTTCGTCCTCGCCCTCCATGGCGCAGTAGCCGCCGATCGGGAAGGCACGCAGGGAGTATTTCGTTTCGCCCTTCTGCTTCTGCAAAAGCTTCGGCCCCATGCCGATCGAAAACTCCAGCACGCGGATGCCGCTTTTCTTGGCGACGAAGAAATGTCCCGCTTCATGGATCATAATGATGATGCCGAAGCAGAGGATCGCAACGAGAATGGTAATGATGTTCATGATCTGAAAAGTCCTTTCGTTTCATTTGCGGTATGCGCCGTATCCAGTATACCCGCAAATGATGTCAGAGCCGGAACCGGAATGTGAAAATTACGGTAAAATGTGCGCTTTGTCACAGGAAGAAGATCAGCAGGATGCCGACCGCGTTGATTGCGAGATTTGCGCAGACGTGTACGAGCCAGCTTGCCTTCATGCTGTCGTAGCGGTCGCAGATCCACTGCAGGAACAGCGCCGCGCAAAAGAGCAGTCCGATGCACAGAAGCAGCATCGGGAGACTGAGCCAGCTGTCCACAATGCCGAGGTGATAGACCGCAAATGCCAGCGCGCTGACCGCAGCCCCTGATCTTTTCAGTCCCGCGCTGCGAAAGCTCTCCGTCAGGAAGCCGCGGAAAAAGGCTTCCTCCAGAAACGAATTGCAGAGCGCGATATACGCAAACACAAACAGGCAGTTCTGTTTGGTGAGCTGTTCCTTTTCCATGAGCCCCTGCCGGATCGCAGGCAGGTCAAGCTGATCCCGCAGCAGATAAAATCCGAGCAGCACCGCCGGGATCACCGCGATCATAATTGCGATCAGTGCAGCGGGATGCTGCATCTTCCGGAAGCGGATGCAGGTTTTCAGGTCTTTCCCGGAAAGCTTCATGCCGATGCCGGTCAGCAGCAGGATCAGGATCACCTTGACCGCACTTTTGACCGCGTAGGGCGGGGACAGGATCTGCTCCGCTGAGATCATGCCGGCAAGGAAGATGACGGCCGCAGCCAGCGGATATATAAGCTGCTTTGCCTTCATGATGCGATCTGTGCTGCGACGAAATCACGCGCGGCCTGATCTGCGGCGACAACATCGTCATAGCAGGTGAGCGGTGCCGACGGGATCTCGCGGAGTGTCGCCTTTACCAGCTCGCCGATGCGCAGGAACGGGATCTTCCGCGCAAGGAATGCCGCGACGGCTGCTTCATTTGCGCCGTTCGCGATTGCCGGTGCGCTGCCGCCTGTCCTGCTCGCCTCGATGCAGGCGGTCAGGCAGTCGAAGGTCTCGTAATCCGGCTTTGCGAAGGTCAGTGTGCCGTAGTCCGTCAGTGAGAGGGGCTTGGTCGGGCAGGGGAGTCGCTCCGGATAGAGCAGCGCGTACTGGATCGGAATTTTCATATCCGGCACGCCCATTTGTCCGATCATCGACTCATCCTGATACACGACGGCGGAATGCAGCACGCTCTGCCGGTGCACGACGATCTCGATCTGATCGGGTTCCAGATCGAACAGCCAGCGCGCCTCGATGAACTCAAGTCCCTTGTTCATCAGCGTAGCGGAGTCGATCGTGATCTTATTGCCCATGCTCCAGTTCGGGTGATTGAGTGCCTGCTCGACAGTCGTGTTTTGCAGGTCGGCCTTTGTCTTGCCGAAGAACGGTCCGCCCGAAGCCGTCAGGATGATCTTCTTTAACTGGGAACGCTTGTTGCCCTGTAAGCACTGGAAGATCGCGGAATGCTCGCTGTCGATCGGATAGATCGGCAAGCCGCGGTCTGCCGCTGCCTGCATGACCAGTGCGCCGCCCGCGACCAGCGTTTCCTTGTTCGCCAGTGCGATCGGCTTGTTTGCCCCGATCGCAGTCAGCGTCGGGAGAAGGCCGACCATGCCGACCACGGAATTGAGCAGAGTGCCGGTGCTTTCATGCTGCGCGATCTCGCAGAGACCGTCCATTCCTGCCAAAAGGCGGCAGCCAAGACCGGCTGCCGCTTCTTTTAATGCGGGATATCTGGATTCGTCTGCGATGCACAACAGCTCCGGGCGCAGTTCACGCGCCTGCTGCACCAGCGCATCGACCTTCGTATTGGCGGCCAGTGCGGTGACTCTGATGCCGTGCTTCTGCGCGACTTCGATCGCCTGAGTCCCGATACTGCCGGTCGATCCGAGAATTGCAACGCTGTTTGTCATAGCTGAGCTCCTTTATTATAACTCAAAGAAATTGGTCGCCTGCACGAAAGCAGTGAAGAACGGCAGCACGAGCAGGACGCTGTCAAAGCGATCCAGCATTCCGCCGTGACCCGGCATGATCTTGCCGAAGTCCTTGACGCCGAGCTGACGCTTCATCGTCGAGGCTGCAAGGTCGCCGAGCGTGCCGAGCACTGCGCAGACCATTGCGAGCATGATGACCGTAAACCAGTTCACATGCATGGCAACGCCCTTTTTCGTCATGATGCCGAGATATACGGCACAGAACAGGATAAAGAATACGATATTCGCAGCGATGCCGCCGATAAAGCCCGCGATCGTTTTCTTCGGGCTGATCTCCGGGCAGAGCTTCTGCTTGCCGAGATAGGTACCGACGAAGAACGCACCGCTGTCCGCGATCCATGCGCCGCCCAGTGCCAGCACCAGATATGCGACGCCGTGCTGCTCATGCGCATTGTTCAGCGTCACCGCCGATGCCATTGCATGGGGGAGCAGCATCATGCCGGTCAGTGCACAGAAAACAGTCCGTTCGGACATTTTCTTCTTATGGCGGACATAATCGAACAGCACGCAGGTCACGGCCGTGACGGTCAGGATGCTGCGGTATCTCGCATTCAGACCGACCTGAAGCAGCGGCAGCACCAGTGCGTAGATCATGGCTGCACCGGTCGTCAGATGATAGCGGAGCAGCTTGTTGACGCGCAGATATTCATACACGATCATGCCGGAGATCAGACCGGCAGCGATCGGCAGAATGATATAATTGTGCAGGAACAGCACAAGCAGTGCAATCACAACGCCGATCGCAGCAGTTGTCAGTCGTTTAGCCATAACGATATGCGGCAGAACGCCGCGCCTCCATTTCAATTCAGTATTTGCAGCGCAGAAACACAGATGTTTTCAGCAGAACCGCCGGCATCGCATCCGTTTCAATGTATGCGGCACCGGCCGGATCCATACCGGATCAGAGTCCGCCGAATCTTCTGGTTCTTTTTGCAAATTCAACGATCGCCTTGTCCAGCTCCTTGGAATCGAAATCCGGCCAGAGCGTGTCGCAGAAGTAAAACTCCGCATAAGCACACTGCCAGAGCAGGAAATTGGAGATGCGCTGTTCGCCGCCCGGACGGATCATCAGATCGACATCCGGCATATCCTTCGTATAAAGATGCTGTGAGATCAGATCCTCGGTGATGTCCTCGGGCTGCAGCTCGCCGCTTTTCACCTGCTGCGCGATCTGCTTCACCGCGCTGGTGATCTCGTGGCGCGAGCCGTAGTTTGCCGCGATGCCCGCGGTCATCCGCTCAAAGTCGTCGGTGTCCTTCTGAATGTCGATGAACTGCTGGCGCAGATCGGATTCAAAGCCGTCCTCGTCACCGAGCAGCACAAAGCGTGTCCGCAGATCGAAATGATCGTAGGCTTCCTTCAGATACTTGCGCATCAGATCCATGAGCGCGTGGACTTCGTCGTCCGGGCGCTTCCAGTTCTCCGTCGAAAACGCATAGAAGGAAATATACTTGATGCCGATCTCATTTGCATAGCGCAGCAGCTTCCGGAACGCGAGCGCGCCCTGTACATGTCCGTAGGTGCGCGGCATCCCGCGTTTTTTCGCCCATCTGCCGTTGCCGTCCATGATGATCGCGATATGCTTCGGCATCATATCCTGCGGGACAGGCGGTTCATGTTTTTTTGCCATTGGAACAGACTCCTTTATACTTTCCTGAATCTCAGAGACTCATGATCTCCTTTTCCTTTTCGGAAACGACCTTGTCGATCTCCTCGGTGTAGCGGTCGGTCAGTTTCTGTACCTTCTTTTCCGCTTCGGTGAGATCGTCCTCGGTCAGCTCGGAGTCCTTCTTGAGCTTCTTGAACTTTTCCATGAGATCGCGGCGCTCATTGCGGACCGCGACCTTGGCTTCGTCGCCGTACTTCTTTGCGGTCTTGGCGAGCTCCTTGCGGCGGTCCTCGGTCGGCTGCGGGAACACCAGACGGATCGTCTTGCCGTCATCGGTCGGGGTGATGCCCAGCTCGGAAGCGAGGATCGCTTTGCTGATCGGGCGGATCATGCTCACATCCCACGGGGTAATGAGCAGGTTTCTGCCCTCGGAGACCGCGACGGACGCGATCTGATTGATCGGGGTCGGGGTGCCGTAGTAATCCACCGGAATTTTGTTCAGCACAGCCGGGTTTGCCCGTCCTGCGCGGATGGAGCCGTATTCCTCCTGCAGACGGTCAATGATCTTCTTCATGTTCTTTTCGGATTTGTCCAGTCTTTCCTTGATGATCTCATTCATGGTGATTCATCTCCCTTTTCAGATTTTGATTTTGAGATTGCGGTATACTATTATAATAATAAACAGAAAAACAGCCGTTCGATTCCCGGTTATTCCGGAATCACAAGCGTTCCGATGCTCTGACCCATGCAGGCATCGTAAATGTTGTCAGGTCTGCGCAGATCAAAGACCAGAGCGGTCATGCCGTTGTCGCGGCAGAGTGCTGCTGCGGTCGAATCCATGACGCCGAGCTGATTGTTGACGACCTCGGTAAAGGTCAGCTTCTCGTACTTCTTGGCATCGGGATACTTGTTCGGATCCTTGTCGTAAACGCCGTCAACCATGGTCGCCTTCATCAGGATATCGGCCTCGATCTCTGCGGCACGGAGCGCTGCAGCGGTATCGGTCGAGAAGAACGGGTTGCCGGTTCCGCAGCCGAAGATCACGATCCTGCCCTTTTCAAAGTGGCGGATCGCACGGTTCCGGATGTACGGTTCTGCGACGCTGGCCATGGTCAGTGCGGTCTGCACGCGGACCTCGCAGCCGAGATCCTCGAGGGCATCTGCCAGCGCGAGCGCATTCATTGCGGTCGCCAGCATACCGATGTGGTCGGCACGGGTGCGGTCCATGGCACCGGACGAGCGTCCGCGCCAGAAGTTGCCGCCGCCCACGACGACGCCGACCTGCACGCCTGCATCTGCGCAGCGCTTGATCGCACGGCAGATCGGCATGATGACATCATAGTCCAGACCGGTCTTTTTCTCACCGGCGAGGGCTTCGCCGCTGACCTTCAAGAGTACGCGCTTGTATTTGAGTTCCATTGGAAATACCTCCGAAGTCATGATATACAATATCATTATACACGATTTTCGCAATAATGTAAAGAGGTAAATCAGAAAAAATCGGATTTGCGGCCGGGGCAGTTTTTTTCTGCGCCGGATACGGGGAAAAAACAGCACGGAATCCGAAAGCAAGTGCGCCCTGAAATCCTGCACGAAGTCCGCGGCAGCCTTCAGGAATTGCCTGCGAGGGCTCCGCGCTGCCCATTGGTGCCCCAAGTTTGACTTATGGCTGCGCGTATGCCGCAATTTACGCAGGAAGTCCGCGGCAGCCTTCAGGAATTGCCTGCGAGGGCTCCGCGCTGCCCATTGGTGCCCCAAGTCTGACTTATGGCTGCGCGTATGCCGCAATTTACGCAGGAAGTCCGCGGCAGCCTTCAGGAAATGCCCGCGCGGGCTCTGCGCTGCCCATTGGTGCCCCAAGTTGGATCGAAAGGCGAAAACGGAATGAAGTGCGTACTGAAATCCTGCAGGAAGTCCGCGGCAGCCTTCAGGAAACGCCAGCGCGGGCTCCGCGCTGCCCGGAGGCGTTTTTTGAAGGGGATGCAGGTGTTTTTAATACTGAAATGGTTAAAAATCCGGTTTGCAAAATAAAAATATCATAAATCAAAAAAATTTTTTTTGCGGAGCCGGCAGGCAAATCTAGCAGAAAACCTGTTTGTTTTTGCCCTGAAACACAAGATGTAGTGCTACAAAACATGCACACCGCCTATATATTGATTTTTAAGTAATTGTGAATCATGCACAAAACGAGATGCTGAAACTACGGTCGTTTCTGTCGAATCGACATGGGCGATTTTGCTCTGTTTTTGGCGAAAACACGCCGTTTCTGCCGGAACCGGACGTATGTTCCCGGGCGGCTTTCGCATACGAAAAACAGCATATTTCCGTTTGTTTTCACATGAATGAATCTGACAAAACGGACGTTCTTTTTTATCGCGGGAAAGCGGAAAAACTTTTCCGGCGGGGGCTTGACAACCGGGAGCACTCATGATATAATAAGAGGGCAGTAAAGGAAGGCTCAACCACTGCGGGGGAGTCAAAGGGAGCTAAAACGATCGCCTCGGGGCATCTCCGGCAGGAAAACGGCATCCGGCCTGCACTGTACAGAAAATGTGTAGAAGAGAAGAAAAGAATGCGAGCAGAGTGATGGTACCACCCGCGGAACGCATACCGGCCAAGGCCGGAAATTCGGATCGGAACAGCACGCGCTGATACAGAAAAAGCGCGGCTGCTTCTGTCTCCGGAGGTTCACGGGCATCTCCCTGCGGAAGCTGAGAAGGGAGGCGCTGACGAAATGGACGGACAGACCAGCATGTCTGGCAGACAGACCGTTTTAATGGATCAGCGCGGACGTATCAGCTTCCCTGCAGCTTTTCGCTATGCAATCGGTGAAGCGCTTTATACCTCTCCGGATGCGGGCAACCGCGGCTTTCTGGTCGTGCGCTCGGAGAAGGGGTATGATGCGGAGCTGGAACGGATCAAACAGGCGTTTATCGCAGAGGGCTGCGATGACGAGGACGTCAAGGACGAGCTGCGCGACTATGCGAAGGATACGGCGAGGATTCCTCCGGACAAAAACGGAAGAATCACGATCCCGGAGCAGCTGATCGCGTATGCAGGCTTTTCCGACAAGGTCGTCGTGATCGGCGTCGGCGATTATGCCGAGCTCTGGTCCGAGGAACGGCTCAAGACATACGAGGCAGAACGCGAGGAGCTCAGAGCTCAGAGACGCGCTAAGAAGGACAGAGAACGCAAGGCCAAGCTCGCGGCACTGGCTGCGGAAAGCGGGGACTGATCCATGGCAGAACAGGTTTACCACGTAGCTGTGATGCCGGATGAGGTCATCAGCGATCTTGCAATCAGGCCGGACGGCATTTATCTTGACGGTACTGCGGGCGGCGGGAATCATTCCCGGCTGATCGCGGAGCGGCTGACAGAGGGCGGAAAGCTTTATGCACTGGATCAGGATCCGGATGCGGTCGCGGAGGCCGGGAAACGGCTGGCCGGACTGCCTGCGGAGGTGATCCGCACGAACTTCACCGAGCTCGGGAATGTGCTCGCAGAACACGGCGAGCAGGCTGACGGGATCTTACTGGATCTCGGCGTCAGCAGCCACGAGCTGGACGAGGGTTCCAGAGGCTTTTCCTATCATCAGGACGCGCCGCTCGATATGCGGATGTCACAGTCCGGCAGAACCGCTGCCGATCTGGTCAATACGCTGTCTGCGGCAGAGCTGAGCGATATCCTGTTCCGGTACGGCGAGGAAAAATACGCCCGTCAGATCGCGGCACAGATCGTTGCGGCAAGAGAGGTCAAGCCGGTCGAAACGACACTGGAATTAGCGGAGCTGATCAAAAAGGGTGTCCCCGCAAAGGTACGGCGCGACAAGAATCCCTGCAAAAAAAGCTTTCAGGCTTTGCGCATCGCGGTCAACGATGAGCTGAACTGCCTGAGCATCGCACTGGAAGCTGCATTTTCATCTCTCAAGCCCGGCGGGCGGCTCGTCATCCTGACGTTTCACAGTCTGGAGGACAGGATCGTCAAGCAGGCGTTTGCAAAATGGTGTACAGGCTGTATCTGTCCGCCGGAATTTCCGGTCTGTGTCTGCGGACATCAGCCGGAGGGCAGACTGGTGCACAAAAAACCGCTGACCGCTTCCCCCGAGGAGCTGCAGCGGAACCCGAGAAGCCACAGCGCAAAGCTGCGGTCGATCGAAAAGCTGTGATCAGCACAAAAGAGAACAAAACAAAACGATTACCCCAAAGAGAGATCATTCCACAACAAAAGAAAGAACACCTTGACCGGTAACACACAAAACGAGTGTCGAGTATGCTGTGCCTGACCGGCTGCAAAAAGAAACAAATACGCAGCCGGTCATACGCAGCGGTCCGTCAGGGAGGTGACCGCGGATGACCGAGGACTATTTTGCATCGCTGAAGGATTTTGCGGCGTCCCCGGACCGTGAGGAAAGCCTGAGTTCAGCCGAACGAAGGCTGCAGTCGCTGCAGAATCTTACAATGAGCAATGCTTCCCGTGCAAGAAAAAGAAAACGGAAGCTTGCCGGAGATGCTGCGCGCAGAATGACAGAAGCCGAGCGCGTCATGCGGGAGCAGGAACGGATCCTTGCAGAACGCGAAATGCGCCGCGAAATGTCAGAACGCAACCGGGAGGATGCTGCCGCCCTTGAGCGCGCGATCGCAATGGAGGAGCAGGCATCAGCCTTGGCTTTGCCGGATGAAAACGGCGAAACCGAAATTGATATTGATATTCCGACGGGGGACGAGCCGGCAGAACCGGAACAGAAACAGACGTCTCCCGACCGCAATAAAAAGCAGAAAAACACAAAGAAAACAAAGAAGACAAAGAAGACAAAAAAACAGACGGCTTCCGCGCAGGCTGCGGGGTCTGCAAAGACGGCAGATTCCAGAGCTGCAAAGGGCGGACGCTTTTCCTCCGCGCATTCCGCCGGCAGCAGCAGGCGGAAACCGGAAAACCGCATCACGACCGGCGGCGCGATCACACTCGGCATACTGACCGGTGTGCTGATCGGCACCGTGATCTACGGCCGTGTCCAGATCAACGAGATCTATACGAAGATCTCCGCACTGCAGACCGAATATAACGATCTGACGGCGAAAAATGTCAGTATGCGTTCCGAGATGGAGGGCAAGATGACAGTCAAGAACATTCAGGAGTACGCCGAGAATGTGCTGGGGCTGCGTCCGCTGAATCAGTCGCAGATCACCTATATCCAGCTGCAGACGGAGGATGAGGTCGTCATTACCGAGCCGGAGGAAAACCTCTTCGTGCGCATCAATGACAAGCTCGTCGGGTTCTGGGAATTTTTGCGCGGCAAATAACATAGCATGTAACCGGAGCAGCCGCTCCGTTACAGGATAGAAAGACCACTCCGAAAATGAGATCGGTCACAAATGTGTAGAGCAAAAGGACGGAGCAGCTCGGGCGGGATGGAGAAGATCCCGTACCGGCTCCGCAAGGCAATCGAAAAACAGGTGAGCAAAAACACGGTTCGTGCGGACAGCAGGGTGAACCGTACTGGCGATGCGCAGCGGACAGCTGTGATCCCGAACAGAAAATGCTTGCCTGCCATGCAGTCAGGCGGGGGCATCCGGTATGCTTTCCGCCTTCTTTTTTGCACATCATTCCAACCGTTTCCGGTGAACGGTATGCGCCTGAGAAAGGGGTGAATCCATGCCGAAATCATCCGATCAGAATAAACGGAAAAAGATCAGAGCATCCAAGAACCATCAGGTGTGGAAGCGCGGATTCCGCTCCAAGGAACCTTCCAAGAGCATGAAGCTGCGCGCAAACGCAGTGATCCTGACGGTCGTGCTGCTCTCGGCGCTCGGTCTGAGCGTCAATCTGTTCCGGATCATGGTTTTGCAGCATGACGACTATACAGAAATGGCAAATTCCCGTCAGTTCAACACCGTGACGCTTTCTGCGGCACGCGGTTCGATCTATGACGCGAACGGCGCCGTGCTCGCGCAGAGCGCGACGGTCTATAAGATCTTTCTCGATCCGGGGCTTTTCCGCAAGGAAATGGAGCTTGTCGAGAAGCGCAACGAGGAGCTGCGCGAGGCAGCCCGGAAAAAGCAGGAGGCCGGCGAGAACGCCAGAGCGGACGTCGTCGATCCTGCAGAGATCAAGCGGCAGGTTGTGGAATACCTCGCCGAGACGCTGGAGCTCGATCAGAAAAAGGTCGAGGAGGCCTTCGACAAGGACAGCAATTACGTTGTGCTGAAAAAGCAGGTCGAAAAGAGCCGTGCCGACCGCATCCTCGCGTTTATCAACGAGATCCATGTTTCGGGCAGCGGCCGCACCATTTCGCTGGCATCCGTCAGCAGACTGTCCGATACGAAGCGGTATTATCCGCAGAATGAGCTGGCGGCTTCCGTTATCGGCTTTGATAATGCGGACGGCCACGGCTTCTACGGTGTGGAGAAATACTATGACGAGTATCTCTCCGGTGTGGACGGCAGAAATATTACGGCGGTCGATGCAAACGGCAACGCGATGCCCTACCGCTATTCCAAGACCTATCCTGCACAGGACGGCGATGACGTCTACATGACGCTTGACATGACGATCCAGACCTATCTGGACAACGCGGTCAATGACATGGTCGAGACCTTCCGGGTCGCGGAGAAGGGCTGCGGCATCATGCTCAATGCAAAGACCGGCGCGGTCATTGCGATGTCAACCTCCGGCGGCTTTGACGCGAACACGCCCTATGAGGTCTATGACAGGGAACGGCGCACCGAGATCAACAGCATTTTCAATGACAAGATGCGGCTGGATGAACTGAACAAGGCCTATGAGGATCAGTGGCGCAACAAGTGCATTTCTGAGACCTATGTCCCGGGCTCGGTGTTCAAGGTCTTTACGGCGTCGGCGGGTCTGGAGGAGGACAAGGTCTCCTATTACGGCGACAGCTTTACCTGTTACGGCAGCGAGACCGTTGCGGGAAAGGAGATCCACTGCTCCAATCACCGCGGACACGGCACGCAGACCTTTGAGGAGATCCTGCTGCATTCCTGCAACCCGGGCTTTATCCAGATCGGACAGCGGCTCGGCAAGGATCTGTTCTGCAAATACTTTGATGCATTCGGCCTGAGCGAAAAGACCGGCATTGATCTGCCCGGCGAAACCAGCTCAATCTATACCTCGCTGAACGGAATGGGTCCTGTGGAACTGGCGTCGAGCTCCTACGGTCAGAACAATTCGCTGACGCCGATCGAAATGGTCACCGGCTATGCGGCGGTCGTCAACGGCGGCTATCTGCTGAAGCCCTATGTGGTCAGCAAGGTCGTGGATAAATCCGGCAATGTGGTGCTGTCCAACGAAAAGACCGTCCGCAGACAGGTCATCTCCGAGGAGACCTCCGCGGAAATGCGCAGAGCACTGCAGTTCGTCGTGGACGGCAACAACAAGAGCAATGCCTATATCAAGGGCTACAAGATCGGCGGCAAGTCCGGTACATCCGAAAAGCTGGAGAAGCGTCCGGCTTATGAGTATGTGGCATCGTACTGCTGCTTTGCACCGGCGGACGATCCGGAGATCGTGCTGCTGATCATGGCGGATGAGCCGTACAGCGGCGACGAGCGCTATTACGGCGCAACGGTCTGTGCACCGTACTGCCGTTCCGTGCTCGAAAAAACGCTGCCGTATCTCGGCTACTATCCGGAATATACTGAAGAAGAAGCGGCACACAAGGATATCACGGTGCCGATGCTCATTGACATGAGCGTCAGCGAGGCACAGCGCGCACTGGAAGCGCAGGGTCTCCAATATGAGATTTCCGGCGAAGGCGACACTGTCACCATGCAGATGCCGATCACGGGCACGACCGTCGCGAAGGGCGGCACGGTGATGCTGTTCACCGAGAGCAGTCCGCACTCGGAGATGATCGAGGTCCCGCCGATCGCGGGTACCGGCAAGACGCTGGAGCAGGTCAACGACATGCTGGCGGAGCTCGGCCTCAACTATGTGGCAAAGGGCTCCATGGACAGCAGCAGTCAGGTCTCGCACCAGAATGTGCGCGCAGGTACCATGGTCGAAAAATGGTCGGTCATTGAGCTGAGCTTCGGCTCGGACGACGACCGCGGCTGATCCCGGGCACAGTCCCGGACGGAGAAAACGGAGAAACGCATGAAGCTGTATACTTTACTTGAAAAGCTGGAAACAGCACTGCCGGACAGGGAAATTTCCGGCGTGACGGACGATACCAGAAAAATGAAACCGGATATGGCGTTCGTCTGTATCCACGGTCAGAAATATGACGGGCATGACGCGGCAAAGGCGATGCTCGAACAGGGCGCGGCGGTCATCATTGCGGAGCGTGATTTGGGGCTCGGCGAGAAGCAGATCATCGTCAGCGATACGCGGAAGGCCTACGGCGAGCTGTGCGCGGCATGGTACGGGCATCCCGAACGGCAGATGCGCATGATCGGCGTGACCGGCACCAACGGCAAGACCACGACCGCGACGCTCATCAAGGAGATGCTGAAAAAGGCCGGCGAGAAGGTCGGCATGATCGGCACGGTGCAGTATGAGATCGGGGACGAGATCCTGCCCTCACCGAATACCACGCCGCTGACGGACGCATACTTTGCGCTGCTGCGGAAAATGGCGGACGCCGGCGTCACGACCGTCGTCATGGAGGTCTCCTCCTTCGGCCTTGAGCAGCACCGCATCGGGCCGACGCACTTTGCGGCTGCGGTCTTTACGAATCTGACGCAGGATCACCTTGATGTGCACGGCACCATGGAGAACTACTATCTCGCAAAGCGGATGCTGTTTGACATCACCGATTATGCAGTCATCAACGGCAATGACGATTACGGCAAGCGGCTCTTTTCCGAGACTGCCTGCGAAAAGATCACCTACGGCATCAGGCAGCAGGGCACCGAACGCTTTGACGCCATGGCCGATGAGATCGTGCTCGGGACAGAGGGCACAAAGTTCACGCTGCATCTGCACGGCGATGCCATGCCGCTTTCCATGCGCATGACCGGCATGTTCAATGTCAGCAATGCGGTCGCGGCGATCGCGGTCGGCAGACGCATCGGCATCCCCCTGGAAGTAATGACCGAGCTGCTGCTCGATTACACCGGTGTGCGCGGCAGATGCGAGGTCATCCCGACGGCACTGGATTTCACGGTGATCTGCGACTATGCGCATACACCGGATGCACTGGAAAAAACACTGGCCTCGCTGCGGGAATGCACGGTCGGCCGGCTGATCGCGGTCTTTGGCTGCGGCGGCAACCGCGATGCGGCGAAGCGTCCGAAAATGGCGCGCGCGGCCGCGAATCTCGCCGATTTGGTCGTCGTGACGTCCGATAACCCGCGCGACGAGGATCCGCTGGCGATCATTCAGGATATCCTTGCGGGGCTGACCGATACGGATGTTCCGTATCTGACCGAGCCCGACAGAGCCGAGGCGATCTACCTTGCGATGAAGCAGGCCAAGACCGGCGACGTCGTGCTGCTGGCCGGCAAGGGGCATGAGGATTATCAGATCATTGCGGGCGGTGTGCATCTGCACATGGACGAACGCGAGCTGGTCGCGGATGCGGCAAAGCGTATCTTTTCGGAGAAGGTGTAATATATGCCCATTTGGTTGAATTTGTGTGCGGCAGTGACGGCGGCGGTCATTGCGGCACTGCTCGGATTTGTTCTGATCCCGTTCCTGCGCCGCATTCACTTCGGACAGACGATCCTTGACATCGGCCCGGCGTGGCATAAGTCCAAGCAGGGCACGCCGATCATGGGCGGATTCCTGTTCATTGCCGGCAGCCTTGCCGCGACCGCGCTCGGCTATACGGTCTGGCGGGTCATGGGCGGCGCGGATGCAACGGCAGCCGAGACCGGCAGCAGAGCGCTGCGTTTGCTGACCGTGATTTTGTTCTCGCTGCTGTACGCCGGTGCCTGCGGCTTTACCGACGATTTCATCAAGGCGGTCAAAAAGCGGAACGAGGGTCTGAACCCGAAGCAGAAAATTTTGTTCCAGATTGTATTTTGTGCGGCGTTTCTGGCAATCATGTATGCACTGGGCGATACCGAAACGACGATCGACCTGCTGTTTGTGAAGCTGAATTTCGGCATCCTCTACTACCCGGTCATGATGCTGTTCATGATCTATATCATCAACGCGGTCAATCTGACCGACGGCATCGACGGGCTCTGCGGCTCCGTGACGGTCGTCTCCATGCTCGTGCTGACGGTGCTCTGCGCGAAGCTGCTGCAGCCGGAGCTCTCGCTCTATGCGATCACGGTCGCGGGCGGCTGCCTCGGATTTCTGGTCTGGAATTTCCACCCGGCAAAATGCTTCATGGGCGACACCGGTTCGATGTATCTCGGCGGCGCATTTGCCGCGATCGGCGTCGCGTGCAGAATGCATCTGCTGCTTGTGCTGGTCGGTCTCGTTTACGTGCTCGACGCACTGAGCGTTGTCATCCAGACGCTTTATTTCAAGTACACAAGAAAAAAATACGGCGAGGGCAGAAGAATCTTCAAAATGTCCCCGATCCACCACCATTTTGAGCTGTGCAAGTGGAGCGAATACAAGATTGTCGCGGTGTTCTCGCTGGTCGGTCTTGCGGCAGGCATCCTTGCCGTTCTGACACAGCTCTGAACCGAACGCAGAACAGGAGCGGATACAAATGGCAGTGACATCTGCAAAATTCACAAGAGCCGGAACCAAGCCGCGGATGCGTCCCGCCGGAAAGGGCAGACGCATCATCAAGAGCGATCTGGACGGCGTGCTGCTGGGCGTTGTCATTGCGCTGCTGGTCATCGGCATTCTGATGATGTTCTCCGCATCGTATCCGGCTGCGATCGAGGACGGCAGAAGCGGAACCTATTACGCGACCCGTCAGCTTGCATTTGCCGCGGCCGGACTGGTCGTCATGGGCGTTCTGAGCATTGTGCCCTATCAGCTTTTCTCGAAGCTCTGGGTCTCCGGTACGGCGTTCGGTGTTTCTCTGCTGACGCTGATTCTGGTTCTGATCCCGGGCATCGGTTCGGATCAGGGCACGTTTGCACGCCGCTGGATCGCAGTCGGCGGTATGACCTTTCAGCCCTCGGAGCTGATGAAAATTTCGATCGTACTGTTCTTCTCCATGCTGATCATCCGGAACGAGCACCGCATGAAAACCTTCTGGTACGGCATTGTGCCGTATATGCTGATGCTCGGCCTGATTGCGGGGCTGATGATGAAGGAGCCGCATCTGTCCGGTACGCTGATTATCGGCGTGCTCGCACTGACGCTGATCTTCGTCGGCGGCGCAAGACCCACGCATTTCGCGATTCTGATCGCGGTCGGCGCGGTCGGCCTGACCTGCGTCGTGCTGTATCTGATGCACAGCAAGGGCATCGGCTATTTCCAGAACCGCATTCTCTCATGGCTTGACCCGTTCAATGAAAAATATATGCAGGATGAGACATGGCAGACCTGCCAGTCGCTGATCGCGATCGGTTCGGGCGGTATGTTCGGATTGGGGCTCGGTGCCTCGCGGCAGAAGTATCAGTATCTGCCGGAAGCGCAGAACGACTTTGTGTTCGCGATTCTCTGCGAGGAGTTCGGATTTGTCGGCGCGGTGACGGTCATTCTGCTGTTCTGCCTGCTGATCTTCCGCGGGTTCTATATCGCGGCAAAGGCTAAGGACAAATTCGGGATGCTTGTTGCAGTCGGATTCACTATGCATATCGGCCTGCAGGCGCTGCTCAATATCGCGGTCGTCAGCAATGCGATCCCGAACACGGGTATTTCGCTGCCGTTCTTCTCCTACGGCGGAACGGCGCTCATGATGCAGCTTGCCGAAATGGGCGTGCTGCTCAATATTTCCAGACAGGCAAAGTTGGAGTGACGAAAGGGGTGTTCCGGAATGCCGGAGATCCTTGATCTGTATGACAAAGACGGAAACAGGACAGGGGAGACGGTTGTACGCGGAACAGGCATCCCGGAGGGGCGGCGCGTGCTGACCGTCAGCATCGTGACGGTGAACAGCCGCGGTGAGATCCTTTTGACAAGACGCGCAAAAGAAAAGACCTTTGCGCACTGCTGGGAAAATACGGCCGGATGCGTGCAGTCCGGCGAGACGGCCGCACAGGGCGCCGTCCGCGAGCTGTACGAGGAGACCGGCATCCGCGTGACGGAATCCGAGCTGGAATGCCGCGGGTCCGTCACATGGAAAGACTGCATTCATGCATATTTCCTTTTGCGGAAGGATGTGCCGATCAGTGCGGTCCGCCTGCTTGCGGGCGAGACCGATGCGGCAAAATGGGTACGGCCGTCGGAATATCTGAAGCTGGCGGCGGCGAAACAGGCGATCCCGCTTCAGGCTTCGCTGCTGACGGAGCGCTATCCCGATCTGTTTCAGGAATAAAGGAGACCAAAGCTATGAAGGTTCTGATCGCGTGCGGCGGCACGGGCGGACATATCAATCCCGGACTTGCGATCGCGGGCATCATCGCGGAGCATGTGCCGGATGCGGAATTTCTGTTTGTCGGTACGCCGGACGGCATGGAGGCGGAGCTGATCCCCGCCGCCGGCTACAAAATGGAATATGTGGAGGCGGCCGGATTCCAGCGCAGTCTCAGCCCGCAGAACATCATCCGGAATGTGAAGGCCGTGGGGCTTCTGGCAAAAGCGGCCGGACATGCCCGTGCAGTCGTCAGACAGTTTCAGCCGGATATCGCGATCGGTACCGGCGGCTATGCGTCCGGTGCGGTCATCCGTGCGGCACAGCAGCTCGGGATCCCGACCGCCGTGCATGAGCAGAATGCATTTCCCGGCGTGACGAATAAGCTGCTGGCGAAAAAGGCAAAGGCCGTCATGATGACCTTTGATGCGGCAAAGCAGTATTTCCCGGCGGGGACGAAAACCGTCCTGACGGGTCTGCCGGTGCGGAGCAGTCTGACGCGCAGGAGCCGCGAGCAGGCAAAGCGGCAGCTCGGCTTTGACGGCGACATGACGGTGCTCTCGTTCGGCGGCAGTCAGGGCGCCAAATGCCTGAATGACCTGATGCCGGAGCTCATCAAGTGGCATCTGGATTCGGACATGAACATCAACCATATCCACGCCTATGGCAAGCACGGCAGAGACAGCTTTCCGCAGGCAATGGAACAGCTCGGCATTGCGGGGGACAAGCGTATCCGCGTGACCGAATACATCCGCGACATGGATGTCTGTCTGGCGGCTGCGGATCTCGTCATCAGCCGCGCAGGTGCATCGACGCTCAGCGAGCTGGAGGCGGTCGGACGGGCTTCCGTGCTGATCCCGTACCCGGCTGCGGCGGAGAATCACCAGTATTACAACGCAATGGTGCTCGGCAAGGCCGGCGCCGCGATCGTCATTGAACAGAAGGATCTGACCGCAGAAAAGCTCAGAGAGGTCATCACGGAGCTGTACCGGAATCCCGTAAAGCGCATTGCCATGGGGCAGCGCGCGGGGGCGCAGTTCCCGGCTGACACGAACGACCGGATCTGGAAGGTCATTGCGGAGATCACGGGCATGAAGGGCTGACCCCTTCCGACCGAATCCGCACAGAATGCCGCGCTGCGGCATACGCTAAAGCAAAACGGCTGCGGCCGGATGCGAGAGGTGAGCAAAATGACAGAGGATATTCTGCGGATCAGAGGCGGGAAGCCGCTTTGCGGGGAGATCACCGTGCAGGGTGCGAAAAACAGCGCCCTTCCGCTCATGGCGGCGGCTTTGCTCTGTGACGGGGAGACTGTTCTGCACAGAGTTCCGCAGCTTTCGGATGTCTATGCGGCAAGCCGGATCCTCAACAGGCTCGGATGCCGCTGCAGGGCAGAGGGGAATACCGTTACGATCCGGTATTCCGGTTCCGGCAGCTATGAGATCCCGGATGCCGATATGCGGGCGATGCGCTCGTCCATTATGTTTCTGGGGCCGATCCTCGGCAGGATGCGGCGGTGTACGCTGTCGATGCCGGGCGGCTGCGAGCTGGGTCCCAGACCGATCGACCTGCATCTTGCGGCGATGCGCCAGATGGGTGTGAAGATCCGCGAGGAGGAAGGCAGGATCGTCTGCACGGCGGAGAAGCTCCGCGGTACGGGGATCCGTCTGAAGCTGCCGTCCGTCGGCGTGACCGAAAATGTCATCATGGCGGCGGTCTGCGCGGAGGGCGAGACCGTTCTGATCAACGCGGCAAGGGAGCCGGAGATCGTTGATCTGGCACGGTTCCTGAATCAGTGCGGTGCGAAGATCACCGGTGCAGGGGAGAGCACGGTCGTCATTTCCGGCGGCAGTCCGCTCACCGGCACCGAATACGCCGTGATGCCGGATCGGATCGCGGCGGTGACCTACCTTTGCGCAGGTGCGGCAGCGGGCGGCTCCGTTAGTCTGCACGGCGCTGTTCCGGCGCATATCGAAAGCTGCACGCAGGTGCTGGAAGCGGCAGGCTGCAGCATCACGGAGCAGGGCGGCGTCCTGACGCTGAAACGGACAGACAGACTGAAAGCGGTGCCGTACATAGAGACGATGCCGTATCCGGAATTTCCGACCGATGCGCAGGCACTGATCTCTGCGGTGCTCTGTACCGCGAAGGGCAGAAGCATCATTGAGGAGACGATCTTCGACAGCCGGTTCCGGCATGTCGGCGCACTGCTGGAAATGGGCGCGGATATCCGGGTCTCCGGCAAAAAGGCGGAGATCAACGGCGTGCCCGGACTGCACGGGGCGGCCGTCGCAGCGACAGACCTGAGAGGCGGCGCGGCTATGGCCGTTGCAGCCTTTGCCGCAGAGGGCGAGACCGATCTGCGGGCGCTGCATCACCTCGACCGGGGATATGAGCATTTTGCAGAGACTTTCCACAGTCTCGGCGGGGATGTCCGGAGATGCAGATTTTCTGCCAAAGAACGGGAAAATCAAAGCCTCGGCGCCTGAATTGTTGAAAACTCTGTGGAAACAGTGCAAAACTGTTGAATTTCGATGCGCAAAACGGCCGCTTTCGGCGTAGATACGAGCTCAAAGTGTTGAAAACTCTGTGGAAATTGTGGGAAAACAGCATAGAAAATCCGCGCAGGTTTTCCACAGAGGGTTGTGCAATATTCTTCGGTTTTTGCGTTTTGCGGATCATCAGGAAAGGAGGATGCCCTTTGCGGGACGTCGAAAAGACAAGCGTCAGACGGCAGCAGAGCACCAAGCGCAGGCGGCGCAGGACCCGTCTGCACACCACGTATTTTACGCTGGTCGCGGTGCTTGTGCTCGGGCTCGGAATCGCGCTTTCCATGACGCTGTTTTTTAATATTACGGAGATCGTCGTCATCAATGAGACCGATGTGCCGGATGCGGATATCGTTACCCTCAGCGGCATCTCCTATCAGGACAATCTTGTCCGTCTGGACGCGGCGATCGCAGCGGAAAAAGTACGTGTTCACGTTGCTTATGCAGAGAAGGTGACCGTGCGCAGGATCTTCCCCTCGACCGTTGAGATCAAGGTCGAGAAGGCAGAGCCCGTCGCGAACATTTCGCAGAGCTACGGCTACCTGCTGGTTAGTGCATCGAACCGTGTTCTGGAGGAGCTCAAGGGGGCACCGAAGGAGGGGCTCATCATCATCACCGGATACAATCCCGCACAGGGTACGATCGGCATGGTGCTACGCTCCGAGGACGAGAAGCGCGACAACGTGCTGAAGACGCTGACCGCTGCCGTTTCGGAGTGCAAGAATGAACAAATTGTGTCGATCGACATGACGGATCAGAGCGATATTCTCGTGCAGTTCGGCGATAATGTACTGTTCCACATGGGGACGGCATCCGATGCGGTCTATAAGCTGCGGTTCGCGGCCAAGACGATCGAGCATCTGACGCCCGGGCGCGAATACGAGCTGACGATGATCGGCAACAACCAGATCTCCGAGATCCCTGCGGATATGATCCGGAAGGACGGCAAAAACGGCTCCGGCAAGGCAGCGCCTGCCGTCACGACGGCACCGCCGCGCTACACGGTCGTGACGCGCACAACGGCATCCGGCACAACAACTTCGTCTGTGACATCCGCGGAATCTGTCGGAAACGCTGTACAAACAACAGCAAAACTGCCGGAATAGGCTATATAATGCAAATTTGATTTGTGCAAAAGCACGAAAACTCCAAATGCACTTGCAATGTACCGGAAAACGTGATAAAATGTAATATATGTTTGTAGGCGGCTCAGTCTACCCGACCCAACCGGGCTGTCGAAATGGAGGAACTTTGATGACTGATTTTGTTTATGAAGATTCATTTGACCCGCAGGTGAATATTAAGGTCGTCGGTGTCGGCGGCGGCGGCGGAAACGCGCTGGACTGCATGGTTCAGGCGGATGTGAAGAACATCGAGTATATTGCCGTGAACACCGATGCAAAGGCGCTGCTCAACTCCAAAGCTCCCACAAGAATCCAGATCGGCGCAAAGCTGACCAAGGGCCGCGGCGCGGGCAACAGACCGGAAGTCGGCAGACAGTCGGCCGAGGAGAACCGCGATGAGATCAGCAACGCACTCAAGGGCGCGGACATGATCTTCATTACCGCAGGCATGGGCGGCGGTACCGGCACCGGTGCTGCACCTGTCGTTGCACAGATCGCGCAGGAGCTCGGCATCCTGACCGTCGCAGTCGTGACCAAGCCGTTCGCGTTCGAGCGCGAGCAGAAAATGGCACAGGCTGAGCGCGGCATCGAAACACTCAAAAAATATGTGGATTCGCTCGTCATTATTCCGAATGAGCGTCTGCTGGTCGGTCTTGACAAGCCGCTGACCATGCGTCAGAGCTTTGCCATGGCGGACGATATCCTGAAGACCGGTGTCAAGTCGATCTCTGACCTAATCGTCGAGGACGGCTACATCAACCTCGACTTCGCCGATGTTTCCACGATCATGAAGGGCGCAGGCTATGCGCACATGGCGATCGGCCACGGCGCAGGCAAGAGCAAGGCGGACGAGGCTGCGAATGCAGTTATCTCCAGCCCGCTGCTTGAGACCTCGATCAACGGCGCAAAGAGACTGCTCATCAACATCGCAATGAGCGAGGATGTGCTCTCTGCCGAAGTCGATGCAGCAACGCAGAAGATCACCGAGACCGCAGCGCCGGGCGTTGAGGTCATCCTCGGTACGGCGTTCAAGGAAGAAATGAACGACGAGATGATCATCACTGTCATCGCTGCAGGCTATGACGAGGACGACAAGGAAGTCATCGACGACGTTCCGATCCCGGCTGACAACAAGCAGAAGGCACCGATCCCGGTCAAGAATCCGCTTGTTGAGGGCTTCGTCCCGGTCGAGCCGCGCAAGCAGCAGCAGCCGCGTCAGTCCTCCGCGATCCCGCGTCTGGACGATGACGACGATCTTTCCGAGATCTTCAAGATCCTCGATAAGAAATAATCTGTTTCCTGAGATGTCAAGCAGGTCGCCGAAATGCCGGCGGCCTGCTGTTTTTTGTCGATTGTTCCGGAAATACGAAAGGATTATTGGTGAAAATGCACGAAAATATGTCTGATATTTCGTCATTCCGTGCCTTGCAAAAAGTTTGAAAATATGGTATTATAAGATATGGTACAGAAGGGAAGGTGTTATACGGTGAGTGATATTTCGCAGCTGCATCCGCGAACAGCTGCCGGATGTTCGCCGTTCTGTTTTCCCGGAGCACCATGCAATATTTCATTTTTTTGCGGAGGATTGGAGCGTAACTTATGGATCAGCCAAATGTTTTGAGAACGACAAAAATCGGCGGCGGTTTTGTGAAAGAGGACGTTTTAGCTTATGTTGACGAGCTGAACTCCCAGATCTATGCTTTGCAGGAGCAGAACGACGAACTGAAAAAGCGTGCAGAAGCGGGCGGCGGTCTGAATGAACAAAAGGAAGCCGAGTACGAGTCCGAGCTGACCCGCCTCCGCGGTGAGCTCGGTACCACCAAGAACCAGCTGCGTGCTGCGCAGGATGAGCTCAAGAACCGCCCGGTCATCGAAGGCGGCGAGGGCGGCGTCCCGATCGCAGATTTCGAGGCTGCCAGACAGGATGCGACCGATGCAAGAGCGGATCTTGCTTCCGCGCAGGCTGAGCTGGAGCTCGCAAGAGAAGAACAGCTTGAACTGAACAATAAGGTCACTGAGCTGGAAAGCCGTCTGACGACCCTGAACGAGGACAACGAGTCTCTGCGTCAGGATCTCGCAAATGCGGCTGCACAGGCGGTCGCAGGCGGTGACGCAGGCGAGGCTGCCGCACAGGTCGCGGCACTGCAGAGCCAGCTTGCCGAATCCGAGCAGCAGGTCGCTGCGCTGCGTTCCGAGCTCGAGACCAAGAATACGATGATCGAGGAATCGGCAGGCCTTTCCAGCGAAGCCGATCTCCAGAAGCTCGCCGAGTATGAAGCACTCATGATCGAGAAGGATGCTTCGATCGCAGACAAGGACCGCGAGATCGACGATCTCCGTTCCCAGGTCGCGGAGCTGAAGGAGAACAGCGCAGACAGCAGCTTCGATATGGGCGCTCTGTTCATGGAAGCACAGATGACTGCGAAGAAGGTCACTTCCGAGGCGAGAAAGGAAGCTGACAAGCGCATCAGCGACGCAAAGGCACAGGCTGAGACCATTATTTCGGATGCCAATACCAAGGCTGAGCAGACCATTGCAGATGCGAACCGTCAGGCTGAGCAGACCATTGCGGATGCGAACAAGCAGGCTGATGAGACGATCAGCAATGCAAATACCGAGGCGGAGAAGAAGCAGAACGATGCCGATGCAAAGGCGATCCAGATCGTCGCAGATGCTGAGGAATCTGTCCGCGCCTCCCTCGAGGATGCCGAGAAGCGCACCAAGACCACGACCGAAACTGCAAGAACAGTCCGCGCACTGCTCCGCAGCGAGATCGACTCCGTTTCCAAGAAGTTCAACGAGATCTCTCTCGTGCTCGAGAACCTCTCCGGTCAGGCGGGCAGCCGTCTCTCCGAGGCGAAGAATGTCATCTCCGAGGCACGCAATACCGTCGGCGACGACGACGATGTGCCGACCTTTGACAGCTTCGATGAGGTCGCTTCCAAGTCCTTCGAGAAGGTCGGAAAGAGCGAGTTCGATTTTGATGATCTGGCCGAAAGAGCCGGCGATAACGGCAACGGCTGGAACTGATCGTTCATGGAATACAAATGCAATGTCTCCGATCTGCCGGCGCTCGTCAGAGAGCAGCAGGCACTCCGCGCCGGTGATCGGGTGATCCTTTCAGGGACGGTGTATACCTCCCGCGACGCGGCACATAAACGGCTCACTGCTGCCATGAAGGAGCAGGGGACCGATGCGCTGCCGTTTCCGCTGAAGGACGCTGTCATCTACTATGCGGGGCCGACTGCCGCGCCGCCCGGACGTCCGATCGGGGCGTGCGGTCCGACGACCTCCGGCAGAATGGATCCTTACGCGCCGATGCTGCTGGACAGCGGCCTGCTTGCCATGATCGGCAAGGGCGAACGCTCGCAGGCGGTCTGTGATGCGATCGTGCGCAATCATGCAGTCTATTTCTGCGCAGTCGGCGGTGCGGGTGCACTCGCTGCGGCGCATATTACAAAGTGCGAGGTCATTGCGTATGATGATCTCGGCTGCGAATCGGTCAAGCGGCTGGAGCTTTCCGAGTTTCCGCTGCTTGTTGCGATCGACTCTTTGGGCGGCAATCTGTTCCGCGACGGCAGAGCAGAATTTGCCGGCTGACCCGGAATTTGGCTCAAATGCCAAATCACGCTGTTGAAAGCTGTTGAAATCGCCGTTTTTCCAGTAACGCGGCGGATTTCGCTTGACAAATCAGCGGCTTTCGGGTATGATGATATCAGGTCATGTGCTGTCCTGCCGGTTCTGCGGCAGAGACGGCTTTGACGGTACGGTGATCTTCTTCGGTGCAGTCCGGAGTGAGGAGGTTCAGCATGGATCTGTTCTCTGTTGAAGCGCTCCGCAGTATGCCGGACGAAGAGCTGGTTTCTGTGTGTACAGACCGGCCGCAGGCCTTCGAGGTTCTCTTTGAGCGCTACCGTCCGCTGGTCGTCAGCATAGCAAACAGCTATGCGCTGAATACGGCTGATGCGGAGGATTATGTGCAGGAGGGGATGTTCGGACTGCTTGCTGCTGTCGCTGCATACTCGCAGGAGCGGTCTGCCGGATTCCGTACCTTTGCGGGCACCTGCATCCGGAACCGGATGCGGAACCTGTTTCGCAGGGAAAATGCCGATCAGAGGAAAAGCAGTATCCTGCCGGATGTGTCTCTGGATGACCCGGAGATCCGTGCGGCGGAAATGCTCGCCGATCAGGCCGAGACACCCGAGGAGATCGTTCTCGAAAAGGAACGCGTCTCCGCGATGAACCGGCGGATCGCCGAAGTCCTCAGCAGACAGGAACGGGAGATCTTCCTGATGTCTGTCAGCGGTTTTTCCTATGCCGAAATTGCTGCCCGTCTGCAGATCTCTGCAAAAAGCGTCGATAATGCGATCCAGCGTGCAAGACGCAAGCTCCGTGCCGTATGGAGCGAAAAGGATACGGCTGCGGATCCGCAGGCAGAACCCTGAGGTACGCCCGCTGCAGTCCGGCTGACTGCCCCCGGACAGGAAGGCGGGGCATGATCCTTCCATACTTTCGATGACCCGGCTGCATTTCTTCCAGCATGTGCAATTCTTCACCTGCAACCCGATTCGCTTCAGGGCAATGCCCGCAGGCGATACATGTGCAACTGTGATGGCGTAATTCCGTCGAGGTCCAAATTTCAAGAATCGAGGAAAATTCAAATGTACGAAGACAGAACCTTAGTATGTAATGAGTGCGGACAGGAGTTCGTATTCACCGCCGGCGAGCAGGAGTTTTATGCTGAGAAGGGCTTTGCAAATGACCCGAAGAAGTGCAAGGCTTGCCGTGATGCAAGAAAGAATGCCGGTAAGACTGAGCGCGAGTATTTCACAGCAACTTGTGCAAGCTGCGGCAAGGAAGCACAGGTTCCGTTCCGTCCGCGTGAGGACCGCCCGGTCTATTGCAGTGAGTGCTATGCACAGCTGAAGAACCAGCAGGACTAATTCAGAACCGAGGGGCGCGGCTTTGTCTGCGCCCTCTTTATTTCCCCATGATGAAAGGATGATCCAAATGGAAATCACAAAGGAAACACTGATCGGTGATATTCTTGATTTTGCACCGCAGACCGCGCCCTATTTCATGGAAATGGGTATGCACTGCCTCGGCTGCCCCGCTTCCCGCGGTGAGTCGATCGAGGAAGCCTGCATGGTGCACGGCGTCAGCGCGGACGAGCTCGTCACGAAGCTGAATGCTGCGATCGCAGAATGACCGGATTGCCGTCGGGGAGGCTCGGCGGCATCTTTGTATGTATACCCCGGAAACAGAGAGAAGGAGATAACCATGAACCGCAAGGAACTCAATGAGATCCGGAATCATTTTAATCCGGAAGCGAAGTATTTTACCATGGACCGCGTGCTGACCGCGTTCATCGACAGCCAGCGGACGGTGCGCGGCGTCTGCCTGCGCGATGCTTCACTGATTTCGTCGCCCGAAAGCCAGATCCTTTACGAGACCATGAAAAAGGTGCTGAACGTCAACCTCGGCAAGCAGAGCTCCGAGCTGCCGTTCCGCAATCATGCGTACAGCGAGGACGGCGCACAGGCCTGTCTGAGCACGCTGCTCGCTTCCGAGCTAAAAAAGGAGGACGTCGCGCTGCAGTTTCTCGGCAGGCTTGCGGAGACTGTTGATTCCGATGCGCCCTATGCGGTGCTGATGGCGTACTGCCAGTATAACCCGCCGCGGAAAAACAAAATGGACGAGCTCGAGACCGATTTCACCGATCAGGTGTTCCGGTACATCGTCTGCGCGCTCTGCCCGATCGCAAAGACGGAGGGCACGCTCGTTTACAATCAGTTTGACGACGAGATCCTCCGGCAGGAGAATCCGAATGCGGTCATCAGCAAGGCGCCTGCAGACGGCTTCTTCTTCCCGGTGTTCTCCGACCGCGCGACCGATGTGCACCATGTTCTGTACTATACCAAAACGCCGAATACCCCGAACGAAAATCTCATAGATGCGTTCCTTGAATGCGACGTCGAGACGACCGTCGAGGAGGATCAGGCGGATATGAAGGAGGTGCTCGGTTCGCTGCTCGGCGACGATCTGACCTACGAAACGGTCACGGCGGTCAACGAGAAGCTGAACGAGATCGTCGCGAAGAACAAGACCGACGATTCCCCGACAGAGGTCACCGGACGCATCCTGCACCGGATGCTCGCGGAGGCCGGCGTCCCGGAGGAAAAGCTCGTCGATACCGAAAAGGTCTTTGAGGAGCATGTCGAATCGACGCTCAAGCCGGAGCGTTTGGTCGCCAGCAAGACCGTCATCAAAACGCCGGAGATCGTTGTCAATGTCAAGAACAGCGCAAAGGATAAGGTGCGGCTTGATAAGATCAACGGGCGGCACTGCATGGTCATTGAGCTGGACGAGGCGCTGATCGAGGTCAACGGTTATGATCTGAAGGTCCCCGGTGTGCTCGATCCCGATGCACAGACGCCGTGGGGCGAATAACGAAAGGAGAAGGCTATGAAGCTTGCTGCTGCACTGATGCGCCGCGCCGATCTGCAGACGCAGATCAATGAACTGGAAACGCGTCTGCATAACAATGCACGCGTGCAGGACGGCGAGAAGCCCGCGGAATCGCCCGCGGAGCTGATCGCTGCACTGGATGCCGCGATCGCGGAGCAGGAAACGCTGATCGCACAGATCAATCTGACGAATGCGCAGACCGTCCGCGACGGGCAGACGATCACGGAACGGATCGCGCACCGCGATGCGCTGATGCAGAAAAGCCGCATCATGCGCGGTTTCCTCGATGAGGCGAGCAATCTGGCACCGCGGTATTCCAAGACCGAGATCAAGTTTGTCAGCACGGTCAATGTCCGGAAGCTGCAGAAGGAGCTCGATCTGACCGCGAAGGAGATCCGGCAGACCGAGGAGCTGCTGCAGTAGCTGAACTGGACAGTGGAGCTCCTCGAACCGGAAAACTGAATATTTTGGTTGGACGTCAGGTGGACGGCAGCTCCGCGGCTGAGTTTAAGTCCGCATAGACTACGGTCTGAATCAAGCTTGTGACAACGCATTCTGCATTCTGCACAGCGGTACACGGCATTCTGCACTGTTATCACCATGCTGTCAATGACGTTCGGGTGGGAACGGGGAAACTGTATCATACAGATGATACGCAAGCCAATACGTCCGGAACCGGCTTTGATCCGACAACGGGTGAAATGGGCTGATCGAAAAACAGGAGATCATGACGGAAGAACAGCTTGCCCTGATTCGGAGCATATTGGAAGATTATGATAAACTTGCAAACATAGCCTCGGATATGCGCTGGGTAAAAACGGAAACAAAATGTATTGAAACGGACAGCTTGAATTGCAATGCAGTCGCATCTTTCATCTTTTTGCGGTTTGAAAAGGGATATTTGCAGGCGCATTTTCGTGAAGCCGTTACACAGGCGATGATTGCTGCCGTAACGATTTATAATGGATGGGATGCAGACGAGGAATGGCAGGATGACGGGCAAAGACGCGATAAGCTCACTGCCTGCCGGGGTGTACCTGTCCGGGACTTTCTGGTTTATCAGAAAGCCGGACTGGCAGAAGAACGCTTTGATGATATGCAGCAATATATCTGTCAGAATGCAGTATATGACTATAAAACCGATTAATACAGGGACTATGTGTTTCCTGATGATGTGAAAGCAATGCTTGCGTATTTTCATGATGTGAAGCTATATGCCATCGGCGGAAGCCGCGGTTCCGGATGCTGCGGCTGTAAAAGCTGGATCGCCCTGAAAGATGACACTTTTTTGTGGGTGGATGATAGCGGTCTGTCGGACTAAGTCCGCTGAAATGAAACAGCAGGAACCGAAAGGCTCCTGCTGTTTTTGTTTCCGCTCAGAAGATCTGTCCGGGCAGCTTCCGCTTTTCCTTATACGGAAAGGCTTTGTCAAATTCCGCGACATCCGCGTCATCGACATAGTAGCCCTGCGGGGTCTGATACACGCCGGTGATGCCGTCCAGATACCCAGGGATCAGTTCTTTGCAGAGGAAGAACGATGCATCTGCGTCCTCCGGCAGATCGTGATACCGGATGCCGAACCGGCTTGCGTAGTCAAAGCCGCTTTTGCCGTAAAAGGCGATGTTGCCCTCAAACAGCACGGCGCCGTATCCGAGTGCGGCAGCCTGCTCCAGAGAGTAGTCCAGCAGCGCCTTGCCGTATCCCTGCCGCTTCAGCTCCGGTGTGATGCCGATCGGCCCCATGGTCAGGACGTCAACCGTTCTGCCGTCGTCGGCCTCGATGACCGTTTCCATAAACATGTTCTGCCCGATCAGTCTGCCGTCCTGCTCCATGACGAAGTCCAGTGACTTCACAAAAGCGGGGTCGTCCCGGAGCACATGGATGACGTAATGCTCGCTGCATCCCGGACGGTAGACGTTCCAGAATGCTTCTCTCACCAGATGCTCGACAGCGCGGTGGTCTTCCTGCTTCTCCAAACGGATGATGTAGTCATTTGCTTTCATTTTTTATCCTCCTGAAAATTGTAGACTGCAATGCTTTTCAGCGGGAGGTTTCCGATCGTCAGAGACCTCCCGGTCAGCCGACAATCTCCGGTGTGTTGTAATGTTTCAAACAATACGCTCCTTTGATTTACGCTTTGATTGCTTTCAACAGTTCGGAAATGCGTTCGTTGAGCTTGCTGACATCCGCTTCACTTTCACACTTGAACGCCAGATCCCGTGCTTTCCAAAGATCGGATGCATTCACTGCGAACTGATTGCCTGAATCGCTTTCAGAGATTCCGTGCTTTCTGAGATACTGCACATACTCACCATGCACCTGTGTTGCGAACTCTCTGGCCAGGCTGATTTCTTTTCCAAGATCAAATGTTGCCATGATGTACCTCCCATGTCTCCATACGTTTAATCGGTGCTACCCGATCCTGCTTATATTATAGCACAATACAGATGTTTTTGTCAAGTTAAATTTTTAATCATTTATACCGTTTTGGCTGTTTCATTATAAACTTAGCGTCTGGAACTGAATATTGAGTCTTCCTGTTATCCTGTTTTTTTCTGAACGATGACAATGAGGCATGAAGCGATGAAACGGAAAGGGGACCGACCGAAAATACGGCTCCATTGGAGCCCAATTTTATGCATTGTCCCGGTTGACAAATGTCCCGCATGATCAATTTCCTCACGGAACGCGGACTGACTTCTCCGGAAGATCTGAACGACCGGGCTGTGCATGAATTTGACCGCCGCATGAAGCTGGTCGCGGACCTGAACGACACGCAGCAGAAGATCGACCGTGTTACGGATGATATCGCACTCATTACCCGGTACCGCAAGCTGCGGCCCGTGTACGAGGCTTCCTTTACAGCGACTTTCCGCAAAAAATACGCTGCCGATCACGCACAGGAATTGCAGCAGTACGACGCTGCGGAGAAGCAGATGCAGGCACGGTTTCCGGAGCATTCTGTTCCGAAAATCGAGCGACTGGAACAGGAAAAAGCGCTGCTCACAGAGCTGCGCAGAACGCTGAACGAAGAATATAAATCCTGCAAAGCGGAGATAGCAGAACTGGAAAAAGCCAGAGAAACGATTACCGAATATCTCAGGCAGACAGATACAAACCGAACAAAAGACACGCTGGAGTAAGGTCACTCCAGCGTGTTTATTTTTTGTATGACATCAGGCGTTTCGCGCTCCAGAAACTCGCACAGCGCAGTCCGCAGCAGATCAGAGATACTCAGGCCGAGCCGGTCACAGGATTCCTGCAAGACCGCTCTGCTCCCCTTCGGCATATAGAACGAAAGCGTGTCAACATTCTTTCGCCGGGATGCCACGACCTCGGCGGACGAGGATTTCCGCTTGGGCTTGCATTCGGTGCTGCAATAGACTTGCGAGGGGCTTGTGATCGCAAACTGTTTGCCGCAGGTCGGGCAGGTTTTCATGTCACCGATCCGGTATTGCTTGCCGCGTTTCACACGCTCATTTTGGATAATCTTGCGGCAGTCAACGCAGTACCTTGCATGGTTTGCAACGGACGAAAAAGACGCGCCGCAGCGTTCACAGGTAAATGATTTTACATCTTTTCCCATATCGTTCAGGCTCCTTTTATCGTTCAGGCTCCTTTTTATAGGCGATTTAGCTTGTAATCATATTCTAAATCATTTCGATTGAATTGTCAAGCGGCAAAAATGATATTGTTACATTGCATAAAAACGTGTGCTGCTTTTTGTGCAACGATACAAATTGAAAAGAATCTCCTGGAATATACATAACATAGCACGCTAAACGTGCTATAATTAAACTGGATAAATAATCCGAATATCGAACCGGCTGCGCCGGAGAAAGCGAGGATGCAAAAATGAGTGCATTGAATCAGGTTACGATCATGGGACGGCTGACTGCCAAGCCGGAGCTGAAATTCACATCGAACGGCGGCTTCCCGGTCTGCTCTTTTACACTGGCGG
>JAFWQJ010000072.1 GCA_017545185.1 Oscillospiraceae bacterium | reverse complement strand
TTCTCTCCGTTTTCAGCCCACAATGCAATATGGGATTTATACATTCCCGGCCATAGTCCATTCCGATTTTAAGAGGCTATACATACAGGCATCCACGATCCCTTTGTTGCTGAAATCTGCCTGTCGTAATGTCCCCTCATAAATTAAACCACATTTCTTCATTACATTTCCAGAATGTGGATTGTGCGGGTCATGCTGTGACTCAATTCGGTTTGCGCCTACTTCATTAAACAGATAGGGAATAATTGCAGAAAATGCCTCTGATGTAATTCCTTTGTGCCACCATTTACTGCCAATGCAATAACCAATATGCAGAATATTCAGATCATCGTTTTTATCAACAACACTGATGGTTCCTATCGGTTCATTTATACTTTTCAGAACAATTGCCCATTGATAGAAATCCGGTTTCTCACTTTCCTTGATCCAATCCCGGATAACCGTTTCTGTTATTTCCACGGAAGTATGTGTGCGCCATCTCAAAAATTCCGTTACCTTTTCATCC
The DNA here is from genome assembly GCA_017545185.1 of Oscillospiraceae bacterium. Classification (GTDB taxonomy): domain Bacteria; phylum Bacillota; class Clostridia; order Oscillospirales; family Ruminococcaceae; genus Firm-04. Next base: position 15,535 of record JAFWQJ010000072.1, on the reverse strand, counting down.
GATGTCCAATTCGCATAGGCGGCATTTATATCTTCAGCACAGAATTTTCTCAATATTAATCGATCGGTTTCTATTGTTTTCGTCCCTTTGTGTTCCATCCTATTCTTCCTTTCCTTGAAGTACATAATCTGTTTGTTCAATCAACATATCACCCCACGTACCATTATCTTCACCCTCAAATCTATCTTTATATGCAAAGGCAACTTTCCTTTTATTCATGAGCATGCCGTATGAGTCCTCGGAAATATCCTTTACTTCATATTCCCAGCCGATTACTCTCATCGCCTCTGCAAAAGCAGTCGTATCCTCATTTGCCGTTTTATCCATAACATCGCCTTCCTGATAAGCTACGAATAAAACACCGCCAGGCTTTAGCCAGTTTCTAATTTGTGAGACTCCTCCTTCATAAAACAAACCAACCCCTTATATCATCTTAAAAGCCTTCAAAGCCCAAATAATAGCTTCTTCCTTCTCCTTAGGACACTGTGGCTGTCTGGATTCCTCAGACTTAGGTAGATTAAAATTCTCTGCCAATTCAATACCACATTTTCTCTTTACCTGAGCAATATAGAGATTAGATACCTTCATCCCATCATTATGCTCTGCAACATACTTCTTTATCTTTTCATAGGTTGCCTTTGTTTCAGCCGAAGTGCCCTCTAATTCAGCTACATCCACATCTACATCAATATAATCATCCGGCTTCTGACGGAGTTGGGAAAGAAGGACAACCGTCTCAACGTGCGCCGTCATCGGGAACAGATCGACCGCCCGCACCTTTTCCGCGGTATAGCCCCGCTCGGCAAAGAGCGCGGCGTCTCTGGCGGCGGTAGCGGGATTGCAGGAGATCATGACCACGCGCTGCGGCTGCATCTGCACGACGGATTCGACCGTCAGCGTATCGCAGCCCTTGCGCGGCGGGTCTACGACGATGACGTCCGGCCGCTGACCCTCTGCGGCAAATTTTGCGGCAACGGTGCCCGCATCCCCGCAGAAGAACGCCGCGTTCTCGATGCCGTTCCGCTTTGCGTTTTCCTTTGCGTTTTCGACCGCCTGCGGGATGATCTCCACGCCGATCAGCTTTCCGCAGGCATCCGACATGGACAGCCCGACCGTTCCCGCGCCGCAGTAGAGATCGAGCAGCGCTTCCGAGCCGTGCAGGTCTGCGTAATCCTTCGCAATGCCGTAAAGCCGCTCCGCCTGCGCCGTATTGATCTGATAGAACGACTGCGGCGAAATGCGCACCGCTCTGCCGCACATCGTATCGGTGATCTCCGGCTGACCGGAAAGCAGCGTGACCGTCCTGCCGAGGATCACATTCGTGCGGTCGGGATTGACCGATTCCGTGATGCTTCTGATCGCCGGAAAGCGCGCCTGCAATTCGTCAAGGCAGGGCGCGACCTTTTTGCGGATCGAAACCCGCGTCACAAGGCAGAGCATGATCTCGCCGGAGTGATACCCCCGCCGCAGATAGATATGCCGCAGCATTCCCGTGTGCGCTTCCTCGTTATATGCCGTGATGCCGCAGCGTTCCAGCATCGGCAGGAGCGCTTCCAGAATTTCCGTAAAGACAGGCGGATGCAGCGCGCAGCCGGTATACGGAATGACGCGGTGACTGTGCTTCGCATAAAAGCCGCAGATCAGATGCCCGTCCTGCTCCGCGACCGGATACTGCGCCTTGTTGCGGTAGCCGCCGCGGGATTCGCAGCCCAGCGCCGGTTCAAATACCGGATGCAGTCCGCCGATGCGCTCGAAGGCATCGCGGACAAGCTGCTCCTTGTATGCAAGCTCGGTCTGTGCGTCCACATGCTGAAAGACGCAGCCGCCGCACTGACGGAACACCGGGCAGACCGGCTCGATGCGGCCGGTGGCGGGCTCCGTCAGCTGTTCGATGATGCCGAACGCATAGCTTTTCAGTACCTTGACGATGCGCACCTCTGCGGTATCCCCGACCGCGGTCATCGGTACAAATACTGCAAGACCGCAGAAGCGGCCTACGCCGTTGCCTTCTGCGGTCATTCCGGTAATATGCAGGGTGATGATCTGGTTCTTGCGGAGCACCGCATCGGATTTCTGCGGGCGGCTCATCTCAGCCTTGCGCCGCACGCCGGACAGAAAACGTCCTCGGCGGAATTGAGCTTGCCGCAGGTCGGGCAGGTCGTTGTGCCGCCGCGCTGCATCCCGCGCTCCATATCGAGCATCTGACGGCGCATTTCGGTGATCTTCTGGATCAGCATATTGATCTCCTCCATGCTGTTGACGCCGTTGACCGCCGCCTCATATTCCGCCTTGCCGAGTCTGCGGTAGGCATCATTCAGGGACGCACGGAGCTTGGCGCGCTCCACGACATTGCGGGAGCCCTCAAAGGCACCGGCAGTTTTCTGTGCGGCACTGTCCAGTACGGAGCGAAGTCCGCCCATCGTTTCATCAAAAAGCATGATCGTTCTCCTTTCGCGGTCGGGGCAGCAGCTTACTGTTCAAACTTCCACGGAGAGCCCTTGCGGTTGTGCTTGTTGTCGGAGGCCTCCGTCTTGCTCATCATAATGCTGAAAAGGAAGATGTTAAATGCGGAGATGACCAGAGTGATCACGACAATGACACCGAACTTTACTCTCAGTGCGATCAGCACGATGAACGCAATGATCTGCGCGATTGTCAGCAGCAGCAGGCCGAGCTTGATGCCCTTCCATGTCTTGTATTCCTTGAGATACTTGGTGATATGCGGGGTCATGTAATTCTGTGTGGCTCTGCCCCACGGCTCCGCTTCGGCCTTGAGCTTCAATGCGGATTTCTTCGACTTGTTGCCGAGCAGAATGCCCCACAGCATGTCACGCACGATCGCGTAGTTGACAAGGGTCAGAACAACCGGAATAAATGCAATTAAGATTGAACGTCCGTCCATTTGAGTTTTCCTCCAGAATCTTTTGTGTTTTTTATTTTCTCCGCTTCAGCGGCAGAAATCGGGATTGCAGCATCAGCTGCGGTGCAGGATCTTCTTTGCCGTTGCGAGCATCGGCTCACAGTTCAGTGCGATCAGTCCCGCGAATACGATCCAGTCGATCGAGATCCAGAGATGCCAGCCTGTTCTCTGGTTCACCGCGAGCAGCAGCAGCGCACCGAGGTTCAGTGCAAAGCGCAGGTGCGAGACCTTGAACGGGATCAGCCTTCTGGTATCGACGATGCGGATCAGGTAGCAGACGAAATAGCTTGCAAACGTCGCGATGATCGCGCCGTAGACCGCGAACAGCGGGATCATGACCGCATTGAGCACCAGATTGAGCACCGCGGCGATCAGGCTGGTCTGAAAGCTCCGCTTCGTCTCCTTCGTGACCGTGTAAATGCTGGAAAGGAACTGATTATAGCACATCAGCAGCACGGCGATGACCAGGATCGGCGTATAGTGGTTGCTCTCTCCGTAGCGGATATCCACATCCTTGGAAAGCAGGATATCGTTCAGTGTCGAGCTTGCGATAATGATGAAGCCGGCCGCGAGCGTCAGCATTCCCTGATACGCTTCAAAGATCTGCGTATAGAACTTGGAGCGTCCCGCGGAATCGTTCTCCGCGATCGCGCTCATGTTCCATGCCATATAGAACACGGTGGAGACCATGGAGATCAGGTTCGGGATCTTGGTCGCGGCGTTGTAGATACCGGCATCCTCCGCCGAAACGATATGCCGGACAAAGAGCTGATCGGAAAAGCCTGTGATGATCCAGAGCAGTGCCGTCGGGATCAGCGGAACGGAAAACCGCAGCATGACCTCGAGCAGTTCCCTGTCCACAAACTTTTTGGAATAGAAATTGCGGTGTTTGGCGGCGATCCAGACGGTCACGCCGGAGAGCAGATCGGAGCCGATGACGGAGAGCAGGAAGCCCGTGACGCCCATGCTGCCGGCCTTGACGAAGATGATATTGAATACGAACAGCGAGAACGTACACATGATGCCGTCTGCCGCGTAAAGCTTGACGAAGCCGCGCGCGCGCGCAAACTGCGTGGAGATCTGCCGGAAGCCGGATACAACGATATACAGCACCAGCAGCGGTACATACGGCCGGATATCCTTATACAGCGCAAGCAGCGGCGAGAGCACCAGAATGCCGGCTGTTCCGTATTTGAACACGGTCACGGCATTGGAAAAGACTGCCTTCTGCTCATAGTTTTTGTCAAGCCCGTAGCGGATGATCGCATCCTGTATGGAGAATGTCACGATCGGGATCAGGAAATTTGCGAACATTTCCAGAATGCCCTTGACATTAAACTCCTTCGCGCCGTCCCGGAAGCTGGCCGTATACAGTCTGTTCAGGAAGAACGCCAGGATCTTTGAACCGATGCTGCCGATCGCAAAGACGACCGTATTCGCCGCAAGCTTTTTATACTTGTTCATGCGTCAGAATCCTTTGCAGATAAAGTTATACAGTTCTATTATAGCAGAATTTTGCGCATTCGTCAACTGCTTTTTCAGATTTTGCGAAGGCAGCACCTGACGGCACGGATCTGAAGCACGCAGGGCTTCTTTTTCGGAACGGCAGGCAGCCGCTCCCGCAGCGTTCGGGATCATGCCGGATATACAGACAGCCCCCGTTAAAAATTTCACAAGCACAGAAAAAGGGTCTTGCAATCCGAAAAGGAATGTGCTATAATATAGGATGAAGGTTTTGGTTCTCATAAGCCTCGAAATCTGAAAGGAAAGGAATGGTATCTCCTATGGCAAAAATGAGCGTCATATTTGACCGCTGCAAGGGCTGTGAGCTGTGCACCACGGCATGTCCCAAGAAGATCGTTGCGATCCAGCATGAGAAGCGCAACAAAGAGGGCGTGTTTACCGCATACTGCACAGATGAGAGCGCGTGCATCGGCTGTGCCATGTGCGCGATGATGTGTCCGGATTGTGCCATCGTAGTCGAAAAATAATAACGGAAAGGATTGTTTTCATTGGAAAAGGTTTTAATGAAAGGCAATGAGGCACTGGCCGAAGCAGCGATCCGTGCAGGCTGCAAGTGCTTCTTTGGTTACCCGATCACCCCGCAGACGGAGCTTTCCGAGTATCTCTCCAAGCAGATGCCGAAGCGCGGCGGTGTGTTCCTCCAGGCGGAATCCGAGGTCGCTGCTATTAACATGGTGCTCGGTGCAGGCGGTACCGGCACCCGTGTCATGACCTCCTCCTCCTCGCCCGGAATCTCTCTGAAGTCCGAGGGCATCTCCTATATCGCAGGCTCCGATGTCCCGTGTCTGATCGTCAATGTTGAGCGCGGCGGCCCGGGTCTCGGCTCGATCCAGCCGTCCCAGCAGGACTACTGGCAGGCAACGAAGGGTCTCGGTCACGGTGATTTCCACCTCATCATTCTGGCTCCGAACTCCGTGCAGGAGGTCGTGAACCTCGTCGTCCGCGGCTTTGATCTCGCGGAAAAGTACCGTATGCCGGTCATGCTGCTCTCCGACGGTCTGCTCGGTCAGATGATGGAGCCGGTCGCATTCCCGGAGATCAAGGCAGAGCAGGCGGATAACTCCGGCTGGGCTGCATGCGGCACCAAGATGCAGCGTGAGCACCACATCGTCAACTCCCTGTACATCGAAGCGGCTGACCTCGAGGAGCAGGTCAGAAAGCGCTATGAGCGCTATGCCGTTGTCGAGGAGAACGAGTCCGAAGCGGATACCTATCTCTGCGACGACGCCGAGATCGTCATCACCGCGTTCGGCGCATGTTCCCGTGTTGCAAAATCCGCAGTCAACAAGGCAAGAGCAGCAGGCATCAAGGCGGGTCTGTTCCGTCCTGTCACCCTGTGGCCGTTCCCGAAAAAGCAGCTGATCGAAGCGACCAGAAACGCCAAGGCTGTTCTCTCCGTCGAGATGAACATGGGTCAGATGGTCGATGACGTCAAGCTTGCACTGGACTGCAAGATCCCGGTTTCCTTCTTCGGCAGAACGGGCGGTATCGTCCCGTCCCCGAATGAGGTGCTGGCAGAGATCAAAAAGCTGAACGGAGGTGCACAGTAATGGCTGTTGTATTTGAAAGACCGCACGCCCTGTGCGATATCCGTCTGCATTACTGCGCAGGCTGTACGCACGGCATTATCCACCGCCTTGTCGCGGAGGTCATTGACGAAATGGGCATCGAGGGCGAGACCGTCGGCGTCTGCCCGGTCGGATGCTCCGTGTTCGCGTATAACTATTTCAACTGTGATATGATCGAGGCGCCGCACGGCAGAGCACCGGCCGTCGCGACCGGCGTCAAGCGCGCAAGACCCGATCTGAACGTCTTTACCTATCAGGGTGACGGCGACCTCGCTGCGATCGGTACGGCGGAGACCGTCCATGCTGCGACCAGAGGCGAAAACATCGTTGTCATCTTCGTCAACAACGGCACCTACGGCATGACCGGCGGCCAGATGGCACCGACCACGCTGCCGGGTCAGGTCACCACGACCTCGCCCTACGGCAGAGACCCGCGCAAGGCAGGCTATCCGATCCATGTCTGCGAAATGCTGTCCACGCTGGACGGTACTGCGCTGGCAGTCCGTACCGCTGTTGATACCGTCCCGCATATCCGCGAGACCAAGAAGATGATCCGCAAGGCATTTGAGAACCAGCAGAAGGGCAACGGCTTCTCGATCGTCGAGGTGCTCTCTACCTGCCCGTCCAACTGGGGTCTTACTCCGAAGGAGTGCATCAAGCGTCTCCAGGAGGAGTGCATTCCGTATTATCCGCTCGGCGTCTACAAGGATGTCGTCATGGAGGAAGTAAATGCCGATAAGCTCGCAATGGGAGGTGCCGCAAAATGACATACGAAATTCTGCTTGCGGGCTTCGGCGGACAGGGCATCCTGTTTGCCGGCAAGCTGCTCGCTTACTGTGCACTGTTTGAGGGCAAGGAGATCTCCTGGCTGCCGAGCTACGGCCCCGAGATGCGCGGAGGCAAGTGCAACTGCTCCGTCTGCATTTCCGATGAGCCGATCGGCTCCCCGCAGGTGCTCGAGCCGGATCTGCTCGTCGTGCTGAACGGCCCGTCCTTTGACGCGTTCATCCCGAGTGTCAAGCCGGGCGGCAAGGCATTCGTGGACAGCTCCATGGTCGATGCAAAGACCACGCGCACCGATATCGACTGCTTCTATGTTCCGGCGACCCAGCTCGCAGATGACAACAATCTGCTGAAGGGCGCGAACATCGTGCTGCTGGGCAAGCTGCTCGCAGAGACCGGCATCTTCTCCTTCGAGACCGTCCGCAAGGCGCTCGAGAAGAACACCCCGGCCAAGCGTGCGCATACCATTGATAATAACATGGCTGCCCTCAAGCTCGGCGCAGACTACAAAGCATAAAGTACGCCGGAAGCACAACTGAAAACATACAAAAGGACGCTGATGCAACGATCGGCGTCCTTTTTCGTATCCGCTGCGTTTTTGGTGACCTTCAGCATTGGGCGCAGTCACACCCAAGAAGCCGCTTTAGCGGCGTGCGGTAAAGACTGTTGAGAGATGTTCGCTCACCGCCTCCCGGAGGGAATCGCCCGCGGGGGCTCCCCGCTATTTTGCGGGAAAGTGCAAAATAACCGGCTGTAATCCGCTGATCTTGCTATTTATTCTTTTGGCGGTATCTGGTATAATACAGACATGAGAGACAGACTATCAAAAAGCTGCTCTCCGATCTTTTCACCGGGATCGTACTCAAAAAATCTGAAGTCAAAAGGAGGAAATGCCAATGAAGATAACCGCCATGATCCTTGCAGCAGTGCTCGGCATCGGGACAGTCGGCGGCTCCGGGGCGTACATCTATCATCTTTCCGCGCAGACAAAGGCGCTGGAAGCGGAAAACGCCAATCTGCAAAGCTACATCACCAAGCATGATATGGAAGCGGAGGCCGAAGCGCGCGTGAAGTCCGTGCAGATCTTTGATGTGATGCGGAACGCAAGCAAACTCGTGACGGCTGAAGAAGATTATTCAAGGGATGTGACCATTTCCAAGGGCACGAAGGAATGGTGGGGCGTTGCGGAGCGGAAGCTGACCTTCACGTATACCGGAACGATCTCTGCCGGCATCGAGCTTTCGGAGGTCACCTATACGCTGGACAAGGAAGCAAACGTCATCTGCATCACGGTGCCGGACGCGGTCATCATGCCGCAGACGGTAGACCTCGAAAACATCAAGTTCCGCGAGGAAAACGGGCTGTTCAGTTTTATTACGGGAGACATCAGCTCGGCGGAGTTCACGGACAAGATCAGTGCCGTGATGAAGGAACAGGAAAGCCAGACGATCGCCAAGGGCGTGCTGCTGCACGACGCAAAGGAGCAGGCGAAGGAAGTGCTCGGCGGGATCCTGTCGGCATCCGGCGTGACGGAATACTATGACGTAACATTTTCAGGAGAGACAGAAGAGGAGATGTAAACGATGATGCATGTCAGGGAGCGGCTGCTGTCGATTCGTCTGACGGAGCGTCTGAGCAAGCAGCCCGGCCTTGCGGACAAGCTCGCGATCGAGCTCCGCACACGGCATCGGACAGCAGAAGAAAAGAAAACATCTGAGGAGAGGAAATCACCGTAGGGGGGATTCCGGCACTTAGGGGGAGAGGGCGAAGGCTCCTTATCCGCTCGGGCGGGTAGGGAGCCTTCATATCTTGACATTCTGCGCCGGATGCCTTATAATAGAAACGATCTTTAGAGATCCGGAAAGGAGTGTGCAAAGGTGCATCATCTGTTTTATCTTATGGGAAAAAGCGCGTCCGGCAAGGATTCGCTCTATCATATCCTTTCGGAGCAGCTGCCGCTTCTGCCGGTCGTGCTGTATACGACAAGGCCGCAGCGCGATCACGAGCAGGGGGGCAGGGACTATCACTTTATCGGACAGGAGGCGCTTGCGGCAATGCGGGCGGCCGGCGAGCTGATCGAGGAGCGCACGTATCACACGGTCGCAGGGGACTGGACATACTGCACGGCAAAGGGCTCCGTCCCGCTGGAACAGGGCGACTGTCTGGGCATCGGAACGCTGGAATCCTTTGAAAGGCTCCGGGACTATCTCGGTGCGGAGGCCGTGATCCCGCTGTATATCGAGGTCGAGGACGGGCTCCGGCTGCAGCGCGCGCTGGATCGCGAGCGGGCGCAGGAAAAGCCGAATTATGCGGAGCTCTGCCGCCGGTTCCTGACCGATACGGCGGATTTTTCAGAGGAGAAGCTCGCACATGCGGGGATCGTGCGGCGGTTCCGGAATCTGGAACTGAAAGCCTGTGCCGCGGAGTTGACCGCGTTTATCACGGCGCATACTGCTCCGGCAGAAAACTGAATACACAGCCGCCGCCGGTCCTGCATGACCGGCGGCGGTTTTGTTGTTATGATACTGCAGTTTTATGCTTTGGCGGGGACAGCGTCCCGGCCGGCGCAGCTGTTATACGCCCAGCGATTCCAGCCACGGCTTCAGGCTTGCGGCAGAGGGTCTGCCGTTGAGCATCCTGCCCTCGGTGATCTCCGCGCCCGGTGCGCTCGGCCGCAGATGCTCAGCTGCCTTGCCGAACTTGCTTCCGCCGGATGTCGCGAACAGAATGATCCGCTTGCCGGTGAAGTCATAGCTTTCCAGAAAGCTGTTGATGATCGTCGGGGCGATGTACCACCAGACCGGGAATCCGAGGAAGATCGTGTCATGCGATGCGATATCCGCATCGGTGTCCGCCAGTGCGGGGCGGGAGCTGCCGTCGCGCATCTCCACGCTGCTGCGGGATTCCTTATCATGCCAGTCCAGATCCGCTTCCGTATACGGAACCGCAGGTCTGATCTCATAGAGATCGGCGTCTGCAGCCTCTGCAAGCGTTTTCGCGGCATAGTCGGTGATGCCGCTTGCAGAAAAATAAGCGACCAGAATTTTGCTCATGTTGTTTCCTCCTTGCGTTCTGTTTCTTTCATTCACTGCGGTTTTTCTGTATCCCGCTCTTTCAGTATATCACAGTTTTCCCGCCGCATCAATACAAATCCGCCGTTTTCCGCGGATTTCAGCGGTTCGCACAAATCATGCGCGCTCTTTTCGGCAATATTGCCGGACGCTCACAGAAATTCGACTTCTCCCGTTTCCAGCCGGTAAAGCGCACCGACGACCCGCAGGCCGTATTCCGCCTCATCCTGCCGGATCTCAAGGCTCTTTTCGATCTCCGCGCAGCTGCTTTTCACATTCAGGCAGCAGGCGCGCACCTCGTCCTGCTCGTCGCCGATCGCCGCCGCGATCTCGTCGGTGATGTATTTGATGTAGCCGTCCGGCGCGTGGTTCATCGCCGCATCGACCGCGCCGCAGTGCGTATGCCCAAGCACGACGATCAGTCCCGTGCCGAGATGCGAAGCGGCATATTCGATGCTGCCGAGCTGATGCGGGTCGATCACATTGCCCGCGACGCGGATCACGAACAGATCACCGATGCCCGCGGAAAAGATCAGCTCCGGGATGACGCGGGAATCCGAGCAGGTGACAATGATCGCGTAGGGCTGCTGACCGCTCCGGTCTGCTTTCAGCAGCGTTTCCGGCGAGACGTCGCAGGTCAGCTCCTGCGCCGCGAGATACTTCCGGTTGCCCGCGATGAGCCGTTCCATGGCCTCTGCCGCGGTGATCCTGTATGCTTCCATATCTGCTTCCTCCTCTGCAGCCGGGATATCAATCAAAAATCTCCGGCTTTTCTGCTTTTGCTTCCGTCACGCCCGCCCAGATATTGTCAAATTCCTGCGTGACAGTCCGGTCATTCTGCGAATCATAATACGTCCCTATAACGCGGTCACGGTTATAATGGACGGCACTGTACAGACCGAACAGGGCGCCGGAAACGCCGCCGTTTGCGCGGTATTTCTGCCAGCCGGATTCATCCCGATAAACTATGAGACCGCCGCCGCGGTATGTGAAGGAACAACGGAAGCCGTCATTGTTGATGTAGACCGTATAAAAGACGCCGGACTTTGCGATCTCGTTTGTCGTGTCATCCGGCAGCGGCTCCCATTCTGCCGCATTGAAGATATCCGAGAGCAGCTGCACGGCCGTATCCGTGCACACATAAACGGAACTCATCAGGCCGACGTCCATAAAGCAGACCTCCGCCTGACTGAAATCTCCGCAGGGAGCCGTGCCGGAAGGCTCCGGATACCATCCCTCACTCGCCCAGATCTCATCCTCCAGATAGATATCCATGCCGCGGTAGGTCAGTGCGCAGCCGTCACTGTCTGCAAACGCGTCCCGCAGCGCCTGCACGGTCTGGCTGCCGACGAGATATTCTCCGACCCGGTCTTTGTCCCTGAAATAGATCGAATTTTCGCTGTTCGCATACAGCGAGAAGCATTCCTCGCCGTTCCGGACATAGAGCGTTCCGGGGCAATTCATGCTGCCGGACAGACCGACAGGTCTCCATTCGGCCGTCCGCAGCGCCTCTGCGAGCGTCTGCTGCGCCTTCGCGGACGGCGTAAAGACCAGCGGATAGATCCGGCTGTTCGTGATCAGGAGCTCCGCGTCCGCAATGTCACCGAACGGCATTTTATAGGTCTCCGCCGGAGCGGTCGTTGTCGTCTCCGCGGCAGTTGATGCAGCCGTTTTTTCTGTTGTGACGGGCTTTGCCGTTGTTTCTGCGGATGTTGTTGTCGTCTGAGCCGCTGTTTCGGCGGGGCGCGGCGTATCCGTCTGCGGCTGTTCGATGCAGCCGGTCAGCAGCAGCGCTGCAAGCATACTGAAAACGGTCAGGATGCAGACGCCCCTGCACCGCCGCTCATACCGGTTCTGTTGGGGTGATGTTTTCACGGTGAAACCTCCGTTTTTGATTGCTGTTATGATTATTATAGCACGCCGCTGCGAAAATTGCAAGCGCAAAAAAAACAGCATCCCGGATATCCGGAATGCTGTTTCATGGAATGGATCCGACCCGTGCAGTATCTAATCTGTGGAATCGGATACTCTCAGAATGAGAAGTGACGCATTTGCGTACTTTTCAAGACGTAAGCAGGTTTGCGGTTAAGGGCGGTTCATTTGAATATCTGAAAATACAAAGCGCATTGTCCTTGCCGGGCAATGCGCTTTCAGTCTGTCCGCAAAGCCCCTCCGGCGGAATAGCCAGAGGGGCAAATTTGAAGTGTGATCAAGTAAAAACGGAATCAGGAAGCCTGGCGGCGGCTAGACTTTTTCGACAGGCTGAGGCAGCCCTTGCGGACTGCCTGCTTTTTGTTCGGTTAAGCGGGGTCGATCTCCCAGCTCTCGGTGATTACATCCTCAGCTTCAAATTCAATGATCTCGGTTTCGGGTGTTACATAGATTTCTTTCATGAATGATTCTCCTTCTTAGTTTGCTTCGCTGAATGCGGTCGCATCAATATAATACTCATACAGAATATCAGCCATCGCCTGTTCTTTGGTGTTTCCCTTTAAATAATCGGATTTCTTCACGCGGTAGCACCATGTCAGCGGCGAGAACTGATAGGTGAAGCCATTGTAGTAGATAATGCGTACAGTACCCATTCTGAGCGGAGAGATGTCTGTGATCTCAAAATAGGAACCGAACCGGCTGGTTTTGGCAGTGACCGGAGTATGGCTGTTTGTCATAATACCATACCTGTTTATATTATGGAACTCGCCCGTGTCGCCCGCATTCAGTCCGTCAAGATATAAGCGCATGGAGAGTCTGGAATTCAGCGTCAGAGAGATCAGATCCGAATCTTTCGTACTATCATCGCCTTCCAGCGTAGCAGTATCGTATTTACAATAGTCGTTATAAATCACATCGCCATCAAGGAGCTCTTCCTTATGGTCTGTTACTTCCGGCATATGCTCCGGATTTTTGAAATAGGCATTGGAGACTTCGCCGTAAAGCTTTACCGTATCGACCAGCTTGTTGAATGCTTCTGTCTTTTCCTCGCTCCAGCCTTCTTCCGGCTTTGCACTTGCCAGATAACCATTGACGGACCAGGTCAATGTATCGACTGTTTCCCACGATTCGCCGTTGTGCCGTTCAAGCGTTGCTTCGATGAACTCGCCCATGTTGGGCGCAGCGACATTTGCAGTCACGCAGAATTTGCCGTCCTTTTCGGTGAATTTGATATCCTGTCCTGCTTCCTCGCATTTGCCGGAGAAAACAACATGATAGTTTTCACTGTTTGCCGCAGTCACGCCTTGGGCAAAGAAGTTCAGACCGAGATCATCTGTGAGTGTCAGGGAAACGCCGGAGAACGCTGCATTCAGTTCTTTGAAGTCCATTGTGTTCGGGTTCTGCGATGCATATTCCTGCGCAGGAGAACCGGCATATCCGTAGAGTGTCAGATCCGAAGAACAGCTTAAGAATGCATAAACTCCGATCGTTGTGTTGATGCCGTAAATCTTCACATCTTTCAGACCGGAGCACAAAGCAAATGCCTGCTGACCGATATTGCTCACGCCTTCCGGAATCTCAATCGTTTCCAGCGCAGAGCAACCCTGAAATACACCCGGACTGTTGCGAGAAGGGTTCGGTTTGATTTCTGTCAGTTTTTTCGGCAGATGCACATATTCCAGACTCGTGCAGCTGTAGAATGTCGAAAAGCCGATGTCTGTGACACTGTCCGGGATCCGGATTTCTTTCAGTTTCTGACAGTTGAAGAATGCTCTTGAGCCGATGGTTTTCAGCCTGTTATCCGTAGACGAAGGGTTCTCAAAATCAATGGACATCAGCCCGGTGCAGTTATTGAACGCATCATCGCCGATGCTTTCCACGCCGCGCGGAATGAAGATTGTCGTCAGTTTCGTACAGTCGTAAAATGCATTTCCGCAGATGCTTGTCACGTCTTCCGGAACAGTCACTTCGCCCTTGCAGGTCGTACCGTCGATCAGGATATGATTGACAACAACAAGCGGGTTTTCCGTCTGCTTTTGTTTCAGCCATGCTGTGTAGTTGAATGCACCGTACCCGATATCAGTAACGCTTTCCGGAATATCAATCTCAGTCAGATTGGTGCAGCTTGAAAAAACCCCCGAACCGATGCTCGTCACGCCGCCCGCCATGACAACCTTTGTCAGACCGGAACAGCCTGCGAATGCGCTGCTCTCGACGGTTGTCAGGTATTGAGGAAAAACGATCTCTGTGAGACCGGTACAGCTGTTGAATGCGCTTGCGCCGATGGTTTGAACGCTGTCCGGAATGGCAACAGAAATCATATGTGTATTCTGCATGAATGCGTGTTTGCCGATTACTGTCACGGACTTTCCGTCAATCTCTCCGGGAATCTCGACTTCTGCATCCGTGCCGTTATACTTTGTGATTGTGATGCCGTTCTCATTTTCCTCATACGTGAAGTCCTCGTATACGGATTCTTCCGCACTTGCCGTAAGCACCGGCTGAAGCAAGGGCAGAGGGGCACTCTGCGGCAGAGTCCCGCAGGTCATTGCGGCAGCAGCCAGAATGCTCAGAATGCGTTTTTGTGATATTTTCATGAAATTCCTCCTTATAATCTCGTTGTTGCAGATTATGATGATTCTGTCAGTTACTATTATACCGGAATCGGAAGAACGTGTCAAGTATTCTGCAAAAAAATAAAAAAAGAAAGAGCAGCAACCCTGAAACAGGATGCTGCTCCCAGTTTGTCGAGAAACCTTCGGGTACGCACACCGAAGGTGAAATAAAAGTTACCGAACCCTCAACTTTTCGTCGGATTTCAGGAAACAAAAAAGCACGGAAACCCGCGATCCTGCGTATTTCCGTGCAAAAAAGAAAAATGCGTAACCGTTCTGATTACGCATTTAGATTTGGTGGACCCGACCCGTGCAGTATCTAATCTGCGAAATCGGAAGCTTTTTAAATGAGGACTGACGCATTTGCGTACCTTTCAGCACGCAAGCTGGTTTGCGGTTAAGGGTGGTTACGTTTGAATATCTGAAAAAACGAAGCGCATTGTCCTCTGTTCAGGGCAATGCGCTTTTTCCTGTTTTTATCTTCTGTTACCCGATGCGCCTCATTATCTCACTGTTTCAGAGAAAGAGAGCGCTTTCACCATATTTTCACTGATGTTATGAGATGGAAAAACTAGGATACAGTTCTTGGTAAGGGGAAGCAGAAGCAAGCGAAAGATCTCGGTGAAACTATAAAAAGAAACATTGAACCCAATGGATCCAAAATGTTTGATAGAGAAGCTCTCTGCGATGAGAGCTTTTTTCTGACGATTGACCTTTCGCCTTTGATATGCTATAATGGTAAAAAACGACAGGGGTGTTACCATGAAACGTAAAACAGCCAAAGAAATACTCGCCGAATCCTTCCGTGAGCTTGCCGAGACAGTTCCGATAGACAAGATCACTATTAAGGATATCGTGTATAACTGTGATTATTCTCCTGCGACATTCTATCGTCATTTCAAGGACAAGTATGATCTGATTGCCTATGACTATGTTCAGCGCACCTCGGAGATCATAGTGAATTTCGGCACAGAGGGATATGAGTGGATAGATATCCTGACCGACTGTATGCGCTTTTTTGATGAAAACAGGAAGTACATGAAAAATCTCCTTCTGCATACAAGCGGTATGGATTCATTTGTGCGGTACTTCGCTGACGCGAATATAGGGCATATCACCGCC
>JAFWQJ010000071.1 GCA_017545185.1 Oscillospiraceae bacterium | reverse complement strand
TCACGGATAAGGACGCCATTCAGATCACCGAGGACGAGGTGAACGAGGAGGGCGTGACCGTGCTGCATCTCACCGTGGCGCCGGATGACATGGGCAGAGTGATCGGCAAGCAGGGTCGGATCGCCAAGGCGATCAGAACACTGATGCGCGCCGGTGCAGCCCGTGAAAACCGGAAGGTTGCTGTGGAGATCGACTGATCGCAGCAGAACAATGCGAAATGAAGGGACAAGAAGCCGCGTGCTTCCTGTCCCTAAATTTTTGCCCGGAGCCCGCGCCGGCGATTTTCTCCGGGTCGGCAGGGCCGACAGCCGTTTCCCTCCGGAGAAAATGAGCGAAGCTCCCCCAATTTGCTAAGCACACGCCGCTGATCGCGGCTTCTTTGGCGTCTTTTCTCCCAGTACTTTCAGTGAATAGTGAATGGTGAATAACGAATGGTGAATAGTTTTTTCGGGAGATGCCCCTATTCACAGCGCAGGAACAAAACGATACGCAGGACTGAAAGCAGCCATACAAGCAAAGGTATGCGGTGCGCCCCAAGGGGGTCCAGGGGTCAGGAAAGCGGGGGCTCGGGGGCGAAAACATAGGGGGATAGGGGGAATAAGCGACGAAGGAGCGCATCCCCCTGTCCCCCTGGGTTGTCACCCCCGATTTCGCGCCCCGCGCCCAGCCAAATCCTACATCCGAACAAATAGATCAAGCGAAGATGCTGAACGATACACACAGGCAATAAACGCAAAACGGACGCCGATTTTCACATATCAGCGTCCGTTTGTATATGATGATCATACGCCCGTCAAGGCTTCAGGAAATACCCGCGGAGGCTCCCAGCCGGGAGCAGTCACCTATCAGAAGCCGCTTCAGCGGCGTCGTTGTGATTATTGGGAGATGTTCGCTCACCGTCCCCGGAGGAAAACGCCCGCGGGGACTCCCCACTGGGAGCAGTAATCTATCAGAAGCCGCTTCAGCGGCGTGCGTTGTGATTATTGGGAGATGTTCGCTCACCGTCCCCGGAGGAAAACGCCAGCAGGCGCTGCCTGCCCGCAGGCAATACACCCGTTCCACGTTAAGTACGCCTTGTGCTTTTTGCAGCGCGGAAACCCGTTCAGCACAGGGTCATCCTCGTTTTGTTCGCTGAGCCAGTGTGTCAGCCTCGCCGGATCAATATCCGCGGCCTTCAGCCGGACAAAGCCCTTCCGGAACCAGCCGAGCATCGGCATCAGTGCCTTTGCGTTCGGCCAGTAGTTCAGCGTCTGCCAGCCCGTTTTCTGCGAGGCCGCATCCGCCGTGCGCACCATGAACTGCCGGTCGGCCTCAAAGCTGTCCGCGTCCCACGGCATATCCGAAAGACTGAACCCGGCGCAGAACCCCTCGTTGAGCTTCTGCTCCGCCAGCCAGACGATCAGCCGCCGCTGACTGTCGGTCTCCGCCAGTGCAGAGCCCGCAAGCACCAGCACCGTCAGCAGGACGTTCGTGCCGGTATCCGATATACTGACCTGTTCCTCCTGCGGATCGTTCCGCCGGATGCTGAAAATGCCTGCCATACGGTTTCTCCTGTCATGTAAAATATTGCTGCGGTCATGCCTGCTTTTGGGACTGCTTCTCCAGCACCGCAAACGCCTCCCGCAGATTGGATACACCCTCTAACCGGATCGTGAAGCGGTCTTTCTGCAGCGTGCGGAGCGTCTGTTTCGGCAGAATGCAGAGCGTAAAGCCGAGGCGTTCGGCCTCCTGGATGCGCTGTGCCGCATTGGAAACGGCGCGCAGCTCTCCGCCGAGACCGACCTCACCGAATGCGATGACCGTTTCCGGGATCGGCTTGTCCATAAGCGCGGAATACAGCGCCAGCGCGACGGCCAGATCACCGGCGGGTTCATCGAGCCGGAAACCGCCTACGATATTCAGATAGACGTCCAGCGCGCCGAAAAACAGTCCCATGCGCTTTTCGAGCACCGCCAGCAGAATATACACGCGGTTATAGTCAAAGCCGGTCGCGGTGCGGCGCGGCGCAGAAAGCGTGCTCTTTGCGGCCAGAGCCTGGATCTCCGCGAGGATCGGGCGGCTGCCCTCCATCATGCAGCAGACGCAGGTGCCCGATACGCCGAGCGGTCTGCCGTCCAGCAGCATCGCCGACGGATTATCGACCTCCGCAAGGCCGGTGTCCTTCATCTCAAAAACGCCGATCTCATTGGTAGAGCCGAAGCGGTTTTTGACCGCCCGCAGGATGCGGATGCTCTGATAGCGGTCGCCCTCGAAGATCAGTACGGCATCGACAATGTGCTCCATGACCTTCGGCCCCGCGATCGAGCCCTCCTTGGTCACATGACCGACCAGAAAGATCGGGATCTCCTTGGCTTTTGCGGTCTGCATGAACAGTGCCGTGCATTCGCGCACCTGCGGGACGGAGCCCGAACCCGAGCTCAGTCCGGCGATGTGCATGGTCTGGATCGAGTCGATGATGACGACATCCGGCTCGCTCTCCATGATCGTATCGCAGACGGCTTCTGCATCGCTGACGGTCAGCAGATAGAGGCTTTCGGTATCGACGCCGAGCCGCTGTGCCCGCAGCTTGATCTGCCGTGCGGATTCCTCGCCGGAGACATACAGCACCGAATGCGATTCGCCGAGATACTGGCAGATCTGCAGGAGCAGCGTGCTTTTTCCGATGCCCGGCTCACCGCCGAGCAGCACGACCGAGCCCTTGACCAGTCCGCCGCCGAGCACGCGGTTCAGCTCCGAGATGCCGGTGCCATAGCGGATGTCCTCATTCGTGCTGATCTCGGAAAGCTCGCGGATCTGCGCGGAAAGATCGGCTGTACGCCTTGCATTGCCGGTGCCGCCGGTTCTGGCGGCCGGCCTGATCTCCGGCAGTGCTTCTTCAATGGTATTCCACGCGCCGCAGTTCGTGCACTGTCCGTTCCATTTCAGGTATTCGGCACCGCAGGCGGTGCATTCATACCGTGTTCTTGCCTTCGCCATAGCCGGCGGCTCAGCGGCCGATCACCGGGGCGAGGCAGAAGCCGATCAGCATTGCGCCGATGATCGCGACGATCAGGATACGCAGCCATGTCGGCTTGCCGGAGGTACTTGTGCGGGGATTGCGCTCCTGCTGTCTGCGCTCCTGACGGTTTCTGCCGTTGTTCGGCAAAGTTTTCTGCTGCTTGCTCATATTCGGAAGCTCCTTTCGCATATTTGCGGATTTGATATCATTATAACATATCGCACATAAAAATTCAATGGGAGCGAGGTGAAAAAATGAGATTGTTATTTTATATTTGCGGTACATTATAATATTGTATAGGTATCCTTGCCGGATTCTGATATCTGCGGTACGATTTGCTTGGATGGCTGTTTTCAGTTCTGCGTATCGTTTGGGGTCATCTCCCGGAATATCTATTCACTTTTCACTATTCGTTATTCACCATTCACTATTCACTAAAAAGGATGATCGGTATGCTGTTGGTGGGCGCGAAATCGGGGGGTGACAACACAGGGGGACAGGGGGAAAGCGCTCCTTCGTCGCTTATTCCCCCTATCCCCCTAGGTTTTCGCCCCCGAGCCCCCGCTTTCCTGACCCCTTGACCCCTTTGGGGTGCGCCGCGTACCGTTGTCTGTTCGGCGCATTTAGTCTTGTGTATCGTTTTGTCCCTGCGCTGTGAATGGGGGCATCTCCCGGAAACACTATTCACTATTCGTTATTCACAATTCACTATTCACTAAAAAAGATTCCCGGTATGCTTGCGGCGGGCTTTAGAGCGGGGAGAACAAACGCCCAAGAAGCCGCTCCGCGGCGTGTGCTCGGCTAATTGGGAGAGCTTCGCCTGCCGCCCTCCGGAGGGAATCGCCCGCGGGGGCTCCCCGCGGAAGCCGCAAAAAAAGCTTGACAAGGAGAAAAAAAGCTGATATAATATATGGTAACGGCGGCATGAAGCAAGTGCTGCGGTTCCGATCATTTCAAAATGAAACAGGAGGGTACATCAAATGGGCATTTTCTCCAGACTGAGTGATATTCTGAAAGCGAACATCAACGATATGCTTGATAAGGCGGAGGATCCGGAAAAGCTTGTCAAACAGATCATCATCGACATGCAGAAGGAGCTGACCAAATCCACGCAGGCACTCGGCAAGGCCGTTGCCAGCGAGCGTATGGTCGAAAAGCAGTACCGCAATGCCTGCTCGGTATCTGCAAGCTGGGAATCCCGCGCAAAGGCTGCCCTGAAGGCCGGCGACGCAGAGCTCGCAAAGAAGGCGCTGGCAAGCAAGGTCAAGGCAGACGAGGATGTTGCCAACTACCGTGAAATGTATGAGACCATCTCCAATCAGACGGAAGCGATCCGCTCCCAGGTCGAGGTGCTCAAGTCCAAGATGCAGGAAGCAAAGTCCCGCGAGGCAATGCTGATCGCACGTTCCCAGATGGCAGATACCACGAAGGAGCTGGCACAGTCCCTGAGCGGCATCGACACGAACAGCTCGTTCGACAAGCTCTCCAAGATGGAGGAGAAGATTACCCGCAAGGAAGCAGAGGCCGCTGCATTCAGCGAGATCCTCGGCAACGGCAAGCCCGAGGAGGTCGCGACCTTCGAGGAGCTCGAGCGCAATGCCAAGGTCGACAGCGAGCTGGAGCGCCTGATGGCAGAAATGGGCATGGCACCGTCTGCTGCAGATACTGCTTCTGTCAATGATGAACTGGCAGCTGCGATCAGCGCACTGGAGGCTGATTCCGCTCCGGCAGAAATGCCGATGGAGGCTCCCGGTATCTGAGCGCTGCCGCTTTGTACCATGATCTGAAACTTGCGGCACAGTCTCACGTTCCGTGAGGCTGTGCTTTTTTCCAGCAGGAAAGAGAGGTTCTCTCCATGTCAAATAAACGCAGGATCCGCTGGGACCGTGTCGCGCTTGCGGTCATTGTCCTGGTCGCCCTGATCTTTCTGCTTGGCTCTTGCGTTTCGGGCTGCTCCAAGGATGATCCGGATGACGGCCTGACAACTGCAGACAGCGAGGCGGATACCGCACAGCAGGAAGCACCGGCCGTTCCCGGAACGACCGCACCGCCCGCAAATGCCGCGGATGCTTCCATGGTCAATGTGCCGATCGTTATTACGGATTCCAATCCGGTCATTCAGATCCCCGGCGCAGAAAGCTCTGCCTCGGATTCGACTGCGACAGAGCCCGTTCCGTCGCTTCCGGCAGGCTATCAGATGGTGCCGGTCAAGCTGAACGCGATGCACGCCGGAACGCTCGTGCTCGTCAACAAGGAAAACCCCAGTCACCTCTCCGCAGAGGAGCTGGATCTTGAACAGGTGTACTACGCAGAGGATAAGCCGGACACCTACGAAATCTCCTATCCGGGACACACATCCCTGAACCGCACGGCGCTTTCGCAGTTCAACCGGCTGATGAAGGCGTATTACAGTGCAACGAGCAATCAGGAGATCATGTTCAATTACGGCTATCTGGATACCGGAAAGGAAAAGAGCAATCCGGATTCCCCGAGCGCCTACGATATTCAGCTGCATATCAAGCGCAATGACGGCGGTTATGAGTACATCTCCAACATCGCGCCGTATTCGTGGCTGTTTGAGCACATGGCAAGCTACGGCTTCGTGCTCCGCTATCCGCAGGATAAATCGGAGATCACCGGCGAGCGCGGCGGCTATACCGCGATCCGCTATGTCGGCGTGCCGCACGCATCCTATATGACCGAAAATAACCTCTGCTTAGAGGAGTATCTCGATATGCTCAAAACCAGATACCGCTTCGGCGGCACGGTCCTTGAGCATGTGACGAACAAAACCAAGTACCATATCTATTATGTTCCGGTAGACAGCACCTCGACCGGCGATCCGGAGATCCCGGTGCCGTCCGGCGGACAGTATGAGATCTCCGGCAACAATTCCGACGGCTTCATCGTGACCGCGATCGTCGGGTAATAATGACAACAGGAGTGCGCAGTGTGCTCTTTCAGAATGCAGCCTGCATCCTGAAGGGCTGCGCACTCCGTTTCCGTTCTCATGAGGGGAGGCGAACAGCATGACAGAAAAGGATCCGAAGCAGGCGGGACTGCTTTCCCGCGCCGCGGAATGGCTGCGCAGACAGCTTCCGGGCAAACGGGAGGCATCCGTGGTGATTTTGCCGAAGCGGGCATCCTGCTTTCACGGCGCACTTGCGATCTCGCTGCCGTCGGATTTTCACGCGGACAGCAAGGAGAAGGATCAGCTCCTGTTCACAGGCCAGAGATCCGGGCTGCAGATGTCCGTGATGCGGATGCCGTTCAGCAGACCGCTCCGTGAGGTCACGGCAGCCGACCTGCAGATCTCGTTCCGGAAGCTGCTGCTGCCATCCCTGACGCCGAAGCTCGAATACGGCTACCTGCGGCATTCTCCGACGCTGACAGCGGTCTGGGTGCATCCGCCGGCAAGAAAAAAGCTCCGGCGCGGCAATGTGAACGTCACGCTGGAGCAGGGCGAAGAAAAAACCGTCCTGCACCTGATTCAGGTGCGAAAGACGGTGTTTCTCCTGTTATTCCGGCATGTGACCGCCGCACAGGAGGCAACGGTCAATGCCATGATCTATTCTGTTTCGGCAGACCCCGGAAAGCCTTAATAGCCCTTCGTGATATCCTCGGAAAGGGAATCGTCCTGCTCGATCCAGTCCTCTGTCCGGATCGTGAAGTGGCTGTTTTCATCCTGCCGGATGATGACCTGTTCGATGCCGGCATTGAGGATCAGGCGCTTGCACATGGAACATGGCTCCACGGCACCGTCCAGCTTGTCGGTCTTGGCATCGTGACAGGCAAGGTACAGCGTTGCGCCGAGCAGGTCTGCGCGGCTGGCGCTGATGATCGCATTGGCCTCTGCGTGGACGCTCCGGCAAAGCTCATAGCGCTGGCCGCGCGGGACGCCCATGCGTTCGCGGTAGCAGAAATCGAGGTCGCTGCAGTTCTGACGGCCGCGCGGGGCGCCGTTATAGCCGGTTGAAATGATCTCGTCGTTCTTGACGACGATCGCGCCGAACTTCCGCCGCAGACATGTGCTGCGTTCGGAGACCGCTTCGGCGATATCCAGATAATAATTGGTCTTGTCTCTGCGTTCCATGGGGAGCACTCCTTTTTTCATGTGATCTGCGGCGCGGGGTTCCGCGCTTTTCCATTATAGCATATTATCCGATGAATTTCAATGGGAGCAGAAGAAAAAAGCTGCCGGTTTCAATGCATGGGAGCAAAAACGGCTGCGGGTTCTACCCGCTTATAGCATATTATCCGGTGATTTTCAATGGGAGCAGAAGAAAAAAGCTGCCGGTTTCGATGCATGGGAGCAAAAACGGCTGCGGGTTCTACCCGCTTATAGCATATTATCCGGTGATTTTCAATGGGAGCAGAAGAAAAAAGCTGCCGGTTTCGATGCATGGGAGCAAAAAATGGAGGCGGGTTCTACCCGCAATGCAATAGATTTCAGCTGTGAAGAAGCAAAGGAACTGTGAGTTTATCACTTCACATCCGGCGATGTCATATCAAAAGTTTTGGTCAAGCTTTTTCAAAAGCTTGCGGGTCGAGGGCAGAGCCCTCGTCGCCCGTCGCAACGGGCGAAATTCCCCTGCGTTCAAGAGCTCGGCGGGCTTGGGGACCTGCGATAGAGGTCCCCATTCTTTCATAGCATCCGCGAAGCGGATACCGCTTTTACAAACCGAGGCAGCATTGCTGCCTGAAATGAATTGCAGGAAAACAAAATAATCCGGACAACAGGGAGGAAAATAATATGAAGGCAAAAAGATCAAAGAAGAAAATCATACTGATCACCGTACTTTGCCTTGTCCTGCTGCTGATCGGCGGCTGGGGGGCATTCTCCGTCAGTATCTACAACGAAAACTTCAACAAGCGGTTTGAAAGCTATGAGCCGTTCATGCTGCGTGTGGAAGATTTCGACGGCCTGCAGCGTGAAAAATACGAATTTGCGTCTGATAAAGGGCAGATGCTGACCGGTTATCTCTACAGCGCGGGCGGGGAGCCGCACGGCATTCTTGTGATCGCACACGGACTCGGTGCCGGGCATAATTCCTATATGGATGTCGCAGATTTCTTCGCGCATCACGGATACCTCGTGTTCGCATACGATGCGACGGGCAATGACGAAAGCGAGGGCGCGGGCGTCGGCGGCGTGCCGCAGGGTGTGATCGACCTTGACCATGCGATCTCCTTTATAAAGGAAAGCGGCAGTTTCCCGGAGCTGCCGGTCGTGCTGTTCGGACACAGCTGGGGCGGATACAGCGCGTGCAGCGTGCTGACCTGTCATCCGGAAGTGAAAGCTGTTATTGAATGTTCCGGCTGCAGCCGCTCGTCCGATCTGTTTGAAGCGGGCGGAAAGGAACAGGCCGGAAATGTCATCTATACCATGATGCCGTTTATCCGGCTGTATGAGCGCGTCAGATACGGCAAATATGCGTCCAATACGGCAATGGACGGCTTTGCCGCGTCCGATGCCGCTGTCATGGTCGTACACAGCGAGGACGACGGCGTCGTGCCGATTCAGTACGGCTATGATGTGTATTACGAGACTTACAAGGACGACCCGCGGTTCACGTTCCTGCGCTTTGCCGACCGGGGACATAACTATGTTTACAATGATACGGCCTATATCAAAGCGTTCAACGCGGAATTTGACGCGTGGCTGGAAACGCTTGACTATGATTATAACGCGGCGGAAAACAAAGAGCGCTTTATCAAGGACAAGGCGGAATATATCCGCACGCATCTTGACCGCGAAAAGTGGTCGCATTCCCTTGATCCGGAGTTGTTTGACCGCTTCCTCGCTTTTTACGATGAACATATCCGCTGACCTTTGTGCAGCGGGATCGCCTGCAAAATGGGGGTAACTATGCCTGAACTGACCGATATGCAGTATATCCGGACGCTGGCAAAGCGTCATAATTTCTCGTTTTCCAAGGGGCTCGGACAGAACTTCCTGATCGACCCCGAGGTCTGCCCCGCGATCGCCGAATACGGCATTCCGTCAAGGGAATGCGGCGTGCTGGAGATCGGCACGGGCTTCGGCGTTTTGACGCAGCAGCTCGCGATGCGCTCGGAGCAGGTCGTCGCGGTCGAGCTTGACCGGCGGCTGCAGCCTGTCCTCGGTGAAACGCTCGCGGACTTTGACAATATCTCCGTCGTCTGGCAGGACATTATGAAGGTCGATCCGGCGGAATTTCTGAAGGAGCATTTCGGGGCACGGGAGGTCGCGGTCTGCGCGAATCTGCCGTATTACATCACTTCCCCGATTCTGATGCACCTGCTGGAATCCGGCGCAAGATTCCGCAGCATCACTGTCATGGTGCAGAAGGAAACCGCAGAGCGTCTCTGCGCGGAGATCGGCAGCAGACAGGCCGGTGCGGTCACGGCGGCGGTGCGTCTCCGCGGCGATGCGGAGCAGCTGTTCGGCGTCCCGCGGGATGCGTTCTATCCCGCACCGAAGGTCGATTCCGCGGTCATCCGCATCACGCCCTATGACACGCCGCTCTGTACGCCGGAGCAGCTGCATCGGGTGCTGAAGATCGTGAAGGCCGGCTTTGCGCAGCGCAGAAAGACCGCAGCCAATGCGCTGGCATCGGGGCTTGGGCTTTCCAGAGAACAGGTGACGGACGCGCTCGCTGAATGCGGACAGGATGCGAATGTCCGCTTTGAGCAGCTGGATCAGGAAACGCTGCTCCGGCTCGCGGATGCGCTGAAACAGTGAATCCTGAACGGTGAATCACGGGAGTATCGCCTGCGGCGGCGGATTCCAATCTGTCCGCGCCAGCGGACACACCGCAACTATTCGCTATTCACTATTCATTATTCACTGCGGACGGCCGCTTTTATGCCGCACAGCCCGCAGAAAGTCAAAAACAGCCGCGGATTCCGCCGCGAAATGGTCAGAATCTCCAAAATATGCGGAATCCCTGCCGTTACGCGAAAAAATGCTTGACAAAACTGCCGTTTTGTGGTATGATTATTTTACCTCTTTGCGGAGGCGCTTTTGTTGTGCCTGCATACAGACGGATGCTGCTGTGCTTCGGCGTCCGGAGAATGCACCGGAAAGAGGGAGGCAAACTTTCTTCCGCAGCCTTGCCCTGCGGCGCGGCAGAGCGGAAAATATCAAACAGGAGGTGCCGACCATGCGTGTCAAGATCACACTTGCTTGCACAGAGTGCAAAAACAGAAACTATGTTTCCAAGAAGAACAAGAAGAATGACCCCGACAGAATCGAAATGATGAAGCACTGCAGACACTGCAACAAGCATACGCTGCATAAGGAAACCAAGTAAGAATCCCGACCGACGTTCCGCAGCGTCCTGCTGACAGGAACAGAAAGGAACAAACCTATGGCGAAGGACAAGGAGGTCGCTGCCGCCGAAAAGGAAAAAAAGGCAGCGAAGAACAAGGAATCGTCCAAGAGCGGCGGGATTTCCAAGTGGTTCAAGGATCTCAAGCTTGAGCTGAAAAAGGTCGTCTGGCCGGACAAGAAAACGGTGGTCAACAACAGCATCGTCGTTTTCGCAGCAATGCTCGCATTCGCCGCTTATACCTTCCTGCTGGACAAGGGCTTCCTTTGGCTCTTCCAGTTCGCGATCAGCGGCAAAAAGTAAGATGATGCGAGGCTGCACACAGGCAGTGCGCAATATTGAGTGAAGGCAGGGAATTGTGATGAATGAGAATAATACCCAGAAACCAGAGTGGTATGTGATTCATACCTATTCCGGCTACGAAAACAAGGTTGCGCAGAGCATTGTCAAAAAGGCCGAGAATCAGCAGCTCACCGATAAGATCCTTGAGGTGCAGATCCCGACTGAGCAGGTGCGCGAGATCACGGACGGCAAGGAAAAGGAGATCACCAGAAAGATCTTCCCCGGCTACGTGCTCGTGCGGATGATTCACAATGACGAGGTCGCTTATCTGATCCGCTCGATCCGCGGCGTCACAGGCTTCCTCGGAGCAGAGCCCAATCACCCGATCCCGCTGACACCCAACGAGATCGCTGCAATGGGCGTCGATCTCGGCGAGACCGTCGAGATCAATCTCAGCGTCGGTGATCCCGTCCGGATCGTCGGCACTGCGATGGACGGCTTTACCGGTGTTGTCCAGAGCATCGACATCGAAGCAGGCACCTGCATGGTGCTCGTCTCCATGTTCGGTCAGGAAACACCGACCCAGTTCGCGCTCACCGATGTGGCGCGCGATAACTGAGAACGCCGTCAGCATTTGCAGACAGCGGAAACCGCTGTCGTGGGAGAGATAGCCTGAAATACGGTTATCCCGCCATACACCACATTATTTGGAGGTAAAATTACCATGGCACAGAAAGTAGTTGGCTTTATTAAGCTTCAGATCGCCGCAGGCAAGGCAACTCCTGCTCCGCCTGTCGGTCCGGCGCTCGGTCAGCACGGCGTGAACATCATGGGCTTCTGCAAGGAGTTCAATGAGCGCACCAAGAACGATGCCGGCATGATCATTCCGGTCATCATCACCGTTTATGCAGACCGTTCCTTCACCTTTATCACGAAGACTCCGCCCGCAGATGTCCTCATTAAGAAGGCCTGCGGTATCGAGAAGGCTTCCGGCGTTCCGAACAAGAACAAGGTCGCAACCATCACCAAGGAGCAGATCCAGAAGATCGCTGAGACCAAGATGCCTGACCTGAATGCAGCTTCCCTCGAGGCAGCTATGAGCATGATCGCAGGTACTGCCCGCTCCATGGGCGTTGTCGTCGCCGACTGAGTCCGGTACTCCCCGTGGGAGGATTTTTCCGTCAGCCGGAGTCCAGACTCCGGCATACCACAGATTGATGATAAAGGAGTTTTTCATAAATGAAACACGGTAAGAAATATGTCGAAAGCGCAAAGGTGCTTGATAAGGCAAAGCTCTATGAGCCGAATGATGCTCTGAGCACTGTTTGCCAGCTCGCAAAGGCAAAGTTTGACGAGACCGTTGAGGCACACATCCGCCTCGGCGTTGACTCCCGTCACGCAGACCAGCAGGTCCGCGGTGCAGTCGTTCTGCCGAACGGCACCGGTAAGACCGTCCGCGCACTCGTCTTCTGCAAGGAGGACAAGTACGAGGCTGCCAAGGCTGCAGGCGCTGACTATGTCGGCGGTCTGGATCTCGTCGAGAAGATCCAGAAGGAAAACTGGATGGACTTCGATGTTGTCATCGCTTCTCCGGATATGATGGGCGTCGTCGGCCGTCTCGGTAAGGTCCTCGGTCCGCGCGGCCTCATGCCGAACCCGAAGGCCGGTACCGTTTCTCCGGACGTCGCAAAGGCTGTCCAGGAAGCAAAGGCCGGTAAGATCGAGTACCGTCTCGACAAGTCCAACATCATTCACTGCCCGATCGGCAAGGTTTCCTTCGGCGCTGAGAAGCTCGAGGAGAACTTCAACACCCTGCTTGAGGCAGTCGTGAAGGCAAAGCCGGCAGCAGCAAAGGGTACTTACCTGCGCTCTGTTACCGTCGCTTCTACCATGGGCGTCGGTGTTCCGGTCCT
The DNA here is from genome assembly GCA_017545185.1 of Oscillospiraceae bacterium. Lineage (GTDB taxonomy): Bacteria > Bacillota > Clostridia > Oscillospirales > Ruminococcaceae > Firm-04. Next base: position 8,980 of record JAFWQJ010000071.1, on the reverse strand, counting down.
CACCACCAAGTTCGGTGTGTAATTTGTGATCATAAAGCGGAAAAGGGAACGGCTGATGCCGTTTCCCTTCCGATCCGCTTTTTCTTCGCAGACACTTGACAAAAATGCGATTCTATGGTATAATATCTAAGTTGCTATGAGAAATTAGCTCAGTTGGCAGAGCATCTCCCTTTTAAGGAGAGGGTCGAGGGTTCGAGCCCCTCATTTCTCACTCATGAATATTTCGTAAATACGCCACTTTTCAAAACACGAGAAGCGGCGTATTTCCTTTGGACACTGTTTGAGGGCTCTATGAGGGCTCTACGCGAAAAATTTTGAGGGATTCGCCGCCTTGGGTGAATCCCTCATTTTTGCGTTATTTTGCTGTAAAGGAATTACAGCCCCTTTATTCTTTCCAGATTGTTCTGAATCGTCTGATCATCCCGATAATGCTCCTTCATCCACCGGAATGCATCCATGATGACGGGTTCTCTCAGCTTTGCACGATCCGCGCCCTGCATGGCATTGAAGGCGACACGGTAAACACTGCTGTGCATCAGTTCAGCAATTTCAGTCTGATATTGTGATACATCCGGGCATTCACAGATCACATAAGCGGCAGTGCCGCGGCATTCATCCGGATTCTGTCCGGACTTTGCATAAGAGATCAGATCCTTTGCGCTTCTGCACGGACATTTTCCCAAAAAGAAAAGCAGTCTTTCAGCGCAAGGTTCTTCACCGCGTCCGGCAATTGCAGGAATCGGTCTTTCAGAAATCTCAGGTGAATACAAGATCTCAAGCGCTCTTTGATAGTATTTGTCTTTGCTTTCGTCCGGAATGGATCTGCACATCAGAATGACTTTTTCAGGATGATCTCCATAAAATCTTTCGTCGAACATGGCAAGCCCTGTGGCTTTATCTGAATGCAAAATCAGATAAATGAGCGATGCAATTATCGAATCATCCGGATTTCGGATTAAGCGACTGATCGTATCAGAAGAAAGTTGGCGGAACCGATCCAGTGAAGATAATATATCAAGGCGCTCTTCTCTACGGGATTCCGGTTCAAGATCGGCTGCTTTTTCATATGCTGCAATCAGTTCTTCCTCTGTGCCAAGGCGGTAATAGCCGTACCACGATATTTTGTTTTTTGCAGCAATCTCCCTGAAATAACCGAGATACCATTCTTCAAATGTCATGTGTGTCGGCTTGGGTTCGTGTTTCCAAATCTCACTCCATTCAATGTTGAAGATTTTTCCGTTTGCAGAGCCGCTGCACATCATCATAGATTCATACGTGCAGCCCTGGTCGCAGATCATGACAGCATTGGCCATGCACTTTTCAAGAAGTAAATCGTAGGCAGCATCGTCCTCCGCCTCATCCATCAGGCGATTCATCTCACTCCACTTTTCCGGCGTCAGAGAATCATCGATAAACGTCTCATCTTTACCGGTTACCGGTTCAGGCATTTCCCATACATCAACAAATGTGTTCAGTATTTTGTCTAAAGGATAGAGTCCGTAATACGGTCCTGCTCCGCCGTTCCCAAGTTCTGTCAGGACACGGACATAGTTCTCCGGCAGTTTCAGATGATGCTCCTGCTCAAAGGCACGGACTTCCTTCAAATCAATCGGTGGAGCAAACTGATATTTGTTTTTTGATGCTCCGAACACCTGATAATTCGGGTCAGCCTTTTTCGCCTGTTCGATCCAATACTTTACTTCCTCAATAAAATCCACCTGAAACGCCTCCTTTGAACGGATGATAGGAAAATTATAGCACGGAAGAGAAGAAAAGTCAATAAAAGGGGCGTAATCGCGCCATGCAAAAAAGCGAGGGATTCACCGGTTTGGGTGAATCCCTCTTTTTGCGTTATTTTGCTTTTTTCAGAGTTTCATCGGATGCTTCATCGGGCTTCTTGTGCTGCGAAATGAGCAGGGCTTGCAATGCGTTCGCAGCTTCCGTGTCCGCGTCCTTGACCGCATGGAGATAGCGCTGCGTCGTTGTGAGGCTGCTGTGACCGAGCCGCGACTTCACCTGCTGGAGATTCACGCCGGAGTAGATGAGCAGTGTCGCCGATGTGTGGCGCAGACAGTGGAACTTGCGGATTTTGAAGCCGTTTCGCTTCAAAAACTTCTTGAACTGCTTGGACGGTGTCTGAACGTGCATCTCTGTGCCGTCCCATTGCGTGAACATCCAATCCTCATTGTGCCACGCTGTACCAAGTTCCTCTGCGATATGCTGTTTTTCCCCTTTCAGAAGCTGAATCAGAGCGGATACCTCCGGTGTGACCGATACGATGCGGACGTCGTAGTCCTTCGGCGGTTTGGTTGCGGTCGGTTTGCCACGGAGCTTGTATGCGGACCGCTGGAAGAGAACCTTGTGATTCTCGCAGTCGGCATCAGAGAATTTCAGTGCGACCAGTTCGCCGAGCCGAGCGCCGGAGATGATCGCAAGCTGAATGCAGACCTGGAATTGCAGCGGCTCGTTCTGCAAGGCTTCGACAATCGCCGAGGCTTCCTGCTTGCTGAAAATCTCAACTTCCGGCTGTACGACTTTTGGCAGCGTCAGCTTTTTTGCATCTGCCGGACTGCTTGCGATGATACCAAGCTTGACCGCCTGCCGCATGATGCTTTGCAGGCAGACTAGTTTCCGCTTCACAGTTGCTGCGGAGGGCAGCTTTCCGTTCGGCTTCGGTGTTTCTGCAAGCATCTGCACAAATCGCTGCACATGGACGGGCTTGATCTCTGACAGCTTCATGTGACCAAGCGCCGGGATGATCAGCTTGTCGATATAGTCGCCGTATGCTTCGAGGGTACGAGGAGCAAGGCTGTTTTTCACAAGATTGAGATACAATCCGCAGAACTTTGACAGCTTCATGTCCTGCTCTGCGCTGACCTCGCCCTGCTGGCAGCGATTCTCAAAGTCTACGGCAAACTTCTGTAATTCCTTCTGAATGCGCTTTTCCGTCCAACCATCCGGCACTTTCCATGTTGTTTCAAAAGGTTTCAGCTTCTCGCCGGTATCGGAATAGCCGCGATAGACGCGGATTCGGTAGGAAACGACTTTGCCCTGCTTGTTTTTTCGCGGTTCGATTCGTGCCATGTTCAGCCCTCCTGTTACAATCCGTAATATCCGGTGCGCAGCCATGACTTGGGAATGTCCTTCCAATCACGCCTGCTCTGATTCCTCTTTCTGATCGGACAGTTTCCTGAAATACACAAAATTCTCAAACAGTTCTGTCTTCACCTTGCGCATGAATGCATCAACATCCTGCATTGCCGTATCCCACATATTATCAGCTCGGTACAGCTGAAATTCTGCGTATTGGCGACATTTCTGCTCAAAATCCCTTGCGGTTTCGACTGTAATCTTCTCAGGCTTTTGCAGTTGTTCCTGACAGCGATCCAGTACAATCTCTTTATAGTAGGCATTGAATTTCAGCAGTTCCGCTTTGAAACCGAGCATTTCTGCCTCGGAGTAATCATTCAAATCATTCGATAGAATGCTTTCGGGCAGATCTATACCATTCTCCTGATTGTACTGTTTTAATATCCGCAGGCGATCATTGTAGCGCGCCATCAGCTGATTTTGTGCGTTCATAATGTTGAGCAATAATTCAGCGGGAACGATCCGCAAAACATAGTCCAGCAGTTCTTCAAAGCCATGAATGGTTTCATCGGTCTGCAATGCAAGCAAATGCTCAACAGAAATCGGCGTCAGCCCTAATGCCGCGGCTGCATTATAAAGATCATTATTCGGTGATGGCTCATCATTGAGCCCCAGAAGATAATCAGCGGACACATGAAAATAGCGTGCCAAGGCTTCGACGACCTCAAGATCAGGTTTGCGCTTTCCGCTTTCGTAGCGTCCGAGGCTCTGCTGTGTCGTGCCGATACCTTCCGCAACCTCGCGCTGTGATTTACTTCCGCGCAACTCACGAATGCGCTCTGAGAACAGTTTTAAGTCCATATGCTGCTCCTCCTTTAGGAAAATTTTTTCCGGATTCGGAAGAATATTTCCGGATTCGGAAAATAAACCGACCGTTTAAGAAAGATTTTTCAATTGCTTGACAAATGGCGGATTCTATGATACAATTTATTTTAGAGAACCTATCGTCATCGCTGTAATCATTATAGCAGTCTTTATGTGGTTTGTCAAGAGGTGGTGTGAAAAATGTGAGAAAAATGCAGGAAGAAGCAGGCGGTATGAAGAAAGAGAGGTTTATCATGAAAAGAGCAACTCAGGAAATCAGGGAGTATGCAGCAAAGAACAGCGTCTATCTCTGGGAAATCGCACTGGCGCTGGGCATCTCAGAGCCGACCATGACCAGAAAGCTCCGCACGGAGCTCCCTGAGCGCGAGCGTGAAATGATCATTCGAGTCATCAACGAACTTGCAGCCATGCGCCGAATCAACTATTGATCCTCCAATAGAAGCAGAAGGTTCAAACCGTCGAGAGAAAGAGAGGTACACATGAACATGATGCAGAACACCAACATTCCCGTTATGAAAGGTATTATCGAGTGCGCCGAGCTCTTCGGTATCAGCCGGCATTACTGCCGCCAGCTCGCTCTGACCGGTGCGGTCAAGGCTGTGCGTGTCGGGCGCGGCAAAATCCTCATCAATGTGCAGAGCATGGCGGACTTCTTCAACCAGTCTTCCATTCCTGAGCCGGAGGATGAGTCCCTGAATCAGGGCGTCATCCAGCCGATTCCGATCAGACTGTGAGGTGGGATATGGCAAACAGACGGATGTTTTCAGGCGCAATCGTCAGTTCTGCCCGCTTCCTGCAAATGGGACAGACTGCCCGACTGCTCTACTACGATCTCGGAATGCACGCGGATGATTCCGGCATTGTCGAAGCGTTCACTGTCATGCGAATGACCGGTGCGAGCGAGGATGATCTGAAACTGCTGGCTGCAAAGGGCTTCATCGTAATTCTCAACGCCGATCTGGTCACCTACATCTGGGACTGGAAAGCAAATAACATGATCCGCAGTGACCGCCGTCAGCCGAGTTTGTATGAGGATCTGCTTACACAGTACAAAAACGGTGAGATGATCCCCTATCTGTGTGCTGCGGACAGACTGCCGACCGGCTGTCAACCAAATGACAACCAACTGACAACCACTTGCCAACCAGATGACAACCAACTGACAACCACTTGCCAACCAAGTGACAACCAAACGTCAACCAACTGTCAACCTAGTATAGGTAAGTATAGTATAGGTAAGGTTAGTATAGAAGAGGATGGTGCTCCGGCGTCTGTCCGTCATAAATACGGTCAATATCAGAATGTATACCTGACTGATGAAGAGATGAGCACACTCCAGACTGAATTCCCGAACGACTGGCAGAAGCGTATTGAAGCGGTCTCGGAGTATGTTGCATCGACCGACAAGCATTACAAGAACTTCCTCGCGGTGATCCGTTCTTGGGCGAAGAAAGATCAGAAACCAGTGTCGCAAATCCCGACACAGGTTCAGCCGGTATATAATTTGGATGGCATCTTCTGATGCGGTCGGGAAGTTACGTCACAATACCGTCAACTGTCATTCTCGTAATGGAGCCGCGCACTGCGCGGTGGAGGGGGTGTTTACTTGAGTGCAATCAGAAATGTATTCGATGTTCTTGCAACCAAAGCGGAAGCAGCGATCCCGATTCAGGACAGTGACTACACCGATGAAGCAACCGGCCTGCTCATGTGCGGCAAGTGTCATACGCCGAAGCAGTGCCGACCGTTCCCTGATTCAGATATTGCCGTATACTGCCTGTGTGTCTGCATGAAAGCCGATGATGATGCAATGCGCGAAAGACTCCGGCGGAACGAAATCGAACAGCGGCGTAATATCTGCTTTCACGGTTCCGATCTGATCGGCACGGTATTCGCGGATGATGACGGGAAAGCGCCGACACTTACCAAGACCTGCAAAGCGTATGCAGAGAACGTAACCGGAGTCAACAGCCGTGACTGGCTGCTGCTCTGGGGCGACTGCGGAACCGGCAAGTCATTCATGGCAGCGTGCATTGCGAATGCTGCAATTGATGCCGGCATGACGGCGCGGTTCATCACAGTCTCCGAGATCGAACAGCATCTCTGGAACAGTCCTGACAAAGCAGCGGTGTATGATGAAATGAATCGCACCGGACTGCTCGTGATTGACGACTTCGGCTGCGAACGCCGTACAGATTACATGGACGAGATCAAGTTCAATCTGATTGACGGAAGACTTCGCAGCGGAAAGCCCTGTGTCATCACATCGAATCTCACACTTAATGACTTCGCAGCGCCCGTCGATCTCACACAGAAACGAATCATCAGCCGGATATTTGAGCGTGCAAAGACATTCCATGTGCAAGGTGATGACAGAAGATTCGCGGCATTAAAGAGCAGAGCCGAACAGTCATCATCAAGCGAGAAGTAAGGAGAATGCAAATGAAAAGAACACGGCGAAGAGTCGGACCGATTTCTGTCTACCTCACCCGCGAGCAGATCAACGCGCTGATTTATTTGCTTGACTGTTTTTCCGCAGCGGATGCAAACAACAAACTCGCTGCCGATGCCGAAAAGCTCAAGCGCAAGATTTTGCTGCACGGACGCACATTCAATGATCGGGGTGATGAAAAAGTATCGCTGTATTTTTACGAGGAAGAGGCATCGACGCTGATTCTGCTGACGAGTATCTATGTCTTGGCGTTTGGAAATCAGACGAACGACTATTATGAACAGATCGGTTTGACGCGGAAGGGTGTGGGAAGCTCCCACGATGCAGAGCAATTCCATTCGACGAGTTGAGCGGCGAATCCCAAGTCAGTCCTGTTCAGCCGAAACGGGCGGTACAGGACTGATATTGGGTGGAGTATCCATGAAGTTCTGAAAACGACGTTTTTGCGTTCTTTCACAGAATGAACACACATTGAAAAAGAAGGAAAGGAGGACGGGCGTGAAAAATCTGAGCATCAGCTTTACACTCGGAAAAGCGTGCGCCGTTCACGGTTCGAACATCCAGCATAACAACAGAAAGTTCACCGCGGAAAATGTTGACCCTACACGCATCGCGCACAACATCACCTACAAGCAGCAGTACGTCGAAGATGCCTACAACCAGTTGTTCGGAAAAGCGCTGCGTGAGTATAACGCAAAACAAAAGAAACCTTGCCGCATGATCGACAATTACTACGCGCACATTGTTCACGGTCATCGGGAAGAACCCTACTATGAAGTGATCGTGCAGTTTGGTGACTGCCACACTGCGGCATCAAGGACGCCAGATGGTGATCGCGTAAAAGAAATGCTCGACGAGTACATAAAGTCGTTTCAGCAGCGGAATCCAAATCTTTACGTCTTCAATGCGGTGCTGCACGATGATGAAGCATCGCCGCATCTGCACATTGACTTCATTCCGTTCTATACGAAAGGCCGCAGCATCGGACTGAGCAAAGGCGTATCCATGCGTGCAGCGCTGAAAGAAATGGGATACGTTCCGAAAAACAGCAGCGTGAATCAGCTGGTCATGTGGGAAGAGTCGGAGCGGAAGTATATGGAAGAACTTTTGCATCGGCACGGTTACGAGCGTGAGGATAAGGACGCGCACTATCTGCACATGACCGTCGATCAGTACAAATCATCGCAGGAAGCAAAACGCATGACAGAATCGCTGCGGGCATCGCGGTCAGTGAGCTGCTTTGAAGACATGAGTGCATTAAAGATGCAGCTTGCGCAGACTCAGCACCGCGCTGATGTGTTGGAAGCGCAGCAGGAATCGCCGTATATGTCGTTCTATTACGCGGACGATTCAAAGCAAACCTTTGTCCAGGACGAACTCCGGCGGCGCGGCATTCCGTTCCGCGAAACCGAAAACGGCTTCGAGGCGCAGAAGTGTTATGTCGATGAGATCCGGAAGGTTGAGGATAACTACCGGCGACCGAAACGTGCGGCGCGCGATCAGCTGCGTGATGATGTTGACAAAACGCTGATGCAGTCGAAAGACTTTGAGGAATTCCTGAAACGGTTGGAACAGTTGAAGTATGAAGTGAAGCGCGGTAAATATATCGCGGTGCGCCCGCAGTTCGACGCAAACTATATCCGGCTGAAATCGCTCGGAGAGTTTTACAGCGAAGATGCACTGCGGAATCGGCTGTCGGCAAAATATGAATATGAGCGAGATTTGATTCGAAAATTACAAGAAGCCAAAGTGAACAATGCGCCGAACAGTCGCGTGCTCACAATAATGCACTCTTATATTGTTGCTTTTTCAAAAGGGTATTTTCCGGTTCACAAAAAGAATCCGAAAGGTATTCTGACTTGGAAGAACGATGCGGAGCTTGACCGTCTGCTTGAGCTGAATGCGAAGATCAACAACGGAGCAACACTGAATTCTCTACGCGCCGACATGGCTGAGAAGGAGCAGGCAGTTCGGGAGATCGAACGGTCGATCAGCGGGTGCGGAACTTCTGACCCGATGGTGACAGACAAGCTGAACATCGCGCTGCAAATTGCGCAACAGGAGCTCAAAGAGGCTGCCGATTGGGTTACGACTGCGGAGCAGGTCCTCGGCGGAACTTATCTGCAATGCATCGGCGATCAGGAACGGCAGCGGCGGGAATCGGAGTATTTGTATAACGGTACCAAACCGGCGGATGAGGGGACGCAGCCGGAAACGCAGATCGCTGTTCCACATCGGCGAAAGTAAGGATGTAACGAAATGTTACCCCTATGGCAGAGTTCGTAGAGTTCAGTTGAAGAAAAGTTGAGTAAGTCAAATGGTCCTCCCAGCTTTTGAATATGTAGAGTGTGGGTAAAACTGTCAATTTGCCAGTTTTGAAATCGAGAAGCAGATAGCATAACAAATCATTATGTAACCGTCAAGTATTTCGCGTCCATGATGAAAGAACCATCCCCGCCGAAATGGCGGGGATGGTGGTTTACGAATCAAAAGGCAGTATGATTGTCCCGGCAGGCTGTGAGAACAGGTCTGTCAGGTAGCGCTCTGCATCTA
>JAFWQJ010000070.1 GCA_017545185.1 Oscillospiraceae bacterium | reverse complement strand
TAACGGCAACACCGCCGACCAGCTTTGCCAGTCTCTCCTGGAGCTTTTCGCGGTCGAAATCGGAAGTAGAGTTCTCAATCTCTGCACGGATCTGTGCAACTCTTGCCTTGATTGCATCCGGATCGCCTGCGCCGTCAACAATGATCGTGTTCTCCTTGGAGATGACGACCTGACGTGCACGGCCAAGCTGTGTGAGCTGTGTATCCTTCAGCTCCAGACCCAGATCAGAAGTGATGACCTCACCGCCGGTCAGCGTTGCGATATCCTTCAGCATCTCCTTGCGGCGGTCACCGAAGCCCGGTGCCTTGACCGCAGCGCACTTGAAGGTGCCGCGGAGATTGTTCAGGATCAGGGTGGTCAGTGCCTCGCCCTCGATATCCTCTGCGATGATGACCAGACGCTTGCCGCTCTGGACGATCTGCTCCAGCAGCGGGAGAATCTCCTGAATGTTGGAAATCTTCTTATCGGTGATGAGCAGGAATGCATCATCGTAAACTGCTTCCATCTTATCGGTATCCGTGACCATGTACGGGCTGACATAGCCGCGGTCAAACTGCATACCCTCAACGACCTCGCTGTAGGTCTCAGCGGTCTTGGATTCCTCGATCGTGATGACGCCGTCCTTGGAGACCTTCTCCATTGCCTCTGCGATCAGCTTGCCGATCGTCTCGTCAGCGGAGGAAATGGTCGCCACTCTTGCGATATCCGCAGAGCCGTCAACGGTCTTGGAATTTGCCTTGACGGTCTCGACAGCGGTATTCACGGCCTTGTCCAGACCCTTCTTCAGGATCATCGGGTTTGCGCCTGCCGCGATGTTCTTCATGCCCTCGCGGACGATCGCCTGTGCGAGCAGCGTTGCGGTCGTGGTACCGTCACCGGCTGCGTCGTTCGTCTTGACGGAGACTTCCTTGACGAGCTGTGCGCCCATGTTCTCGAACGGGTCGGAAAGCTCGATCTCCTTTGCGATGGTCACGCCGTCATTCGTGATGAGCGGTGCGCCGAATTTCTTATCCAGAACCACGTTTCTGCCCTTCGGGCCGAGCGTGATCTTCACGGTATCTGCCAGCTTGTCAATACCGGCCTGAAGCGCCTTTCTTGCTTCCTCGCCGTACTTCAGATCCTTTGCCATAATGATTAGCTCCTTTCATAAACCCGGCTGCCTGCCGGAACAATGTGCTCATTGATGCGCGGAATCACTCCACGATTGCGAGAATATCGTTCTGCTTGACGATCGTGAACTCCTCGCCGTCCAGCTTGACCTCGGTGCCTGCATACTTGCTCAGCAGCACCTTGTCGCCGACCTTGACATGCATGGTGATCTCCTTGCCGTCCACGACACCGCCGGGACCGACTGCAACGACCTCTGCGACCTGCGGCTTTTCCTGTGCGGAAGCGGTCAGAATGATGCCGCCCTTTGTGGTCTCCTCAGCCTCGGTCATGCGGATGACAACTCTGTCAGCCAAAGGTTTGATAGTCATGATAGGTTCCTCCTGTTCTATATTCGGGGACGGGGGAGCCCCGCCGCCGTAATTCTGGCACTCTCCTGCGGAGAAGTTTAGCACTCTGTTTCTTCGAGTGCTAAATCTATTGTACCATGTTTTGGAAAAAAATCAAGGGTTTTCTTTATCTTTTCACATTCTTTGTATATCTGCACAGTTTTATGCGGTTTCGCCCGGAAATGTTGTGCAGACAGAAGCGCTGAAATGCCGCGGAAAACGGCTTCACAGGGATATATATGCGGCAGACCGGAAAAATATGCCGCCCCTTGCATTGACATTGCGGAACGGAATATGTATAATAGTATGCAGAATAAAACGGGGGTGGTCATAACCATGTGGATTGCAATTTTTGCCGCGGTGACGGTACTCGCGGTCATCAGTATCATTTATCTGATGAGCCGCTTTCACCGGTTCCGCTGTCTGGAACGGCTCGGGGAGAAGCATAAGCTGCTGTCGTGGCTGCTTGCCGCGGTGCCGGTCGCAGGCATATTAAGCACCGGATATTTCATCAATCTGTATACGATGCCGGTCGTTATCATTTACTTTATGCTGATCTGGATGCTCTGTGATTTCACCGCATGGGTCATCCGGAAATGCCGGAAACAGGAGCGCACCCGCAATTACGCGGGCGGTGCCGCGCTGCTGCTGACCTTCGCGGTGCTCGGCGCGGGCTGGTATTTTGCGCATCATGTGTACCGGACGGCCTACACCTTCCGCTCGGAAAAGCTTGAACCGGGGCAGTCGCTGCGCATCGTCCTGCTGGCGGACACGCATCTGAGCATCACGCTGGACGGTGAAAAGTTCGCCGCGCTCTGTGACCGCATCCGGCAGGAGAACCCCGATCTGGTGCTGATCGCCGGCGATTTCGTCGATGACGAGAGCAAAAAGTCCGATATGCTCGCCGCCTGTGAAGCGCTCGGCAGGCTGAAAACGACCTACGGCATTTACAGCGTTTACGGCAATCATGACGTCGGTTATTTCCGCTACCGCGATTTCACGGAGGAGGAGCTGCAGGCAGCACTCGCGGAAAACGGCGTCACGCTGCTGCGGGATGAAAGCGCGGAGATCGGGGACAGCTTCACGGTCACCGGGCGGCTCGACCGCAGCTATTCCGAACGGGAAACCGCGCAGGCACTGACGGAACCGCTCGACAAATCGCGGTATCTGATCATGCTCGATCATCAGCCGAACGATTACGGTGCAGAGGCCGCTGCCGGTGCCGATCTGGTGCTGTCGGGGCATACGCACGGCGGGCATGTGTTCCCGGCGGGACTGATCGGGCTGCTGATCGGGGCAAATGAGCGGATATACGGCACGGAGCGGCGCGGGAACACGGATTTTCTGGTGACATCCGGCGCATCCGGCTGGGCGATCCCGTTCAAAACCGGCTGCATCTCCGAATACTGCGTGATAGAGGTGTCTCCGACGGATTAAAAATGGGGTCGGCAGGGTCGACAGCCGTTTCCCTCCGGGTCGGCAGGGCCGACAGCCGTTTCCCTCCGGGGACGGTGAGCGAACCTCTCCCAGCATTCGTAACGCACGCCGCGGGGCGGCTTCTTTAGCTTTCCTGCTCCCAATGCTAAAGCCCGCCGCAAGCAAATAGAAAACCTGTATGGCCTTTTCGGGAGATGACCCCATTCAGAGCGAGCAGCGAAACGATACGCAGAACTGAAAATAGCCACACAAGCAAAGGTATGCGGTGCGACCCAGAGAGGGGAGGAATAAGGAAAGAGAGTCTGAGAGGAAACCTTAAGGGAGGGGAGAGAATAAGCGACGAAGGAGCGCTCTCTCCCCTCCCTTAAGGTTTCCTCTCAGGAATCGCGCCCCGCGCCCAGCTAAATATAACACCGGACAAAAGGATAAAGCGAGAAAGCCCATGCGGCAAAAGTAGTGAATAGTGAATAACGAATAATGAAAAGTGAATAACGCAATTCCGGGAGATGACCCCATTCACAGCGCGTAAACGAAACGATACGCAAAACTGAAAACAGCCATACAAGCAAAGGTATACGGTGCGCCCGAAAAGGATACCGGAAACCTTTTGAACGCCGACAGCATAACAAGCTCCTTTCTACAACTTTTTTGCTGACAAGATTGACAAATTGAGCAGGATATGTTATAATAAAGATGTTCACATTCCGCGTGAATTGTGGGTAATATCAACAATGTCAACAGAAAGGATGTTGAAACATGAAACGAAAGACGAAACGCATCATCAGCACACTGCTCGCAGGCGTGATCTGCGCGCTCTCCGTCCCGGCTGCAGCGGCGCCGGCCTCCGCGGCTTCTTATAACAGCGGCGGCGTGATATGCGACGACCAGCTCGGTGACGGCCACATCGTTTTTTATCCGGAAAGCCTGCTCGTGCAGGATGAAACGACCTATCCGGTCATCGTCTGGGCGAACGGTACCATGTGCGCGCCCGTGCTCTATTACGGGCTGCTGTCCGATCTCGCCGCTGACGGCTATATCGTTGTTGCAAACCGCGAAATGTTCGCCGGAAACGGCAATGCGCAGCGCGCCTCGATCGACTTCATCACAGCGGAAAATTACGACGCAGGCAGCGTCTTTTACGGCAAGGCCGACCTCGAACACATCGGCGCGGCGGGACATTCGCAGGGCGGAATGAGCTCTGTCAACGCGGCAGCCGCCGATGCCCGCATCGACTGCGTGTTTACGATCGCGGGCAATGTCCAGACCGGCAGCGCCGCTCAGCTGACCGTTCCTGCATTCTATGCGGCGGGCAGCGCGGATTGGATCGTCCCGGCCTCGCGGTATGTCAAGCCTGCCTACAACAGCACCCATTCGACCGCCGTTTATGCGAGCCTCAAGGGTGCGGGGCATACCAAATGCTGCACGAGCCCCGGCTCCTATTCCGGCTACATGACCGCATGGTTTGACGCGTTCCTCCGCGAGGATGCCGCCTGCTATCAGGTGTTCACCGCGGGCGGCGCGCTCTCCCGCGACAGAAGCTGGACAGGCTACGCCTCGAAGAATATGTAAAACACACCGCCCGCAGAGCCGTATCTGCGGGCGGTTTCATCTGCATATTCCGGTGCACAAAAAAGCTGACAGCCCTGCCTGCACGGGTGACAGAGCTGTCAGCTTTTCAGTTCACCGCACGGCTTCCGGCCTATACCATACCTTCCGCTGTGCTGTCCTTCGGAGACCGGCATCGGACTCACATCCTTTCTTGTATATTTCCTGCTGTTTTCCGTATCCACGGAACCGCTTACCTGGTCATCGGTAACACATCCTTTATTCTGAGATCCGATCGCTTTCAGGATCGTCATTTTTCTGCCGGATATTATCCGTCGGGTGCCCTCTGCATCGGAAGCACATCCTTTCTTTTCAGTGGTTGAATCTTGCGGATATTGCTGTTAGCCCATTGGTAACGCCTCCTGTCTGATTGGGTGTTTCTGTTCTGTTCTTGTCTGCATTATACCACATATTTCCTGATTTGTCAATAGCTTTTGTTGCATTTTGATATATATTTATCAGATAACAATAAGACTTCCGCAATATGTGACGGATTTTGTGCAAAATGACGGGGACCACACCCCCGAATAGGCCTGTTTTTCCCGTGGAATAGCGGAAAAAACAGGAATTTGCGTGTATAAAATATCCAAACGCTTATAAGCAAAAATATGCACTTTGTTGAATCTTTACAATTTATGAAAAATCGCTTGCAATTTCCGCAGAACAATGCTATAATGTCAATATGTATATGTGTCTCAGCACACGAAAGGATCGAAAACAGGCTGTGACAGACCCGCTTTCAGCCCGAACCTGCGACACATTCCGTACATAATCTATTTCATAACAAAGGAGAGGTTAGAATGAAATCAATTTTCAAGCGTACACTCGCAGCCGCTTCCAGTTCGATTCTCGTGCTGAGCCAGCTTTCCGCTGTTGCAGCCACTGTGAACGTCAGCGCAGCTGATGAAGCACCCGCTGCAGCAAGCTCCGCAACAACGATCGACAAGGAGTTCGCACTGTTCGTTCCGATCGACGAAGAAACGCCGTGGAACGGCCTGCATTCCGACTGGAATGACAAGCTGGAGGCTGCAGCCCTCGCTGCAGGCCCGAAGAGCTACATCATCAGCCTGGATCACGGCAAGAAGTATGCTAAGAGAGCAATGCTGAAGTCTGACCGCGTCAGCTCCGCAACTGCAGACGAGATCCTCGCAGCTGTTTCCACCGCTAAGGTTTCGACCGACGGCCAGGCAAACGGCACCGCTACATTCGAGATCGCTGATCTCGCTCCGGTTCTCGGCGAACTGATCGAGCAGGAAATGCGCATCCAGAACGGCGGCAAGGAAGTCACCTTCAACGGCAAGCCGGTCGATGTTGACTGGTCCAAGCTGACCCTGAAGGCTAGCGTCAAAGTCGATGTCAAGACCGACTTCGATGCAAAGACCGTTTCCTACGAGGTCACCATCAAGGATGAGAACGGCAAGGAATACAAGGACTACAAGGCTGTTGAAGAGTACGTTCTTGCAAAGGTCGATGAGGCTGCTGCCCTTCTGAAGGAAGCAGGCGCAAAGAACGGCGGCGATACCGCGAAGTTCAATGCAAAGGTCGACAGATATGTCAAGAAGGCAAAGAGCGGCGAGGGCTACATCGCTGCGATGATCGAGGCTGTGAAGGCGATCACCGCTTCCGCTTCCGATCTCGAAACGCTCTACACCGATTACAGCAACAAGCTGGTCGAGGCTGCAAAGAGTGTCAAGGCTCCTGAGTACTACACCAATAAGGCGATCAACAAGTTCAACGCTGAGAAGCCGGCATCTGCTTCCGCAGTGTGGACGGATGAGAAGGTTCAGGATTGCTATGATGCTGCTGTTGACATCGTCAGCAGAAACTACGGCGACATCGTTGATGTTCAGCTGAAGCTCTCTGACATTCAGGGCATCGTTGAGAACGCAACCAGCGCTTCCTACAAGATCGACGGCTACACCGCAGAAGCGATCCTCGAGATCGAGGACGACAAGGCTGATGAGGTCAAGGCTGCGATCGAGGCAAAGCTTGCAGAAGAGAGCAAGAAGCTCGTCTCCTTCAAGTCTTCCAAGAAGATCACTGCAAAGGGTGAGTCCGATTACGGCATGAAGGGCTCCGCATTCTATGATGTTGAGCGTATCATCACCATCGAGACCGAGATGATCACCACCACGACCACTTCCGAGCCGGCACCGTCCGTCACCACGACGACGACCGCAAAGGAAACATCGCCGATCACTTCTACCACGAAGCCGGTGACCTCCTCCACGAAGCCGGTCACTTCCACCACTCCTGCTCCGGCTCCGGGCACCTCTACCACCAAGCCGGTCACCACTTCCACTGAGCCGGTCACTTCTACCACGAAGCCGGTCACCACGACCACTGAGGCTCCTGTCACCTCCACCACGCCGGCAACCTTCGTCTCCTTCGAGTTCAAGGGCATCGACGACAGAGGCTATGTCTACTGGTCCGAGGAGGACGGCAAGTTCGATCTGTCCGGCCTGAGCGTGTTCCTGCGCTTCTATGAGGGCGGCGTCGAGCAGCCTGACAAGGCCGTCGAGGTCACCGATGCATTCAAGCCGGAATACACCAGCCCGTCTGAAATGACCATGCCGGAAGGCGCCGGCTGCGCTGCTTCTTCCGTTTACTTCATCCTGAAGGACGCTGCTGCTGTCCAGAAGGCTGTCAAGGATGCAGGCTATGACGATGCTCTGATCGAGCAGGAAGGCATCAAGGAAGGTCTGAGAGCAGGCAAGTACACCGTTTACCTCGTTCTCCGCGGCGACTCCAACCTGAACGGTGAGGTCTCCGTCGATGACGTCCAGCTCGCACTGGCCTACTACACCGAGACTGCTGTTGCGAAGAAGAAGGCATCTGTCCTGCTGAAGGATGACAAGTGCATCTACATCAACTCGCTGGGCGATATGCAGGAAGCATACTTCCCGTATTCGCACTATGCAATGGATACCCACGACGGCAACGGCGAAATCGCCCTTGAGGATGTCATCAACATTCTGCAGTACTACACCGAGGTCACGGTCGCAAAGCACTACGAAAAGAACTGGGACGATGCAAAGATCGTCGGCCAGAAGGTCGTTCCGATGGAAGAGCTCCACAAGGAACCGCTGACCTATGATACCTGGGCAGCTGAGTACCTTGGCCTGAGAGGCGCAATTCCGGAAGAGGGCTGATCCCGATTCACAGGCAATTCAGAAAGGCACAGCTTCGGCTGTGCCTTTCTTGCGGGCGGGGAGCCCCGGAGGGAAATGAGCCGGACTCTCCCAATGATTGAAGTGCACGCCGCTGTTCGCGGGCTCTGCGGCTTTGCTTCTCCCAATACTGAAGCACGCCGGAAGTATAATGAAAAAACACAAAAGGACGCCGACTGTTTTGTCAGCGTCCTTTTTGTTTCAATATTGGGAGCAATAACTCCAAAGAAGCCGCCCCGCGGCGTGTGTTTGGCTTGTTGGGAGCACTTCGCTAACCGTCCTCGGAGGGAAATGCCAGCGTGGGCTCCCCGCCGACACGAATCAAAAACGGATCGTGAATGTGGTCTGGTCGCTGTTCCAGTGGATATCGGCATCCGCGAACGGATCCTTCTCCTGCTCTGCCTCGGCGGAAAGCGGCGGCGGTGCGCCCTCGTCCACCTTCGGAATGTTGATCGGCTTGACCTCGTCGATCATCGGGATATCCAGCCGGATCGTTCTGGCCGGCTTTCTGCGCGGCGGCATCTCCGGAACATCCGGCAGACCGCTCAGCAGATCGTTCTTCGGCTCTGCGGGAGGTTCCACCAGCTTGATTTCCGGCACCTCTACCTGCTTCGGCTCCGGCTTGCTGTCCCCGGTCCCGGAGATCGCCTCCTGCTTTGCGGCCTCCGGTGCGGGGCGCTTTTTGGATACGCGCTCCTCCGGCAGGTCGGGCAGCTCCGGCAGATCTTCGAGCAGCTTTGCCCGGTGACGCGCCTTCGTCTCCTCCGGCGTCTCCTTGGCACGCAGCTTCAGCTCGCGTTCTTCCTCGGTGAGCTCCTTCTTTTTTCGCTTCTTCTGCTTCGGGGCAGGCGGCTCCGCATCCTTTTCGGTCAGCTTCGGCAGCTTGACCTTCGGATCGGCCTTAACAGAATTTTTGCGGGCATCCTCAAGCTCGCGCTTGATTCGCTCGGCATAATTCTGCTCCTCCTCCTCGTCGAAGGAAACGGTTTTACGCCGCTTCTTCGGTGCGGGTTCCGGCTGCTCTGCGGATGCTTCCGCGGCCTTTTCCGGTTCCGGCTTTGTGTCCTCTGCCTTGACCGGCTCCTGCTTTTCTGCTTCGCTGACGGCCTCCTGCTCTGCAGGCTTTTCCGATGCCTCGACAGGCGCTTCCGCCTTCTGCGCGGATTTCTTCGCAGACTTCTGCTTCGGCTGTTCCGCCTGTACCGGCGGCGCCTCCTGCACCGGCTTTTCCTGCTCTGCCGCAGGCTCCGGCTGCTTGACTGCGGGCTGCTCCGTTTCGGCGGGCTCGTGCTTCTCCCAGAGGAATGCGGGATCGGAGGCAGGCGGCTCGTCTGCCCTGCGCTGCGGTACCGGCGCCGTCTGCTGCGGCTGGACCGCCTCGGGCTCCGGCTCCGTAAACACGGCCGGATTGATCGGAACGGCCGTCATCATCATATGATGCTGCTTCGCATACCGCTCGGCATAGCTGCCGGTATCGGCATGGACGCGGAACTTCGGGCATTCGGTGAACGCATTTTCGGCGATCTCCGTGACGGACGCCGGAATCAGGATATCCGTCAGATGCTCGCAGTGACTGAACGCAGACTGACCGATGCGCGTGACACCGTCCGGGATCACGAGCTTTTCGATGCCCGCGTGATAAAACGCTTCATTGTCAATTTCGGTGACGGTATCCGGCAGCGTGACCGTCTTTAACGACAGGCAGCTGCTGAACATCGCGTGGCCGACCTTTGTCGGGCCCGGCGCAAACACGACCTTGCTCAGCTTGGTGCAGCCGTGGAACAGGTAGCCGTCCAGACGCCGCAGCGTCGAAGGCAGCTCGACGGTCTCCAGCTGCTCGCAGTACGAGAACGCGCCGTGCTGGATATGCGTGACGCCGTTCGGGATCACGATATGCTTGGCGGGGAGCTGCGAGAACGCAGACGGCGCAATGCAGCGCACCCCGACCGGAATGCTGATCTTCGCCGTCATGACATTGGCACGCAGCAGAATGTTCGCACCTGCGACGGTATACGGTTCTGTGCGGCGGGTCATCCACGGCGTATACGCAAACGCATCCACACCGATCTCCGTCACCGTTTTCGGGATGACGACATCGGTCAGGACGCCGCAGTTCGCGAAGGCATTGTCGCCGATGCTGATGACGCCCTCCGGAATGACCGCCTGCCGCAGGCCGCCGCGCTCAAAGGCACGCGGGCCGATGCGGTGCACGCCGACCGGGATCGGGCTGTAGCCGTCCGCCTTGATGAGGAATCTGCCGACGATATAATGGCCGGCGGTCATCTTGAACAGCGGTGTCTCCGCGAATGCATTGCCGGAGACCTCGACGACGCTGTCGGGGATGAACACCTCCTGCAGGCTGCTGCATCCGGAAAACGCATTCTGCTGGATATACTTCGGGCCCTCCGGAATGACGGCGGTGCGCAGGGATGAACACCCGACGCAGACGCCCTCGCTGACGGATTCGAGGCTTGCGGAGAACCGCAGCTCGCTCAGGGACATGCAGTCGCGGAGCGCCTCATTTTCCAGCGTTTTCAGCGTATCGGGCATATAGAACCGGCGCATGGCCGTGCAGCCCTGAAACGCGTTTTTCTCAATGGTTTCGATGCCCTGCGGAAGAATGACCTCCAGCAGGGAACAGTCGCGGAACGCAAATCTGCCGATGCGCTTGAGCGTGCTGGGCAGATAGACCCGCTGCAGACTGCGGCAGCCGTTGAACGCATAGCTGCTGATCTCGACGACGCCCTCCGGAATGACGACGCTGACGAGCTGGCGGTTCTGCTCAAAGGCGTGCTTGCCGATGCAGATCACGCCGTCCGGGATCATGATATCCCGCACATTGTATTCCTGCGTGTATTTTTTCAGCGTGCCGTATTCCAGCGTAAAGCTCGGGTTGCAGCCGCGGAGCTGTGCCGCTTCCTTTTCGGTATAGCAGAGAATGTTATGCTCCAGCGCGAACTGGTGCGCCGCACTGCCTGTCACTGTCGTGATCGTCTGGATATGGTTTTCGGAGCCGAATGCATAGGGATGCAGCCGCGTCACAGAGGGCGGGATGATCACATTCCGCAGCTCCGTACAGCCCGCGAACGCATCCTCTGCGATCTCCGTCACCGTCTCCGGAATATAGATCGAGGACATGGCCGAGCAGCACGCAAACGCCTCGCGGCCGATCGTGCGCAGACCCTTGGAGAGGTTCACCTTCAGAAGCGAGGTGCACGCATAAAATGCACGGTTGTCAATATGTTCAACACTGGCCGGCACCGTGATCGCCTCCAGCCGCGAACAGCCGGAGAATGTGCCGCGGGGGATCGACTCCATTTTTTCGGAAAGGCGGACCGATTTCAGGCCGCCGCAGTTGCAGAACGCCCATGCGCCGACCGTCGTGCAGGTATCGGGCAGCATCGCCGTCCGCAGAACGTGGCATCCGTCAAAGGCATTTGTCCCGATCTCACGCAGTCCCTCGGAAAATTCAACATACTGCAGATCTGCACACAGCGCAAACGCGCGCTCTCCGATCACGGTGACCGACGGCGGCAGAAAAACACTGCTGACCTCTGTCATGGAGAACGCTTCGTCAGCAATGGAAGCGACATTTTTCGGCACGGCAAGCGTCTCATCCTGCTTGCGGATCCCGAGTCTTTCCAAGGCGCTGACACCCTCATATTTCAGCAAAACGCCGTTTTTTATTTTAAATCCCATAGCCGCGCCTCCTGAAAAATGATAATGATGCCTATTGTTGCATTATAATCATTATAGCATAGTTTCATGTGATTTTCAAGTGATTCAATCATGTTCGTTGTAGAATTATAGAGTTTGATTTTGAGCATAATGCACAGATTTCATGAAATAAACCTGAATGATTGCCGTGATTTTCAAAAAAGAATCGGTCTATCATTTTTTTCAGGGTATCTCCGGGCGGATCGCACAAAAATTGCAGAGCCCGGTTTTGATCGCACCGGACTCTGCTGCTGATCCGCAATCCGGATCAGGAATTTGCGTCTTCAAGGTATGCGTCGATCGCAGCATTGATGACACCGACGGTCTCGCTCCACTTGACCTGTCCCTTTGCCGCGGTGCGGATGCTGTTCTCACTGGTATCGAAGATACTGGACACATCGCTGGAAACGGCATTGTAGTAGTCGTAGTGCGGGTTCTCCCTGGCCATTTCGTGGCACTTGTGCAGCATATCGACCATTTCCTTTGTCCAGCCGTAATCGGTATAGAGCAGCTCGGTCGCGATCTCGTCTGCGCGCTGATTCGTGATCATCATGCGCTTGCAGGCCGCGAACTTCGCAACGCCCTCCGGGTTATGGCCGTTCTTGACCATGACATAGCCGTCCAGACCGCAGGGGACATAATACTTGTCCGCCTCCGGATCCTTCGGCATCGGCACGAACATGGCGTTCTCGCCGAAATCGTTTTTCCACGAATCGTTCAGAAGTGCCCAGTCACCGCAGAGCCAGAACAGCTCCTTGCCCTGCCCGATGTACTCCTTGTGCGCCGTCCAGCCGAAGTCGCCGACGCCGATCGCGACGCAGTTGCTCGTGCCGAGGTCATAAAACCAGTTCTGCACACGCTCGATCGCGGGATTTTTCAGGTTGTTGACGAGCTTGCCGTCCTCCATGCCGATATACGGCACGCCGCAGGTCGCGGAGAGGCCGGCCTCAAACCACCAGCCGTCCAGACCGTACTGCCCGTTCTCCGGATCGGCAAACTGCTTCAGCATATCCGAAAAGGCGTTCCAGTCCCATTTGCCCTCCGCAAACAGCTTGGCCGGATCCTGCAGGCCGTTTTCCTCGATCGTGTCGCGGTTATAGATCACGACGCAGTTATCGCCGGTGACATTGTTGGCAATGACATAGTGCTTGCCCTTCCACATGAACAGATCGGCGATCGGCTTGGTATCCTTGAACAGCGGATCGCTGAAGTCGATGTAATCGTCGATCGGGACGAAAATATCGTTGATGACGCCCTTCGGGATGCAGTCCAGATCGTTCGCCGGGAAGAAGTCAATGCCCTCATCGCCGTTGATCGAATTGGTAAGCTGATCGAAGCGCGACTCCCAGACGACTTCGTGATACTCGACCTTTCCGCCGTAGCGGCTCTGGAAGATCGCCAGTTCGATCGGCGTGGATTTGCCGGTCGCATCCGGGTTGATATCCCAGTTTGCCATCCATTTGATCGTTTTATTTTCCAGCTCGCCGGTCAGACGCTCGTCCTTCGCAGCGATCTCCGCGACTTCCGCGGCCGTTGCGGAATCCAGCGGTTTATCGTAGCCGCCGCTCTGTTCGCCGCAGCCGGCCAGAAGACCCGCCGCAGCAGAAGCTGCGAGCAGCAGCGCCAGAGTACCTACAGATCGTTTCATCCTGATTGCTCCTCCTTAATTTTCCCCGTAAAAACAATAAAAAACAGTGTATGGAAACCGCAGACGCCGGGTTTCTTGTATTTTGTATCCGGAACAGTCTGCCCGATATCATTTTAGCACATTTCGGCGGGGTTGTCAACGAATTATTTGTAAAATCCGGTTATCAATTTCGGCATCCTTTCTGTGAATCCGTACAAATTCATTGCTTTTTTAGTCAAAACGAATGATTTTTGCGGCAGATCGGGGCTGCACCGCCGCAAAAACTGACGACTGAAAACAGCACCGCGGCAGACCGTCACAGTCCGCCGCGGTGCATGTTATCCGAAAAGCGGCGCTTCCGGCACCCGAACCGGAAGCTATCCTATGGGCTGCAGCGATCGCTGTACTGCCACTTTCCCGTTCGCACCGGCGCGCGGTTTTGCCGCTTAACAGTATCATATGCAGTTTTTCGCGTTCTGCGACTGGTAATTTCCGGAAAACAGGCATGGATTCCAAACGGCTGCCGTCCATGCCTGCACAGCTTGATGTGCTGATCGTGCCGGGCGGCAGATTCAATCCCCGGCCTTTGCGGTCATATACCGGTCGGCGGTTGTGGTCATGTCCACCCGGTCACTGTTGGCGTTTTCAAGAATAAGTGTAAAAAACATGACTGCCCCTTTACTTTTTCGGCGTGAGTGTGGTATAATCAAAACAGAATATAATGAAGTGCCGTTCATAACCCTTTGAGGAGGCTGAGATATTATGGAACCGATTGATCCGAGTAAATTTTCCCTTGACTACTTACTTGAAAATAAAGTGATAACGATATTATCAAGGGATTATGTGATTGAACACGGAACAGATTGGGATGAGGTTGATATTACAGAGTGCATCATGAAACGCATAACATATTTGTGCTATCGTGATGATTGGGGCGATCCTGATTATAGCAAACGGTTCAGCGGCGTGTTATATCAATTATATTATGGCAAACCGGACTTGTGGTATTATATGCATATTAAAGATGGTTTGGAAGACGGAGTAGAAGTCAACTTCTATGAATCGGGTAAGGTCAAGAACTATATAGTTAATAAGAATAACAGGTGTGTAGGAAAAAGTTATGTATGGTATGAAAATGGAAAAATTGATAGGATTAATGATTGGGATCAACGAGAGTACGTTGAGTTTGATGAGCAAGGAAATATAACAAAGCAAGGCAAAATGGAATATTAGGGCAGGCATAAGCCCGACCGGATACGGAAAGAAAAGGACGCCGATTTTTTCGATCAGCGTCCTTTGTTTTGTGTTTCGTGCGACCGCTCAGGCAAACGGCGTTCCGTCTGCGCAGAGGATCGCCAGCCGTTCTGCGTGCACCGTCCCGGTCTGAACCTCCGGCGCGTGCTCCGGCAGCCACGCCAGAAATGCATCGGTCAGCAGTCCCGGATTCACATTCACCGAGGTGCCCGCAGGCAGCCGCAGCTTCAGCAGCAGCCCGTCCGCCGCTGTCTGTACATCCTGAATCTCCGCCTGTGCCTTCACATCGACCTGCGCCGTGCCGCGCTTGGTCTTTTTCTCCACAAGGATCTCCGGCTGCGCAATGAACGCATCCCATGCTGTGCGGAGCGCATCCGGCTGTTCGCTGTCCAGACGCACCGCGTAATCCGCAAAGGCAATGTCCGTGTGCTTCCGGACAGGTGCCGCGACCGCCAGGATCTGCAGGTCGGGCGGCAGGACGCGGTTCAGCCGCTCCATTGCCTCCTGCATCGGCATATCCCCGTCAATGCGGAAATCCATGCACTCGCAGCCGCTTTCGCAGCCGAGCGACAGTGCCAGCGGAAACATCAGATATGCATGGGGATTGAATCCCTCCGTAAACCAGATCGGCACGCCTGCACGCCGGAACGCACGCTGCATACAGCGCATCAGATCCAGATGCGAGATATATTTCGCGCGGCGGCGTTTTTCAAAGGTCGCTCTGACCGGTACCATGCCTGTCTCTCCTTCTGTTATCCGGCAAATTTATGCACGCTTCTGCGGCAGAAATTCCAGAAAGCGCAGTCCCCGATAGGACAGCACGCCGCTTTCTCCGCGCCGGACCGAATCATAGACCTCGCCGGAGACCAGCAGTTCAAGCTTGTTGCCGGATTTCTCCTCAAAGGTCACATAGTAAAAATTGGTGTTGCTGTAACGCTCATCGTAGGGCGCGGAATTGATGTCGCGCCGCACATCCCGCCGCTTGTAGACGACGGTCGCGTTCACGGTCGTCATGCCGCCCAGCTCGCCGAGGCGCTCCTTGTGCTTGCGGCGCAGCCAGATCACAGTGATTATGATCGCTCCGACCACGAAAAAGATGAAGGGCAATGCCTTCAGAAACGGTACGATGCCTTCAAACGGATTTCCTCTGCCTGCCATGTGATGATCCTCCTTATTCTGTCGTTGGGTTTGTGAAAATCCTCTTTCCTGCGAAGAAAAAACAGTCAAAACTGTGCGCGCTGACCCCCGTCATCTGTCTGTATGAAATTCTGCGGGTTGTCCTGCGGAAGCGTCTGCCCGTACCGCATCTGCTCCTGCATCGCCTGATTCAGCCGCTGCTGCTCCTGTATCTGCTGTGCGTACAGCATTTGTTCCGGCGTCGCCTGCCGGTTGAAGCCGATGTATCGTTTTCTCTGGAAGGTCAGCTCGCCCTGATCGCCCTCGGCCAGCATTCCGTATTCGCTGCCAAGCACCTTCAGCTCCAGCCGGGAGCCGTCCGGTGCTTCAAAGGTCACGTAATGCGTGGTGGACGTCGTGCCGCCCGTTGACATTCCGTTCATGTCCATGCTGCCGGATGTGCTGCTGACGGCGGTGCGCTTGCTGACGATCTTTGCGTAGACCGTCTGCACGGGGGCCTGGCTGTTTTTTACCTCCTCAGAGATCTTATGGACAATCATATATATCATGAATCCTGCGACTGCTGCGAACATGATAAAGAACAATATCGAAAATAAGCTGTATGATACTACCATTATAATCGCCCCTTTCCTAAGGTGTCAGAACTGTGTGCGCTGATCCCCGTCATCTGTCTGTATAAAATTCTGCGGGGTGCTCTGCGGAAGCGTCTGCTCCGGCTGCGCCTGCGCCTGTATCTGCTGTGCATACAGCATTTGTTCCGGCGCTGCCTGCCGGTTGAAGCCGATGTATCGTTTTCTCTGAAAGGTCAGCTCGCCGTAATCGCCCTCGGCCAGCATTCCGTATTCGCTTTCCTTGACCCGCAGCTCCAGACGGGAACCGTCCGGCGCCTCAAAGGTCACATAATACTGCGTGCCGCTTGCCCGCTCACCGCTCACCATACTTTCCGTCAGTGTCGTTATCAGGCTGTCGGCCGAATAGGAATCAATCCGCTTGCCGACGATCCTTGCATAAACCGTCTGCACGGGTGCTTTGTTGTTCTCGTCCTTCTCGGAAAGCCCCTTCGCGAAAATGAAAACAATCACTGCCGCAGCACACGCAAACATCAGAATCTGGATAATGCCGAAATTGAATGTAACAGGCATACGATCGCTCCTTTCGGAAGCCTAAGATGTCAGTGCTTCGGGAAGATCCCGGAGCGGTTTGCTGTAATCAAAGCATGGATGCCCCGTCACCTTGGTGACGCCGCAGCCCGCACACTGCAGACGGCAGTGCTTGGTCGTCTGCGCCTGCTTGGCTTTTTCATTCTCGCGGATCAGGAACGCCTTATCCACGTAATAATCCAGATGATCCCACGGGAACACCTCGTCATACGGCCGCGGCCGGTTCGCGTAGAACTCGACGTTCAGCCCCTGCTCCGCAAAGGCTTCGAGCCACAGCGGATAATTGAAATGCTCCGACCACGCATCGAAAATGCAGCCGCGCTTCCATGCGCCGTAGATCACATTACAGAGACGGCGGTCACCTTTTGCAAGCACCGCTTCCAGAATGCTCGTTTCCGGGAAGTGCCAGCTTGCGCGGATGCGCTTATGTCCCGCGACTGCTTCCTCGAGGATCTTCTGCTTATGCGCGATCATTTCCCGCGTATCCTGCGGGTGGAACTCGAACGGCGTAAAGGGCTTCGGGACAAAGGTCGCGATCGAGCAGGAGATCTGCACGGGCTTGCCCTTGGGGCGCCGCTCCATTTCATAGAACATATCGACGACGCGCTGCGCCAGCTCGATGATGCCGCGGATATCGTCGTCCGTTTCGGTCGGCAGACCCATCATGAAGTAAAGCTTCACCGAGGTCTGTCCCGCGTTGAACGCGATCTTGCAGGTGCGCATCAGCTCCTCCTCGGTGACGTTCTTGTTGATGACGTCACGCATCCGCTGCGTACC
This sequence comes from Oscillospiraceae bacterium, assembly GCA_017545185.1. Classification (GTDB taxonomy): domain Bacteria; phylum Bacillota; class Clostridia; order Oscillospirales; family Ruminococcaceae; genus Firm-04. Next base: position 7,917 of record JAFWQJ010000070.1, on the reverse strand, counting down.
GGCCTCCGGCGCGAAGGTCAGGCCGCTGCTGCGGACACGCCGCAGGCGGTTCATGAGCCCCGTGCTGAAGTTATCGACGCGCAGGGAGGGGAGACTCAGGTTGATGTGCTCGTTTTCGGTAAAGGTGAGCAGGCCGTCCATCATTTCCTCGATCCGCGAATGATCCGAGGTCGAGAGCGAGCAGAGCGACAGCTCCTCATAGCCGGTGTTGTCGATCAGCTTTTTCGACTGCTCACAGATCGTTTCCGGTGTTTTCTCCCGGAACGGGCGGTATAAGAATCCCGCCTGACAGAACCGGCAGCCGCGCAGACATCCGCGCAGCACCTCCGTGACGGCTCTGTCATGCACGATCTCCGAGAAGGGGACGACAAAGCTTTCCGGCGCCGGACATTTGTCAAAGTTTTCGATGATCCGCTTCCGGACGGTCGCAGGTGCGCCGTCCTTCGGGGTGACGGCTTTGACGGTGCCGTCCTCGTGATAGCTGACGTCGTAGAGCGAGGGGACGTAAACGCCCTGGATCTGCGAAGCCGCTTTCAGAAATTCCGAACGGGTCGCGCCTGCGTCACGCATTTTCACGTAGAGGTCCATGACCTCGAGATCGACCTCCTCACCCTCACCGAGGAAGAACAGATCGACAAAATCCGCGATCGGCTCCGGATTGCACGCGCAGGAGCCGCCCGCGCAGACGATCGGCGCGATGCTTTCGCCGCGGTCGCGCTGCCAGACCGGTACGCCCGCCAGGTCCAGCATATTCAGGATATTCGTATAGCAGAGCTCATACTGCAGCGTGAAGCCGATGAAGTCAAAGTCTTTGATCGGCTCCAGACTTTCCAGCGCATAAAGCGGCAGATGATGCTCCCGCATCAGTGCTTCAAAATCGGTGTCCGGCGCAAAGACGCGTTCGCACCAGTATTCAGGCCGCTGATTGATGACCGCATAGAGCACCTTCATGCCGAGGTGACTCATGCCGACGTCGTAGCGGTCGGGGAAGCAGAACGCAAACCGCGCTTTGATCTGCGATTTGTCCTTCATGATGCTTCCCGGCTCGCCGCCGATGTACCGCGCAGGCTTCTGCACGTTCAGCAGCAGCGGCTCGATCTTTTCAAAGAGGTTCATAGATGTATCTCCGATGGATTCAAAATGGAGCTCCGCTCCAAACCTCGCCAAAGGGGCACTGCCCCTTTGGAATCCCATTATGGAAATGTTTGTTTCCGGACGCTGCCGGAACTGATATCAGCACCGCGGCTGCATCACATTCGGAAAACCTTCGTGACAAATAGCGCTCAGAAACAGCAGCAAAAGCAGCACGCAAACGACTGCAAGCACCAGCCAGACACGCTCTGACGTTGTGAGCGGTTTCGGTTCGGATGCCGCATTGTCCTTCACAAGCATGTATTCCTGTTCGCTTTCGTATATGATGCCGTCTTTCTTGTACATTTGTTACACCCCTTATTCCGCGGTCTGTTTCCGCACAAATGCCCCTGCCGGAACAGCCTCATCACAGAGGAACGAGCAGTCCATGACCGCATGGTTCGCCGCTTCGATCGGCTCGCCCTCGCCGTTCTGCAGATCGGTGACCGTCAGGACAAGCGGCTTTTTCTGCGGCATCAGGATCTCGACTTCATCGCCCGCGAAAAAGCGGTTCCGCTGACTGACATACAGCCGGCCGTTCTCCTGCTTCTGCACGATGCCGACGACCTCGTAATCGCGGATATAGCCGTTTTCCTCCTGCCAGATCAGGTCTTTGCGCTGCCCGAAGGCAAACCCGACCGTATACGGGCGGTGGCTGACATTGTTCAGCTCCTGCATGACCCAGTCCGGCACCGCGCGCGGCGAATCGTCAAAGAGCGCATCCAGCGCCATGCGGTAGGCATTCGTCACGCCGGCGACATAATAAGCCGCCTTCGCTCTGCCCTCGATCTTGACCGAATCGACGCCCGCCTCCGCCAGCTCTTTCAGATAGGGGAGCAGGCAGAGATCCTTTGCGTTTAAGATGTAGCTGCCGTCGCTGTCCTCGTCCACGGGGAAATACTGCCCCGGACGCTTCTCCTCCATGAGCGCGTACTTCCAGCGGCAGGACTGCGCACAGGCACCGCGGTTCGCGTCTCTGCCCGTCAGATACTCCGAGAGCAGGCAGCGTCCCGAAATGCTCATGCACATCGCACCGTGCACAAAGACTTCTATTTCAAGCTCCTTCGGCGTTTTTGCCCGCAGCTCCGCGATCTCTGCGATCGAAAGCTCTCTGGCCAGCACGACGCGCTTCACGCCGAGCGCATAAAGCGCATTGGCCGTCTGATAATTGACGACGCCGGTCTGCGTGGAGGCGTGGACAGTGAGCTCCGGCGCGATCGCCCGAAGCTGCGTGATGACGCCGAGATCGGCGGCAATGACGGCATCGACGCCGCACGCACTGACCTCTTTTACGAACGCCGGAAAGGCATCCATTTCGGCATTGCGCGGCAGGACGTTCGCGGTGAGATACACCTTGACGCCCTGCGCGTGTGCCTGCCGCACCGCCTCATGCAGTGCGGGAAAATCAAAGTTCTTTGCCGCGGCGCGCATTCCGTAGTCCTTTGCGCCGACGTATACCGCGTCCGCGCCGAACTGTAACGCCGCACCGAAGCATTCCGCGTCGCCTGCGGGTGCAAGCAGCTCCGGCTTAGCCATTCGGGTTCTCGCCGTTTGCCGCTGCATCGGCTGCCGCCTGATCCGCTCTGACCTTCGCGAGGTTCTGCTCGTGCTCCTCATTGGTCTGAGCGAAGTAGGTCTCACCGGTGTCGATATTTGCGTTGAAGTAGAAATACGGCGTCGTATCCGGATACAGTGCCGCTTCGATCGCGTCGCGTCCCGGGTTGCAGATCGCGCCGGGCGGGAGACCGTTGCCCTCGTAGGTGTTGTATGCAGTGAGCATCGTCTCGTTCTCGCGGTCGAGATTCGGCTCGATGACATCTCTTGCATATTTCTTGGTCGGGTCGGACTGGAGCTTCGGGAACTCGCCCGAGTGCGTCAGACGGTTGTGGAAAACCGACGAAATACGCGACATATACTCCTTGCCGCCTGCTTCCGCCTCGATCATGGATGCCAGCGTGATGAGCTCATCCAGAGACATGTTGAGCTCGTTCATCCGCTTATAGTCGTCCTCTTTCAGCTTGGAATCAAAGTTCGCGTAGATCTTCTGCGCCACGATGCTCGGATCCTCATTGATATAGAAATCGTAGGTATCCGGGAAGCAGTAGCCTTCCATCTGCTGGAATTTCAGCGCGGATTTCTCCGGCAGATGCTTTTCAAATTCAAAGAGGTTGTAGCCGCCGCTGTTGAAGTAGAACAGGAACTTCTCGCCGCTCTTGACAAATTCGTTTTCTTCCAGACGCTTCGCGACGCTCATCAGCGTCTCGCCCTCGTAGATCGTGAAGCTGTGGTATTCACGGCCGCCTTCTTCGTCTGTCGTGCAAAGCTCCTCGATCATCGTTTCGTAGGACATACTCGCCGTGAGGATATGGTCGCCGGCGATATATTTGCCGTCCATGTGGTTCATGCGGGAGACCAGACGGAACATCATCGGCATGGAGATCAGACCCTCGTCCACGAGCTGCTCCGCGATTGCCTGCGTACCGACATCGTTCGGGATCGTGATGACCTTTTTGTCAACGGACTTCTCAATGCCGTACATTTCCTTTGCGACTGCAAGGATGATGACGGACAGCACCGAAGCCAGCGCCAGGATCAGCGTCAGCAGCACGAGCGTGCAGGAAAGCTTGCGGGTCTTTCTGCGCTTTTTCTTCCGCTTTTTCTTGATCGGTCTTCCCCATGCATCGAATGCGGCTTCCTCTGCCGCAAGATCGGCAAGTTCATCCTCCATGGTGCGCTTACGCGGACGCTTCTTCTTTTTCTTCTGCGGGAGCAGTCCGGCGAGTCCACTTTTCTTCGCAGGCTTCTTCCGCGGTGCCGGCTTCTTTTCCGGCTTTTCCGCCTCAGGTGCAGGCGCAGCGGCTTCCGCACTGTCATTCGTGCCCAAGGCATCCTTCACGATCGCCTCGACCTCAGCAGCGGCCTCATCCGAAACAGCCTTTGCAGCATCCGCAGCCGTATCCGCAGCCGCTTCCGCTGTATCCGAAACTGCCTCCGCCGCGGCTTCTGCCGTATCTGCTGCAGCTTCCGCCGTATCCGCCGCAGTTTCGCTCAGCGTCTCTGCAAGCGCCTCCGCAGCCTCCTGCCCGCCTTCGGTCAGCGGCGTCTTTTCATCAGCCATAAAAATCCTCCGTTTTTTGTTCCGTAACGCAGCACATCAGCTTTCTGTCATAATTGTCATGCGGCAGCTGCGTCATCCTGCAATCCGCATAGCAAATCCCGATCGTCTGCACCTGATGTGCAGCGAGATAACGGTCATAATATCCGCCGCCCGCGCCGAGCCGGTAGCCCGAATCGTCAAACGCAAGCATCGGAACGATCATCAGTGTCTCCGCCGAGGGAACCAGCAGCCTGTCCGCCGAAACGGGCGGCGCAGGGATCCGGTAGGCGCCTGCACGGAGCTCGGAAAGCGCGTCCAGCCGGTAAAACTGCATTTCGCTTGTCTCCGGCGTACAGACCGGCAGCCCGAGCGTTTTGCCGTCAGCCAGCACAGCCTCCAGGATCGCCCTTGTCCCGACCTCATGCGGCATGGAGACATAGCAGAACACCTGCTTTCCCGCTTTGAAGGCCGGATGCCGGAGCACCGCTTCCGCGATCAGCCGGTCGGCCTCCTTCCGGAACGCAAGGGACATCGCCCGCCGCTGCTGCATCATTGCAGCGCGCAGCTCCTTTTTCTCAGCAGTCACGCTGTTCATTTTGTGTATACCATGCCTTCCGCGAGCGCTTTGACCTTTGCTTCGCCGCAGAGCACTGCGACCAGCTTCAGCGCAAAGTCCATGGCCGCACCGGGGCCTCTGCCGGTGATGATATTGCCGTCCTGACAGACCGGTGCCGCAACAGCATTGCAGCCGGTCAGCTGCGGCTCAAAGCCCGGATAGCAGGTCGCGGTCCTGCCGTTCAGGAGCCCGCGTGCGCCCAGCACGGACGGTGCCGCACAGATCGCCGCGATCAGCTTTCTGTGATCGACGCAGTAGGTGATCGCATCCTGCACAGCCTGACTTTTGCCGAGATTCAGCGTTCCGGGCATACCGCCGGGCAGCACGATCATCTCCAGTGCATCGTCAAGCCGGATGTCCTCCGCGGCAATATCCGCCGTCACAGGGATGCCGTGAGAGCCCACAATGACCTTTCCGCCGACGCCGGCGGTCTGAACGGTCTTGCCGGCTCTGCGCAGGCAGTCAACCGGTGTCAGGGCTTCGACTTCCTCAAAGCCTTCCGCAAGAAAAACATAGATCATAATCGCTTGCCTCCTTCGACCCCTCGCAGGATCGGTTTATGTGCATAATATATCAAGTTATTATACCATGTATTCGCGGGAAAGTCAAGCACAGCCGCAGTACCTTCATAAAAGTATCATGTTTTCTGCGCGTTATGTACACTTTTTGACAATCTCCTGAAATTTCTCAAAAACCTGAAATAGGACTTGATTTTTTTGTATAAATATGCTATAATAGAGTCAGCAACCGGCAGACATATACGCCGGAGCAAAGGAGGAACTGAATATATGAAGCTGAATATTATGGCAAAAAAGATCCAGATCGGTCCGAGTTTCTCGGAATACGCAGAAAAAAAGCTGAATCAGAAGCTGGATAAATTCTTCGAGGACGAAGCAGAAGCCAAGATCACGCTCAATGAGCAGCGCGGACAGATCGTCTGCGAGCTGACCGTTCGTGCAGGCAGCATGATCTACCGTGCAGAGCAGAGTGCCGTTGACAAGAACGATGCGCTCGATTCCGCGATCGACAAGATCATCCGCAAGATCCGCCGCAACAAGACCAAGCTCGGCAAGCGCATCAAGGAGAGCGCACTCGCACCGGACGCATTCACCGATACCGTCGAGGAGCAGACCGAATACAACCTCATCCGCAGAAAGGCTTTCCGTGTCCAACCGATGAGCATCGAGGAAGCAATCCTGCAGATGAACATGCTGGGACACTCCTTCTTCGTGTTCCAGAACGCGGAAAACGGTACGATCAATATCGTTTACCGCCGTATGGATGATGACTACGCACTGCTGGAGCCGTCCGTTGACTGAACGGTGACGCAGCCTGCAAACTGATTTGATTTTCACGCAAAAGCATCGGTTATGCCGGTGCTTTTGCTGTACAGACCGCTGCATTCACGGAAACCGGCAGAAAAGGAGGATCATATGGCAGCCGTCAGCTATACAGACATTCAGGATGTCAAGTTTCACCCTGTACCGGAGCATATCACAAACCCGATCAAAGAGAAAGAGAAAGCCGACTTAAATCTGGTTGCAGCAGTCGCGTTTCCTTCGATGGGTGCCATTTTTGCATCCGCTCTTCTCTTCTTTTTTCTCCGGCCGCTGCTCCGCTTTTGGTATATTTCTTTCCCGCTGATTGCCGCGCTCATTGCATCCGTCGCGGTTTTCTGGATCCGGGACTGCCGCAGACGCCGGGAAGAAGAAATCCTCGGCACACTGATCCATATTACCGATCGCCGTTTCCATAAAAACATATACACGTTCACCGTGGAAAGCACCGGTCAGATCGTCGTCGATCTGCCTGTCGGAAACAATTACTGCGAAGGGGACCTGATCGGCAAAACCGTTCTGCTGCTCCGCAGAGCCGACGGCCGGTATGCGCTCTGTCCGCCGAGAAATCTGCTTCAGGCTCCGGTTCAGTGAATGCCGCATAACTTGAGAAGATCTGCATGGATCATACACAACAGAACGCCCTGCCGTTTTCCGCGGCAGGGCGTTCTGCATTTTGTTTTTCAGTGATACCCAAAAAGAGGCTGCCCGGATCGCTCCGGACAGCCGTTCTTTTTATGATGCGCGATGCGTTCCGTCAGATCACTGATCGTCGTCGCGGCGCTTGCGGAGTGCAATGGCCACTGCACCCATGAGGATGCCGACAACCATGACCGCGACCGGAGCGGAATCACCGGTCTGGACAGAGCCCGTCTTGGTGTTCACGCCGCCGCTCGGGACGGTCTGCGTCGTTGTTGCAGGTGCTGCGGTAGTCTGGGTTTCCGGTGCAGCAGTCTGCGTCTCAGCAGCAGTCGTTCTTGCTCTTGCGGAGTCGTCGCCGGTCTCTGCCGGAGTGGTCTCGGTCTGCGTCGTGGAGGTGCGGTTTGCTTCCTCTGCGAGCTCGCCGGTCACCCAGCTTGTCGTGGTGACGATATCCTCAGCCTCGTCGATCATGACGACCGGCGCGCCCGATTCGACTTCTGCATCATTGACCTTCACAAGCTTGCTGTTCTCGATCACGAAGGTGATATCGGTTGCAACCTTGTAGCCGTTCGGTGCGACCTCCTCATGGAGCGTGTACGTGCCGTCCGGCAGGTTCTTGATGTCAGTTGCCTCATCGCCGGAGATCCAGACGAGCTTGTCGCCGCTGCCGGTTCTGACCTCAGCGCCGGGACCCGGAATAACCGAGCCTACCGGGAACTCGATCGCGTTGCCGTCCTTATCGGTACCGGTCAGCGTGAGCTCTGCGCCCTTGATCTCCTTGCTGTGAACATCCTGCTTTCTGATCTGCACCTCGGCCAGAACAGTCGTGGTCGTGACAACTGTGGTCTCGACCTGACCGTTCTCAGAAGTCAGCGTTGTGACCTCTGCGGTCGTGGTGGTCGTTGTTGTTGTGGTGGTGGTTGTCGTCGTCGTGGTTGTTGTCGTCGTCGTAGTTGTCGTGGTCGTTGTTGTCGTGGTGGTTGTCGTAGTCGTCCAGCATGGAGGAGCGGGTGAGACGGGTGATATAGGCCATGGGATACAGGGACAGGGTGATGATGGGCAGAATGAGGCCGCCCTCGGCGGCGCCGTTGGCC
>JAFWQJ010000069.1 GCA_017545185.1 Oscillospiraceae bacterium | reverse complement strand
TGCTTGAATTTTCAGAACAGCGCTGTTTCGCTGTTTTTGAGCTTTCTACCATTAAAAAGCCCCATGGAATCGGATTTTTTTGTGTGACTCAGTGTGACTCGGTGGTACTCAGTGTGAAATTGGTTTGATAATACCATATAATGCAAAAACAATGTGCGAAGATGATAAATTTCTTTTATTTTTTACCATTGCGTTATAAATGACTTGACGTCAAGCGGTGAATGTGATATAGTATATACAGCGATCCATACCGTCGCAGAAAGGAACAGAATATGACAGAACAACCATTCACAATGCCGGAATTTCCAAATTCTGATCCGCAGTTTCCGCCGATCCCGGATATCCCGCCTGTGCAGGAGATCCCCGGAACACCGCAGGATCAGCCGGTTCCTGAAATTCCGCGCATCCCGGACGATGCGCAGAACCCGCCGCCCGCAGCTCCGCCGGAGCGTCCCGAACGGACGGTCACGGTATGCCCTGTGCCGCATACCATGGACGATTTTTCCCCGGACACGATCCGGATCCTCTCGCTGCCGCATATTTCGCAGTTTGAAGCGGAAAGCTGCCGTCATAAAAAAGAAAAGCCGTGGTACCGCAGGCTCATTTTCCTGAATATCTTTCTGATCATCATGACCGTCACGCTCGTGATCTCCGGCTATGACGAGTATCAGAAGCAGATGACGGACTTCACCGCGGAGGTCATTGCGGATTATCTTGCGCAGTCCGCAGAATCCGAGGATACGGATGCGGAGGACAGCGAGGATGAAGATACCGCAGATGACACGCAAGAGGATGACGAAAAAGAAGAACCCGATTATGAGGAATTTGCCGAGAAGATCCCGCTCGGCTACAAGATGCTCGGCTACGGCATCGCGCTGATGCTGATCGGCTACCTGTCGCTGTATTATCTCAACGCAGATGTGCGTTCCAAGAGCGTCAAGGTCACGGAGCGCAACTTCCCGGAGGTGCACGCGCTGATCCATTCGTTCTCCGACCGTCTCGGCATGAAGGCGCCGGAGGCGTACATCGTCAGCGAAAACGGCATCCTGAATGCGTTTTCGGCGTTCCTGTTCAAGCGGCAGTATATCCAGATCAATTCCGAGGTGTTCGAGGTCGCCTACCGCGAGCACCGCGACATGAACGCGCTGGCCTTTATCATTGCGCATGAGGTATCGCATATTTACTTCGGGCACTCGACGCTGCATTACAATGCATGGATCTGGTTCTCGCAGCAGCTTCCGCTCGTTTCGCAGATCGCGTCCCGTACCCGTGAATACAGCTGCGACCGGCTTGCGCAGCGGCTGACCAATTACGACGGCATCGGCTCCATGCTGATGCTGGTCATGGACCGGCATTTGTATTATATGGTCGATGTGCAGGATTATCTCGATCACGCGGCGCAGGAGGGCGGATTCTTCCTGTGGCTGGTCAATCTGTTCTCGACGCATCCGGTCATGACCAAGCGCATCCGCGCCCTCGCCGACTGGAACGGCAGCGGGGAATTGTATTAATGTATCGCTTCGCGATGTATCCAAAATGGGGCTCCGCCCCAAACCCCGCTGGGGACTAGTCCCCAGACCCCATTACAAAGTACAAAAGGGTGCTGACGGTACAGTCGGCACCTTTTTTTATCCGGTCAAGCACTTCACCTGCGGCCTGCAGCCTCACAAAAGTTTTTGGTCGAGCTTTTTTCAAAAAGCTCGCGGGTTCTAAACATGAAGAAACGCGTTTCTTCATGTTGGGCAGAAGCCCTAAGCCGCTCACCGCAGTGAGCGGAATCCCCCAGCGTGCAAAGAGCTCCGCAAGGATGAATTTCAAAAACGATCCAGCGGATCGTTTTTGAAAGAGGGACGCCCTGCGATAGAGGGCATCCCTAAGCGGATTGCAAAGCGATTCGCAGCCGCCTGCAGCAGCGGGCAGCGCCCGCCGGCATTTTCCTCCGGGTGCGGGCAGCGCCCGCCGGCATTTCCCTCCGGGTGCGGTGAGCGAAGTTCTCCCAACGATCTGAACACACGCCGCTGAAGCGGCTTCTGCAGCGTTACTTCTCCCAATGCTGAAGCTCGCCGGAAGTTCAACTGAAAAACAAAAGGGTCGCTGATAAAAAATCGGCGTCCCTTTGCGTATCCGCTGACAGAAAAACCGGCCAGAGCAAGCCCTGACCGGTTTGTTTCATATCGGAAAGAATCAGAAGTGAACCTTTCTTGCAACATAGCTGGTATGCAGCAGCTCGTGTGCCTTGTGGCCGCCCGGCTCGCCGAGGTACTCCTTGTAGAGTGCCTGGATCGCGGGGTTGTCCTGCGACTTGCGCAGCTCCATCTTTGCATCGACGCTGTACAGTGCCTTTGCGCGCTCTGCACGGAGATCGGTGAAGTTGCGGACGGATGCCGGCTGGATCGGCTGGCCGCCGCCGTTGACGCAGCCGCCCGGACAAGCCATGATCTCGATGAACTGATAATCAGCCTCACCTGCACGGACCTTCTCCATGAGCTTGCGTGCGTTTGCAAGGCCGCTTGCGACTGCGACCTTGACAGTCAGGCCGCCTGCGGTATAAGCAGCTTCCTTGATGCCCTCAATACCGCGGACTTCCTTGAAGTCAACCTTGTCGTTTGCGAGCTTTTCGCCGGTGATCTTCTCTACCGCGAAACGGAGTGCAGCTTCCATAACGCCGCCGGTCGCACCGAAGATCAGGCCGCCGCCGGTGTAGATGCCGAGCGGATCGTCGAACTTCTCGTCCGGCAGGGAGTTGAAGTCGATGCCTGCGCGGTCGATCATTCTGCCGAGCTCGCGGGTGGTCAGTGCGATGTCAACATCCGGATAGCCGGATGCTGCCTGATCCGGTCTGCCGATCTCGAACTTCTTTGCGGTACACGGCATGACGGAAACGGAGACGATATCCTTCGGATCCCAGCCCATCTTCTCTGCGTAGTAGGTCTTGATGACCGCGCCCTGCATCTGCTGCGGGGACTTGCAGGTGGAAAGGTTCGGGATCAGATCCGGGAAGTAATGCTCGAGGAACTTGACCCAGCCCGGAGAGCAGGAGGTGATCATCGGCAGCACGCCGTTGTTGGTGACGCGCTCGATCAGCTCGGTGCCTTCCTCCAGAATGGTGAGGTCAGCTGCATAGTTGGTATCGGTGACGACATCGAAGCCGAGTCTGCGCAGGGCTGCGACCATCTTGCCCTCGACATTCGTGCCGATCGGCAGGCCGAAGCACTCGCCGAGACCTGCACGGACAGACGGTGCGGTCTGCACGACAACATGCTTTGTCGGGTCAGCGATCGCCTTGAACACATCGTCGGTGAAGTCCTTTTCGGAAAGTGCGCCGGTCGGACAGACCGTGATGCACTGACCGCAGGAGACACATGCAGTCTCAGCCAGCGGCTTGTTGAACTGCGAACCGATGTTGGTGATGAAGCCGCGCTCGTTTGCGCCGATGACGCCGATGCCCTGTGTCTTTGCACATGCTGCGACGCAGCGGCGGCACAGGATGCACTTGTTGTTGTCACGGAACATATGCGGTGCAGAATCGTCGATCGCATACTCGGTGCGCTCACCCTTATAGGTTTCGGCATTGGTGATGCCGAGGTCATTTGCCAGTCTCTGCAGCTCGCAGTTCTTGCTGCGGACGCAGGAGAGACACTTCATATCGTGGTTGGAGAGCAGAAGCTCCATGGTCTTTCTGCGGGAATCGAGCACCTTCGGGGAGTTGGTCTGAACCTCCATGCCCTCGGTGACGGGATACACACATGCTGCGACCATTCTTGCCGGTCCGAGGTTCGGACCGCGCATCTCGGCAGCCTCGACCATACACATACGGCAGGCACCGATCTCATTGATATCCTTCAGATAGCAGAGCGTCGGGATCGTGACGCTTGCTGCACGCGCAGCCTCCAACACAGTAGAGCCCTTCGGGACCTGTACTGCAAAGCCGTTGATTTTTACATTTACCATATCACTCATGTCCTGAAGCCTCCCTTACTGCTTGCCGATTGCCTTCGGTCTGCACTGTGCCATACATGCGCCGCACTTCACGCACTTCGTCTGATTGATCTCAAAGGAAGCGAGCTTGTGGTTCGGTGCGATGTAATCCGTTCTCTCGATCGCGGATGCCGGGCACTGCTTTGCGCACATGCCGCAGCCGACGCACTTATCCTTGTCAATGACATACTGGAGCAGAGACTTGCAGACGCCTGCCGGACACTTCTTGTCCACGATATGTGCGATGTACTCGTCGCGGAAGAAGCGGAGGGTGGAGAGCACCGGGTTCGGAGCCGTCTGACCCAGACCGCAGAGGGAATTTGCCTTGATATACTGGCAGAGCTCCTCGAGCTTGTCGAGGTCGGAAAGCTCACCGTTGCCGCTGGTGATCTTGTCAAGGATCTCATAGAGACGCTTGGTGCCGATGCGGCACGGCGTACATTTGCCGCAGGACTCGTCCATGGTGAACTGCAGGAAGAACTTTGCGATATCGACCATGCAGTTGTCCTCGTCCAGAACGATCAGACCGCCGGAACCGATCATGCAGCCGATCTTTGCGAGGCTGTCGTAATCGACGCTGACGTCATAGTGCTCTGCCGGGATGCATCCGCCGGAAGGACCGCCTGCCTGTGCAGCCTTGAACTTCTTGCCGTTCGGGATGCCGCCGCCGATCTCCTCGATGATCTCGCGGAGGGTGGTGCCCATCGGGATCTCGACCAGACCGGTGTTCTTGATCTTGCCGCCGAGTGCAAAGACCTTGGTGCCCTTTGCGGTCTCGGTACCCATGGAAGCATACCACTTTGCGCCCTTCAGGATGATCTGCGGGACGTTTGCGTAGGTCTCAACATTGTTGAGGATCGTGGGCTTCTGATACAGACCCTTTTCAGCCGGGAACGGCGGACGCGGACGCGGCTCGCCGCGGTTGCCCTCGATCGAGGTCATCAGCGCGGTCTCCTCGCCGCAGACGAATGCGCCTGCACCCAGACGGAGGTCGATATCGAAGCTGAAGCCGGTGCCGAAGATATCATTGCCGAGCATACCTGCTTCTCTTGCCTGCTTGATCGCGATGCGCAGTCTCTGGACAGCGATCGGATACTCCGCACGGACATAAATATAGCCCTGAGATGCACCGATTGCGAAGCCTGCGATCGTCATTGCTTCCAGCACGACATGCGGGTCGCCTTCCAGCACGGAACGGTCCATGAATGCACCGGGGTCGCCCTCGTCGGCGTTGCAGCAGACATACTTGATGTCAGCATCCGGCACGATGTTGCGGGCGAGCTTCCACTTCATACCGGTCGGGAAGCCGCCGCCGCCTCTGCCGCGCAGGCCGGAATCGAGGATCTCCTGGATGACCTCCTCAGGGGTCATGGAGGTAAGCACCTTATGCAGTGCCTCGTAACCGCTTCTGCCAATGTATTCGTTGATGTTCTCAGGGTTGATCAGACCGCAGTTGCGCAGTGCAACACGGTGCTGCTTTGCATAGAATGTGGTCTCGTTGAGGGACTTGATATCGTCAGAGCCCTCGGTGACGGTCTCGTCGTAGAGGAACTCCTTGACCGGCTTGCCGCCGATCAGGTGCTCATCGACGATGCGGTCGATCATTTCCATCTTGACATGAGTATAGAACGAGCCTTCCGGATAGACGATCATGATCGGGCCGCGCTCGCACAGGCCGAAGCAGCCGGTACGGACGACAAAGATCTCGTTGTCGATTCCCTTTGCCTTCAGCTGGTTCTCCAGCTCGTCAGCGATCTTCATGGAACCGGAGGATGTACATCCGGTACCGCCGCACATCAGGACATGCTTTCTGTACTTGGCGCCGTCCGCTTCCTTGCCGAGGCGGAGTGCCATTTCCCTGCGCATTTCCTCCTTGATTGCAGTAAGCTCCTGCAACGTCTTCATAGTAAACCTCCTGTATTATGCAATCCCGATGTCAATCGGCGTATTTTGCAAGAATATCCTGAACCTCTTTGAGACTGCCGGTCAGTCTGCCGTAAACGTCGTCGTTGATCGTGACGACCGGAGCCAGACCGCATGCACCGACACAGCGGCAGTCATCGAGCGAGAACTTGCCGTCCTGCGTGATCTCGCCGCTCTCGATGCCGAGTGCTTCCTCAAGCTTCTCCATGACAATGCCGGAGCCCTTGACATAGCAGGCGGTTCCGAGACAGACCGAGATGCGGTACTTGCCCTTCGGGGACATCGTGAACTGTGCATAGAAGGTTGCAACACCGAACACCTTTTCGAGCGGGATGTTCAGCTCCTCGGCAATGAGGGTCTGCACCTCGATCGGCAGATAGCCGTAGATCTCCTGCGCCTTCTGCATGATCGGCATCAGACATCCGGGATCCTCGCGCAGCGCGTCGATCGTCGCGCGGAGCTCCTGCTCCTGCTCGGCGGTTCCGGTAAAGGGAATGGTTGCGATTTTCTTTGCCATAAGAATCGTTTCCTCCTTTGGTGAGATACGATTGATGTGGTTTGTAAGCCGGGCAGGCGGTACAAACCGGATATATAAATAGTATAGGTACGGGACGCACAGTCCTGCGGACAGATGCTCACACGTAACCTTATTGATTCTACTACATTTCTGTGAAAAAATCAAGGTCAAAAGTGCACAACTTTTCAGACATCTTTTCGTATGATTCTATGAAGTAGCGCGTGCCGGCACTGTAAAAAGTACGTATTTGCGACAGTTTTCGTACTTTCGCGTGCGACAGTATCTGTCCGCGTGTGGCGAACAGTCGTCCTGCACCGGCGGGAAGTCCGCAATTTCGACAGCCGTTCAGAGCAATTTCTGACATGCACCGCAAAAACGCGCTTTTTCGCAGGCCGCACCGCTTACAATAAAAGCGGGGTTCCGGGCGGCTCTGTCCGGACTCCGCAGGAAACCGGAGCAAGAATCATTGGAGGTCGAAATGGAACAGCAATCCTGTTATTTACCGGAGGGGAGCCTGCTCGGTTCCCCGCAGAACACTGCAGCGATCGGCTCGGAGGCGGGGCTGCGGGAAGCGATCGCGACCGGGCAGCGTCTGGAGGCACGTGTGCGGATCTGTGACGGCGGACATAATCTGCATGTCGATCTGCCCTGTATGCAGGGACTGATCCCGCGGGCGGAGGGTGCGCTCGGCATCAGCGAGGGCACCGTGCGCGATATCGCACTGATTTCCCGCGTCAACAAGCCCGTCTGCTTTTCCGTGCTGCGCATTGAGCATGACGAGACCGGCGCACCCTACGCGGTGCTGTCGCGGCGGCTCCAGCAGGAGCACTGTCATGCAGGCTATATCAGCCGGTTGAAGCCCGGCGACGTCATTCCGGCGCGGGTGACGCATCTGGCGCCGTTCGGCTGCTTTGTCGATATCGGCTGCGGCGTGCCGTCTTTGATCCCGATCGACTCGATCTCGGTCTCGCGGATCTCGCATCCGGCAGACCGCTTTCATGTCGGGGAGGAGATCCGCGTCATGGTCAAGGGCTTTGAGAACGGCCGCGTCCTGCTGACGCACAAGGAGCTGCTCGGCACATGGGCGGAGAACGCCGCCTGCTTCTCGCCGGGGGAGACGGTCGCGGGCATTGTGCGCTCCGTCGAGGACTACGGCGTATTCATCGAGCTGGCACCGAATCTCGCGGGGCTGGCCGATCTGCGGCAGGATGTGCACCCCGGCCAGCGCGCCAGCGTCTATATCAAGAGCATCGTGCCGGAGCGCATGAAGATCAAACTTGCGATCGTCGATGTGTTTGACGAGAGCTGCCCGCCGCCGCCCGTGCGGTATTTCTTCACCGGCGACCACATGGACGAATGGGTCTATACCCCGCCGCAGGCCAAGCGGCGGATCGCAAGCCAGTTCGCGGTGCAGAACTGATGCACCGTTCCGGACACAGCGGCATATCATGCAGTATCAAACCACAGGAGGGATATGCCTATGAAAGTCGTCGTTGTCCGGAGCCCGCGCCTGCTTGCAGGGATCCTGCGCCTGATCTTCGGGATCCGGCAGGAGCCGCGGACAGAAGCATAACCGGAAGCCCGCCGGCGGACTGTCGGCGGGTGCTTCTGTTTCTGCGTATCTGCGCATATATTCCAGCGGGAGGGATGCGGATGAAACAGATCCTGATTCTGCTGGCGGCGGTGCTGCTCCTGCCGCTGCATACCGCCGCGGAAGAAGAACCGCATTATGCTTCGGCGCTGGCCGAGGCGCAGACCGGAATGCTGCTCGGCGGCACCGATGCGGATGTGCAGCTCCCCGCCGGAACGCAGACCAAGCTCATGACGGTATATCTGACGGCGGAGGCGATCGAAGCGGGGACGCTTTCTCCGGATACGCTGCTGACCGTGCCGGCCGCGGCGGAGCGGTATCCCGGCGCGACGGTATGGCTGCGCGCCGGCGAGAAAATGTCCGTCCGCGATCTGCTGAAGGCGGTCATCACCGGCAACGCAAATGACGCCTGCATCACGCTGGCGCATCATATTTCCGGCTCGGAGCAGGCGTTCGTTGACGATATGAATGCGGCCGCGTTCTCGCTGGGGATGCGGCAGACGCGCTTTGCGGACTGCACCGGCACCTCTGCCGAAAACATCACGACGGCGGGCGATCTGGCACTGCTCTGCCGCGGACTGCTGCGCTTTGAAATACTGCGCCCGATGTTCACCGCCTACCGCGATACGCTGCGGAACGGTGAAACGGAGCTCGTCTCGGAGAACCGCCTGACGCGGGATTACGAGGGGCTGCTCGGCATGAAGGCGGGGCACGGGGACAGCAGCGGCTATACGCTGACGCTGGCCGCGGAGCGGGACGGGATGCGGATGATCGCAGTCGTGCTCGGTGCCGCGGATACAGATGCCCGCTTTGCCGATGCGAAAAAGCTGCTCAAAGAGGGCTTTTCGGGATACACGGTCACGACGCCCGATTTTTCCGCGGAGCATATCCGGCCGCTGCCTGTGCGCGGCGGGACTGCGGAGGCTGTCCTGCCGGAAACGGGCGGTCTGCGTTCGATCGCATCCCCGAAGGGCAGCCGGATCACGGCAGTCACGGTGCTGCCTGCATACGCAGAGGCGCCTGTCCGGAAGGGCGAGCGGCTCGGGACGGCAGCGTTTTACTGCGGGGATACGCTGCTGTACGAGATTCCGCTGACAGCTGCGGCGGACGTCCCGCGGCGCGGCCTGAAGGAGACTGCCGCCCTGCTGCTCCGGGCACTGTTCCGGTAAAACGTGACCGGAGCACGGCGGCACCGCCCCCCTGATTTGGCTTATATTGTGCTGCCGGATTCCCTGCATTCACCGCAAAAATCACAATTTTGAACCGCTGAATAAGAGAATGTAAACAATTTGTGAAGTCACTTGACAAAGCCTTCCGTTTGTGGTATATTTGTGACTGTCAAACAGTACCCCGCGACATCATTTTACAGTCATCTTTGTTACGACAGAAAGGGCGATTATTATGACACTTCGTACAAACCGCAGCGCAGCCAAGTATATCCTGCTCAGCTTCGTCACGTTCGGCATCTACGGCCTCATCTGCATGATGAACAGCGCCAATGACCTGAACACGATCGCGGCCAAGCACGACGGCAAGAAAACGATGAATTACCTGCTCGTTTTCTTCCTGCTGACACCGATCACGCTGGGCATCGCAATGTTCGTGTGGATGCACAGGATCTCTGCCCGCATCGGCAATGAACTGGATCAGAGAGGCTGCATGGGAAGCTTCGGTGCCAAGGACTTCTGGCTCTGGTGCGTGCTTGGCTCGCTCATCCTCGTCGGCCCGATTATCTACTTCCACAAGTTCTTCAAGAGCATGAACATGCTCTGCGAGGACTACAACTTCTCCGGCAATTAAGAAACCCCGGAAAGTCCTGCGCCCCGTGCGCGGGGCTTTCTTTTTCTGTAAATATCATTCTGAACGATTTAGACAATATGCTCAATCTGACGCATGAAAATTGGCATTATTGCCAAAAAGACGGAAAGCACTTGCATTCTTCGGAAAACTATAGTAAAATATAAGAGTATAAGTGATACTGCTGTCTTTCCTGTGCTATGAAGGGCGGCTGTGTCTTCTGTACCCCGCCGTGCAGGGTTCGGGCACGGAAATTTCGAGTGTGGAGGATGTTATAACATGGCTTTGAAGCTGAATACAAGCTATCTTTCCGGCTTCCTCGGTGACGAGGAGCTGAAGGGGATCGCCGTTCAGACGGAAGCTGCCGCGAAGGTGCTGCATGACAAGAACGGTCTGGGCAGCGACTTCCTCGGCTGGCTGACACTGCCGACCGATTATGACAAGGAGGAGTTTGCCCGCATCAAGGAAGCGGCTGCACGCATCAAGGCGCAGGCAGATGTGCTGATCGTGATCGGCATCGGCGGATCGTATCTCGGCGCACGCGCTGCGATCGAGCTGCTGAAGTCGCCCTTCTATAATAATATGAAAAAGGACACCCCTGACATTTACTATGTCGGAAACAATATCTCCCCGACCTATCTGAATGAGGTGCTGTCGATCTGTGAGGGCAGGGATATCGCTGTCAATGTGATCTCCAAGTCCGGCACCACGACCGAGCCGGCACTTGCATTCCGTATCTTCAAGAAGCTTCTGGAGGACAAGTACGGAAAGGATGAGGCGAAGAAGCGCATTTACTGCACGACCGACAAGGCGCGCGGCACGCTGAAGAACCTCGCTGATGCAGAGGGCTATGAGAGCTTTGTGATCCCGGATGATGTCGGCGGGCGTTTTTCTGTCCTGACAGCCGTCGGTCTGCTGCCGATCGCTGCGGCAGGCTGCGATATCGACAAGCTCATGGCAGGCGCGGCTGCGGCACAGAAGGCCTATACCGCTCCGTTTGCAGAGAATGACTGCTACAAGTACGCGGCACTCCGCAACATCTTCTACCGCAAGGGCAAGGCTGTGGAAATGGTCGTTTCCTACGATCCGTCCATGGCAATGATGAACGAGTGGTACAAGCAGCTCTACGGCGAGTCCGAGGGCAAGGACAACAAGGGTCTGTTCCCGTCCTCCGCGATCTTCTCTACCGACCTGCACTCTATGGGTCAGTACATCCAGGACGGCGCAAGACTGCTGTTCGAGACCGTCATCGACATCAAGAAGCCGAAGCAGGATCTGTTCCTTGAGGCGGATGCGGAGAATGCAGACGGCCTGAACTTCCTGACCGGCCAGAACATGAGCGTGGTCAACCGCCGCGCACTGGAGGGCACGATCCTCGCACATACCGAGGGCGGCGTTCCGAACATCGTTCTGGAGCTCGATGACACCGCTGAGGAGACCCTCGGCTGGCTGATCTACTTCTTCGAGAAGGCCTGCGCGGTTTCCGGTTATATGCTCGGCGTCAACCCGTTCAACCAGCCGGGCGTGGAAAGCTACAAGAAGAACATGTTTGCGCTGCTCGGCAAGCCGGGCTACGAGGACATGAAGGCAGCGCTGGAAGCGAAGCTTCACTAACATCTATGTTCCCAAAATCCATGCCACAGCCCGTGAAAGCGGGAGGCGCACGAATTTGAAATAACGAAGGGAGAATTACTATGATTCAAGTTATTACCGGAAGAAAAGGCTCCGGCAAGACCAAGATCCTGCTGGGTATGATCGACGATGCCGTGAAGGCTTCCACCGGCGACATCATCTGCATTGAAAAGTGCATGAAGCTGACCTACAGCGTCAACCACAAGGTCCGCCTTGTGGACGCAGAGCGCTACAATATCAACGGCTTTGATATGCTGTACGGCTTTGTTGCGGGCGTGCTCGCCGGCAACTACGATATCAAGGAGGTCTTCGTGGACGGCATCCTGAAGATCGGCGGCAGAAACTTTGACGAGCTCGGCAAGCTGCTCGAAAAGCTCGACATCCTGACCGGCGACGACGTTCAGATGATCATCACCGTTTCCGAGGACAATGACAGTCTGCCGGAGTCTGTGCTCAAATACCTGATTCCGCAGGCGGATTGATCGAAAAACTAGCGGAAATATCCACAATTTCTGCGAAGGAATTGACAAATCGCGGTGTTTTTGGTATAATCATTCCGTAATGCTATGCGTAAAATGCGATGCATGAAACGCCGCAGAAGATCGAAAGGCGGGTTGTGACCCATGCAGGAAGCGACTGCTGAGTACCGGATCTCGATCCGGTCGCTGCTATTGCGTCCCGATGAAAAACGGACTGTTTCCAGAGAGATCGACGCAGAAACGGCTGCAAGCTACGGGATCCCGTGCGCTAAGCTGCCGAAGATCGACGGTGTGCTGGAAAACCGTGCCGGTGTACTGATGATGAAATACCGTCTGCAGTGCGTGCCGGAGCTGGAATGCGACCGCTGCCTTTCCCCCGTTGCGATGCATATTGACGAGACCTTCGAGCATGTGATCGTGACGGAAACTGCTTCCGAGGAGAATGACGCCGAATATCTGTTGGCACCGGATGCGATGCTGGATCTCGCAGAGGTCGCGATGACAGACCTGCGTCTGTCTTTGCCGACGAAAACGCTGTGCAGTCCGGACTGTAAGGGTCTGTGCCCGGTTTGCGGCAAGAACCGCAATGAAGGTGACTGCGGCTGCAACTCTGCGGATATCACACTGGATTTTCAGTAAGGCAGTCAAAATTACGCAATAATAAAAGGAGGTGCCGACAATGGCAGTACCGAAGGCTAAAGTGTCCAAAGCAAGACGCAATACCCGCCGTTCCGCTGTCAGCAAGCTGACAATGCCCGCTATGAGCACTTGCTCCAACTGCGGCGCGCTCAAAGCGCCCCACAAGGTTTGCAAGCAGTGCGGTTTCTATAAGGGCGTTGCTGTGCTCAAGATCGACGAGGAGTAATCCGAGGGTCTTGTTACAAGCGTATGCAAAAGGGGAGAGGGACGAGGTGTGCTTCTCCCCTTTTCATTGTATATGGAGGTGCGGTATGGCAACGATCATTCCGCTGACCGGCTCAGTCAAGGAGCGGATCATGACCTGTCTGCGGGCTGCCGGATGGTATGCGGGCAGACAGACCGACCTGACCGCGGTTAAGGCGTTTTACGCTTCCGGCGGCATCACGCTGCCGAACGGCGCAGAGGCGTTCCTGCGGGAATATTACGGCATCGCGGAAAACTGGCATCTCAAAGCGACCCGCGAGAAAATGACGGATTCACGCCTGATCGGATGTGCCCCGGAGATCGAGTTTTTGCTGTATCCCCACCGCGGGATTCCCGACATCAACAGGGAATATTTCGACCGCGATGAGGAAGACCTTACAATGCAGCGTACGGCAGAGGAAGCAGCCGGCGAGCCGCTCGTGCAGGTCGGCAGCATCGGGTATTATTATCCGGCAGCAGTCTATCTGGGCAGCACATCCAAAATCTATACGGTACATGATTATGACGATCTTGTGCACTGCTATGATTCCGTGCCGGAGATGCTTGAATACGATTTCATCAATGCACGGAAAGAGCCGCGGGAATGGAATTTCGCAGCCATGCAGCAGGTCGATTATCCTGCGCATGATCCGAGAAATGTCATAGACTGAATGAAAGGACGGGGACGGCGTTATGATCGAGATCACCGAAATTACCGCCGGCTCTCCGGCCGACAAAGCGGGCATCCGCGCAGGCGACTGCCTGTATTCCGTCAATGATACCGTCATTCACGATGTTCTGGACTATCGCTTTGCGATCACCGAAAAGCACCTGAATGTGTGCTTTTACCGCGAGGGTGAGGCGCATTCCGTCCTGATCCGCAAGCAGGAATACGAGGATCCGGGGCTCGGCTTTGCGACCGCACTCATGGACGAAAAGCGTACCTGCGGCAATCATTGCATCTTCTGCTTCATTGACCAGAACCCCAAAGGAATGCGTGAGACGATCTATTTCAAGGACGACGACGCGCGCCTTTCCTTTCTGCAGGGCAGTTACATCACGCTGACGAACCTCACCGACGAGGACGTTGACCGCATCATCAAAATGCACATGACCGTCAATGTCTCCGTGCAGACGACCGACCCGCTGCTGCGCAATAAAATGCTCGGCAACAAAAAGGCGGGCGATTCGCTGCGGCATCTCTGGCGCATGGCAGAGGCCGGTGTCTCGATGAACTGTCAGATCGTGCTCTGCCCGACATGGAACGACGGCGACAATCTCCACAAGACGCTCGCCGACCTCTTTTCCATGGTCCCAGCCGTCGAGAGCATTGCCGTGGTGCCGTTCGGCATGACGAAATTCCGGCAGCATCTCTGCCCGATCCCCGCGTTTACCGTTGAGACCGCCCGTGCTGCGATCGAGCAGATCGAGGCGGTGCAGCGCTGGAGCCTTCAGGCGAACGGCTCCCGCATCGTGTATGCATCCGACGAGCTCTATCTGCTCGCGAAGCTGCCGCTGCCGGACGACGAAGCCTATGAGGGCTATCCGCAGTATGAAAACGGCGTCGGGATGCTGCGCTATCTGATGAATGAATTTTACGACGCGCTTGAGGACGCCGAATATGACGGAGAAGCGCGGTTTTTAACGATCGCGACCGGTTCCGCCGCAGCACCGTTCCTCGATCAGATGATGCGCGATCTGGAAGCGAAATTTCCGCAGGTGCACTGTCAGGTCATCACAGTGCTCAATGATTTTTACGGCCACACGATCACGGTCGCCGGACTGCTGACCTTTCAGGATTTAGAGAATCAGCTCAAAGACCGCGACCTCGGCAGTGCCGTGCTGCTGACGGAAACCTGCCTGCGGCATGACGATGTGTTCCTTGATGACAAATCCCGTGGGGAACTGGAGAAAGCACTCGGGGTGCCAGTCATCAAATGCAAGGTGGACGGCTATGTCCTGCTGGACACGGTGCTCGGCTATGCGGAAGGAATGTGACATGTACAACGAAGTTGTCAAAAGAAACAACGCCGGAAGTTCTTTATGCTTGTCAGCGGCGTGCCGATCTGTGTCGGCGCGATCATCGCGTTCTGGTGGTTTGACGTCTACGGACGGCGCGACCATTCGCCGCTCTGGATGAAGCTCGGCGGAACCGCGCTGCTCGGCTATGTGATCTATCAGATCGTGCAGGCGTATTTCAAGTTTGACTAGAAGCTTGCGGATATGAAGAAGGCGGTCGGCGCGAACAACGATGACGAAATGTCCGCGGTCTTTGCAAAGTGCAGGCAGATCGGGGAGAAGTATTACGTCAGCCCGGACTGCGTCCTGAATTTTGATTCGCTGCTGGCCTATCCGTGCAGCGCGATCCTGCATAAGGTATCCGCTTCGCGGATGCTATTAAAGAATGGGAGCCGCTCTCACCTGCTCCCAAGCCCTTCGAGCGCTTGAATGCTGGGGAGTTTCGCTCGTTGCGACGAGCGACCAGAGGCGCTGCCTCTGGACTCCGCAAGCTTTTGAAAAAGCTTGACCAAAACTTTTGATATGGATGCGCTAAATTGAATTTTACAATCGCCCATTCCTTATAATGGGATTCCAAAGGAGCGGGCAGTACCCGCATCCGTTTTAACTCCCATGCAGCGCAGTCTAAAAATATGATCTACTTCTCCCATTTTTCTTTATAATGGGATTCCAAAGGGATAGTATCCCTTTGGCAGGGTTTGGGGCGGAGCCTCATTATGAATCCGTCCGCGAAGCGGACACCGCAAAAGGAGTGCAGCAAAACTATGGCTTTGCCGGTAGTCGCCGTGGTCGGGCGTCCGAATGTCGGAAAATCGACCCTTTTCAACAAGCTTGTCGGGCAGCGGCTTTCGATCGTGGAGGACACGCCCGGCGTCACGAGAGACCGCATCTACGCAAAGGCGGAATGGTGCGGCAAGAACTTCATGGTCGTGGATACGGGCGGTATCGAGCCCAAGACCGATGACCACATGCTCGAACAGATGCGCCGTCAGGCGGAGCTTGCGATCGAGCGCGCGGATGTCATCATCCTCGTGACCGACCTGCGCTCCGGCGTGACCGCGAACGATATGGATGTTGCGAATATGCTGCAGAAATCCGGCAAGCCGATCGTGCTCTGCGTCAACAAGGTTGACAGCATCGGCGAACCGCCGCCGGAGTTCTACGAGTTCTATAACCTCGGTCTCGGCGATCCGTTCCCGGTCTCCTCGCTGCACGGCAACGGCACCGGCGATATGCTGGATGCCGTCTGTGCGCTGTTCCCGCAGCAGGAGGACGAGGAGGACGACGACCGCATTTCCGTCGCCGTGATCGGCAAGCCGAATGTCGGCAAGTCGAGTCTCATCAACTACCTCGCCGGTGAGGAGCGCAGCATCGTTGCGGACGAAGCGGGCACGACCCGTGACGCGATCGACCTGCCCTATGAGAACGAGGAAGGCAAATTCCTGTTCATTGATACGGCGGGCATCCGCAAAAAGGCGAAGATCACCGATAACGTCGAGCATTACAGCGTACTGCGCGCCTTCATGGCTGTTGACCGCGCACAGGTCGCCGTCATCGTCATTGACGCGACGACCGGCTTCACCGAGCAGGACAGCAAGGTCGCAGGCTATGCGCACCAGCAGGGCAAGGCGTGCATCGTCTGCGTGAACAAGTGGGACATCGTCGAGAAGGACGGCAAGACCATGCAGGAATTTACGAAAAAGCTGGAAAATGATTTCAGCTTCATGAGCTATGTACCGTTCCTGTTCATCAGCGCCAAGACCGGCCAGCGCGTGCACAAGCTGTTTCCGCTGATCAAGCAGGTCGCGGCGAACAATGCGATGCGCATCACGACGGGCAAGCTGAACGACGTCCTCGCCTATGCGACCGCACGCGTCCAGCCGCCGACCGACAAGGGCAGACGCCTCAAGATCTATTATATGACACAGGCCAGCACCCAGCCGCCGACCTTCGTGTTCTTCGTGAACCGTGCGGACCTGTTCCATTTTTCGTATCAGCGATACCTCGAAAACCAGATCCGCGAGACCTTCGGGCTGGAAGGCACACCGGTGCGGTTCATCATCCGCGAGCGCGGCAACGATTCCGGCAGCAAGGGCTGAGACAGACTGTTTTGCGGGATCCCGCAGGAAAAACTTATAAACTGGGAGCATGATCTTTTTATGCAGGGAACTTTTTTCGGTTATGCGGTCAGCATTCTGATCGCGGCGGCAGTCGGTTATCTGTTCGGCAGCCTGAACGGCGCGATCGCATCCGTGCGGCTGTTCAAGCATGAGGACGTCCGGAAATTCGGCAGCGGCAATGCGGGTCTGACGAATGTACTGCGGTGCTTCGGCAAGGGCTGCGGCATCCTGACGCTCATCATTGACCTCGGCAAGGGCGCGGCGGCCATGGCACTCGCGCAGGCACTCGGAAAAGCGCTCGGCTGGGCGCCGCTTCCGGAGGGCACCGGTGCCGCATACAATTTCCGCTGGCTCTGCTATATCGCAGCGGTGTTCGTCGTGCTCGGGCACGTATTCCCGCTGTGGCACGGGTTCAAGGGCGGCAAGGGCGTACTGGTCGGCGTCAGCGTATTCCTCGTCATCAATCCGCTGACCTTCGTGATCCTGATGTCGATCTTCGGCCTCATTCTCTGGCGGTCAAAGTACGTTTCCCTCGCATCGTGCACCGCGACGCTCTGCGTCATTCCGGTGACGCTCCTGCTGGAGCATTTCCTGCGCGGGACGAACTGGCCGGTCACGCTGCTGTATACCGTGCTGATCGGCATTGCGGCGTTTCTGGTCGTATGGAGCCACCGCGAGAACATCAAGCGGCTGAAGGCAGGCACGGAGCGCAGGATCGGCGAGAAAAAGGCAGCATAAGCACACAAATACGATAACGATCAAACGAACAGGAGGGTACCGTCGTGCGAAAATACGAATTTGTCAACGTAAAGATCAGCAAGCTGGTCGGCGCAAAATCGGAGGAACACCGCAAGATCATTCAGGAATATGCGGCAAAGGGCTACCGCTACGTGGGCTTTATCCCGACGGAGATCTCCGATGCCGGCAAGATCAAGTGCATGGATCTGGTCTTTGAGCTGGATAAACAACATTAAGGAGGAACTGACATGGCAAATATCACGGTATTGGGCGGCGGCTTCGGCACCGCTCTGGCAGTCATGCTGTATACATCACAGGAGCATGAGGTCACGCTCTGGAGCGCGATCCCGGAGGAGGTCGAGGCAATGCGCCGCGACCGCGAGCAGACGGAAAAGCTGCCCGGCGTCAAAATCCCGGAGGGCATCCGCCTGACAACGGACATTTCCGTGGTCGCGGACAGCGATCTGGTGCTGTTTGCGATCCCGTCCACATTTGTGCGTTCGACCTGTCAGAAGGTCGCGCCGCATCTGCAGGAGGGAACCGTCATCGTCAATGCCGGCAAGGGCATTGAGGAGGATTCCTACAAGCTGATGAGCAAGGTCTTTGCGGAGGAGCTGCCGAACGGCGCTTATGTCGTGATGACGGGTCCGTCCCATGCGGAGGAGGTCGGCAGAGGCATTCCGACCAGCGTGGTCGCGGCGTCCTCAAACCGCATGGCTGCGTATCTGGTGCAGGAGTGGTTCAGCTCCCCGAACTTCCGCGTTTACATCAATGACGATGTGACCGGCTGCGAGCTGGGCGGTGCGCTGAAAAACGTCGTCGCGCTGTGCGCAGGCATTTCGGACGGACTCGGCTTCGGCGACAACACGAAGGCTGCTCTGATGACGCGCGGTCTGCATGAGATCGAGCGGCTTGGTGCGGCACTCGGTTCCAGAACGAATACCTTTGCGGGTCTGACGGGTCTCGGTGACCTGATCGTGACCTGTACCTCGATGCATTCGAGAAACCGCCGTGCGGGCATCCTGATCGGGCAGGGCGTTTCCCCGGAGGAGGCCGTGAAGCAGATCGGGACGGTCGAGGGCTATTACTGCTGTCATGCGGCATACGGTCTGGCAAAGCGTTACGAGGTCGAAATGCCGATCACCGAAGCACTGTACAGCGTGCTCTATGAGGGCGCGGATGTGCAGGAGATCGTCAAGGGACTGCTCGCCCGCCCGAAGAAGCGCGAATACGAGAAGCTGACCTAAGCGCGTTCCGGCAGCGCCCGCATCCGTTTTCCGCGGGGGGCGCGGAGCCGCACAACGAATCAAAAACAGGCACTGACCGTTCAGAGTCAGTGCCTGTTTCATTTTCCGTAACTGCGGTGCATCCCGCATTATTTAAGCACAAACGGTGCAATATAGGACACCGCAGGCGAGCCGTCATCCGGCTTCAGGTCGATCTCGATCGAATAATTGCCCTCCAGCAGCGAGCCGAGCTTTTCGCTCCAGTTGTATTTCAGCGTCAGCGTCTCACCGGGCTCCATGTGATAATTGTCTGCAAGCTTCGCATCCAGATCCGTACCCTTGAGCAGCTGCGTGCGGGTCGTGCCCTCCTCATAGATCCGGTAGACCAGCGAATATGTCCGGCCGACATCGGGAGAATTGCGTACCGTCATCACACAGCCCTCCGGCGTGACCGTTGCAGGGTCGATGTGAACACGCGGCACAAAGCCCTCGGAGTCGATCACAAGCTCTGCGCGGACAACCTTCGGGAGTATCCGCGGCTCCTTTTCCGCATCGGAGCTGTCATCCTTCTTCGCATCCTGCTCCTCCGCGACCTCCTCCAGCACCAGCTCCAGCAGATAGGTGCCGTCCGGGAGCTCGCCGTAGCGCTTTTCCCAGTCTGCCCTGATCGCGGGAGATTCGCCCTCCGGCGCGATGACGCCCTCTGCTCTGACGGTCGTCTCATCGGCACCCGGCAGGCGCTTCAGTTCCTTTTCCGTATCGGGATCGAGGATCCGCCAGCATTTGGAATACGGCTGGTTCGCTTCGCCTTTATTGGCGACCGTAAAGCTGCAGCTGACCGAACGGACGGAACCCGGGTCGATCTTCATTTCCATGTCATCCGCAAGCAGATACTGTGCCTGCGTCGTCGTCGTGACGGTCGTGGTTGCCTTTGTCGTTGTGACGGTCGTCGTCACCGCTGTTGTTGTGACCGCAGCAGCCGTCGTTTCCTGTGTCCCGCCGCTTTCCGCAGGATCCTGCGCGCAGCCTGCAAGACACCATACCCCCAGACAGACCAGTGCCGCCAAAAGAAACCGTTTCATAGAAGCCCCCCGTTTTCAGCCGATTCCGGCATTATTCTGTTTCGCTCCCCTTGAGCAATGCCTGCACGATCTCCGGATAATTGAACACCGAGGCACGCCGGTACAGCAGCCCGAAGTTCTCGCCGGAGCCCGCAAACGCATTGTTGTCCCACCACAGGCAGGAGATGCCGCGCGCCCGCGCAGCCTTCGTATAAAACGCGGAAAATGCGACCCGCGCTTCGAGATTATCCTTGTTGAGTGCGCCGAACTCCCCGATCAGCACCGGCTGTCCGTTCAGAATAAAATTGCCGTACAGTCTGTCCAGCATCGTCAGGATCTCGCCGGTATCGCTGCCGTCGTCCAGCGACCATTCCTTCGTGCCGGTCTTGTTCAGCGCAAAATTATAGGGCGTATACGCATGGACGGACACGATCACCCTGCCGGCCGGGTCTGCCGGTACGCGGAAGCCGTCATTGCAGGCGCCGTCCGCGGAGGCCGCATAGCCGGGGCAGAGCAGCCAGCGGGTTTCATTCTGCCCGCCGGATGCGCGCACGGTATCGACAAACAGCTGATTCAGCCGGTTGATACAGTCCACCGCATCGCGGCACTGTTCGCTTTCCTCGTCCAGCAGCCATTCGTAGTCGGTCCCGACCAGCCGCGGCTCGTTCATGGATTCAAGGATCAGGTGCTCGTCGTAATCGCGGAAGGTCTCCGCAATCTGCGACCAGACCGCCTTCAGATACTGCTCCGACCGCGCATAATGCGCCGAATCGGGATAATACCAGCCCTCTTTGTTGTCATGGTGCGTATTGACGATCACATACAGATCCATGCCGACGCACCAGTCCGCGACCTCCTTCACGCGGTTCATCCACGCTTCGGAGATGCGGTCGTTTTCATCCGTGTGATTATGCCACGAGACCGGGATGCGCACTGTGCGGAAGCCGGCCGCCTTGATCGCTGCGATATTTTCGGCCGTTGTTGCGCATCCGCACCACGCAGATTCGTAATCCAGCTCGTGATCTGCCGTGATCGCCCTGACATCCGCAGCGTCAAAGGCATTGCCGAGATTCCAGCCCAGCTTCAGTTCCTCTACAAAATTCATACCCGCATTCTCCGGTACTGCATATTGATCGACCGTGACCTCCGGCACAAGGCTGCTCGGCTCCCCGAGAATATTCTCCGGGATCTCCGGCAGTGCCGCAGAGCTTTCCGGCGCAGCGGTCTGCACCGCAGGCTTCTGCTGTGTTCCGGCGGCTGTACATCCGCTGAAAAGCATCAGCACAAAAGCGGCCGCCGTAACAGCTGCCCGTCTGACTGTGTTCATCTGAATCCTCCCGTAATCTGCAAGCTCGGTGTATTCCTCCGGTACACCGCATTCAGTATACCACAAACAGACCGGAAGAACAATAGATATTTTATTAACGATCCGGTTTTATCGCTTGGATGCCGCCGTCACGCGGATCGTATCATAGCCGCCCGTATGGATATGCAGCTTGGTGACGGAAACCGATACGGCCACTTCATACTGCTCATCGACCGGCGGTTCCTTCAGCTCAAGCATCGCAAACACATCGCGCGAATTTTCAATGATATATCTGCCGCGCTCACGGTAATCATTGGTAAAGTGCGGGAAATCGCCCTGATTGTCCACGCGCAGATACATCGCGTTCGGATTGTCGGGGTCATCCCGTGAAAGCACGGTCACGATGCCGTTGACGGCAAGTGTTCCGGTGCCGTAGGTAAAATCCGCATCCATGCTGCTGACGGTCAGCGCATCGTCCTCCAGCACGCCGTCGAACGAATCCAGTGTCCAGTCCAGATAGGCAGAACCGACCTTCAGCTCCTCGCCGTAGCCGTCCGCACTGTTGATCTGCACGGCTTCGAGGCCGCGCTCGC
This sequence comes from Oscillospiraceae bacterium, assembly GCA_017545185.1. Classification (GTDB taxonomy): domain Bacteria; phylum Bacillota; class Clostridia; order Oscillospirales; family Ruminococcaceae; genus Firm-04. The sequence goes on along the minus strand of JAFWQJ010000069.1, from coordinate 44,828 downwards.
TGAACAGGATCTTCGTATCGGTATCCGTTTTGTTCGTCTTGGCCGCCTCAGTGATGACCTCGGAGCTGCCGTTCGGCTCCGCAGGTGCTTCCGTCACAGCCGGTGCCTCTGTTTCGGGTGCATCGGTCTGCTCCGGTGCCGTTTCCGCTGCCTGTGTTTCTGCAGCAGAGGTCACAGCTTCGTTCTCCCCGGATTGACTGCTGCCCGCCGGCGCAGAGGTGCAGCCGGTCAGGCAGATCGCTGCAAGCAGCGCTGCCGTCCATACTCTTTTGTTCATATTGCTCTCTCCTTTGAAATGTGCTGTGCGGCGTGCGTCTCTTTTTTGCTCCGCCGCTATTCTATCATAGCACATATTCGGCAGAAAATCAAGCGTTTCGACAGAAAATCCGCACTGCGTACAAATGCGGAAATGCTGCAAAATTATTTTTTTGAGAGTATGCAAAAAAGCCTGCCCGCGATCCCCGGATCAGAGGACGGCGGGCAGTGCATTCGGGTGCTTTTTTGCGGAGCAGAAGCATCGGCTCCGGGGGTCAGTCCGGGTTCAGCGAGAGCTGATATTTCCCGTAGGTCTCCGCGAGATTTTTCAGCCGGAACCGCAGGTCGCTGACGATCTCATAGAGCTCGGTCAGGCTCTCTCCGTTTTTCCGGATCCAGTCCACGAGCGACTGCCCGCAGGATTCCGGCTTCAGGCAGTCCAGTGAATCGGCCGCCTTGCTGCAGAGCCCGGCAACATCATGGATCATGCGCCCGGAGAGCAGCTTTCTCTGCCGGAGCTCGAATCTGAGCCAGCGCACGGTCATCTCCCATTCGTTTTTGCAGCCGTATTTTTCCGGCGCATACTTTGTCTTTTCGCTCAGCGCCGCGTCGATCAGGCTGGCATACAGCCAGATCCGGTCAACCAGATCCGTGCTGTTTCTGTGCGTGTCCGTCATATACGTCTGCTTGTAGGACGTCGCAAACAGGTCGTCCATTTTCTGGATCAGGCTTTTTTTCTTGACATCATAGGGCAGCTCGCTGCGGATCATCTCCTTGACCCCGGGAATCTGATAAAGCGTCATAACAGCTCCTTTCTGTTCAGGAAAGTGCATCTGCGATCATATTCAGGTGTCTTTCAGGCGCCGGCCGTGCACAGCAGGCATCCGGCATTCGTTCCGTATGCTATTACACCACAAATTCCAAAGAATTTCAATACATTTTATAAAATATACAGATGAAATTCGGAAAATCACCGGATGAATCCCGCACGGCAGCGATTTTTGTCTCTGACAGCATTGCGTTTCCTTTCCGTGATATGTTATAATAAAAGAACAATCACAGTCCTGAAAAAAATTTTTCTGAGCGGCTGTTACCTTTTCTGCTGACGCTCGTCCTAGTAGGTGAAAGGCGGTGATAACCGGTGCGCACACAAACAACTGAAAATCAGATCATACAGCTTTTAACCGAACGCGATGAATCGGCACTCACGATCATTGAGCGCGAATACGGCAGGCTCTGCCGCAAAATTTCGCTTGATATCCTTTCCAATCAGCAGGATGCAGAGGAATGCTGCAATGACGCGCTGATGCGGGTATGGAGCTCCATTCCGCCGATGCGCCCCGCCAGTCTGCGCGCCTATCTGGTGACGATCGTCAGGCACCTGAGCATTGACCGCTACAAGGCCGGAAAGGCAAAGTGCAGAACCGACTCTCAGCTTGCCGAGGCAATTGAGGAACTGGACAGCACGCTGGCGGGCAAAGACGATGTGGAGCACGCCGTCGATCAGAAGCAGCTGATCGCAGCGGCAGAAGCCTTCATCCGTTCGCTTCCGCAGGAGCAGGGGAGAATCTTTCTGATGCGGTACTATCAGATGCTGCCGATCCGCGAGATCGCGGAGAAATGCGGCATCAGCGTCGGAAATACCAAGATGATTCTCATGCGTACCAGAAAACAGCTCAGGAAACACCTTAGTCAGGAGGGATTGCTATGAAAGGCATTGAATTTATTGATGCGCTCAGCCAGATCGACCCGGCACTGGCCGACAGCATTCTGAACGGCGAACCTGCCGCAGAGCAGAAGGCCGTCTGCGTTATCACAGCCGCGAAGACAGCGCCGGTTACCGCAGAGCATCCGCGCAGACTGAAGCTGCTCTCCGCAGCCGGTGTGATCGGCAGCATGGCCGCATGTGCCGCACTGGTATTCGGATTCTGGAAGCTCGCGGCACCGGATCCGGCATCTACGGAGCAGTCCTCGGAGGTGTCGGTCATCTCACTGGATGCCGACAGCACCGATGATTCCGCAGCCGAAGTCACGACAGCGGCCGTCACGGAAAAAGTGACCGTTACAGCCGCAGCAGAAGAAAAAGCATCCGCGAAAACAACAGCCGCCCCGAAGCAGGCAGCGGCAGATACCACAAAAGCGGCGGAGCAGAACACAAACGCCGCGCAGAACGCCGCGCCGGCATCCGGAAAGACAAACAAAACTGCGGCGCAGACGACTGCGAAGCCCGCACAGACCACAGCAAAGCAGGCGCAGACGACCGCAGCAAAGAATGATGATCTGCTGACCGTGCCGAATTTTGTCGGGCTTTCGGAGGAAGATGTCGATAAAATGTTTGGCGATATCTTTATGATTATCCCTTCCGGCGGCGGATACAGCGAATACGAATCCGGTATTGTGTATGAACAGTCGGTTTCGGAGGGCACAAAGATTCCCGTGAACGAGGTCATTTACATTAAGTGTTCACTCGGTCTCCGGCCGAATGAGCAGATTCCGGACGTTCTCGGCATGAATTACAAGGATGCCGCGCGCCAGATCAAGAAAGCGGGCTACACGCCTTTGCATTTGTGGTCTAATTTCACAGAGGAACCTTACGGAACTGTGTTCCGCATAAAAGAAAATGATCAGGGCAATGTGGTGCTCTATGTCTCGAACGGTGTCGGCGGCATAATGCCCGATCTTGTCGGAATGACGTACAGCGACGCATACGACATGTACTGTAATACAGTTGAATTTGCAATTGCCGGCTATGTTCCTTCCGATCAGCGTGAAGGAACCATTCTGGAACAGTCTGTCGAGCCCGGGTCAAATATCAAGCGGGACTTTGATTTTGATACGCCCCGACATGACCGCACAAGGGTATTTGTTACGCTTGCCGGATCCGGCAGCTTACTGGAACCGGTTGACGATATGCCCGATATGGTCGGAAAATACGTCAGCGTCCACGCTCCGGGTATCCCCGAAGAACTGAAAACGATCTCGTATTCAGATGTTGCTATCGAGTATGTATTTGATGAAACTTCCGATGCACCTGCCGGTACGGTAGTTTCCCAGTTCCCTGCACCCGGCGAACCGATCTGGGATCGCGGAATGGTCACGCTGTTCATTTCCCAGCCGGAGAAAGGCGAGTATGTCTCACTCCCGGATCTGACCGGAAAATCGGTTGACGAAGCGATCGGTCTGATCCGCGATCAGGAATGCGAGCCGATCCTCGGCAAACATGTCTACCGCCCCGATCTGCCTGATTTCACGGTGATCGAAACAGTCCCCGGTGATCTGAGCAGCATCCGGAAGGGCAGCGGCGTCCGCTTGACCGTTTCTGTTTCTAAGCGTCAAATGGCGGATCCCGAGTGAGCCCGCCGAACAGAAAAACGCATTCCCCGTTCTTCTCGACAACTGAAACACAGAAAAGCACCCCGCAGCAAGCGGGGTGCTTTGTTTCTGTATCTGCGGTATTTTACCGTGCATCCGAACCGAGAATCTCCTCCCATGTCAGATGTTTGCCTGCTACGGTATTGCTGACATAATAAATCAGGATATTCTGCACATCATCCACAGAAAGCGTGCCGTCATCATTGACATCCGCGGCCTGCAGCGCCCTGTCGGACAGTCCCGGGTCATTGCCCGCAATGCGTTCTGTGTATGCCTTCAGCGCAAGCTGTACGTCCTCCGCGCTGACGGCGCCGCTTCCGTCCGTATCGCCTCTCAGCGGTGCCGCTGCCGCAGGCTTTTCGCCCGCCATTTTGAGATATCCGTTGTAAATGCCCTTGGTGAAAACATAAGTCATTTGCAGCTTTCCGGCATCATCCTTTGCCGAATTGATGAAGGTATCGCAGACGATGCCGTCATCCGTGTATGCAAGGCCGATCGGATAGAGATCGCCCGGCTCGGCATTCTCAGGGATGATAAAATCGACCGTGAAAAGACTGCCGTTCGGAAGCGTGATATCATCCGGGGAATATGCATAAAACGAAAGCTGTCCCTCCTCGGGCATGGCTGAACCTGTCGTAAAGCCCGCGACCGCTTTTCCGGCGTTCATGACTTCTCCGGCAGCGTTCTCCTTCACCTTCAGCCGGGTATCATAATACAAATGGAATTTCATCATGCTGACAGGCACTTCTGCGCCTATGATACTGAAATAGACCCGCTGGACCTTGCCTCTCACGTATTCCGGCTCCAGCCCGATCTTGTCACAATACAGCATGATGCCGCCCTGATAATGCCGCGGATTGACCGTGGGACAGTTCCATTCCGGCGGCTGCACCCAGCGTCTGCCGTCATAGGGCACCGCGGCGTCGTTCTGCTTATTGAAGGGGTTATCTGTCCCGGCGGTCTGCTGCCGTGCAGATGCCGGATAAGGCCGGAGCATATGCTCTGCAGCGTGAATCGCGCAGCATGTCAGCACACAGGACAGAATGGCTGCAGACAGCTTTTTCAGATCCATAGGGAATCCTCCTGTTTTGTCTTTCAAGGATATCGCAGCGGCGGCTGCACAGATTCAGTATAACACATGTGCGCAGAATTTGCAACGGTATGCAGCTTCCGTGCAGATAAAAACAAATGCGCAGAACAGGTCTCCCCATTCTGCGCAGTATGTTTGTAAGAGGCGCGAACCAGATTTGAACTGGTGATCACGGTGTTGCAGACCAGCTTGCACTGTGACACGCCTTCTTCTCGCGGCACCCCATGGGAACTTCTGTCTTTGGACGGCAGCTCCCATGAGGTGCTTTTCCTCTTTTCCGACGGTTATTCGATCCGAAAGGATCTGAATAATGCATAAGACTGTGGATCGATACGCAGAGGGAACGGTAATTGCCTTCGCCGTTCCCTTTTCTTATGCCAAAACTGAATGAAGGCAAATAAGCCCGGATACCGGGAGAAAGAAGGCAACCTATGAAAATCGCTGTTTTCAACAACAAGGGCGGTGTCGGCAAGACCACGACGGTGATCAACCTCGCGTATGCTTTGTCGAAGCGTCCTGACCTAACAGGCGGCATCCTGGTCGCGGACTGTGACCGGCAGGAGAATGCCGCCCGGTTTCTCTGTGACAATCTGAACGACGGCCTGACCGATACCCGGTACAGTGGTATTTCGATTATGACCATTGCAGATAACCTCGCCTTGCTTCAGACCGCAGCAGAGAAGTATGCGTATACGCTGCTTGACCTGCCGCCCGCTCTGGACGATCGGACAGCTAAGATTCTTGCAGCTGTTGATTGTGTGATCGTGCCGGTGGAGCTGGGCAGCTTTGCTGTACAGGGCATTGCCAATGTCACTGCTGCAATCAGCAGGAGCAACACGGCCTTCCTCGGAGCACTTGTAACACGCTTTGACCGGAAGAACAGTGCGGATGTGGAAATGCTGGAACTGATCCGGCAGCAGCTCGGCAGCAAGGTTTTCGATACCGTCATCCCGCAGAGTAAAATCATCCGCAACAGCATCAGCTATCGGACAACGGCAGCGGAATATATGGGCTGGCTGGATCCGGCAAAATCCTTTGACCAGTTGGCTGAAGAAGTGATCCGCAGAAGCACAGCAATTCGCTGAGAAAGGTCGATCATGGAAAAAACTATCTTATACAATATCAAAATGGGCAGGAAATATTTACAGAAGATCGAACCAACCGAGAACTATGTTTCAAGCGGGAAGGCTCCTATTATGGGGCGGAGGTATTCGATTGCCGATTTCCGCAGTGTGTGGGGATCGGATCCGGTTGGATTTGAGATGTTGACCGCAAACAGCTATATTTCCTGCATTATGCAAGAGTTCCGCTGGGAAGATCGTAAACCGGTCAGTATTCAGCTGATTCCGGTGGTTCAATAGGAGATGATATAAATGGAAAACAACACATTTCGACGAATTACCCCGGAAGATGAATTTCTCGGAATCGCAAAAAGGAAGCTGCTGCCACTCATGACAGAAATCATGGATCCGGCGGCTCCAAAGGAGCTGGCCGTCAAGGACGAGCAGCTTTATATCAACAGTGTGCCGGTAGGAGAATGGCGGCTGATCTGCCAATACCGCCGTGCAGATATATCTGACCGGACGATCTCGTTCAGGTACGGAAACAGTTTGACACGGTATATCCATTTCGGATCTTCGGCATTCAGCTCTGATCCGGATCGGGTTGTGGAGATCACCGAATCGTCCGGAGATCAGGATTACCGGACGATTTACAGTGAATTGTGAAAGGAGAATGCGAAATGCCTAAGAGAAAACTGGATGCCGCAATCGTCAGTGATTTGAAAGCTGTCACTGGTGACAGTTTCAAAGATAACCTTTTTATGCTGCCGATCAGCAGCCTGTCTCCTTCGGAAGATAACTTCTATTCCATGTCAGACATTGAACTGCTGGCGGATGATATTGAACGGCAGGGCTTGAAACATAACCTCGTTGTCAATGCTGATGCCGAGAAGCGGGCTCACTACTATATTATTTCCGGTCACCGTCGATTCGAGGCAATCCGCTTTCTGTCAGAAAACGGACGTTATCCCTCACAGGTCATTCCGTGCTTTGTGGCCGGAACGAAAACCAGAGCGGAATCCATGCTTGATCTCATCATGCTGAATGCGACAAGCAGAAAGATGACCGATGCAGAGTATATCCAGCAATACGACAAACTGGAAGCGACGCTGCGGGAGCTGGATGCAGCCGGGAAGTCTGTTCCGGGCCGAATGCGGGAACGGATTGCTTCTGTCCTGAAAGTTTCTCCGGCACAGATCGGAAAGATCGAAAACATCCTTCATAACGGAATTGAGGAAGTGCAGCAGGCCGTCCGTTCAGGTGAAATGTCTATCTCAACCGCTTCGGCGGTTTCGTCCCTTCCGGCGGAATCGCAGTCAGAGCTGATCGGGGAAAAGTCCGCTTCCGGGATTCGGAACAAGGATGTTCAGGATTACAAAGAGCAGCATCAGCCGGAACCGGAATACCGCATCATCAGTTGGGACGGAGAAATTCAAAAGGAAGCGGTAATGGAAGCGTTGCTGCGTTTTGCAACGGAGTATGAAAAGCCGCACGCGCTGAACATGAACGCAATGGAGTACACGGATCACTTCCGCAGATCGCACCGTTCGCAGTACAACAGCTTTTCTTCTTTTTCCGTTGAAGGTTCTTTTGATAAGGTCACAGTCAAATTCGAGAATCCGGCGGAGCATGACAACATCAAGGAAATCTATATGACATGGAGTGTTGCGGCAAAGCAAATTCAAAAATACTTTACGGAGCCAAAACCTGAGAAGAAGCCTGAAACCGAGATTGTAGGTCAGATGACATTCACCGGGGTTTGCGGTGAACCGGAAGGGAGCGAGATCCCTTCCGATGAAGAAGCGCAGAACAATGTGCATTCTCAACGCGAACTGCTGTGCTGGGCACAGTCGCTCACACAGGAGCAGATCGACTTTCTTTTCAACGGCGGCTGGTATAACAACACACTCAAAGGCTATGTGATCGCAGCAGCGAAAGACGCAGATTTCACTGATAAGCAGATCGAGGATCTGCTTACCGGAGTACGCTTCGCGCTGAGTGAAAAGGACAAGGCTGATGCAGAAAAGCTGTATCAGGACTGGAACTGATTATGAAGGAGGAATACGAAAAATGGCAAAGCTGACATTGGAAGAACGGATCGCCAAGACGCAGGAAGCAATCCGGAAGGAGGAAGCAATCATTGCGCAGAGCCGCGAAAAGCTGAGAGGCTTGCAGTCAACTCTGAAAACACTTGAAAAGGAAAAGGATCAGATCTTCGCACAGGAGATTATCAGTACCGTGTCCGAGGGCGCAGCCCTCACAAACGATCAGCGCAGCGAATTACTCTCTCTGCTGAAGTCCTTTAAGCTGAACGGGACACCGGAAACGGAAGCCGCTGCGGATTCCGCCAATCCTGCCGATCCGCAGGAACCGGCAGTCTGAAGCCGAAACACAGAAACGCGAAAGCGGTGCTGTCTGAGGCTGAGTGCTTTTCGTGAGAAAAGCAAAATCTGAGCGAAAGCGAATCTGATGCCGGTGCTCCGAAACCGGCATTTCGGGGTATTAGGGGCAAAACCCCTAACAAGCGATTCTATGCACACGATGTGCATGGAATCTATGCTTGCCACTCCGTGAGAATTGACAATCAGAAGCACATTCAAAAAGGAGGCGAATCGACTTAATGAACCCGAATGATCGAGCACGGATTCACATTACCGTCCCTTCGGCGGAAAAAGAAAAAATAGAGCAAAGTGCCGCCGCACTCCACATGACGATGACAGACTATATCCGCGCCTGTTGTTTACGGAAACGGGTTATGGATACGTCATGGGTGCCGGAAATCACAAAACAGATCGTCAAGATCGGTGTGAACGTCAATCAGATTGCAGCAGTTGCAAACACGAATCACAGTGTATCAGACCGGCAGATTGATCTGGTCAATGAAAATCTGATCGGTGTTCAGAATCAGCTGCGAGCAGTCATTGAGCACATGGAGAATCCGCTTGACCGGAATCTGAATGAATGCAGACAGCTTTTGCTGAAAATCTCCGAAAAGCTGAATGCAATGGAGTGGGACTAATGGCTTATATCGGACAAACGTCAATCAAGAGTGTTTCGCACATGGAACATGCGATTGAGTATGTGGCCAATCCGAAAAAATCACTGGAACTGCAAAAAGAGGAATTGCAGGAAGCAATCCGGCATATCACATCAACGGAAATACAGATCGGAGAGCGTGCAACCTTTTTGAACTGTTCTCCGAACCGAACCGCGCAGGAGTTTGAGATGATGCGCAGAGCGCATCATCAGGACAAAGGCGTGATTGCACATCATTATTATCAATCGTTCTCACCGGACGATCCGATCACGCCGGAAGCTGCACACAAGATCGGGGTCGAACTGGCAAACAAGGTGTTCGCCGGTTATCAGGTGATTGTCACGACGCACACTGACCGGAATCATCTGCACAATCACATTCTGGTCAACAGCTGCCACATCGAAACCGGTGCAAAGTGGCTGAGTAACAAAACGACGCTGCGGGCGATCCGCTCCGAAAGCGACAAACTGTGTAAGCGGTACGGCATGAGCGTGATCCGGTCTGACAGCGAAAGCAAGTCGATCGACAAAACGACCTACCAAATGGCATTGCAGGGAAAGTCGTGGAAGGTGCAGCTATGCAACGATCTCGACGATGCTGTAAAGCAGTGCCGCAGCAAAACGGAGTTTGAAGCATTCTTCCGGGAACGCGGATATGAATGCCGTTATACCGGACTTCATATCACACTGAAAAAGAACGGTGAGAAAAAAGGCGTTCGCGTCGATACGCTGGCCAAACAGTTTGGCGACCAGTACCGAAAGTCGAACCTTGAAAAAGCAATGGGGTATACCTTTGACGAAGTGGAACTGCGGGAACCGGCAGCACCGCGAACGGAAGTGAAGCGAACGGAACCGAAGTCAAATCACGAGCGGCTGACAGAACGAACCTTTGCGCAGCGGATCAATACGCCTCTTCCGAATCGGAAGCCGAAGGGCTGGTATCAAAGATATGTGCCGCCTGCAAAACATCAGCTTCACCGATTCCCTTTGAATACGCTTTGCAAAAAGCGTTCCTTGCTGTCTGCGATCCTATCTTTGCTGGCATTCTGCGACCGCATGAACCGTCACCGCAAACGCCCCGCTGCTTCTGTTTATCAGTTTAAGGCTGTACGGCCTGCCGCTTCGTCATCCGAAACACGCATCCGATACGGAACGATCGACTATCAAAAACTGGTTTCCATGTCCGGGGACAATTATTCCGTAACTGTGAATGCGGAGCACATCCTGAAGCTGGCGAATCGTCCGCTGCTGTATGCAGCATTGATTGACCGGATAAAAGAAACTGCGACGATCACAGTCAAGGCTTGCGACAAGGAGTATCTGGCGGAACTGCTCGGCATGGCAGAAATTCAGGAAAAGCTCAATGTCCAGGCCGAACGGAATCAGAACCGCGCAGCCTATGCACGGCTTCGGAAAAAATCACAGGAAACCGGTCAGGATCTCAAATACCTGAAAGTGACACCGGAACAGCTTGCGTTGCTGAAGGAAAACTGTCAGGAAATCTCATATATTGAAAAGCAAGGCCGGTTCACGGTGACCTATCTTGCAGAAGATGAAGCGTTGATCCGGAAATTGATTTCCGACAAAAAAGAAAAAAAGCAGGAGACAGATCATCAGCGCAACAACCGGATTTATGCAGAACTGAAAAAGGAAGCGGCCTTGCAGGGTATGAAGCTGCGGTATCAGGCCGGTATCTCTAAGGAACAGATTGCTGCATTGCTTGCTGCCGGGATCAAGGCGGCATATTTCCCGGATCCGAAGAAGCCGGGATTGTTCAAAATCGCTTACAGTAATTCTGCTGTGAAGGATGTTCGGGGAATCATTTTTCCGGATGTTGACAACGACGGCCGAGACGATCGGCTTCAGCGGAACGAACGCAGCTCTGAACCCCTCGCAGCAGATAATAAGAAAGGAAGGTCATAATGGAAATTCAGCGAAAAGAATACGAACGTCGCGCCGATCAGCAGGACACTGACCATGACGGTCTCCCGGATCGTGCCGATGCAACACCAAAGGGGCAGGACTTCTATTATAAAAAGGTTGATTCGGAACAGCTTGCCTATCTGAACGACTTTGCGGATTTTCCGTTCACTGCCAAAAACGGCATCGTTCAGATTCAGAGCGAAGATAAGGAATCGCTGCTTCAGGCTTTGGAACGGCAGGCTCACCTTCTGAATCTGCATGATAAGCCTTGACAGCTAATTTGTTCCATGCTATAATAAAGTGTCCAAGCAAGATCCTTATAACTGAAGTGAACAGGAGGTTTGTTATGAAACACATTATGAAAGCAGCAATGTTATCCGCCGTAATCGCATTCAGCAGCATTCCGTTAAGCGGCTGCGGAGCGTCCTTAACACCGATTGATCCGTTTGAAAAGCTGGAAGTGACATTCAGCGGAATCAGCGGCTATACCGGAACCTATGAATTGAATGATCCCGTTTATGACGGCTCTCAATACATTTTTTATTATTGTCCTCAAAGGGATGACGTCCTTTCAAATGGAGATAAGATTACGATAGGTTATAATTGTCCTGACGTCGAGGCGATTAAAAAAGCTGGGTATAAAATCGAGCAGGGAGTGACGAAGGAATATGTTGTCGAAGGATTACAGGAAATTCCAGAAGAACTAAATGAGTCGGAAATCACTCAGCTTTCAGAACCTTTGTCTCCGCCGGAAGATGCCCCCGATTATCAAATTGGAGATAAAATTGAAGGCGCGCACTTTAACACCGGCTTTTTCAGCGAAGATATGAGCAGCGATTATTATAACACAATTAAAGACATGAGTTATGGTATATGGAGTGTTGAACAGATCACACCTTGGGAATTATACAGTAATCGCTATGAGGTGTGGAAAATCGCAAATGATAGTGCTTTCAGCATATTCGGTTCTGCATTCAAAAAAGACATCACCTTGAAATGTATCGGATTAGATGATAACGGTCAGATGTATGCAAATTATGCTGAACAACACCCAGACGAATCACCGGCTGTGAAACTCCCGGAAGAAAACAGCGTGATAAAAATAACATTATATTATTGTAAAACCTATAATCATGACGGAATATACAAAGAAAATGGAGAACTGAAGGCTCCAAATTTATCCGGGAACGATTACCTTTTGACTGATACGATTGATGATTTCAACGAATACTTGCACAAAGGTATTTCCTCAAAAGCTGAGTGTGCTATCTCCAAAGAATACTGATCCTCATATAATTGAATATCCGCCTAAAGCCGTTTGCTGAACCAAGCAAGCGGCTTTTGCTATGTTCTGAAACAGGAGGTGTGAACCAATTTGAGCAATAACAAGATGCGCAGGGAGCGCAGCAAACTGCCTGTAATCATTTTCCTGGCAATTCTTTTTCTTTTTTTGTTGGCAGCGTGCCTGTATCTGACGTATGTTGCACTTGACTATATGCACGCAAACCACATTACGCAGCTCACGATGAACGATGCTGTAAAAATCGCGGAGATCATCAAGGATCCGCCCGGCTCTCTGCCGGTTACCGGCTCGCTGATAGTGGAACTGTTCCGGCTGCAAGTCACAAAGCTGTGGTGGGTTTACTTGCTCGCCGTTTTCATCGTGTTTCTTGCAGCTACATCGAATACCAAGGATGAATTTCACGGTATGGAACAAGGCTCCGCACGGTGGGCAGATAAATACGATCTGAAAAACTTTCAGGATCAGACCGGCATTCCAATCGGATATAATATGTACGTTACAATAAGTAATCCTAAGAATAAGTTTTATTCACCATACAATTTGAACGAATGTGTGATCGGCGGCTCCGGTTCCGGTAAATCGTACCGAAAAATCAGCCCGGATATTATGCAGATGACAGGCTCCTACGTCGTTACAGACCCGAAAGGTGAGTTGTACAGGAACCATGCGAAGAACCTTCTTGCAAACGGATATAAAATCCGCGTTTTGAATCTGGATGACATAAACTGCTCGAATGCCTATAATCCGTTCGCATACATGAAATCTGAGCAAGACTGTATTTCCGTTGCAAACCTGTTCATGGCAAATTCCGCCGGTGACGGTGAAAAGGCTGATTTCTGGGCAGGCGCGGCAGAGGATTTGCTTGTGGCAATTATGGTGTATCTGTTTAAGACACCGGATGAAACCAAGTCATTTGGCCGCGTGATCCGTCTTGTCAACTCGATTCGGTATAAGGGCGGTAAAATTGACCAGCGTTGTGAACTGGCTCGCTGCTTCAACCGGCATCAGATCACTTATCCGGACGACGTTGTCACAGTCAACTGGAACTCGATTCAGGGAACGCCTGAAGAAACACTCGGTTCTATTGCTAAAACGCTTTCAACCCGGCTTCGTCTGTGGGCTACGAACGATGTGGACGAGATTACAGACGTTGACGAAATGGACTTTGACCATATCGGTACTGAAAAAACGGCTGTGTTTCTCATTATCCCGGCAGCAAGACAGACGTATAAAACCGTTGCAAATATCTTTTACAGTCAGCTTTTTGAACGGCTGATGTATATTGCAAACAGAGATCATAACGGGCGGCTGCCGTTGCTTGTATCCTGCGAACTCGACGAATTTGCCAATATCGGCGTGATTCCGAATTTCTGCGAAACTCTTTCCGTTGTTCGCTCATACAATATCCGCATCTGTATTGTGCTGCAAGGTATCTCACAGCTGAAGGCATTGTACGAAAAGACATGGGAAGCTATTATCGGAAACTGCTCAACCTTCACTTTTCTCGGAACAAATGACACAGATTCTAAAGAATATGTGTCAAAAAGGCTTGGAAAAACTACTGTTCGGGTTGATTCGCGTTCATACAATCGCGGAAATCAGGGCGGCGGCAATGATTCAGAAAGCTACATTGCACGAGATCTTCTTTCTCCGGACGAAATACCAAGAGCAATTAAACCCAAGGGAAGAAGCAGAAGATACGGCGGCTCATGTATCGTATTCGTGGATGAGTATAATCCGTTCTTCGTTTACAAGTTTGATACAAAAAAACACCCGCTGTTTCAGACAATGGGCAGCAACTATCCTTCCGGTATTCCAAATATTACAGATATACGAGAAACTTACGGATATATCAAGGAACAGCGTTCAAAACTGTTTCAGCAGAAAATGGCAGAAGCTCATGCCCGTGATGAGATGTGGGAAGCTGCGGATCAGAAGCGCAGCGAGGATCAGGAACGTGCAGAGCAGGAAGAACTGAGCGCACAATTCAATGCGCTGCCTGATGCTGCCGCAGAACAACCGGCACCGGAATCAATCCCGCAGGAAACGGAACAGCAGTCCGCGCCGCAATCGGCACGGACTGAGCAATTTTCTTCTTTTCCGACGGAACCGGATGAAGCTGCGCTACAAGCTGAAATGGCTGCGGAAATGGAACAGTTTGATATGGCCGGAGAGGAAATCACGGAAGCTGATTTTGAAGCGGCTCTTGGTGAGGATGAGGTTGACGAGGATTTTTTTTAAGGAAAGGACGGATGTGAAATGTATGATCCCGATGAGTATTCCCGTGATTTGAAGGGCGCAGCATCTTCAACTGCGACTGCTGTTAAAACAGGGTATCAGCTGATTGATTTCCTGCGGAACCTGAATCCGGAACAGATCGCAGAAATGGCTGTGAATGATCCGAATTTTCAGTTTACGGGGCAAGTCACGGATCTTCGCTTTTTCAATGACCATGCGGTCATGTCAATGGATATGGTTACGAATCTTCAGGACGGAGAGCTGCGAGCAGCAGTGCAGGATGAATTTAACCGGGCTGCACGAAACGGATTGATTCAGATTGATCCCCAGAACAAGACGATTGCATTGACGAAAGAGGGGCAAAAATACATCAATCAACCGAATTTCAAGCAGGCCGCGCTGCGGCACGTCGCAAGCATGGAGAATCAGATGCAGCAAGCCTTGACTGAGAATATGGGATTCCCGCTGAACGGAAGCATAAACGATATTCAATTCTTCCGATATGCGGACACTCTGGATCTCGGTGCTGTGATGAGCAGTCCAAATTCCGAAGTGGCCGCAAAGGTTCTGGAAGGATTCAAGCAATTCCAAGCACAGGGAAAAGTTGCAATCGACGGCTTAAAGGTGACTTTGACAGAATCCGGGAGGCAGCTTCTTTCTTCTCCGATGATGAAATCGGCAGCATCCGCTGTGAAAACGGTTCCGACAGGCGAACCCGTTTCAACCGCTGTTGTCGTTGCAATTTCGACAGCGAAACAAGTTGTTACAAAGGTGGCAAAAGCTGTTTCTCCGTAATGTGCTATATGTAGCACAAATCCTGCTGCGGGAGCAGCGAGGATTTTATTATCCTTTGTTATCACCGGCGGCTGTCTCCGGTGTGTCAATAAAACCCGCGAAAGGAGGGATGCCCTGCATGAATAGCTCTTGCAGAGCAACAGAGTATCCATATTTCAAAAACAGTGCCAATGGCACACAACGAAAATGTAAAGGAGTATTACCATGAAAAAGTACGCATCTTCTATCGAGTCCGCGCTCAGAGCAAAGCGCCGCATGAAAACCAGAGCTGCGGTTCTGACCACAATTATGATGATTGCTGCAATGCTCTGCAACAGCATCGTTGCTTTTGCAGAGGGTGAAGCTGGCGGCGAAAATGCTGCGCCTGCCGGTGTCGGCGGAACCGGCACCAAGTCTACTATGGTAGGCATCATCTTCTGGATTGTTCGTGGTATCATTGCCGTCATTGGAGTAAGCGGTCTCCTGAAGGCTGTTCAGGCACAGAATGACGAAGATCCGCGCGGTCGAAACGCAGGACTGACTACCCTTGCTGTGGCAGGCTTCGGCTTTGCAGCAACCTTCGCAATCGAGAAACTTGTCTGATCTGATAGCATTGTCAAGGGCGGCGTCAAAGCCGCCCTTATGCTTATAATCGGAAAGGAGGATTCATGCTGAGTGCTATTGCTATTATTGCAGAAAACTCCGGTGAGAATGACATGAAGTGGCTTGTACAATTTTGTATGTGGATTGCTCGCAGCCTGATTCTTGTTATCTTTTGCGGATTTGGTATTCTGAAGTGTGTCAAGGGTCATAGTGAAGAAAATCCGCAAATGAAGTCGGAAGGCTTTCAAATGATTGCAATGGGGGCTTTTATTTTTGCCGGGACGTTTGCAATCGAAGCTACTTTTTAGGAAGGAGGGGGAAAAGTGAAACAAAAAGTGAGTTTTTTCATAACAGTAATATTTTTGATGTGCTGTTTCGTATGCTTTTCACCAATTCGCGCATTTGCTTATGATGATAATTATACCTATAATCTTCAAATGACTGACGAATATAACAACTGGATAGTCTGGTGGAATTGGTCACACAATGATTTGCGTGCTCCGATTATGGACGAACTTGCATCAATCAAAAACAACGGTGTTACGGCCAATGTGAACACACAGGAAATCAAGGACAGCATTGATGTTGCCGGTGAACTGGAAACATTTTACGAGGAGAAGGAAAAGGAAGGAAGTACGGAGCTGGAAAACACACCAATCAATTACACAAATACTAAAATGACACTGGCAGAGAAAATGTGGCAAACAGTCGGAAAGGTTCTGCAAGCAGGAGGAGATCTTAGTGACGATGAAGTAAATAAGGACGGTATTTATAGTTATATGAATCTCGGCGTTGATCTGAGTAACTTAGAAAATAAATACAGTGCAATTATCCAAGCAATGAAAACAATAGCTTACAGCATCGTTATTCTTTTCTTTTCTGTCAGCCTTACTGAAACCACCATTAAGTATGAAATTGTTTCTATGCGTGGCTTCGCATCTGTTTTCGGTCGAATGATCTTTTCAAAAATCATTATTGATAATGCTGCGAAAATATGCGTGAAAATTCTTGGCGTTATATCGTGGATTGCATCTTCAGTGAATGATGCTATTTCTTTATCTTCGTTGCAACAGAAAAAGATTTTTGCAGACGCTTCATTATCTTCTTCGGAAAGCAAACTGTGGGTTATTGGTAAGATTGTTGATTTCTTTAATTCAACAGCGATTTCTTTACCGTACCTTATAATGGCACTTGTTGTCCTGATCGTAAGTATGCTCATTCTCGGAAAGCTGATGATCCGCAGCATTCAACTTGCTATGATGACCGCAGTATCACCAGTGTTTTTTGCTTGTGCGAGTTCTGATGTCACAAAGCAATATTTTAAGAATTTCATTACTGGCTTTTTGCAGTGTGGGTTGCAGATTGTCTTTATGATTGTAATTTATGGCATCGGGTATGGTGTGCTTAAAAGTGACGCAATCGGCGGCGGGCTTTTTATGCAGTTTCAAAGTAAAACTATGGATGCGTACAGAACAATTATTGTATTCGTTGTTATGGGCATCATGATCGTAAAGCCGCCGAAATTCCTGACAAATGCAATCAATTAAATGAGGTGAATAACGTGCAGCAGAATGAAACGGTAAAACTTGTAATTGCCTGTGTAATCGCAGCGATCGTTCTTGGATGCGGCCTTTTCGTTTCATCCAGAGAGCCGAATGAGCCTAACAACGCGATTCCGGAAGATGCAATATCGGTTACAGATGAATCATCAGCAGATACTCAAACAATCGAGCCGGTTCAGACTGCTGTAGCTCAGACCGTCCATATTGATCTGTTTTCCGGAATCCGGGTCGCTTCCGTCGGAATCTATCCGAATATTGAAGATATGGCAATCGGCTGCAATCCGGAAGATGCTGTTTCGCGGCGTGTGACTTATTCTTTTTCTTCTGTCGGAGATTTCACGCCGACCGGAGCAGATGTGCAGATTCGGGCTGATGTATCCTCGATAGAGGATTTCCTTGCTGAAAATCATTATGAGCCGGTTTCTCTGACCGGCTCATATCGTCTGGATCCAATGACAACACGGTCATATCTGATGCGGCAGAAGCAGTTTACGAAGGCGGTTCAGGACAGCTGCTTTGCAGCAGCGGCAGAGACAATCGGTTCTCCGGACGCGCTGCCGGAATCTGCACGGCTGATTCTTCCGGCCTTCAATATGACTTTTGATCCGGACAATCAGGATTACGCCGGGAAATACGGTGTTTGTTGTTTCTTTTCTTCCGGCGGAAAAATAAAGGCAGTATTTGTTTCGCCGGTTATCAAAGACGGGAAAGCTGAATCGGTCAGTACGGCTGATCTCGGCAGCTTCAAAGATGTTTCAGCCGCTGCTGCTGCACTGATGCAGCAGCGAAGCGATGACGAAATTTCTGTCGTGCTGCTGCAAACGAGTGAAAATGAAAAGGAGGAAGCCAATGATTAAAGTCAAGATCACAAAAAACATCATCAGAAAAGGAGAAGTCGGATTCGGACTTACGCTTCCACAAATAATAATCGGTATCTGTGGTCTTGCTGTTGGGCTTGGGATGTTTCTGATGCTCAAAGATAAAATGTCTCTGAATTTGCTTATGACATTGATCTTTATCGTTATGGCTTTGTTTATAATGTTTGGGATCGTTCGGGTTGACGGTATGTCGCTCGGTGCGATTCTGATTTCTATGTTCAAGGGCGTGGATAAACGTCCGTACTGTATTGAGGGGGTGTGCCGAAATGAGCTTGTTCAAAAGGAAAAGTAAAACATCTCCGGGCTGCTACGAAAAGAAGGTAACAGTCCCGCAGACAGCGCAGGATACGATTCCGTTTATTGAAGCCTATGACAACGGAATCTTTCTTGTTGACGAGAACGTGTATACACTGGTTTTTGCGTTTGAGAATCTGGACTACAC
Source organism: Oscillospiraceae bacterium (assembly GCA_017545185.1). Classification (GTDB taxonomy): domain Bacteria; phylum Bacillota; class Clostridia; order Oscillospirales; family Ruminococcaceae; genus Firm-04. The sequence continues at coordinate 26,291 of JAFWQJ010000069.1, read as the reverse complement.
GCTGCTGCGCGAAGAAGAACAGCTTGCGCTGTATCGTGATTACCAGAAACTGATGAACGCGCTGCCTGTCGATATTGATTATCAGGAATTTATCATGAATGACAGCATCAATGTCGAAAAGCTGCGGCAGACGCTCATGCCGCCGAATAAAGATTTCGGGGACATCAGCGAGAACTATTGTGAAATCATGGAGGGCGTGATCCGGAAATCAGAAATCGCCTGTGCAGATAAAATCATGATTATTGCTATCAGCTACCGTCCGCAAACAACTGTCGATAACGTCAACGTGTTGTTCAAGTATTACCGCGAGCTGCAAACCTATTTCAACCGGCTGAAGGTTGATACCAGGCAGCTCATGCCGGAAGATGTGTTTCGCATCATGCACCGTTATTATCATCCTTTCGATGAGGATGCATTTCTTCTTCCGGCGAATTACTATTCACGCGGCAGACGGATAAAGGATTACATCGCACCGTCAATGTTCGCCTTCAAAGCAAAAGAAGTTGAAGTCGGAGAATCATTTACCAGGATCATGTATGTGAAGCGGTATGACCGGGATCTCGATGATGAATTTCTGAACGAGCTGACCGATAACAATTTCCGTATTGCAGTTTCCAAGCATCTGACACACATTGACAAGGGCAGCGCGCTTGAAAAAGTACGCCATGAAATCTTTGCTGTGCAGACACAGATTCAGAAGCGCATGGAAAAGAATCATGAGCGCGGCGGCAATTTCATTCCGTTCCGTCTGACAGATAAGCTGAAGGAATTGGAGGAACTTCAAAACAAGCTGGCCGGAAGCACAGCTGAACTGTTTGAAGTAACCGTGCTGGTTTCAGTTTCAGCCCGGACAAAGGAAGAACTGGAAGAACTGACAAAATCCCTGAAAACCCGTGCGGCCAAGCATCAGGTAACGCTTTCTGTTCTTTCCCGGCAGCAGGAAAAAGGCATGACAAGCATCCTTCCGCTTGCACGCAATCTTTTCGGTGCGAAATCCAAGAATGCAATCTGTACATACCTTCTGACGGAAGAAGCGTCCATTATGATTCCGTTCTCTTACCGTTCATATTTCACAGATACCGGCATCTATTACGGAATCAATCGAATCACCAGCAGTGCTGTCGTTCTCGACCGTACTGAAGAAATGAACAGCAACGGTTTTGTGTACGGAACTTCCGGCTCCGGAAAGTCAATATTCACGAAGCTGGAAATTTCCGAAGTCCTCATGAAATATCCGGATGATGAAATCATCGTGATAGATCCGGAAAATGAGTACCGGATTCTGACTGAGGATAAGAACCTCGGCGGTGAAATCCTGAAGGTGAGTGCAAACAGTCCGACAAGGCTGAATATCTTTGACATTGATCTTTCCTTTACAGAAGAAGGAAAAGACGCGGTCGCGCTGAAATCTGAATTTATTATGACAATCGTTGAAACAGCAAAAGGCAGCCGTATTACCTCTGATGAAAGATCTATTGTTGACCGCTGTGTCCGTGCTGCTTATCATGATTATCTCGCCTGTCAGGGCAAGGATCGCAGCAAGTTGCCGACGCTGACGACATTTTACAATCTTCTGAAGGAACAGCCGGAGGATGCTGCGGAACATCTTGCACTTGTGCTGGAACTGTATGTAACCGGTTCATTTACTTCTTTTGCCGGAACAACAAACATCAATGCGTCTAAGAGATTCCTTGTATTCGACATTTTTGAAATGGGCGAACAGCTGCAAGCGGTCGGCTTGCAGGTGATTCTGGAATTTATCTGGCAGCGCGTGATTACAAACAAAGCGAAAGGTATCCGGACATGGGTGTGGATCGACGAGTTTTCCAGTATGTTTGCAGACCGGGAAGGGCAGGAAATGCAGGCCGGTAAATTCTTCATGAAGGTGTATTCGCGTATCCGCAAGCACGGCGGCGTTGCGACTGCAATTACACAGAACATCGGTGATCTGCTGCTTTCGCCGCAGGCAGTATCCATGATGGGCAATGCTGAATTTACAGTGCTGTTGCAGCAAAAGTCGGACAACCTTGCCAAGCTGGTGAAAATCTTTGAATTGTCTCCTTCGCAGGAAGCATTCCTGAAAACCGGCGAAATCGGAACCGGCCTTCTGATCTGTGGCCGCAAGGTGATTCCTTTTGACAAGACAATTCCGCAGCACGGACGAATTTATGAAATGATCTCCACGAAGTTTAAGGAAAAGCAAGCGCAGATGCAGGCGGTGAGAAAATGAATCTGAAAGGTGCATGGCAATCGTTTCTGCTTCGGATCCGATCGGAATTTGCTGTTTCCGATTATTGCATTTATACCGGTGACGGCGTTCAGATGCTTCATTCGACCGGCAGACAGCTGCAAAACATCACACTGGAAAGGTATCTTTCCTTTGAGCGGACAGTTGTGGAATCGGATCTGACTGAATGCCGGCTGATAACGCGCTTCTTGATCGGGAGTACCGTCTATCTGCTCGTGTTGTATTCTGCGGATCCGAATGGTTTTTCTGAGAATGAGACTGATTATATCCTGCAAGATATTTCAGCATTGCAAGAGCAGCTGCGGCATGAGAGCGGAAAGGAGGATGAAGTTTGAATCTTGTTATTTTGACACACAACAAGCGACGCAAGGCTGTTGATGCAGTTATGAAGAATACGGCGCATACCGTGCTCGGCTATGAAACGGTGATACGCGGAACGACTGTTACAAGAATCCTGGAACATCATGTCCCGCACTGTGTCGTGATCTGCGACGATGTACAGGAGAAAGAGGGCGTCACGAAAGCCGATGTTATCACGCTGCTTCATGCACGCCGTCCCTCTCTGCGGATCATCACTGTCACGGATCGAAATGATATTGAATATTTTTCTTTTCTGAAAGACAACGCTGTATTCGATCACATTTCTGAATGGAAGGAACTGCCGGATGTTCTTGAAATGCCGATGACAGAGCAGATGCTTGATAATCGTATCGAAGAAATTAAAGCCGCGCAGGAAGCTGCCGAGGCAGCTGCGCAGGAAAAGGAAATTGCGGAAGAAAAGGCAGAGCATCAGCCTGTGGATCTTTCTTTTCCGGCGGTTTCTGCAATCGGATTTGACATGAATACAGTTGAACGGATCGTCATTCCGGAACAAAGGCTGATTGATAAGATGACGGTCGGTATCGCGCAGCTTCAGCACCACAACGGCTGCACGCACACATCATTTGAAATCGCAGCTCTCCTGAAGGAGAAAAAAGCATCGGTCTGCGTCGTACTGTTTGACCCGGATACATTTCATGATCTTGCCGTTTTCCACAAGCTGGATCCGGAACAGAACCGTGACGGGCTGAAGGTGAACGGGATTCATGTGTTTCCGGTTGAAAAACTGGATGCGGCCAAACAGCAGTATGACTGCGTGATCTGCGATATTTCATTGCTGCGTGATGAGAACCGGCAGCTTTACAATGAGATGCAGGAAAAGATTATGCTTTGTTCTGCCGCAGAGTGGGATATTGCAAAAACAATGCATTTCGTCAACTATGAGCAGAATATGAATGTCCGGAAGGTCATTTACTGTTTTCCCCGCGTATCCAGAAAGAAGTTTATTGGAATCAATAAGCAGATGATGAAAGCCGGTTGCACCGCTTTCAGACTGCATAACAGCATTGACTGGACTGCGCCCTGTGAGGAAAACATCGCGGTGTATCATCAGGTGATCGGCAAATATCTGAATATCCCGGTGAAAAAAGAAAAGCGGAGACTGTTCCGCAAATAATTGTGCTATATGTAGCACAAACAGGAGGTTCACTATGGAACGAATCAATGAAAACGGAATCCGTGAGATATACTGTGAAGCGGATCAGAAATGGTATCCGGATACGGTGTACGAGAACGGCGAACGCTATTTCCTGGACGAACGCCCGGACAGATTCCAGTATTACCCGGTTGACGAGGACGAGGACAGAGAGACCTTTATGCGCCGGTTGATTGAGGAAGAAGCCGCTGAACTGAACAGCGGCTTCGGAAAGGAGTGAATATGCCGAATCAGAGCAGAGGGCAGAATCATCCGACGCCGAAAGAAAAAGTCGATGCCCTCATGAACAAACTGGAAACCGGCATTCATGACTTTATGCAGTCCGGCAAGTATCAGGAATATCTGCGTACTATGTCGAAATTCCATAATTACAGCTTCCGAAATTGCGTGCTGATTGCAATGCAGAAGCCGGACGCAACTTATGTTGCCGGTTATTCCGCCTGGAAGGAAAAATTTGATCGTCAGGTCGGACGAGGCGAAAAAGCAATCCGGATTCTTGCCCCGGCACCTTATGAAGTAAGCGTTGAACGCGAAAAGAAGGACGCTCACGGGCGGACTGTCTACGGAGCCGACGGTAAGCCGGTCACCGAAACAGTTAAGGAAAAAAGACTGAGTTTCCGGTCAGCAAGCGTTTTTGACGTTTCACAGACTGACGGTAAGCCTCTGCCGCAGATTGCCGCAGAGCTGGACGGCAGCGTGGAAGATTACGAACTGATGCTGCAAGCAATTCGGGACACTTCGGATGCACCGGTCACAATCGAGAAGTTTTCCGGAAGTGCAAAGGGCTATTATGACCGTGCCGATCACTCGATTCACATTCAGGAGGGAATGGGCGAAATGCAGACCGTAAAGACAGCACTGCATGAGAGAGCACATTCAATCCTGCATAACGACAATGCGGAAGGTGCAGCGGAAAAGACCAGAGAAACAAAAGAATGCGAGGCTGAGAGCGTCGCATTCGTCGTGTGTGACCACTTCGGACTGGATACCGGTGATTATTCTTTTCCGTATCTTGCGTCCTGGTCATCCGGCATGGATCTGCCGGAGATTCATGCTTCACTGGAAACAATCCAGAAAACGGCAGATGATATGATTTCGACGATCGGAGCACGATTCCTGGAACTGAAAGCAGAGCGAAATGCTGCACAATCGGATGCAGCCGAGGATCTGACACCGGCACAGCAGCAGAAACTTGAAAGGAACCTGGCAGAGAACAAGGCATTTACGCAGCAAATAACAGACTTATTTGACGGAAAGCTCCGCACCGACGAAGTCTTAAAGGTCGGTACGACCCCGTACAGCCTGCGGATTGTAGGTGCTAAGGCAGTACCGCTGATTATTTCGCAGTCCACAGTGCGGAACAGTGAAAGCTCTGAGAAGTTTGTCAAGCACCATACAGAAGGTCATGACATTCCAAAAGAAACACTGATCGGTATTCCGGATGCAGTGCGCAATCCTGTTTTCGTCATGAAAGGGAACCGCGCGGGTTCCTTTGTAATAATCAGTGATGTAACAGATAAGGCAGACCGTAATTTACTGTTTGCCTTAACGCTGGATGTTCGCGGGCAAAAAGGAACTGTCAATCGCATTGACAGCATTTACGGAAAGAAAAATATGCTGAATTACATTCAGAAGGCGATTGCAGCGGATACGATTCTGGCTATGAATACGAAAAAAGCAGATGAATTGTCCTCCTACATAGGGTGCCAATCACCCAAGTCAGCAACAATTCTCTGCTTTGATAACAGTATAACATATACAGATGAGAATGTCAAGAGGGGCGCGGAAGTTTTCGGCACGGAATCAGAGCGCAATGCCGAGACACAGGGAGTAACCGGTCAGGGACATAAACCGGCACACTCTGAGGCTCATCCTGACCGGATCGGAAACACACCTTATTCTGAGATTGCAGACAAGACATATATTCGCGTGGATCCTGCAAAGACAGATGCGCTGATTCAGGAGCTGACCCGGCAGAAGATACCGTTTGCCGGAAAACGTGATCCTGTCAAGGGCGATATTATCACGATTTCGCGTGAGTATAAGCCTCTTGCTGAGAAAATCCTTGCGGAAGGAACATTACTGAAAGATGACTTCGGTGAAAGCCGGTATGCACGCTGCTCGGAAGCTGTTGTTAAGGCTCTGAAGAAAACGGATATACCGTTCCAGTCGCGCAAACAAGCTGACGGCAGCTGCATAATCAAATTCAAAAGCACTGATCTCGAACAGATCCGGCAGATCGTTGACGCAGCATCCGCACAAAGAAAGAAACTATAAGGGAGATCATATGTCTATTGGCGAACGAATCTATTATTTCCGGCTGCTGCGTGAGTTCACAGCAGAGCTGATCGGTATTCTGATCGGAGTGGATAGTGAGAAGGGCAATAAAACAGGTAAAATCAATAATGCGCAAAGCCGGATCCAGCAGTATGAACGCGGAAGGCGCACACCGCGCCCGGAGCGTCTGAACGAAATCGCAGAGGTTCTGGAAGTCAGCCCGGAAGCCCTGAATCTGAATGTTGACAGTGAATTAGGAATCATGCATACTCTTTTCTTTCTGGAGGATCATTACGGCTTGCCGCCTGTACAGGCGGACAGTGCAGTCTGCATTCAGATTCCCGAAACTCCGGTAACAAAGAAATGGGTTGAAATGTATCAGCGTTATTATGACGGAGAGATTTCCAAAGCGGAGTATGATAACTGGCGATACCAGCTGAATGAAGTAACAACTGATGAAGAAAAGGAGTGAAACAATGGTCGTTATCTATGCGGAAAAGGGCAGCCTGGCAAGTGCGATTGCCGCTGTCCTCGGAGCCGGTAAACGGATCCCGATGAAAGAGGATCCGAAGATCGGATACTGGCAATTCAATTTCAAAGGAGAGGATGCAGTCCTCTGCCACGGCGTCGGGCATCTGATGCAGCTTGTCCCGGCGAAGTCCTATGACGAAAAGTATGCGAAGTGGGATCTTTCGGTTTTTCCGTGCATCCCGGACACCTTCCGCATTGCGCCGAAGTCCGCGACGAAATCCTGTGCTGTATTTGTCAAGGGCTTTCTGCAAAAGGCGGATTGGGTTATCAATGCAACGGATCCTGACCGCGAAGGCGAGCTGATTTTTGCATACGTCTATCAGGCGTGTGGATGCCGCGCACCGTATAAGCGTGCCTGGATCGAGGATCTGACTTCCGAGAAGATCGAGAAGGCATTTGATAACCTGATCGAACCGCAGCAGATCATCTCCAAGCAGCACAAAGGAACACCGGAGGATCTTCAGAAGGCCGGTCGCGCCCGTGATATTGCAGATAACCTGATCGGAACGAATCTGACGGTTGCTGCTACGCTGCAATACGGCGGAGCTGATAACCTCATGGGTGTTGGCCGGGTGCAAACACCTACGCTTGCAATGGTTGTGCAGCGGGAAAGAGACATTCTGAACTTTGTCAAAAAGCCGTTCTGGAAGCTGACCGCAGCCTTTACGACCGCAGCCGGGGAAACCTTTGAAGCAGAATATGCGGAAGGCCGGTTCGATACAGAAGCGGCAGCAAAGGAAATGCTGGAACGATGCACCGAACAAGGAACAGTGCAGGACGTCACTGCCAAGCACCGTTCAGAATCAGCACCGCTGCTTTATAACACGACACAGCTTCAGATCGCTGCAAGCCGCAAGTTAGGCTGGGAAGCTGCCAAGACTACTAAGATCGCGCAGCAATTATACGAAGATCACCTGATTTCGTATCCTCGCACCAGCTCGGAGCATCTGACAGAAGAAATGATCCCGGAAGTCACACTGACGCTTCAGAAGATCATGAAGATGCCGGAGTATTCGCAGTATGCAGTCCCGGACGCGGACTGGCAGAAATTCGGTAAGCGGCATTTCAATAATGAAAAGGTCGGCTCGCACCCCGCGATTATTCCGACGGTATCAGTTCCGGAAAATACTTCCGGCATTTCCGATGACGGGAAGCTGCTGTATGATCTGGTCGTAAAGTCTCTGCTGCGGATTATTTATCCGAAAGCAGAACTGGACGAAACGACTGTGACGGTGAACGTCAATGATGTTCTGTTCCGGGCAACCGGCAGTGTGATTGCATTACCGGGCTGGTATGCAGTTGACGCCCTGCCGGAAAAGAAAAAAGCACTGCCTGCGGTTTCCAGGGATGAGCTGCTGACCGGTTCCTATCAGCTGAAGCCCGGAGAAACAGAACCGCCGAAGCGATATACAGAAGCGGATCTGCTTGCTGCAATGGAGCTGGCCGGTCAGGATATTGAGGACGAAGAAGCACGAACCCTCATGAAGCTGCAAAAGAAAGGCCTCGGAACCGATGCAACACGCGCAGCGATTATCAAGGGATTATTCGACAAAGAACTGATTGCCTGCAAGGGAAAGTCAATTATCCCGACAGAAAAAGGAATCTGGCTGATTGACAGTCTGCCGATTGACGATATTAAGTCAGCAGAGCTGACCGGCGAATGGGAAATGCGCCTGAACAATATCGCAATGGGAAAAGAGGATTACAACACCTTCATTTCCGATATAAAGCAAACTACGCAGGAATGGTACGCAGCAATCGCCGGATCATCAGCGAAGCATTTTCTTTCTTCTGCTGAAGCTGATTTGAAATGCCCGGTCTGCGGAAAACCGCTTCGGAAGATGCAGTTTGGTTACGGATGTACCGGATACAGCAAAGACGGCACCGGCTGTCAGTTTGCCTTCAGCAATCCGCTCTGCGGCGTAAAGCTGACGGATAAAGCAATTCATCAGCTGCTCGAAAACAAGCGCACCGATCTGATTAAGGGGTTCAAGTCTAAGAAGAATCCCGAAAAGACCTTTGACGCTTATCTGGTTGTGGATCCGGGAACCGGAAATGTCCGGTTTGAAATGAATACCGATCTGAATTGCCCGATTTGTGGCAAACCGATCAGACCGGTATCATTCGGATACTCCTGCACCGGATACAGCAAGGACGGCACCGGCTGTCAATTCAAGATAGGCCGGGAGATCTGCGGAAAGAAGATCACGGACACACAGATCCGGATGCTTCTTATGAATGGACGGACGGGGCTGTTAAAAGGGTTTCACTCCAAAAAGGATCCTGAAAAGGCCTTTGACGCCTTCCTCGCAATCGACAAAGAAAAACAGGGCATTAAATTTGAGTTCCAGAATAAGTGATACAAAGGCGTTCTAAGCAAGCTGCTTGAACGCCTTTGCTGATCTATGCAAGAAAGGACATACCATGAAAATCACGGACGATATGCTGCACAGAGCGCAGGGAATTGACCTGGTCGATTATCTTACCTCACAGGGATACTCCTTGTTCCATGCTGGCAGCAGCTTCAAAATCAAAGTCGATCAAAAGCATCCCGGTGATCTTTCGAGCCTCTCGGTATTCTCCGATCGGAGAGGCTGGAAACGCTGGTCTGACGGTTCAACCGGTCATGATACGATTTCTTTTCTTCAGAAGGTTTGCGGAAAGAGTTTCCAGGAAGCGGTCTGCGAGCTGTGCGGAGAAATCCCGCACACAGAGCATGTCGCAGCGGATCCGGAGTATCAAACGGCAGCGGGAAAGGCATTGACGCTCCCGAAGCCGGTTGAAGGAAAATATAACCGTGCGTATGCGTATCTGACGAATACCCGGTGCATTGAGCCTGCAATCGTCACTGCAATGATGAAAGCGAAGAAGATTTATCAGGACGAACGCGGCAATGTCGTGTTCGTCGGTATGGATCAGAACGGCGCACCGCGATACGGAGCGTTCCGGGGAACAATAACCGGCAAGCAGTACCGGGGCGAATGCACCGGCTCCGATAAGCGGTACAGCTTTTGCATGGAAGGCACCAATCCGGAAAAGCTGATTGTGTTTGAATCCCCGATCGACGCAATGAGCCACGCAACACTGGTCAATGCAATCACCGGCAAGCTGGATGCCTGGAAGGTACATACCCGCTTATCACTCGGCGGCACCGCAGATACAGCACTGCTGCACTATCTGTCGGAGCATCCGAAATGCAGAGATATTACGCTCTGTCTTGACAATGACGAGGCCGGGCTGAGTGCTGCGAAGCTGATTGCTCAAAAGCTGACCGGGCAGGGCTATGCAGTCAAGATCCTGCCTTCCAAGTGCAAGGACTTTAACGAACAGCTCTGTGCGCTTCATGATCTTTCTAAGCGTGATGTGCAGGAAACTGCAAAGCGCGGCAGGGGATAAGAGTATAGGAGGTTTTTAGTATATGACAACGGATCAGGCTATGACAATTCTTCTGATTTTTGTCTGCGTTATGTGTATTACCGTTTGCGAAATGGGCAGCAAAACAGCGACCAAAACTGCAAAGCGGTTCTGGTACAGTGCAATCGCAAGTCAGATTGGCGGCCTGCTGCTCGGCATGACAGATGTTTTCATCGTACAAGTAATCCTCATAATTGCTACTGTTATTTTCTTCGTACTGTCTATCATTTTCGGCGTTCAGCTCTTTAAGGAGACAAGACAAAGACGTTCAGAGCGAGATTCGCTCCGATAAACGAAGGAACCGGCAGAGCCAAAGCCCTGCCGGTTCTGCATACTGTAAGGATTAAGAGAAAGGAATATATCAGTTTACATGGATGACAAGGAAATACTGTACCAGTTCCTAACCGGAAATGAAAAAGACAAATACGGAAGAACGCACGGACAAATATTGTCTATGTCAAACTTCAAGCTAGAAACCACTCACAATTACATTCAGTGGCTGTTTCCGATTGACACTCCGTCCGGATATGCGGACTCGATTGTTTTGAATGATGAAATGATTTCCTCATTCAGAACCGATAAGGAAGTAGTTGACAACTTGCGCCGGGCGTTTGATCGGATGATGCGATTTTATGGATTCGGCAGAAATGAACGAGGACAGCTTGTGATTACTGCATCACGAATAAGGATGCGAATGACTTGGCTGAATCGCGGAAATCATAATTTTCTGCGACTGACTCGCATTCTAAGATCCCTGCATCTTTTAGGAGTATTAGATTTGGAGCGTGAGTTATTTGCTATACTCCATGATTTGGCAAATGAGTACCCGTTTCTATCTGTTCCTTATAATAAATATTGGGAAAAGGCGGTCGGAAAAGAATAGCCGTGTCCATACGGACTAAAGTAAGAAAGGCAACTCCATGAATAAAAACATGGCTCTTTAGCTTTAGTAGGAATTGGTGATCCAATGCTTCATGAAACCAAAGGAGTGATAACAATAATGATTCATAAGATCGAGAAAACGAAAATCAAGCGCAACAAGGCTGTCTATGATCTGTATGCGATTGAAGGATACCCGAATACTTTTCTTTCCTTTAGGGCATCGGACAAGTTCAATGGTATGGTTGCCAAGCTGTGCAACTCGCTTCCGGAAGGTTCATCTGATTTATCTAAGGTTCAGTTTTACAGACTAAAAGCCTATTACTACACACTCCGACTTCGTGACGGTATTTGGTGGGCGTGTGAGAGTACAAAGTAAGAAAGGAATTAAACAATGGATAAAGATTTATACTTCGGCGCAGCCGATCAGATGAAAAAGAACATCCAGCTTGACCGCAGAAATACCGATAAGCTGAACGGCTTTGTATTTGGTCAGTCCGGAGAAGGCTGCGGCTTTCATGCTGATGCGCAGCCTTCCGGTATGGCTCTTGCTGCAAGACAGGAAATGTCGAATGAAGGGGATATTATTCTTGATCCGGTCAATATATTCTTGAAAATTATAGAAGGGAGGGCTGCACCATGAGCCTGTTCAAATTGAGCAATCAGATCTTCGGACAAGGACTTAGCGTAAAGGAGCTGTGCGTGTATACTTATCTGTGCAGCATCCGCGCTGACGAACAAACGCTGAATCGTGAGGCTGTTGTCCATGTTAAGCAAACAACAATCGGAGAAAATTGCGGGATCAGCTCTGTCCAGACGGTCAAAAAGGTCATATCTGGCCTGATTGCAAAGGGCTTTGTTACGCAGCTGCAACGCAGCGTGAAGCACGGCGGATATAAAGGGACATACTATTACGGAATCAAGCAGCTCCCTATGACAGACGGTTACTTCTACGCAGAACGCAGAGTGTTCGGCCAGCTCGTGCCGCGTCAGCTGTTCGTCTATCTCTTTATCTGTAAGTCCTTCAGTCCTTCCCTTGGCTATTGCTGGAACAGCTATAATGACATTGCAGCGCAGACCGGCATGAAGCGTGAGGTTGTGATCCAGACCGTCAATGAGCTTGTCAAGGGGCATTTCATCGTGCGGTATCACAGAAGATCGAAGGAAAATAAAAAGGTGTTTGTGGATAACCGTTACAGTATTGTTCTATACGTGCGCGGAAGCATAAAAAAGAAGAAGCTGATGTGCAAGATCAGCTTCTTCGGTGTGCTTACAGAGGACGAAAGTTCTGTAAAGCATAATATCACAAGCACAGTATATCACAGATCGGGAGAATTGTCAAGTGTTTTTTCTGGTCGTGGCAGTCCGGAATGCAATTTTTTCGGAAGGGGCAGTCCTGAAAATGTGGCTCATTAAAGATACCCAATTCTTTCTTCCTTCAAAGAAAAAGAAATTATGAGTTTACTTTAAGTATAACTATATACTGCGGCTTGTTTTTTGAAATTTCTTTTCGCTTGCGGTTTGGATCAGCGCGGGCGGCGGTACAGGCCGGTTTGGGGCGCAGCGTCATTTTTTCTTTTTTTGACGGAAAGATATTGACAGCCGGCTGAAAATATGATATAATAACGCTGCGGAAAGCTGCGGAAACTTCAATTACCGCAGTCGCGGCTTTTCGTGATGTTGGATTGCTCATCTCTAGGAGCTACTGCCGCTCGTCTACAAAGAGCAGCCCTTATCTAGGAGCTACTGCCGCTCGTCCAGAAAGTGCAGCCCTTATCTAGGAGTTACTGCCACTCGTCCAGAAAGTGCAGCCCTTGTCTAGGAGCTACTGCCGCTCGTCCAGAAAGTGCAGCCCAAAAGCAATCACAAAGGACGGTCGCTGACCGTCCTTTTGTTTACCGAGGGGAGGATTGTTATGCCCGCGCCTGCTCTTGATTTTTATTACGTGGATCCTGCTTATGTTTCATACTTGCAAACTGCCGAGACAGCCGTACACGGTTCTTCTCACGTTCCCAATGTTGTGTATGAAAATCGGAATAAGTTTATGTTCGGATCGGTCTTGCAGATTGACGGAATCAATTATTTTGTACCTGTTTCGTCAAAAACGAACAAGTCCTCAAATTACAACCTTCAGATTACCGTTCCTTCGGATCATGTCAAAGTGAAAGGCACGCTGCGCTTCCCATACATGATTCCTGTTCCGGATGCCGCCTTAACGCGCTTGAATATCCGCAGCATTGCTTCGCAGGGCGAACAGCAGCTTATTGCAAAAGAGCGTGCGTTTTGTTTCCGGAATCAAGCAAAGATTCTGCGGATTGCAGAAAGAATCCACAGACAGGTTGTCACGAAATCCAATCCCGCCCTGGCAGCCAATAGCTGTGATTTCCCGCTGCTGGAAAATGCGTATCTGACATACTGCAATTCGCACAGCATCTCCGTCCCGCTGGAAGATCGGAAGCGCATCTTGCTGCGGAACGGCCTTGGCAGTGGAAATACGCTTTCCGCCTTTTTCACGAAAGACGAAATCCAGTATCGGGCAATCTCACCGGATGAAGCAAAGCTGGTCGCCGGTCAGCCCGATCTGCTTCATGTGATCCGCAAAGGTGAAAAGGGGCTGATCCTTCAGCACTTGACTTCCGACACCGCCCTTGTGAAACGCATCCTGGAACCGGCTCAATCCGCGCTTGCATTGAAATAAGCACAAAACCGTTCGGAGATTTCTTCGGACGGTTTTTATATTACAGAACCAGAAGGAGAACAAAATAATGGATATGCAAAGCGTTACCGCAATTTTTCCGGGATTGCAGATTCGGGATTTCCGGATCCTTGCAGAACACACAGCAGCAGAGAACCGCGAAGTGTGCGTGCAGCTGACCGTATTGCTGCCCGCAGCATCCATGCAGGAAACCGGGAACAGAACGAAGTTTGAGGCTGTTGCTGCAAAATGGCTGAAAATGAAATCCTCAGTTGTGAAAAGCAGCTCGTATGACCGGCTTGAAGCGACTGTGCAGAATCAGATTCTTCCTTTTTTCGGGCAGCTGCGGCTGGATGAATTGGATCCGGCCTGTGTGCAGGACTGGATCGACGAGCTGGCCGAAGCCTATTCATACAGCACCTTGACGAAGGCTTTTCAAAGCCTGAATGCAATCATTGATTATGCCGTTCTGCATGATCTGATGCCGGTGAACAACATTCGGGATCGGACTGTTCTTCCGAGAAACAACGGACGGAATCTCCGGGATGTTGTTACGTTCACTCCGGCAGAGTGTGAACGCATCATCAAGGCAAGCTATGAGAAAAACGATTGCGGTGAATCGGAACCGCTTGCGCCGCTGCTGCCGTTCCTGCTGAACACCGGCCTGCGGATCGGTGAAGCCCTGGCGTTGCGTTGGGGTGACATTGACCGGAAGCATCGGTTTGTGCGAATCCGAAAAAATATCAAGTCTGTCCGCAACCGCTCCGGAAAGGCCGATGAGCCGCATTATCTGACGATTGAGCAAAATTCCGTGAAAACCAGGACGAGTGACCGGGTCGTTCATCTGAATCATGCGGCAATGCAGGCATTGACAGCATTGCGCAAAAGACCGGATACTGATTTGGTGTTTCCGAACCGGCACGGTGCATTCTGTTCTTATGCGAGCATCCGTCGAATGATGCAGCGCATCTTTCGCAGAGCACAGGTTCCGGTTCGGGGCTTTCATGTATTCCGGCACACGTTTGCAACGAATTTATTTGCGCAGGGTGTCGAAGTAAAGACTGTAAGCAGCATTCTCGGTCATTCCAGCGTAAAAATCACTTATGACATTTACATTCACTCCATTCAGGAACAGGAAGCGCGGGCAGTTGCACTGCTGGCGGAAGCCGACGGTGCGGCTGCTGCGTCATTATGATGCATTGAGGTATACCCTTGGGGAGTGCCGGGAAAGTGTTTCAATAGAATCCAATGCCGTATTTTCGCACATTGCAAAAATACGGCATAACTTATATGCAAGAAAGAGGGGATAATATGGCTCGTATCGGATATGCCCGTGTTTCGTCTGAGGATCAGAACGAGGAACGACAGCTCGCAGCGTTTCGGGAACAGGGTGTTGAGAAGGTCTATCTTGATAAACTGAGCGGGAAGAATGCCAGGCGTCCGCAGCTGCAAGCAATGTTTGCTTATGTCAGGGAAGGAGATACCGTCATCGTGACAGATTTTTCCCGGCTTGCCCGCAGCACCGTCGATATGCTTCAGATCGTCGGTGCGCTGAAGGAGAAGGCCGTCCGGCTTGTCAGCCTGAAGGAGAATCTGGATACTGATACACCGCAGGGCAGATTTATGCTGACCGTCTTTGCTGCGCTGGCAGAGCTGGAACGTGAAACAATCCGGGAACGGCAGCAGGAAGGCATCCGGATCGCCAAGGCAGCTGGGAAGTACAAAGGCAGGAAGCCGCTGCCGCTTGATGAACATTTCTTTTGTTCCGAATGCAAAAAATGGAGAGCCGGTTCACAGACCGCTGCGGAAACACAGCGACGTCTCGGCATGAAGCCAAACCGCTTTTATCGGCTTGCACGAAAATATGGATTCTTCGGAGAGGATGAAAAGCATGGAAAATAAGCCAAATGAAAACGGACTGGAAACACTCGCAAAGCTGTGGGATCAGCTCACGCCGACACAGCAGCAGCTTATGCTGCGCAGAGCTGAAGCAATGGCTGCAAGAAATAAAATGGCAAAACCGGCAGACGCAGATTCCATACCGTCAGCCGGTGACAATCACTAAATTGTGCTACATGTAGCACAATTTGGAGCGAAAAATAGAGGACGCATCCGCATGGGTGCGTCCTTTTTTGTTGCGATTGTATCCAGTTTGTGAAAGCGATATTTGTGCACAATTACGAAATGTAAATTTTGCATAACCCCTTTACAAATCGTGAAAAATATGGTATAATATATGTATAGCGGTGCTCTAAGCAAAAAAGCACCCCCACAGGATAAACTGCGATTGGCGTCGCAATTTATCCCATAATCAGACAGATGCTCGAACATCTGAATGACTTAGTGAGAATGCTACTTTTTGTGGTCTTATTATACCACATTCAGTATACACTTGTCAAGCCTTTCAGTCTGTTTGCGCTGTCTGAAGGGCTTGATTTTTTGTTTTCTGTTCGCTGTCGCATCTTGAAAACTGAATAGCTTTTGAATGACCGAACTTCCTTCATGACGGTGTGCAAGCCGGTGAGAAGTCTCACTAGCGACGTCTGCGCATCCGCGAAGATTCCCTGTCCCGATCCGGGATCAACAATCAGCGTCCGCTTCACCGGACAGCAGATAAGGGCATGAGCGATTCGATGCGGCAGAACGGCAGCCAGGTGAACGCTGCTGTTGCGATGACCATGAACAAGAAGTTGCAGGAAACGGCGATGCAATGATACGCTTCCTGTTTGATTCACAACCGCGCGGGCATTCAGAACATAACTATACACATACGGGGTATAGCACAAACTCGCAGCTTCGCTCAGAACAGTTTGTGCTATCCGAAACGAGTGCTGCGAGTTAAATGTGGAGGCGCGAACCAGATTTGAACTGGTGATCACGGTGTTGCAGACCATTGCCTTACCACTTGGCTATCGCGCCGTGATGAAGCGGATTACGGGGCTCGAACCCGCTACCTCCACCTTGGCAAGGTGGCGCTCTACCAGATGAGCTAAATCCGCATGGATCGCTGAAAGCAGTTCAGCGAAGCGACCTGGATGGGACTCGAACCCACGACCTCCGCCGTGACAGGGCGGCGTTCTAACCAACTGAACTACCAGGCCATATCAAATGGAAACTACAGGGCTCGAACCTGTGACCCTCTGCTTGTAAGGCAGATGCTCTCCCAGCTGAGCTAAGCTTCCGCACATCCGCTGTTTGAACAGCGCCTTATTATTATAGCTTATTTTGCGCTGTTTGTCAAGTGCTTTTTTCGGGATGCGACATATATTTTTGTTTTAACTTTCGTTGCCGGCAGTTTTCTCTGCTGCGAGCCGCTCCTTATCCTCTGCCATGCGGCGGACTTCCTCCGGCGTGAACACATACTTATTCGTGCAGAAATGACAGCAGACCTCGATCTCCGGCATCTCGTCCGCCATATCGCGGAGCGTCTGCACATCCAGTGCGCGGAGCATCCGCTCGGTGCGCTCACGGGAGCAGTCGCAGGCATACGCAGGCTCGGATTCATCGAGCAGCTCCGGGTTCAGTCCGGCAAGCAGCTTCTTCGCAATATCGTCCGCTGTCATGCCGGCGCGCAGCAGATCGGTCACGCTGGTGACGTCTTTCAGGTTCGCCTCAAGCTGCACGATATCCGATTCCGGCGCAAACGGCAGCAGCTGGATCAGATAGCCGCCCGCGCAGTTGACCGTCAGGTCGGGATCGACCAGCACGCCGAGCCCGCAGGCAGACGGGATCTGCTCGCTCTCCGCAAAATACTGCGTCACATCCTCGGCGATCTCGCCGGAGACCAGCGCGGTCTGGCCGGAATACGGCTCCTTCATGCCGATATCCTTGATGACGAAGATCGTGCCGTCCGTGCCGACAGCGCCGGCGACGTCCAGCTTGCCTTTTGCATTCAGCGGCAGCTCGACAAGCTTGTTTTCCGCGTAGCTTTTGACATTTCCGAGATCATCGGCGACTGCCAGCAGAATGCCTGCAGGCCCGCCGCCGTCCAGACGGACGGTCACGGTATCGCCCGGCTCTTTCAGCGTATAGCCGATCAGCGAGGCAGCCATGGAGAGCCGCCCGAGCGCGGCCGTGCAGACCGCAGAGGTCTTGTGGATGCGCTCCATTTCGCGGCACATCTCCGTGCCCTCCAGCACCGCGCAGACGACTGCGCCGTCACCGGATAAATAACGCTTCAGCTTGCCTTTCATGATATCATATCTCCTTTGTCGGGGTGTATGCCGTACCCCTGCTTATCCCGCAGGCTTCTGCCCGCCTGCCGCCCTTGCGACATAAAGCAGCCGCTGTGTATCGTCCCGCGGGGCGGCGTAGGTATCGCCGTCGAGCGTTTCGAGCAGCGTGAAGCCCGTCTCCGCGAGCAGGCTTTCGATCTGCTCCGGCTGCCAGACCCGCTCGGTAAATTCCTCCGCGGAGCGCAGATATTTTCTGCCCTCAAGCTGCTCGAAGAAATCGAGCCGGATCGTCACCGGATACTCCGGCGCGGTCTCCTGCAAATGATTCTGCCAGACGCAGACGGCGTCCGGCAGCTCGTAGACAAAACACTGGTCACCGAGCACATGCCGGTGCTTGTATTCCGTATTCACATCAAATAAAAACAGCGCACCTGCGTTGGAAAACAGATTGACGCGCTCGAATGTGCGCCGGACGTCCTCCGCGGTCTGCAGATGATTCAGGCTGTCGAGTGCGCAGACCGTCACGCTGATGCAGCCGAACAGATCAAGCTTTCGCATGTCCTGTTTCAGATACTGCACGGGCAGTCCGCTGTCGTATTTTTTATCGAGCGCCTCGCTGAGCATCTCCTCGGAGCCGTCAATGCCGATGACGTCCCAGTGAAGCCTTGCGAACGCCTCGGAGAGCGAGCCCGTCCCGCAGGCGAGATCGAGCAGGATGTTGTCCGGCATGGGCTGCTCCCATTTCCGGATCAGCTGATCGAGCCGCGCGGCGCGCTCCGCATAGCAGACGTTCTTTGTCAGCGCATCGTAATACTGCGCAAAGACGCCGTAGGCCGGTGTCATTCCGCCTTGTCCTCCTGCTTTTTCAGCCGGTCAAAGACGATCGCGTAGCCGCCGGAGCTGACCATGCTGAGGGAGCGGTTCACACGGCTGATCGTCGCGGTGCTGGTGCCGGTCTTTTCGACGATCTCCGCATAGCGGCAGTCCTCGGACAAAAGCTTTGCGATCTGATACCGCTGGGCGATCGCGACGAGTTCCTGCGGGGTGCAGAGATCCTGCATGAACATTGCGATCTCCTCCGGCGTTTCCAGTACGGCAAATGCCTCGTAAAGGTCCTTCAAATGTGCCTGATCCATGGGCTTGAACATCAAACATGCCTCCTTTGTCGATACGCAGACTGGCTGCGGGTTCCGGTTTCATACATTCTTATTTTAGCACATTAGTCCGTAAAAGTAAAGGGGTTTTTTAGATTTTTTTCAGGTTGTACGGTCGAACAAGCCGATTTTTCAAAAAAATCCAGCAGACGCGAATGAAAATCATTGATTGTTACCAAATTTTCACAAAATGAACACATAAATTGGATATGATAAATAGTACAAAACATCGGGAAGGCGCGGATGCGTACCGGCTCCGCCGCCCGGATCAGGAAGGGGTAATTTTATGCACACGTTCACCAAGGCAAAGAAAGCGGTTTCTGCAGCACTCGCGGCTGCGATGACTGCGACCGCGGTCATGTTCCCGTCATCGACGGTCTCGGCCGCGACCATCGGCAAGAAGCTCGCCGTTGAGGACACGTATCTCGGCTATACGGCTGAATACGGCTCCAGCGGCATCAAGTCTCTGACGTTCTACGTCACCTGCACGGCAGCCTGCAATTTCTGCTATGGCTTCGGCATCGGCACATCGTCGGATCCGTACTGGGTCGAAATGGCGGACGGCAAGCTCGTCGAGGGCGAAGGTGAAGGCACGAACGTCGCACTGGAAGCGAACGTCTCCACTCCGATCAAGATCGACGTTTCCAAGTATACGCTGAGCTACAATCCGAAGTCCGATCAGTACCCCGGCAAATTTGAATTCCGCAACTACTGGATCCCGGACGACAGCACCCTGACGCTGGACAAGATCGTCGCGAACGAGTCTTCGTCCTCGTCGTCTTCTTCGTCATCATCATCTTCTTCGTCGTCTTCCTCGTCCTCCAGCTCCAGTGCTGCCAAGAGCGGCGCCTTCAGCTTCAAGGACAACAAAGACGGCACTGCAACGATCTCCTCGACGCTGACCGCCACGATCGAAGACCTCGATTTCCTTCTGACGGCCGGCAAGGATGAGGAATACTATGAGAAGGAAGGCGTCTCCTGGAAGGAAGGTGACCCGATCAACAGCAGAAAGATGACCTATTCCGAGTTCGGTCTGCCTGAGCTGAGCGGCACCGCCGGCGATGAAAAGATCACGCTGGAATCCTTCGTCTTTGCCGTTGAGTCCGAGACCAACATGGATACGTTCATGTACGGCTGCGGTCTGAACGTCGAATACAAGTCGCCGGCAGACACCGAATACTGGCTGAACGTGGACGATCCCGACTCCAGCAAGGGCTACTGGTACAATGAGCACGGCCTTGACGAGGACGGCAACCCCGAAGAGGGCATTGAGGACCTCGAGGTCAAGGTCGGTGAAGGTACCACGCTGAAGAGCGCGGGCAAGTGGATCGAGGCAGAGTGGGCCGTTCCGGACGACATCAAGGAGTACACCCTGACCCGCCCGGCTGATGCAATCTCGTTCCAGTACTGGTACGGCGATAACAAGGAGGACGGCTACGAGGAGGTCAAGTCCTGCACGCTGAAATCCGCAAGCTGCACCTACACCTATGAAAAGACCGTTCCGTACAGCTTCAAGGATTCCATTTCCGTCAGTGAGAAGCTGACGCAGGGCGATGAGACCACCAACTCCGTCAACATCGCATATTCCAAGGGCAGCAACAACAAGGGCATCCCGCACGCGATCAAGTTCACGGTCGAGGCTTCGTCCGAGATCAAGAAGCTCGTGTTCGGCGTCGGCACCTCCGACAAGGCCTCCGAAGAAGAATTTACCATGCAGCAGGGCGCGATCCTGAATGCAGGCAAGAAGCAGGAGATCATGTGGATCATTCCGGATTCCATTCAGGCAGATGCGGAATACGGCAGCATCTTCTTCGGTTATTTCTACGGCGCAGACAGTAAGGATAAGAAAGTCGATTCCGTCACGCTGAGCGACATCACCGTTTACTACGAGGAGCTGCCGGCCGTGACGACCACAACGACGGTCACCACCACGACCACGACAACCACCACCACGACCACCACACCGCCTCCGGTTCTGGATGCTGACTGGGGCGATGCAGACTGCAGCGGCAAGGTCGATATCTCCGATGCCGTTCTGATCTGCCGCTATGCGGTCGCAGATGCAGGCGCAACGATCACCGACCAGGGCAAGATCAATGCGGATATCACGCATGACAACGCAGTGGACGCTGACGATGCGACCAAGCTGCTCCGCTTTATCGCAAAGATCATCAACAAGGAAGATCTCGCAGTCAAGTAATTGGGTCTCATATCACCGAACAGGGCACCGGTTGGAAACAGCCGGTGCTCTTTTTTCCGGCGCGCCGAAGCGGAAAACCTGGCTTCACGGGTGCTTTTCTCCGCAAAAAACAATGAAAACTGCCTTTTTGTCATATTGTCACGAAACATTCACAGAATATTCATACTTTGTTCATATCAATGATTCTGAAATATTGTATACTATAAGTTGTATAACTTTACCCATTTGCAAGGAGGAGGCAAGAACATGGCAATGGAAAAAATCCTCATCGTTGACGATGAACCGAATATCTGTGAAGTGCTCCGCACGATCCTCGTGAAGGAGGGCTATACTGCAATCACTGCAAATGACGGCGAGGAGGCGCTGGCAAAATTTGCTGCCATGCATCCGGATCTCGTGCTGCTGGACGTCATGATGCCCGGCATGAACGGCTATACCGTGATGCGTGAGATCCAGAAAAAATCCAATGTGCCGGTCATTCTGGTGACAGCCAAGGCGGAAGCAAACGACGAAGCACTCGGCCTTGATCTCGGCGCGGAGGACTACATCACCAAGCCGATCGACAAGACCAAGCTGCTCGCAAGGATCCGTGCCCGGACGCGCAAGACCGGACAGTCCGCACCGGAGCCCGGCGCGCGCCGCGGCAGGGTCGATTACGACAAGCTGACCGTCGATATGGACGGCTATGTGCTGCGCGTGGACGGCAAGGTCATCGAGACGCCGCCGAAGGAGCTGGAGCTGCTCTACTGTCTGGCGTCGAACCCGAACCATGTGTATACCCGCGACCAGCTTCTTGATGAGGTCTGGGGCTTTGAATATTACGGCGATTCCCGCACCATTGATGTGCATATCAAGCGCCTGCGCGAAAAGCTCGAGGGCGTTTCCGATAAATGGGAGCTGCGCACCGTCTGGGGCGTCGGCTATAAATTCGCCGTGCCGGATGAAACCGAATAACCGATGCTGAACAGTATTTACAGCCGCATTTTCTATCTGTGCACGGTCGTGCTGCTGTTTGCCTGCTCGCTGACCGGCCTGATCACGTTTTCCTGTGCGAACCGGATGCATCAGCGGGAGGCGAAGGAGCGCTGCGATATCACCGCGAAAAGCCTCATGACGGAGGTCCGCTCCTATATGCAGGAGGATCCGGATCAGCTCACGGCGCTGCAGAAGCGGCTCGAGGATTTTACGCGCAGCGAAAATGTGGACTGCTATATTTTCGACCGGGAAGGCAACTGTCTTGTGCGCTCGGATGCGATCGTCACGGATATCCAGCTCTCCCCCGCCCTGCGCAGAAAAGCGGACAAGGAGCCTTACTATGAGCTCGGCGGCGCCTCCGGCAATTTCATGGAGGCAACCGCAACATGGGTGGAGCGGATCGAGCTGGCCGGCAATACCGACACCGAAAATGCGGCAGAGCATTATATGATGCTGATCTTCCCGATGGGCTATCTGAACGAGTTTTCCTCGAAGCTCATCACGATCCTTGCTGTCTCGCTGATCGCGGTCGGCATCGTCTGCGGCATGATCTTCTATCTGAATACCACGCGCGTGCTGAGCCCGGTCTCACAGGTGACAAAGGCAGCCGAGCTCTATGCGAAGGGCGACTTCTCGCAGCGCCTTCAGCAGACCGGCGACCCGGAAATGGATCAGCTCACCATGACCATGAACCGTATGGCGGATTTCATCGACCGGAATGAGCGCAGCCGCAGGCGCTTCGTCTCCGACGTCTCCCACGAGCTGAAAACGCCGATCACGAGCATCGGCGGCTTTGTGGACGGCATCCTCGACGGAACGATCCCGCAGGCGGAGGAGAAAAAATATCTGCGCATCGTGTCCTCCGAAGTGGACCGCATGTCCCGCCTCGTGCATACCATGCTGAACATCTCCCGCTTTGAGGAGGGCACCATGGCACCGCGCTTTGAACGTGCGGATATCACGCATCTGCTCATTAAGACGATCCTGCTGTTCGAGAACAAGATCTACGCGAAGGAGCTGTATATCGAGGGGCTCGACGAATGTCCGCGCGCGATCGCGGTCGTGGACAAGGATCTGGTGCAGCAGGTGTTTTACAACCTAACGGAAAACGCGATCAAATTCGTGAACAAGAGCGGCACCCTGTCCTTTGCCGTGGAATCCGATGACGAGCAGGTGCATGTGCATCTGCGCAATACCGGTGAGGGTCTGACCGAGGAGGAGATCACCCGCGTGTTCGACCGCTTCTATAAAACGGACGAATCCCGCGGCAAGGATACGACCGGCGTCGGGCTCGGGCTTTCGATCGTCAGCCGGATCGTCTCGCTCCATGCGGGACAGATCGCGGTCAAGAGCGTCAAGGGAGAGTACACGGAATTTGTTGTCACGCTGCCGCGCTATCAGCGGATCGGCGACGAAAAGCCGAAGGGAGGCGGAACCGGATGACGGAAGAGGAACTGTACGCACTGCTCGGCAATGAGCAGCAGGTGAATAACATTCCGCCGGATGCGGACGATGTCCCGCCGCCGCATGTCCCTGAACCGGCTTCGGAACTTCCTGCGGATCCGTTTGCGGGATTCACGGCACCGGAGCAGGGCGTCTCCGCAAAGGAGCCTGCACAAGCGGCAGAAGCAGCCGTTCCCGCTAAGCCGAACCGGCATGTCTTTCTGTACGCGATGCTGACGCTGCTGGTGCTCGGCGTACTGGCATTTGCCGTGTTCTGCGTGATCTGGGATATCCGGAACGGCACGACCTCCGGCCGCTACCGCGCAGGCAATATCGTCAAGGTGGAGCTGGTGCAGCACCGGCGCACCGACGAGGCCGATACGGAAACGGACGAAAACGGAAAATATACGATCGAAGGCATTGCACAGAACGTCATGCCGAGCATCGTCGAGATCTACACCTATAAGGACGGCGTCATGAGCGGCGCGGGCTCCGGCATTATTCTGTCGGAGGAGGGCTACATCGCGACAAACTCGCATGTCGTGACCGACGTCTCTGCCTATTCCGTCCGGCTTTACGGCGAAAGCAGCGATTCGCTTTACAGTGCGGTGCTGGTCGGCCATGACCGGAAAACGGATCTGGCTGTGCTGAAAATCTCTGCCGATCACCTGAAGCCCGCAAAGTTCGGCAACTCCGACGATGTGCATATCGGAGAGACCGTCTGTGCGCTGGGCAATCCGGCCGGACTGAGCAGCTCGATCACGACCGGCATCATCTCCGGCGTGAACCGCAAGGTGCGTGCACAGTCGAACAACTTTGAAATGGACTGCTTCCAGACCGATGCCGCGATCAGCCCGGGCAATTCCGGCGGCGCGCTCGTCGATATGTACGGGCAGGTCATCGGGATCGTCTCATCGAAATACGGCAACAGCATTGTGTTCGGCGGCGATTACGAAGGTCTCGGCTTTGCGATCACGATCAATCAGGCGCTGCCGATCCTGAAGGAGCTTGCCGAAAACGGCTATATCAGCGGCAGAGTACGCATCGGCATCAATTATCTCCCGAATGAGGCTGCATGGGACGAAGCAGCGAAGAAGAACATCACGCTGCCGGAAGAACTGCGGGATCACGGCATCTGGATCACCAGCATTGCGGACGATTCCCCGCTGAACGACACCCCGGTGCAGGTACATGACTGGATCCTGACTATGGACGGACAGGAGGTCACGGACGGCGACAACGTGACGAAGGTGACCAGCGGAAAGGTCGGCGGCGAGTTGATGCACTGCCGCATCGGCCGCGTTGAGGATGACGGCACACTCTCGACCTTTGAGGTCGATTTTGCCGTGCTGGAGGATCAGTCCGGCGATTACTGATACCGCATAACAGAAAGGCGCTGACCCGATGAAGGTCAGCGCCTGTTTTTTTACTGTGATGAAATGCTGCTTTCACTCATGCAGCTGACGTTCCTTTTTCAGCCGGCGGATCTGTATGCCGATGCGTACAACCGCATAGCCCACCATCGCACTGCACCAAAGGTTCATCATACCGACAAACAGATTGCCGTCACTGCTGTGTCTCAATGCGTGATGAATATTGAGATAAGACGACCAGATGTTCAGGAACATGACCGGCAGGAGCAGCAGCACGATCCGTTTGAGATGCGCCAGCTTGCTGTCGAGGTCGGCGTGGAGCTCGAACGGACCGTCAGCGGCCTTTTTGCGCAGATAGGTCCAGCGGAGAAAGCTGCCGACATACTCCACGCCGCATTCGTTCAGAAAGTCAAGATACTCCTGCCCCTTTTCGGACATCGGCTGATTCTCTGCCAGCTCCAGATGATAGGTATACTCTCCCGGCTCGATGTCATCGAACCAGTATGTTGCGATCCCGACATGGCAGAGCCCGAAGCCCTTTGCCGCCATTTCGTTGATCCAGCGGATCTCCTTCTCAAATTCCCATACCCAGAACCACTTGTGAAATTTCTGCTTCATGATGTGCTCCTTTCTGTCAGTACCGGATGACCTGCTCGATGAGCTGTCTGCCGTTCCGGGCAAGCTCCTCAAGCCTTGCGATCTCGCCAAGCAGGACCGCTGTGCCGGTCTGCGTGATGACGTACTCCTTTTTGCGGCTGTTATGCTCCGTGCCGCAGGCCTCGATCCAGCCCTTTTCCAGCATGGTGTTGATCGCGCCGTACAGCGTGCCCGCCGCAAGCCGCACTCTGCCGCCGGAGATCTGCTCCGCAAACTGCATGATGCCGTAGCCGTGCCGCGGCTCCAGCAGCGAGAGCAGAATGTAATAGACCGCCTCTGTCAGGGCGCTGTTTCCGATATTCATGATGCCGCACTCCTTTCCTGATGCCGATATATTGCGTCCCGTTATATTGTAAGCCGTTATATTGTCTGCCGTTGTATCGTTTTCCGATATATCGGTTTACGATGCTATTATAGCACATTTCCCTGCGCTTGTCAAGGGGGTGCGATCATTTTTTTCGCGTTCCGGCAAAAAAGGCTTCTTTCCTTTGCAGAATCCCTTTTTCTGCCCAATCCGCAATATTTTTATACGGATTCACAAGCAGGGCGTGTATCGCACTCACATGATATGTAAACTATCACCAAATTTCTACACTGTGTTATGATACAATAGATAGGTAACAGAGGGGATAGAAAAACAACTTCCAAAATGATATAATGTTAAGTACCACCCAAACACCAATATCAAAAAGGAAGTTGTCTATGAACAGTATAACACAAGAAGCGCACTTTCGTC
>JAFWQJ010000068.1 GCA_017545185.1 Oscillospiraceae bacterium | reverse complement strand
GTATCTGGCAGTCATGTGAGTGCCGGAAAGCCCAGCCTGTTCCGGTCGCCTGTGGCTCCCTCCATAGGCTGGGCTTTCCAATTCTGGTGCTTCGTATTTTTTTGGAAGGAATCTGTCACCTATCATTGACATTCCTACAGCGCTGCGGCGTTTTTTCGCGTCAAAATGATTGCTTTTTTCTTCTGTATATGTTATAATAGCAATGTATGCCGACTTCTGCGAAAGGAGCAGTGACATGGAATACAAAATCCGGCCGGCCGGCCCTGCGGATATCCCGCAGCTGTGCAGACTGCGGCTTGCCTATTTTGACGAGGAATTCGGGACGCTCCCCGCGGACAAGACCGCCGCGATCAGCGAGCATCTCCCTGCATATTTTGAAGCGCATCTCGGAAAAGACTGCATTGCCGCCGCCGCAGAAGCGGAGGACGGAACGCTTGTCTCGAACGCGCTGCTGACGGTCATCGAAAAGCCCGCAAACCCGTTCTTTCCGTGCGGCAGAAGCGGCTATGTCCTCGGCGTGTTCACCGAGCCGGCGCACCGCGGGAACGGGCTCGCCACGCAGATCATGGAGATGATCCTTGCAGAGGCAAAACGCCTGAAGCTCGATACCGTGACGCTCTCCGCGAGCGACATGGGAAAGGGCATCTACGAAAAGCTCGGCTTTACGGTAAAGCAGAGCAAATTCACCGAAATGGAATGGTTCCCGGAATGAAGCACGCGGGGACACAGACGATCGGAACGGAGCGCCTGATCCTGCGGCGGTTCACCGGAGACGACGCGGCGGATATGCTGCGGAACTGGGCGGCTGACCCGAACGTGCAGCATGAATACGGCGAGCCGGTCTATGAAACGGCGGAGGCCGTCCGCGGACTGCTTTCTGCGTATCTTGCGGGCTATGCGCGGCCGGATTTCTACCGCTGGGCGATCGAAGAAAAGGAAAGCGGGCAGAACATCGGCATGATCGCGTTCTGCAAGGTTTGGGACGACTGCGAAACCGCCGAGATCGAATACTGCATCGGCGCGGACTTCTGGGGACACGGCTATGCCGGAGAAGCCCTTGATGCCGTCATCAAATGGACATTTGCACAGACCGGCTTCACAAAGCTGGAAGCCTATCACCGTGCGGCAAACCCGAAATCCGGGCGCGTGCTGCAGAAATCCGTCATGCACCGGACGCAGACCGTCGAACGGTTCCGCAGAGCGGGAGAAACCCCGGACGGCGAGGTTTGCTATTGCATAGAAAGACAGAAATCATAAAGCGCGACAGAAAAAGATACGCATTATAACAAACAAAAACAGAATAAAGGCGAAGCAAAACGGCAGCGGGTTCTGCCCGCAGGAAAGGATACACATTATGGATATCGGAATCGACCTCGGAACGGCGAATATCATCATCACGCGGCGGCGGCACGGTGTCGTGCTCAATGAGCCGTCCGTCATTGCGTTCAACAAGCGCACGGAGCGCGTGGTCGCCGTCGGCGAGGAGGCATATAAAATGGAGGGGCGTTCCCCCTCGTACATCGCGGTCGTGCACCCGCTGCAGGACGGCGTCATCTCGGACGACATCCTGACGCAGGCACTGATCCGCGAGCTGATCGACGTCGTCGCCGGTGCACATATCATCCGGCCGCGCATCGTGATCTGCGTGCCGTCGCTCATCACGGACGTTGAAAAGCGCGCGATCCTCGATGCGGCGATGAGCACGGGCTCGCGCAAGGTGCACCTGATCCAGGAGCCGCTGGCGGCGCTGCTCGGTGCAGGCATTGCGATCAACCGGCCGGTCGGCAACATGGTCGTGGATATCGGCGGCGGCACAACGGATGTGGCGGTCGTCTCGATGAACGGCATTGTGACGGCGCGCTCGCTGAAAACGGCGGGCAACAAGTTCGATCAGTCGATCATCCGCTATGTGCAGAACAAATATCAGATCCTGCTCGGCACGAAATCCGCGGAGCAGGTGAAGATCGAGCTCTGCAATCTGTATAACCCCGGTGAGGAGCGCATCGCGCAGGTCAAGGGACGGAACATCTCCCGCGGACTGCCCGATCAGTGCGATCTTTCCGAGGCGGAGCTGTTCGAGGCACTCGAGGACGATATCAACGAGATCGGCGAGACGATCCGCCGCGTGCTGGAGGAGACGCCGCCGGAGCTGGTCGGCGATATCTGCCAGAGCGGCATTCTGCTGACGGGCGGCGGCGCGCTGCTCGGCGGACTGGAACCGTATCTGACGCGAATGCTCGGGGTGCCCTGCCGCACGGCAAAGGATCCGCTGACCTGCGTCGCGCGCGGAACGGAGCAGGCCTTCCGCCGCAGAGACGTCCTGCTTGACGGCTTCGAGCGCATCGACAACTATACGCAGTCGTAAGCGAAAGCCCCCGCAGGCGATCGGGCAGAGCGCGCCCGATCAGCATTCCTGCGAGCCGAAAGCACCGCGGGAAAACAGATGCCCCTATATAAATTCTGCCCCGAAGCACCAAAACGCTTCGGGGCATTGTGTTTATTCGCCGGCTCAGATAAAACAGGACAGCGGTTCAGGAAAGCGGGAGCTCAGGGGCGGAGCTTTCTGCGTATTTCTTCGGGAATACCCGCGCCAGCCAGACCATCCCCGCAATGAAAAGCAGCGCAAATACGATCAGCACAGGCAGCCGCATCACGCCGTACCCGTTGACCCTGCGCTGCAGCAGGCCGACCAGCCTGTCTCCGTTTTCCGTGCCGCCTGTGACGTTGAAAAACAGCGCAATCAGATTGTGCAGACTGTGAACAAGCATCGGATACAGGATGTTCCCGGTTTCATAATAGCAGACCGCCAAAAAGATTCCGGCGTTCAGGACATCCAGTTTGCCCGGCAGATTCCTGGTATGCACCATCATAAACATCATGGACGGGAACAGTACGGCCAGCAGCCGGATGCGGCTCTTTTTCAGCACACCGACCATGCCCGTCCGGAAGATCAGCTCCTCCAGAATGGGCGTGACGATGACCGTCAGGAACATCTGCAGCAGCGTTTTTTGGGTGCTCTCCGCAGGCGTCACGGACGAGAACCGGGAAAGGATCAGTGCGGTGAACGAGAACAGGATCTTTCCGCCCGTTTCGACAAGCAGGAGAAACATCAGCGGCACCCGCAGATCAAAGCTGCGGAGCTGCTGCCTGACCGGCCTATGCTTCCCGAACAGCAGGCAGAGGATCACGCCTGCGATCGCGCCGGCCGCGCCCCCGATATACCGTGCGTGCTCAATTTTCCAATGCGCCCGGATCGTCATGCTGCAAAACAGTTCAACGAATATCGGGATCATTGCGAGTGCCGCAAGCTGACCGGCATACATTACTTTTTTGCATTTTTCCTGTGTGATCTCCCGTTGTTTGATCTCATCCGGTGTCAGTTGTCTCATTTGTCATACCCCCTGAAATGTTAGCTGATATTTTCCGCAATTCCGATTGAAATGTACCCGGACATGACCGCCTGAAAATCCGTGCCGTCCTCGCCGTCCTCATGATATTCTCCCTCAACCATGAGCCGCAGGCCGCCCTCCGGCAGCTTTTCGATCACATTGTAACGGTCGCGGTAGATCATCCTGCGGGAGACGGTTCTGTCAAAGAGGATGCCGCCGCATTCTTCGAGTTTGCAGCCCGGGAAATTGACGTTCAGGATCTGCCCGTAACCGAGCTTCTGCTCCAGCAGCTCCGCAAGCACATCCTGCAGATACGCGTCCGTGACCTCGTGGCATTCGCAGGCGTTCTCGGAAAGCGCGATCGCGTGCCAGCCCTGAAATGCCGCCTCAAACGCAGCACCCGCCGTCGCGGAATACTGAATATCCGTTGCGACATTGTACCCGTAATTGATGCCGGAGAGCACGGTATCCGGCGCCTGCGGCATCAGGTTCAGGCAAACGCGCACACAGTCGGCGGGGGTGCCGCTGCAGGAAAATGCATGTACCCCCGCGACCGGAAAATCATGCGGGAAAACGTCAATATGGCTGTGCAGCGTGATGCTGTGCGAGGCCGCACTGCGCTGGGTCTCCGGCGCAATGACAAAGACCTCGCCGAAGTCCTGCGCCGCTTTCGCCAGACGGATCAGGCCGTCCGCGCAGATGCCGTCGTCATTGGTGATGAGAATGGAACGCATGAAAGTCTCCTTTTTTGTTATTCTGTGAGCGCCGCGATAAACTTTTTGAGGCGCACCGCATTGCCCTCGGCAAAGCTGCTTTTCCGGTCGGCCAGCGTCGCCGTATGGCGGATGTGATGCAGCAGATGCCGGAGATCCTCCAGACATTTGGTATCGTCCGCGCCGCCGCTCAGCGTAAACACCGCGGTGACCTTTTCGTCTACGGCGTACTTCGTCAGAAAGCTGCGGACGGGCGCTGCGATCTTCCACGCCCAGACCGGCGTCCCGAGGATGATCTCATCGAAATTTGCGGGGTCCGCGGAGAGCGGCTTCAGCGCGGGGGTCTGGTTCATCGTCGAGAGCATTCCGCCGTACAGGATGCGGCTTGCCTTGCCGGACGGCATCGGCTTTTCGGTTTCCAGTTCGATCAGTGCCGCACCGAGCGCCTCCGCGATCTTCTGCGCGGCTTCCTTCGTGTTGCCGTCAAGGGAATAGTAAATGACTGCGCGTTTCATGATTGGGGTTCCTCCTTTTTTCACTTAATTCTTTCTGCAGTTCTTCGGCCAGCGGATGTAGTCCGGATACGATTTCAACCAAAAGTTTTACTTTATCAACAAAATCTGAAAGAATTTCCTGCTCCTTTTTCAGTTTATAAATATTATACATATGCCCTAAATATATGATGATGAGAGGAACAATAATCAGAACGATAATCCACCATACACCCTGTGCGATCTGAAGAACATCATTCATATTACGTAAAATGCGTACAAAATCACTAAGCGGTGCATCCTCGCTGAAATCAGCCATACGCCCTGTATTATCCATGATTCCTGTAATAATTGCCGGTATAAACGCTAACATTATGGCAACAATTACGCCAAAAAAGAACTGTCCTGTCCTTTGGCTACGTTCTTTAATTTCTTCTTGAATATCGCGATTCTGTTTCTTAACGTCCTTCAAAACCATTTGATATTCGCAGAGCGTCGAAAATGAGAATTTATCGTGCAGCGCATCTTTTATAACCAGCGATGCACGTAATGCATTGTTGTATTGGCTGAAACTGAAAGAACTGCGGTTTCTCCAATCGTTGTTCTTAATATCGAGAAGTGCTATAAGGACGATCATTATAAGAGAGAAAATCCAAAAAGGCACCTTGCAAACGTCGAACTGCAGCAAAAAAAAAGAATCAGAAACACTCCCCAGATTATTGCTATGCATACCAGTATCCAAAACAATATCAAGAAGCTCTTTCCTCTGTCATCGTATAATTCATGTGAATACTTTTTATTTAATTCCAATAAGTGCTTTTGCATTTCTTTCTCTTTTTCTTTCTTGCTGTCGTCTTTCTCGCCGTCCTCTTTTTCTTGCGTACTATTATTCTTATTCTCCATAATTTTTGCTAAACCATATTCGAGTGCTTGTATATAGTTTAAGTCTATCTTTTTGATCGACACTTGCGTTTCTGCTTTCTCCTGCAGGTAACATAGATAACCCGAAAGATATAAATTCCGGATTCGTTTCAGCTGTTTTATTTCGGCCATTTTCCACATCCTCCCTCAATTACTCAGCCGCCACAACCTTAATCCCGTTCTTCTCCGCAAACCGATACGCCGCCGAATCCGCAGGGGCAATGACGGTCAGTTCGGGGCAGTCGGCAAAGCAGCCCTCCGCGAAATCGGTCAGGGCAGCGGGCAGTTCGGCCGTGCGCAGCAGCGGACAGCCCGAAAACGCATACGCACCGAGCGAAGTGATCCCCTCGCCGATTGTCACATGCCGGAGCTCCGCGCAGTCCGCGAAGCACTCCGCACCGATCGTACCGGTGCAGTCCGAGAGATCCAGTTCCCGGATGCCGGTGTTCTGGAAGCTGTGGTCACCGAGCGCAAGCATACTGCCGTTCAGCGTGAGCCCGGAGAGCGCCGTGCATTTCCGGAAGCAGGAATCGCCGGTCATCAGCTCGCCGGAGAAGGTCAGCGTTTTCAGCTGTTCCAGCGCTTTGAAGCAGTCGCTGCCGAGGGTCAGGACGGTGTCCTCCGCCGTGAATGTCTGCAGGCCGCAGTGCTCAAAGCAGTAGTCCCCGAATGTGTATGCGCGGCCGCCGAGGCTGACCGTTTCCAGTGCGGTGCAGTCGGAGCAGATATAATCGCCGGCGGTCAGCGCCTCCGCAGGCACATACGAAAATGCCCGGATGCCGGAGCCGTTGAACGCGTAGTCGTCCATTTCGGTGACCGTATCCGGCAGCTGAACCGCGCCCGCATACGCCGCACCGTAAAAGCCGTATCTTCCGACGGCGGTCACGGGCAGCCCGCCGAGCTCCGTCGGAACGGTCAGCACCGCCTCGGGGTCGGCAGGGACATGCTCAAAGCCGATCACCGCGGCATAGCCGTCCATGCTTTCAAAGACCGGCTGCAGCTGCTCCGGGTCTGCGGCAGAGACCTCTGCCGTGCTGTCCGGTTCGGAATTGTCCCCGGAATCCGCCTTATCCGCAGGCGTATGTGCGATATGTCCGGCGCTGTTGTTCTCCTGAATGCTCTCGATCAGGCTGTCGAGCATCGAATCAAGCTCCGCCTCCGAGCGTCCCGAGGATTCCTCCGCGGGCTCCTCCTCGATGACAGGTTCACTGTCCTGTGCGGGATCGACCTCCGGGGCACAGCCCGTCATCAGCAATGCACAGAGCAGTGCTGCGGCATACAGTCTGCGTTTCATGCAGCGGCCTCCTTTTCATACGGCAGGTCTTGCAAAACCAGCCGGAACATGGTATAATATGAATAAAGTGCGGAACCTGCTGCGGCACCGCACTTTTATTATAGCACATTATACAATGTATTTCAATGGGAGTACGTCAAAAAAGATTCCGCTTTGCTGCCTGGGAGATAAAATGCAGGCGGGCGCTGCCCGCTTATAGCACATTATACAGTGTATTTCAATGGGAGTACACCAAAAAAGATTCCGCTTCGCTGCCTGGGAGATAAAATGCAGGCGGGCGCTGCCCGCTGGCATATTATTAGAAGAATATCAATGGGAACAGCCCGATTCGTCCGGCATTGCAGATACAAGTATACAGAGAAACGCGGCTGATGATCAGTCAGCCGCGTTTCGGGAAGAAGTAGAGAGGTATTATTTATCATGTTCATTTATCATGGTTTTATTATAGCACGGAAAATGTGAAATTGCTTGCACTTTTTTTCAATATTCCGTGAACAAGTTGTGAACCGGTTTGAACAAGATATGAACGCAGGAAAAGGAGCCTAAAAACATGCAGACAGATTTGTGCATTTTTGATAGTCACACACATTACACCGATGCGGCATTCGATCCCGACCGTGATGCACTGCTGCGGTCGTTCCCGGAGAAGGGCGTCACCGGCTGCATGGTCTGCGGAACAGACCTTGCGACCTCCGCGGACTGCGTCAGCCTTGCGGCGCAGTACCCCGAACTGCTGATCGCAGCGGTCGGCGTACACCCGGAATGCCCCGCCCCGCCGGAGGGCTATCTGCAGGAGCTGGAACGGCTGGCCGCAATGGATGCGGTCCACGCGATCGGGGAGATCGGGCTGGATTATCATTATGAGGGTTACGATAAGGAGCAGCAGGCGCGGATCCTGCGGGAACAGCTCGTCCTTGCAAAGCGGCTTGATCTGCCGGTGATCCTGCACTGCCGCGACGCGACCGGCGACATGCTCGCGATCCTGCGGGAATTTGCGCCGCTCTCCGGCGTGATGCACTGCTTTCCGGGCTCCGCGGAGACAGCGAAAGAGGTGCTGAGCATGGGGCTGTATATCGGCTTCACGGGCGTGATCACGTTCAAGAATGCGCGAAAGCCGCTGGAGGCTCTGCGGAGCATCCCGGCTGACCGTCTGCTGATCGAAACGGACTGCCCCTATATGGCGCCGGTGCCGTACCGCGGCAAGCGCTGCGACAGCACCATGCTGACCGAGACCGCAGCGGTCATGGCGCGGAAAAAGGGTATGACGACAGCGGAGATCTGCCGCATCACCGCGGAAAATGCGGCGAGACTGTTCCGCGCGGAACATCTGCTGAAATAAACCGGAATACGACATATTTGCAATCGGCGTCCTTTTCGTTTTTATCCGCGATGCAGACTGATGAGAACCGTTTTGCATCCTCGCTTGATCGTTTTGTCCGTGTGTATGATTTGGCTGGGCTGTTTTCAGTCCCCGGACTATCGTTATTCACTATTCATTATTCGTCATTCACTATTCACTGAAAACAATGGGAGCAGTAACACCAAAGAAGCCGCCCCGCGGCGTGTGCTTCGCTAATTTGGGGAGCTTCGCCAACCGTCTCCGGAGGGAAATGCCAGCGGGCGCTGCCCGCAGGGCTTCAGCATTGGGAGAAGTGACCTAACAGAAGCCGCGATCAGCGGCGTGTATTACGAAAAATGGGGGAGCTCCGCTCACCGCACCCGGAGGGAAATGCCAGCGGGCGCTGCCCGCACGGAGGGAATTGCCAGCGCGGGCTCCGCGCCGCCCCCGCAAAATATTTGCGCATTTGTTGTTTGTTTCGCGCAAATCCTCTTGCATTTTTTTCCGGTTTGTGATATACTGATAGTACGGCAGAGGGCCGTATGGAAATATAATAAGAAAGGATGGGATTTCCGGTGCTTTTTTTGCATGAGTTTGAACGGATCGAGGCGGAAGCGTTCCTGACGCTCGCATCTGAAATGATCGAGGAGGACGGCGTTGTGACCGCCGAGGAGGATGCGCTGCTCACGGACTACGCAGAGGCACTCGGCATCAGCGGATTTACCTATGACGCAGCGGCAGCGGCTGCCGCGCGCGATACCATGGCACAGCTGAACGAGGTCAGCAAGCGAAAGGTCTATATGGAGCTTTACTCGTTTGCGATCTGTGATGAATTTGAAGATCCCGCGGAGCGGAGAGCACTCAATGAGCTGCGCGAAGCACTCGGTCTGGATGCACATATCTGCAGCAAGCTGGAGGCCTGTGCACAGGATCTGTTCAGCGTTTACAATTCGATCGAGGAAGCACTCACCGCGGAACCCTCTCCGATCGTTGTGGAAAAATAATACGGAACGCCCCCCGCCGGAATGCTCCGCTGACCGGAACATCTGCGGGGGCGAATCAGTTTTGCGGGCAGAGACCGCAATGCTGCAAGGAGGTCTGACACATGGAGGAGCATCAGCCGCGCAACGCTTTTGATATCCCGAAGGTGTTTTATTTTGAGGTCGGCAATGTGCATTCCGGCAGCCGGAAGCATCTGCGCTACCGCGTGGACCCTGCGGACGGCATTCTGCATATCGACGTCTGGCGGCAGGATCTCTGCTTTGAGCTCGTGCAGGAGCGCGGAGAGATCGAAGGCCATGCGGAATATCCCGTCTCGGAGGAGGGCTTTCAGCAGATGCTCGATTATCTGCAGGCGGAATTTGAAAAGCCGCTCCCGCCGGAAAAAACGATCGGAGGAACATGATCATGTTTGATGCAGAACAGTATATCGCAGAATATCAGGCGCTGGAGCACGGCGCACCGCGTCTGCGGGCGATCCAGAAAGCTTACCGCGCCGCAGATGAGGCACATAACGACGAATGGAGCTTCCAGTTCCGCTACCGCTATCTGAACGAATCGACCTTTGAATGCGACGACGTCGATGCGCTCATCATCTTCCCGGAGATGATCGCGATCTACGACCGCAATGAGGAGCTGCAGGCGGACGACGACGTTTTTCAGGATCTGATGTGGGCGTTCAAGCTCATCATCGAAAACTCCGCGAAGTTCCACCATATCCCGCTGGAACAGATCGACTCGTATTTTGAGGAGTTTAAGCGCCGTCTGGAAGCGGCAGGGAAATCCCTGCGCACCTATTATTTCAAGCGCGAGGATCTCTCCGAGCTGACCGGCAATCTGCTGCCGGAGGAAGAATACGGCAAATTCCGCGATCTGCCTGCGGACGAACTGAAGGACTGCAATGCCTGCGAGCTCTCCCATGATGTGCGCATCGCGCTGCTGCATGAAAAGCCCGAAAAGGCAAGAGAGATCGGCGCGCCGATCTTCTCCGGTGAGATGCACTGCGGCGAGGTACCGGAAAACACCTTTGCCGCATGGATCCGCTACGATATCAGGCACGCCGAATACGGCGACGCAAGAAAGCTTGCCAAGCGGCTCTGGCCGATGGTGCGGCACCGCATGGATATGCTCTGTGAGATCGGCACGCTGCTGCATCTGTACAGCATCATCGACCGGCAGAGCGGCATCACGGTGTTCCGGCATGAGGTGCGCAATTTCGCCAACTGCCGCAATCACTGGATGCGGATGAAGTTTGCGTTCGGCGCATACAAGCTGTTCTCCCGCGTCGAGGTCGAGGCATTCAATGCGGTCATGCCGCGCGAATGCCCGTTCTGGAATGCCGAGCATCACTACGAAACTGCGAAGATGCGCGATTTCTTCTATGAGGAAGCAAAGCAGCTCGCGGAGAAGTTCGATGCACGCAACGGCAACACCGTCTGCACGGATATGCTGAATGCGGAGGATCCTGAATACGACGGCGAAGCAGCTGACATGGTCTACGGCTTTGCGGAGCAGATGCCGTCCGCGATCGGCGCGGTCTGCACGGAGCTGCCGGAAACGCTGACCGTTGACAGCATCAGCGATACGCTGGACGCAGACGGCAGATTCAAGGTCGTGCTGCACTCCGCAGACCCGCAGGAGGGCATGATCGCGCTGCAGATTGCAGAGGGCGACGGCTCTGCGAATATCCATCAGGTCATTATCGTCTGCCAGCCGGTGCCGCCGGTGCAGGAGTTCCGTCCGGCAAGTCCGATCGCGGAGGATGTGGCAGATGCCGTCACAAATGCAGAGGGCATGGTGCTCTGCGTGATGCCGTTTGAGGATGTGCAGCCCGATCTTGCACTGCATTTCCAGCTGAAGCTGCTGAATCTGCTCTGTCCGGGTGCGGTCGCCTATCTTGACCTCTCCCGCATGAAGCTGCTCCCGGCAGGCTGGGTAACGCTTGCGGCGCGCAGCGATGTTCCGCCGCTGGTCGATTATCTCTACAATCTGCAGATCAGAGGCTCGCAGGATGACGAGCATCTCTGGATCTCGACGCAGGGTCTGCGCTGCTGCGGGCTCCGCGAGCTGGAGATCCTCGATGCAACGAAGGAAAACTATCCGCGCTACTGCGACATGCTCTGCTTTGCAGCGGAGCGCATTCTCCTGCGCGGGGAAATGTCCAATGCGGGCGAGCCGTTCACCGTCGTCCGGAAAGCGGATGATACCGATGTGGTCTGCACATGGGTGCCGTTCTCCGAGGCTGCGGCGGATTATCCGGATGACAATGCCGGCGGACGAAAGGTGCGCATGGAGTACCTCGGGGATTCCGCGGAAGAATTTGACGATAACGCGGTACTGTTCCTCGCAGGCAATGAAAAGCCGGACGGCTCGCGGGAGCGCATCCGTCTGAACGCGATCACCGACGAAATGTTCAGCCAGTTCTGGTACGGCAATTATATTGCAACGGCGAGAAAGACCGCCGCGCTTGCAAAGGAGCGCTATCCGATCTTTGCCGCGCTGTTTGAGAAGATGCCGGAGAATGCTTATGTCTGCATCCGGGAAAAGGGCGGCGACGGCGAGGAATACTGGATCAAGGTGCTGACGGCAGAGGATCACAGGATCGAAGGACTGCTTGCAGATGACTGCGGCGCGGGCAAGGCCGGCGACAAGGTCGAAGCTTCGCCGGAACAGCTGCTGGATTTCTCCGTGCGGCTGGACGAAAACCTCATCGTACACCCGAACACCGCCTACATCGCGCTGGAGATTGAATGAGGTATCGCTTCGCGATGTATCTGAAATGGGGCTCCGCCCCAAACCCCGCCAAAGGGACAGTGTCCCTTTGGAATCCCGTAATAAATCACAAAAAGGACGCTGATGCTGAAATCGGCGTTCTTTTTTGCATCCGGTCAGGCACTTCGCCAACGGTTTGCATCCTCACAAAAGTTTTGATCAAACTTTTTCAAAAGTTTGCGGGGTCGAGGGGCGGAGCCCCCGTCGCAATCCGCAGAGTGCGGCCACCCCTTATCGTCAGGCGCACCGCAGGGGTGAATCATAAAAACGCTCCGGGGGAGCGTTTTTATGAGAGGGGGGCCCTGTAAGAGAGGGCCCCCCTAGGCGGATTGCAAAGCAATCCGCAGCACCCGCCGCTAAAGCGGCTTCTGATAATGCACTTCTCCCAATGTTGAAGCACGCTGAAAGTATAACTGAAAACGAAAAAAAGGACGCTGATGCAACGATCGGCGTCCTTTTTTACCGAACAAAAAAGCAGCCCCGAGGAACTGCTCTTTGTACCGTTATTTCCGGGGACGGCTGTAATCATAGGAAATGCGGAATTCAAATTCATACCCCTGCGGATTGCTGATAAATTCTTCTCTTTTCTGAAGATCGCCGATATACTCCTCTGCCAGTCCGGTATCCTGATTGCGATAGTCAACATAATCAAGTCCGGACAGCAGATCACGCAGTTTTTCAATACGGCAGATGTTGGTATATTCGTAGCCGTCCCGCCAGCGCCAGTCTCTTTCCTCCGTCGTGAGATCCGAATCCGGCACACAGCATCTGCTGTATATATATGAGCAGACCTCGCGCATGGCAGCTCTCGGCACAATGACATCAAGATCTCCTTCCGTACCTTCTTCCAGCGGATACTGCTTTTCCATGTACTTGCCGCAGATTCTGAAAACAGCCGGGGGAAGATCAAGGAACATGCTGCTGTTCCACCAGCAGACCTCCTCATAGCCCGAATACATCCCGACCGGTGCGGGCAGTACCTTCGGCCCCGAGATCACATCGCCGGTTCGCTTGTCTTTGATACGGACATCTATGGTAAAATAAAAGCTCATGTTCAACACCTCTGCTTACCTGCATTATAGCACAGCAGGGATCAAAAGTCAATCAACAAAAAAACAGGCAGTCCGTTGCGAACTGCCTGTTCTGCGTATTCTTTTGCCGGCGGGTGCTGCCCGTCGCGCTTAGTAGTCCATACCGCCTGCGGGCATCGGCGGAGCGGGCGGGAGCGGCTCCTTGATATCGGTGACAAGGCTCTCGGTGGTCAGCACCATTGCTGCAACGGATGCAGCGTTTTCCAGTGCGGAACGGGTCACCTTGGTCGGGTCAACGATACCGGCCGGGATCATGTCAACATATTCCTCGGTGTATGCGTTGAAGCCGTAGCCTGCCTTGTTTGCGCGCTTGATGTTCTCGATGATGACAGAGCCCTCCAGACCTGCGTTTGCAGCGATCTGACGGATCGGCTCCTCCAGTGCGCGGAGAATGATCTTCGCACCGGTCTTTTCGTCGCCCTCAAGGGACTCGACCAGCTTGGAGACTGCATCCGCAGCGTTCAGCAGTGCGACGCCGCCGCCTGCGACGATGCCTTCCTCGACAGCAGCCTTCGTTGCAGCGAGTGCATCCTCGACGCGGAGCTTCTTCTCCTTCATCTCGATCTCAGTCGGAGCACCGACCTTGATAACGGCAACACCGCCGACCAGCTTTGCCAGTCTCTCCTGCAGCTTCTCCTTATCGAAATCGGAAGTGGAGTTCTCGATCTCTGCGCGGATCTGTGCAACTCTTGCCTTGATCGCCTCGGAATCGCCTGCGCCGTCCACGATGATCGTGTTCTCCTTGGAGATGACGACCTGACGGGCACGGCCGAGCTGCGTGATCTGGGTATCCTTCAGCTCAAGGCCGAGGTCTGCGGTG
Organism: Oscillospiraceae bacterium; assembly: GCA_017545185.1. Taxonomy (GTDB): domain Bacteria; phylum Bacillota; class Clostridia; order Oscillospirales; family Ruminococcaceae; genus Firm-04. Next base: position 338 of record JAFWQJ010000068.1, on the reverse strand, counting down.
ATGACCTCACCGCCGGTCAGCGTTGCGATATCCTTCAGCATTTCCTTGCGGCGGTCACCGAAGCCCGGTGCCTTGACCGCTGCGCACTTGAACGTGCCGCGGAGATTGTTCAGGATCAGCGTGGTCAGAGCCTCGCCCTCAACATCCTCTGCGATGATGACCAGACGCTTGCCGCTCTGGACGATCTGCTCGAGCAGCGGCAGGATCTCCTGAATGCTGGAGATCTTCTTATCGGTGATCAGGATGAACGGATCATCGAGAACTGCTTCCATCTTCTCCATGTCGGTGCACATATATGCGGACAGATAGCCGCGGTCGAACTGCATGCCTTCCACAAG
>JAFWQJ010000067.1 GCA_017545185.1 Oscillospiraceae bacterium | reverse complement strand
GACCATGGTCCACTCGGGGTGACGGGCCTGGACGGCCAGGGCGGCCTTGATGACGGCGCGGGTCTGCATCTCGGCGATTTCGGGATAGGTGACGGCCAGACGGCAGCCGCGGTGACCCATCATCGGGTTGAACTCATGCAGGGAAGCGATGATCGCCTTGATGTCCTCAACGGACTTGCCCTGTGCATCAGCCAGTGCCTTGATATCGGCCTCCTCGGTCGGAACGAACTCGTGGAGCGGCGGATCCAGGAAACGGATGGTAACAGGATTGCCTTCCAGAGCCTCGTACAGAGCCTCGAAGTCAGCCTGCTGCATCGGCTCGATCTTTGCGAGTGCTGCCTCACGCTGCTCGACGGTGTCTGCGCAGATCATCTCACGGAATGCTGCGATTCTGGACGGCTCGAAGAACATGTGCTCGGTACGGCAGAGGCCGATACCCTCAGCGCCGAGCTCTCTTGCCTTCTTCGCATCAGCCGGGGTATCCGCATTGGTGCGGACCTTCAGCTTGCGGAACTTATCTGCCCAGCCCATGACGCGGCCGAAGGTGCCTGCGATCTGAGCGTCAACAGTCGGGATAATGCCCTTGTAGATGTTGCCGGTGGTGCCGTCGATGGAGATCGCGTCGCCTTCCTTGAAGGTCTCGCCTGCCAGCGTGAACACCTTGTTTGCCTCATCCATATTGATCTCGGAGCAGCCGGAAACGCAGCAGGTACCCATACCGCGGGCAACAACAGCTGCGTGGGAGGTCATACCGCCGCGGACAGTCAGGATACCCTGAGATGCCTTCATACCGGTGATGTCCTCCGGAGAGGTCTCCAGACGAACCAGAACGACCTTCTCGCCGCGTGCGTTCCAAGCCTCAGCGTCATCAGCAGTAAAGACGACCTTACCGCAGGCTGCGCCCGGAGATGCGCCCAGACCCTTGCCGAGCGGAGTAGCCGCCTTCAGAGCCTTTGCATCGAACTGCGGGTGGAGCAGGGTGTCGAGGTTACGCGGGTCGATCATCAGAACGGCCTCTTCCTCGGTCTTCATGCCCTCGTCAACGAGGTCACAAGCGATCTGGAGTGCTGCCGGAGCAGTTCTCTTACCGTTGCGGCACTGGAGCATGTAGAGCTTCTTGTTCTCAACAGTGAACTCCATGTCCTGCATATCGTGATAGCGGTCCTCGAGGATCTTGCAGACCTTGACGAACTCTGCATAAGCCTCCGGGAACTCCTCTTCCATCTGTGCGATCGGCATCGGGGTACGGACACCTGCAACGACGTCCTCGCCCTGTGCGTTCTTCAGGAACTCGCCCATGAGCTTCTTCTCGCCGGTAGCCGGGTCACGGGTGAACGCAACGCCGGTGCCGCAGTCATCGCCCATGTTGCCGAATGCCATCATCTGCACGTTGACAGCGGTACCCCAGGAATACGGGATATCATTGTCGCGGCGGTAGACGTTTGCACGCGGGTTGTCCCAGGAACGGAAAACAGCCTTGATCGCGCCCATCAGCTGATCCTTCGGGTCAGACGGGAAGTCCTCGCCGATCTTGGACTTGTACTCAGCCTTGAACTGCTCAGCCAGCTCCTTGAGGTCTGCAGCGGTCAGCTCAACGTCCTGCTTGACGCCGCGCTCTGCCTTCATCTTGTCGATGAGCTCCTCAAAGTACTTCTTGCCGACTTCCATAACGACGTCGGAATACATCTGGATGAATCTTCTGTAGCAGTCGTATGCCCAGCGCTCATTGCCGGACTTCTCAGCCATGGTCTTGACGACTTCTTCGTTCAGACCGAGGTTGAGGATCGTGTCCATCATACCCGGCATGGATGCTCTTGCGCCCGAACGGACGGAAACCAGCAGCGGGTTCTCCTTGTCACCGAACTTCTTGCCGGTGATGCCTTCCATCTTTGCGATGTACTCTTCGATTTCAGCCATGATCTCAGCATTGATCTGACGGCCGTCCTCGTAGTACTGTGTGCAAGCCTCAGTCGAAATGGTGAAGCCCTGCGGAACCGGAAGACCGATGTTGGTCATCTCAGCGAGGTTCGCGCCCTTTCCGCCGAGGAGCTCACGCATGTTTGCGTTACCCTCAGAGAAGAGGTAACAATACTTTTTGCCCATTGGAAAAACCTCCATTCTTTGTATACCGGCTGAACAATTCGGGAGCAGTCTGCGGGCGCAGTCCGCCCCTTTAGCCGGAGATAGTACCATTATAACACAACCCGCCGGAAAAATCCAGTCTTTTTCATAATATTTTTGCAGGTCTGTATATTTTTGGCATTTTCCACAAATCTACAGTTTTCTCTTGCAATTTCCGTAAAAATCGGGGATAATAAGGAATATGCACATATAAAAAGGAAAGGCAGGCAGAATCAGAATGGTCATTGAAAACGGGCTCCCGCAGGTAAAGATCTTCTCGGACGGCGCATGCAGCGGCAATCCGGGGCCGGGCGGCTGGGGAACGATCCTTCAGTTCACGGATCCGCAGGGAAAGCTGCACGAAAAGGAGCTCTCCGGCGGCGAGGCGCACACCACGAACAACCGCATGGAGCTGACCGGCGTGATCGCGGGGCTGAACGCGCTCATCATGCCGTGCGCCGTCACGCTGACGACCGACAGCCGCTATGTCGCGGACAGCATCACGAAAGGCTGGGTCTATGCGTGGCAGAAGAAGGGCTGGGTCAAGGCGGACAAAAAGCCCGCACTGAACGTCGATCTCTGGGAACAGCTGCTCCCGCTGCTGAAAAAGCATAAGGTCACGATCGTATGGGTCAAGGGGCACGCCGGGCATCCGGAAAACGAACGCTGCGACCGGCTCGCTGTCGCGGAGCGCATGAAGTATGCGTGAATCTTGACAAACGGGCGGAAACTTGTTATAATGGTACAGGCCGGAACCGCGCTTTTCCGCAGCTCCGGCGATATGCGAGTATGGCGGAACTGGCAGACGCACCAGATTTAGGTTCTGGCGGAGAGATCCGTGCAGGTTCGATTCCTGTTACTCGCATTCAGCGGGGAACCCCCGCGGGCAGTTCTGCGCCTCACAGATGTGGGGCGCAGATTTTTTCTCCGCGCACGAAGGTGATCGGCAGGGTCTCGCTGCTGCAGAATTGCTCCGGGTTTTCCGGGGCGTTTTGTTTATGCACCGCCGCAAAACGGTGCCGATTTGGTACAGAATTGCCGCCTAAGAGTTAATTTCCTGAAATATTCACAAATGTTTGGAATACCTCTTGACTTTTTTCAGGATTTGTGCTATGCTAGACAAAAGAGTGTACTGTTCACGCAACAGCAGAGAAAAAGATACATCTCTTAATCAGGGATCATACTGTTCTGTTTGATTAGGGCGAAAATGGATGTTGAACCGTTGGCAAGATGCAAAAACGGTGCTTTTTCTGCGCGCTGCAATCAGGCAGTAACCCGCAATGACCGCAGAAAAAGCCGTTCCGAACCAAATGGAGCGGCTTTCCTTTACGTGTACCGGCTATCCTGCGCCGGTGCATCAGTGCTTACCGGAAAGGAGGAATCCGGCCGAAAGACACCACACGCAGAATGATATCAGAATGCTTGGTTTGGGGAAAAAATAGAATTACGGGAAAAACGGGTGTTGATCTTGACCCTCGGCAGCCGAAGCAGGCTGACCGGAATCAGATCCCTTTGGTTCAAATCGGAAAAATTGAACAGGAGGAAATACCAATGAAATCTCGTTTCCTGACGCGATGCGGCGTCTCCGCTGCGGTTCTGCTCACAACGATCACCGGCTCGTTCCCGGCAGCGATGCTCCATGCAAGTGCGGCACCCTCCGGCGATCTGAACGGCGACGGCAAGCTGAACGCATCGGATGTGAGAATGCTCGCCGACTTCCTTGTCGGCAAAAGCTCTGCACTCGATAACTGGAACAATGCAGATTACGACGGAAACCGTATGCTCGATTCCGTGGATCTTACCAGAATGAAGCGCGCAGCGGCTGCTGCACCGGTGCAGAGAGAGGAAGATACCGTTCCGAAGTACATTCACCTGAAGGACAGCAGCATTACCTTTGAGGGTGACAATATCAGCGTTTCCGGCACAACGGCAACGATCTCCGCGTCCGGTACCTATTATATTGACGGTACGCTGAACAACGGCCAGATCATCGTCAATGTGCCCGATGAGACCGTCGATGCCAACACGGTCAAGCTGTTCCTCGACGGCGTGAAGATCACGAACGGCAGCGCACCGTGCATCATGGTCGAAAATGCGGAGAATACCTCCGTCAACCTCGTGGCAAACAAGGAAAATACGCTTTCCGACGGCAAGTCCGAGCCCGCTGAGGGCGCAGCCGAGGTCGAGCCGGAATTTGCAGTCCTGCACGCCAAGGACGACCTGACGATCAAGGGCGAAGGCTCCCTGGATATCACGGCCGGTATGCAGTACGGCATCCACTGCAACAACGACCTCAAGTTCAACGGCGGTACCGTTTCGGTCAAGGCCGGCGGTGCGGACGCTGTCAGAGGCAAGACCTCCGTCACCGTCAAGGACGGCAGCCTCACGATCGACACCTCGGGCGACGGCCTGAAGTCCACCAAGGGCAGCATGACGATCTCCGGCGGCAAGGTCGATATCAAGTCCTCCAAGGACGCGATCCAGTCCGAGACCAATATGGATCTCACAGGCGGCACGATCCGTGCATGCGGTGACCGCGGCCTTACGGCAGGCGGCGTGGTCGCTGCTGACGGCTGCTCGCTGCTCGCGACTGCTTCGGACAATCCGTGCGAGACGCTGAGCAAGTCCGCAGGCACCATGCAGCTCAGCTTCACCAAGGAGTGGAAGAAGAACAATCCGATCGCGCTGACCTCCGGCGGCAGGACCGTGTTCGAGCAGAATACGTATAAGAAGTACCGCTATGCGGTCGTCTCCGATCCGGCACTCGCTTCCGGTGCGTGCAAGGTCTATGCAGGCGGCATCGAGGTCGTGTCCGGCAGCAAGGACACCTTCACCGGCAATGCGGAATACACGAATGTCAACAATGCCGCGAACCCGGATCTGCTCTACAACGGCGTCTTTGACAAGACGAAGGTCCACAAGATCGAGATCAAGATGAGCAACTGGCGGGAATTCATCAACGCCCAGAAGAGCGCTGAGGTCTTCTATCCTTGCGATATCGTCATTGACGGCGAAGAACTGAAGAATGTTGCGATCCGTTCCAAGGGCAACAGCTCCCGTATGTCTGTCAGCAATGAAAAGTACAGCTACCGCTTCAAGCTCGATGAGTACGATGAATATGTGAACTATCACGGTCTGACCGAGTTCTGCATCAACAATTTCTATTCCGATCCGTCCTGTATGCGCGATATGCTCTGCTACGATGCACTGCATGAGATCGGCGGCGTCGGCCCGAACTGTTCGTATACCGATGTGTATCTGAACGGCGAGCTGTTCAGCTTCTATATTCTGATCGAGCAGCCGGGCAAAACCCTCGCAGAGCGCCTTGCTTACGACGACAATTCCGCTCTCTATAAAGCCACCGAGCGCAACGACAACGGAGGCGGCGGAGGCGGCGGCTGGGGCGGCGGCTTCGGCTTCGGCGGCGACTCCTACTGCTCGTTCACCCAGAACATGAACAACGGCAACTTTGACGTCAAGTTCGGTGAGGACGACGGCTACAAGCACATTGAGGATCTCAAGCAGGCGATCAACAAGCTCTCCGACAACAACTACAAGTTCATCGAGGATCTGGTCGATGTGCCGAGCTTCCTCAAGGGCTTTGCGGTCAACTCCGTCATGTGCAACTACGACAGCTACAACGGCTCGCTTGCACATAACTACTACCTGATGTACAGCGGCGGCAAGTTCTACTTCGTCGGCTGGGACTACAACCTCTCGCTCGGCATCTTCATGGGCGGCAAGGATTCCGTCAACTCCGATGTGACAACGAGCCTTTATCAGGTGGAGCTGAAAGACCGTCCGCTTGCAAAGCTCGTGCAGGTTCCGGAATACCACACCGAGTATATCGGCTATGTCAAGCAGATCACCAGTCTGTTCAGAGATCCGGAATCGTATGTGAAGAACTACGTCAACCTGATCGGCAGCCATGTGCAGGCTGATCCGCGCAACGCCAGCACTTACCAGTCCTTCCAGACCAATACCACCAAGTCCGCAGGCGGTCTGAACGGCGGCCAGCAGCAGGGCGGCCAGCAAGGCGGCTGGGGCGGCGGCGGCTGGGGCGGCGGCTTCGGCGGCTTCGGCGGCGGCGGCGGAATGTTCGGCGGCGGTGACGTTTCCGTTGTTGACTTCCTGATCGAGCGCAACTCGGTCATCCGCGCCGCGATCGGCGGCTGAGAAAGCGGCTCTGACGCAGGAATACCCCGACAGATAACAGCAGCACCCTCCGGTTCTCCGGAGGGTGCTGTTTTTCGGAATGCCTGCGATCTGCGCCTGCTTGTGCTGTAATGAAAAAAGAGCTGTCTGATCCTTGCGGGTCAGACAGCTCTTCGACTGTGTTGCCAAAATGTTGCCATTTGGCAATTGGGGGATTCTGAATCGGCGTAAATGCGTCGAAATTCAAAATTCGTTGATTATTCCCACTCAATCGTCGCGCAAGGCTTCGGGGTAAGGTCATAGAGCACACGGTTGACGTTCTCGACCTCCGCGGTGATGCGCGCGGTGATATGCTGGAGCAGTGCAAACGGCACATCCTCGACGGTCGCGGTCATTGCGTCCTTGGTGTTGACCGCACGGATGATGACCGGATACGCAAAGGTGCGCTTGCCGTCCTTGACGCCGACAGACTTGAAATCCGGGACAGCGGTGAAATACTGCCAGACCTTGCCTGCAAGACCGTTCTTCTCAAACTCCTCACGCAGGATCGCGTCGCTCTCGCGGACTGCTTCGAGGCGGTCGCGGGTGATCGCGCCGAGGCAGCGCACGCCGAGACCCGGTCCCGGGAACGGCTGACGGTAGACCATGTTATCCGGCAGACCCAGCGCCTTGCCGACCACGCGGACTTCGTCCTTGAACAGGAGCTTGACCGGCTCGACCAGCTCAAACTGCATGTCCTCCGGCAGACCGCCGACATTGTGATGCGCCTTGACGCCGTCGCTCTCGAGGATATCCGGATAGATCGTGCCCTGTGCGAGGAACTCAATGCCATCCTGCTTGCGTGCTTCTTCCTCAAAGACGCGGATGAACTCTGCGCCGATGATCTTGCGCTTCTTCTCCGGCTCTGCGACGCCTGCCAGCTTATCGAGGAAGCGGTCAACAGCGTCCACATAGACAAGGTTCGCGTTCATCTGGTTGCGGAACACCTCGATGACCTGTTCCGGCTCGCCCTTGCGCAGCAGGCCGTGATTGACATGCACACAGACAAGCTGCTGTCCGACGGCCTTGATCAGCAAAGCCGCGACGACGGAGCTGTCCACGCCGCCGGAGAGTGCGAGCAGAACCTTCTTATCGCCGATCTGCGCGCGCAGTTCCTTGACCTGCTCGTCGATAAATGCCTGTGCGAGTGCCTCCGTTGTGATGCGCTCCATGCTTTCGGGTCTGACGTTTGAACTCATAATGATCCTCCTGTTCTCATTGCAAATTAAGGTATTTTTATTATAGCATATTATCCGGAAAAATGCAATGGGAAAGGCGGATAATATTTTATTGCTATGCTTCTTGGGGGATAAAACGGCGGCGGGTTCTACCCGCTAGCATATTATCCGGAAAAATGCAATATTATCCCGACACAAATTCTATAGCGGAATCAGCTGCAAAAAACACCGCAGAGCGGTTTGCCCTGCGGTGTTTTGTATTACAGCTCGATGCCCCAGCCGCCTGCCAGATACCGGCGGAGGATGACAAGATCTTTCAGATCAAGGGAGCCGTCCCTGTTGACGTCTGCCGCTTTCTCATTGATCGTGACGTCCCAGTCCGCCAGCGCGCGGCGCAGTTCTGTGACATCCTTCAGATCGACAGAGCCGTCGTCGTTGACGTCGCCGTACTTCACCTGCGGTTCCGGAGCATCAACGAGGGATTCAAACTTAATATTATGCGATTGCGCAAATGCTTCAGCATACGACCCGGAGTAGCCTCTAATTGTTACTCTCGAGAATAATGGATCAAATGCATTCTTGTGAATTGTTGTTACACTTTCGGGAATCGTGATACCCGTTAACTTTCTGCATCGGGAAAAAGCAGAATCTCCGATGCTCGTGACACCTTCCGGAATAACAATGCTTGCTAATTCTAAGCATCCCCAAAAAGTAAATGCGCTAATTTCAGATATACCATTCGGAATGTTAATGCTCGTTAAATCGGTACATCTATAAAAAGCAGCCGCCCCAATTTCAGTAACATTATCCGGAATGGAAACACTCGTCAGACCAGTGCATTCATAAAAGGCACTGGCACCGATTCTGACATTTTCCGGAATGATAACATCGCCCTTGCAAGTGCTTCCGTCTATCAAAACGCCGTTGACAACGACCAGCGGATTACTTTTCTGTCTCGTTTCAAGCCACGGTGTTTTTGAAAACGCCCCTCCGCCGAAAACGGTCACGCTGTCAGGGATTATAATGCCAGCTAAGTTTGTACATTCCGAAAAAGCACTTCCGCCAATTTCTGTTGCACTGTCCGGAATCGTGACGCTCGTCAGGCTCTCACATCCGGAAAAAGCACACATTCCAATTTTCGTTACACTGTCTGGAAGTATATAAGTCGATTCATCTTTTTTAGACATCGGATAACGTATGATCGTTGTCTTATCCTTGTTAAACAAAACGCCGTCAGCACTTGAATACTCCGGATTATCGGGTGATACTGTAACAGATTCAAGTTTTGGAGATGATAGCGGCAAGTCATTGTAGATGTCTTGATATTGCGCAGCTCCCGCCCCGATTTCAAGGCTGATGACACCATTGCATCCGGAAAAAGCATTTTTGCCGATTCGTGTATCATTACCGGGGATTACAACACTTGTCAGCCCTCTGCATCCGGAAAAAGCAGATTCTCCGATTTCAGTGACACTTTCCGGAATCGTAATGTTTAATAAGCTGGTACAACTCTCAAAAGCGAACGGTGAAATTTCGGTCACACCATCCGGAATCGTAATACTCGTTAATGCTGTACAATAAGAAAAAGCATGCCATCCGATCTCAGTAACACTTTCCGGAATCGTAATGTTTAATAAGCTGGTACAATTCTCGAAAGCAGACGTTGGAATATCGGTCACACCATCCGGAATCGTAATACTCGTTAATGCTGTACAATAAGAAAAAGCATGCCATCCGATTGAAGTAATACTGTCCGGAATTTTAATACTCGTTATATGGGTACACTCATGAAAAGCATAGCCGGAAATGTGAACAACAGGCACACCATAGATTTCAGAAAGTATTTCAATCTGCCCTTCAGCATTTTCATTACAACTTGAAACCCTTGCCACACCGCCAACGATCCAGTATTCTACCGTTTCGTTTTTATCCCATAAATAAATATTATCAAAAGCCTTTGCATCAATCGGCGGAATCAGGTTCATCGGCAGCCCTGCCGTCATTGCCGTAAACGCCAGACATCCCGCGCAAAGCAGTGCCAGTTTTCGCATCATTTTCATCTTCAACATCCTTTCCGCTAATATTCCGGCAGAATTACCGTTGTTAAAATTATAGCATAAAGCCACGAAAGAAGCAATGGATTCCGAAAAAACTCTTAATATGGGGAACCCCTCACCGAAGTGAGGGGTTATTTGGTATCATGTGATTGTGTTCCGGGGATATTGGGGACACCCCCGTTACATTTGAATTGCGGGCTTATTTGCCCAGGGTACTGCTGACGACTTCATTTCGCTTGATCATGAAGTCAACGATCGAGACATTTTCGCCGCCGTAGGAATACAGACCGCCGCCGAACATACCGCCGCCGAAGCCTCCTCCGAAACCGCCGCCAAAGCCTCCGCCGAAGCCTCCGCCCCAGCCGCCTCCGCCGCCGGGCCAGCCGCCCATGCCGCCGCCTCCGCCTCCGGAGACCTGCAGGCCGTTCGGGCTCTTTGCGATGTTGGACTCAAACTTTTCCGGCGTGAAGAAGAAGCGCGGATCAGCCTTGACGTCATTGCGGATCACGGATGCGATGCTGTTGACCGTCTGCTCCGGATTGCTGTACATCTGCATGATCTGCCGCACATAGCCGTCGTACAGCTTCTTGTACTCCGGGATCTGCAGCAGCTTCAGGAGCGGACGCTGCGAGAGCTGCGCCTGATACATGCCGGTGTTGATATCCGAATTGACGGACGCGCCGTTATCCATGAAGTTTCCGAGCGACAGGTTGAAGTCCCAGCTGACATAGTACATTTTGCCGTTGTCATACTCCAGATAGTAGTTATGCGGCATCATGCCGTTGTAGCTGTCGTAGTTGCACATCATTGCATTGACGGCAAATCCCTGCAGGAAGCTCGGTACATCAATGATATCCTCGATGAACTTGTAATTGGATGTCGTGAGCTGGTTGATGGCCTGCTTGACCTCGTCAATATGCTTCAGCTGATCGTCCGTGCCCCACTTCACCTCAAAATTATCCAGTGTCATCTGGGATGTGAACGAGCAGTCGTAACTGCCCTGCGCGTTGGTTTTGTCGATCGCCTTGTAAAAGACCGCGTCATCCTTGGTCGCAAGACGCTCGGCGAGTGTTGTGCCCGGCTGCTCCGCCAAGAAGTAGAAGCTGTAAAGATCGCCGTTCACGTACATATTCGTATATGCACATTCCGGCGCATAGCTGCCGACCTCATAGCAGGCATTGTAGCACAGAATGTCTCTCATGCAGGAAGGGTCGGAATACATGTTGTTCATGCAGATCTCGGTCAGACCGTGATAATTGCCGTATTTGTCATACTTATCGAACTTCATGCGCCAGCTGTACTTGCCCTTTCCGGCACTGCCTGCCTGTGCGACAAACATATGAGAGCTGTTGCCCTTGGCACGGATGCCGACATTTTTGATCTCCTCGCCGTCGATCTTGACGTCACAGGGATACCAGTCCTCTTTCTGCTGATCGCAGGAGGAAAGGAACTGTGACCAGTTCGACATGGTGATCTCAATGCGGTGCACCTTGGACTGGTCGAACAGATCGCCGTAAAGCAGCTTTGTATCGGTGACGGTATTGTTGACATTGGTATATGCCGCCGGGGATCCCGCCTTGAAGCTGCCGCTGCCGTTCTGCTTGACCTGAATGCCGCCGACATACAGTTCATAGCCGGTGCTGCTGTTCAGCTCCGGGGAAGAGATGATGCCGTAACGGAATTTCTTGAGGGTGTTCCGGTCAAAGACTGTCCTGCCGGAACCGTCTGTCAGAGCGATCGGATTGTTCTTCGACCACTCCTTGGTCAGATCGACTGCAATGGTGCTCTGCGCGGTGCTGCTGAGCGTCTCGCACTGATTATCTGTTGCGGTCGCGAGAAGCGTGCACCCGTCCAGACTGAGTGCCGGAGCCGTCAGTCCGCGGTCGCCGCAGGCCAGAACAGTGCCGCCGCTGAGCGTCATTGTTGTTTCCGCCTGCAAAGCATCCTTGCTGGATTTGATCGCCACATCGCCGCCGATGATCTCCAGAGATCCCTTGGTCGACTTGATGCCGTCGCCCTTGCTGTCCACCGTAATGCTTCCGCCTTTGACTGTCAGGGAAGTCCGCCCGCGGATGCCGTCGGTGTTTTCTGTTGTGACCGAAAGGGTGCCGCCGTTGAGCTTTAAGTCGTTGTTGCAGTGGATGCCGTACTCGGTGCCGGCTGTAATGATCAGGCTGCCGTCACCTTTGATCGTCATGTCATCCTTTGCCTGCAGCACCGCGAACTGCGGTTCGGCTTCAGCCGCCGGGGCTTCCTTGCCGTCGGAGAGCGTGTTCTCCTTCCCCTCGACGAGATTGACGGAGGTATTCTCCGCATTCTCCACGAGGATGCACGGTGCACTGTTATTTGTCATTTTGACACCGTTCAGGAACAGCTTGACGGTTTTGGAATCAACGGTCTCGTCCGGGATGTTCACGATGACCTGACCGCCGTCCAGCGTGCCGTCGATGTAGTACACGCCGGAGGAGGAGATCGTCGCGGTATTGCCGGAGATATCAACACTGCCGCCCTCGGAGGTGATCGAGGATCCCTTTAAGTGGATATAAACGGGATCCGGTTCCTCCTCGGCCGGAGCGATGCGCTTTAATAAGGAAAGGTCTGCGGCGTTCAGAACGCGGTCGCCGTTCATGTCGCCCGCCTGCCAGTCAGAAAGACTGCTGCTCTTTGCAAGCAGATACTGCTGCAAAGCTTTGACGTCAGCGGATGAGACCTTTCCGTCGCCGGTCAGATCACCGGACTGTGCTGCCGATGCAGTCAGTCCGCCGAGTGCCGAGACCGGCAGGAGAGCAGCAGCCAGCAGGATACCGGCTGCATTTGCCTGAAAGAATTTCATGATGAATCACCCTTATCAATGGATCCAGTTTTTGGTAAAGGTGTCAGCGAAGGAATCCTTGTTCTTATCAAGCTCGAACGGGGAATGCGTCAGTTGACTGAGGTCTGTTTTCGGCTCCGCGCCGTAGACATGGTGATCGAAGTAGTCCATCATGTACTTCATATCCTCCTCAATGACCGCATGTCCCGAAAGATGCACATTGATCGCAATGTGGTCGCCCAGTCCGACATAGTCAAACACGCGCTTTGCACCGAGATAGGTCATCCACTGTGCGGGCGCATTGACCCAGTTTTCGTTCTGGCATGAGCAGATAATGAACAGATACCGGTTCGGATTCACAACGAGCGAAGCCAGCATGTGCTGATCGACCGGGATCTGGTTCTCGGCTCTGAATTCCATGAACCGGCCGTTGAACCAGCCCTGCTCGCCGGATGCCTGCAGGCTTCCGAGCGGCTCGTTCTGATCGTAGGTATATCTCGCTGATCCGCCTTTGCTGGAAAAGTCGTAGGTCTTGCCCTCGGATTTGTAGCGGTAAAGTGCCAGTCCGCCCGCGCCCGAGCACGAAGGTGCGCACATTTTGATGCGCGGCTCAAAGGCACCGCATACGGCGGCTGCTTTGCCGTATCTGGAAACGCCGGTCACGATGGAGCTGTCCGGGTTGATGTTCAGCTCCTTGCCTGCACCCTGATAGAGCGCGTCAAGGATCCTGCTGATGCCCCACGACCACGCCATCAGGTCGCCGGTCTGCTCGTCCCAGTTTCTTCCGTAGGGATAGAGATCGTAGAATGCGCCGGTGTGCTGATTGTTGTCCGCGGCTGTTCCCGGCGCAGAGAACATACCGTCACTGTCGTATGTGATGACAGCATAGCCGTTTGCGGTCGCCGTGCTCTCGGAAATGCCCTTGTGCATACCGAGCACGACCGGTGCACCGCCTTCATGCCGCACCTGCTTCGGCAGACTGATGACAGCCTTGAACGAAGCGGTCTTGCCCGTGCTCTTGCGCTTCACCGTGACCGTCATGCTGCTTCCGCTGATCTAGTAGCTGACCTCATCGTCGGAGCCGTCCCGCCAGACGCCGTACATATAATATTCATACATACAGCTGATCTCAGCCTGACGCTTCCACCAGTCATCCGGGCTCTCGACTTTGGAGCCGTCCTGGAAAATGAACGGGTCAGGGACCTCGTTGCTCGCCTTGATCGATGAGACCGCCGGGAAGTTGTAGGACTTCTCGAAGGTCGGGATCTCTCCGGAGGGTTCGCCGTCCGGTTCACCCTTTTCAAATGCGGTGATCTTCCCGAGCAGGTATTCGCGCAGCATCGCCGTGTCTTTGGCGTTGACCGCGCCGCTCTGATTGACGTCACCGGTCTGTTTGAAGGCGGCATCCTTGTTCTGTTCCAGAATGCCCTGCTTCATCAGGGAAAGGTCGGCGGCGTCCAGAAATCCGTTTCCGGACAAATCGCCGGTGATCGCAGCATCCGCTGCGGAGCTGTTCAGTGTGACACAGGTCAGGGCAGTCGCTGCGATGACCGCAGAGGATACGGCTGCCGTTGCTTTCTCCCAGTAACATTTCCTTTTTTTCATGTGATATTCACTCCCCATTGTAATGCCCCTACGTGGTCAGCATGGCATCCACTCTTTCCGAAAGATAAAGGATTCACCTCCAAACCGATCCTGCAGAATCCGCCGGCAGACAGGCTGCAAATAAAAACAGCCGCACTTTGCAAAGTACGGCTGTTATCTGTTCCGGGTACGTTTGAATAGTAAAAAAACAGACAGCAAAAACCGCACGCAAAGCGTTTGCGCAGCATGATTCCCCAAAATACATTTCTCTGCTTATCTGTTTATTTATCTTTTTCTCGTTTGGAATTTTTATTTCCCGGCCTTCCGTTTCTGAAAGGCCATAATTCCCATTACAAGTTCATTATAGCATAGAAACGGGGTAATGTCACCATACAGATTCTCAAAACTGTCTAGTTTTTATACATTGACAACAAAGTGAAGATGTGTTATACTAAAAACATAGAGAAAGAATAACAATTCTGCCGAGAGGGGTTTACCATGGGTATCAAGGATGCGACAAAGAACGTCCTTGCGCAGGCACTGGACGATCTTCTGAAAACGACGCCGATGCAGAAGGTCAGCGTGAAGTCGCTCTGTGCACAGTGCGGCGCGGAACGGCAGACCTTTTACTATCATTTCAAGGACAAATACGATCTGGCGACGTGGATGCTGTTCCGCGACTGGGATACTGCACTGGAGCAGTTCGGGGGAAACTACTCCAGGGAGCAGCTGACAGCCTATCTGGAAACGATCCGCGGGCACCAGCTTTTCTACCGCCGGCTTTATAATGATGAGATGAACGCGCTGCTGCCGAAGTTTATCTTTCAGCAGGAGGCGGAGCGGATCCGTGCGCTGGTCGCGGAAAAGCTCGGAACAGCGCAGCTTTCGGAGACACAGGAGCTTGCCGTCCTGTTCTATGTGAACGGCTGCATCGGCACGGTGATCTCGTGGGCGCACAGCGGCTACCGCACCCCGCCGGAGTATCTGGCCGGGCTGCATTATTCCATGCTCGATTCGCTTCTCCGCGATGTGCGGGGGATGTAAGCGGGATCGCTTCGCGGCGATCCGGAATGAGGGCTCTGTCCCACGCCGCGTGATTCGGATATGAAAAGGACGCTGAACGGTTTGTTCGGCGTCTTTTTTAGTTCTTTTGTCTGATGATTGAAATAAAGGCGATTGTCCAAAGGGCTCCCGCCCTTTTGGAACCTGCTCGCGCTTTTTCAAAAAGCGCGGCTGCGAATCTCTTTAAGATTCGCCTAAAAAGAAGTATCCGCTTCGCGGATGCTATTTGAGAATGGGAGCCGCTCTTGCCTGCTCCCAAGCCCTTCGTGCGCTTGAACGCTGGGAGATTCCGCTCGTTGCGACGAGCGGCTTAGGGCTCTGCCCTAAGAACCCGCGAGCTTTTGAAAAAGCTCGACCAAAACTTTTGATATGGCTGCAAACGGTGAGCCTAACACTTAACCGGAAACGTAAAGGACGCCGATTGTTCATCAGCGTCCTTTTGTGTTATGCTCCATTGCTGGGAGAAGTGAATCCGCAGAAGCCGCTTTGCGGCGTGCGTTCAGATTGTTGGGGGAGCTTCGCTCACCGCGCCCGGAGGGAAATGCCCGCGGGGGCTCCCCGCTAGATTTGCCGCCGGTACTGGCCGGGGGTCATGCCGGTGACCTTCTGGAACTGACGCAGGAAATAGTTGCAGTCCTCATAGCCGCACTGTTCCGCAATGCTCGAAATGCTCAGAACCGTCGTCGTCAGCAGATAGATCGCATGGAACACACGCGCATTGATAACGTCCTGATGAAAGCTGATCTGGAAGCAGTCGCGGTAGATCTGCCGGAAATAACCGGCACTGAATACGTACTTTTTGCAGATGATGTCCGCGGAGAGCGTGCCGGTGCTGTAAAGCTGATTGCGCACCGTGAACAGGATCCCGGCGTGCGGCAGCTTTTTCTGTGCGGCGAGCACCGCGGTATTTTCGTCGAGCAGGGATTCCAGATGCTGCGTCACGCGCTCCGGCGTGATATCGCCGCCGATGCGGCAGCTGCTGACCAGCATCGACTCCATGCCGATGCTCTCGGTCAGTCCCGCCTGATGGATCATCACGGCGCGCAGCTTTCCGCAGACGCGTTCGCAGTGCTCATCGGAATCGCAGGGGAATCCTGCACAGAGGAAAGTCTGGGAGCTGACTCTGCCGCAGACGCTGCCCTGTGTCCCGACCGTCCGCAGAACCTCTGCGGTTTTCTGCATCAGACCGCTCATGGTCGCCTGTGTTTCCGGACTGAGATCGTTCTGCAGTACGCCGAGCTTCAGCGCGATCACGTAGATCGGCGCGGAATCCGCGGCACATCTTGCGGAGAGCGCAGACTCAAAGCCGCGCTTGTTATAAAGTCCCGTCAGCGAATCATGCTGCTCGGAAAGATTCTGGCACTGCAGCAGATAGCGGATATCATTTTTCATGCACAGGAAGTTCAGCGCAATGGAGATCGACTTCATCCAGTTGCGGAACACATCGTCATAGGCATCCGGTGCATGGTATTCCAGCACATAATAGCCGAAAAAATGCTTTTCAAAGAACAGCGGCAGGTAAAAATGCGCACTGGTCTCCGGCGAATAAGCATACAGCGCGGAAAAGTCGTAGCGGTCGCAGGTGACCGGCTGCTGCCAGTCGTTCCACGGCATGACGCTCCGGCAGGTGAGCAGGCCGCTCGGCGTATCGGAATCGGTATCGTACCAGTTCTCGAACAGGCACAGAAACATATTCTGCACCCAGCGCACCCAGTAATTGTGCTTGCCGAGCACGGAAATGAACTCATCCAGACTGCTGCAGAGCGTCAGCTGCTGCTCCAGCGTGCCGAGCACATTCCATTTTTCGTACTGCTGCTTTGAGCGCATCAGCTCCAGCTCCGCATGAAGCTGCGCCGGATCGGCGGCACAGCCGCAGCTCTGTCCCGGCACCCAGATGCCGGCAGGCGGCGTGAAATCCGGTTCGTCGCCGCTCATCAGGCGGCAGAGCATCCGGACGGCACGCTTGCCCATATCGGTGCGCGCCCGCTGATAGGTGCTCAGCAAAGGCGAGTGATAAATGCGTTCGTGGACATATTCATAGCCGGTGACGGCCACATCCTCCGGCACACGGATGCCGTTTTTGAGGAACACATCGAGCAGGCCGAATGCCATGTGGTCGCTCGTGCAGAACACGGCTTCCGGCAGCGGAAGCTCACCGCTGACATAGCGTTTTGCCAACGCCTCGCCGGACGAGAACCAGAAATCGCCGTAATGCACGCGCGCCGGGTCAAATTCGACGCCGTGCTCCTTGAGCACCTCGCGGTAGCCGGCGACACGGTTTTCGGCCGCCATATTGCCTTCAAAGCCTGTTAAAATGTCGATTTTGCGCATCCCGTGGTCGTCCATGAGATGCCGCATAATGAACTTCATGTCCTCCTTGTCATCGGTGTTGATGAAGTGGACATTGCCGAAATCGAGCTCCTCGATGTAAATGCCGATCGACACGACGGGGAGATCCTGTCGCTTGGAGAGCAGATTCCGCAAAATCTGGCGGATCGTTTCATTGATGAACGATTCCTCCACAAGGATCAGGCCGCTCAGCTGCGGGGAGAAGATGAGCTTGTAAATGTCGTTTTCGAGCCGCAGTGCGTAGTCGTAGTCATACGGATTGTAGACATTGGACAGCACGACGGTCGTCAGGTTTCTGGCCTGCGCCTCGCCGATCACGCCCTTGATGATCTGCCGCTGCTCAATGTTGTTGGCTTCCGCGGCGATCACGCCGATGATCTGCCGGATCTGACCGGGCATACTTCTCCCTCCCCTCTTGCATATTGCGTGCTTAACAATTATTATAATCACGAAAATAGGATATGTCAAGGGGAATGTCTGAATTTTGTCTATATTTACTGGATAATCCGTCGAAATAAAGGAACCCCGCGCAAAGCAGAACGCTTCACGCGGGGTAATTTTATGGAACATGTTTAATATCTTGCGATACGCTTATGCCTTAAAGACCATGCGCACGAATGCGTAGATATGCGAGTGGATGGAGTCGTCACCGTGGTGACCGCCCTGAACAACGTGCCAGAGATGCGGCACACCGTTCTTGTCAAAGTTGTTGTGATAGCCCTCCGGGGTGTTCAGGCCGACGACGTCGTCCTGCGTACCGCCCGTGATCATCACGAGGGAAGGCGTATCCTCTTCCTTGTTCCACTTCCATGCGCCGTTTGCGCCCGGTGCCGGGCAGATCGCG
>JAFWQJ010000066.1 GCA_017545185.1 Oscillospiraceae bacterium | reverse complement strand
TATCTGGCAGTCATGTGAGTGCCGGAAAGCCCAGCCTGTTCCGGTCGCCTGTGGCTCCCTCCATAGGCTGGGCTTTCCAATTCTGGTGCTTCGTATTTTTTTGGAAGGAATCTGTCACCTATCATTGACATTCCTACAGGCATTTTGCGCCGCGGAGAGAATTTCCGCTTGACATTATCACGGTTTTGATGTACAATATAAGAGTATAATTATATCCGAAAGGCAGGAATTCAAAATGGGACTTACCATGGCTGAAAAAATCCTCTCTGCGCATCTCGTGGAGGGCGAGCTCGTCCGCGGCACCGAGATCGGTATCCGCATCGACCAGACCTTAACGCAGGATGCGACCGGCACCATGGCGTATCTCGAGTTTGAGGCAATGGGCGTACCGCGTGTCCGCACCGAACGCTCCGTTGCGTATATCGACCACAACACGCTGCAGAACGGCTTTGAGAATGCGGACGACCACCGCTTCATCGGCTCCTGCGCGAAGAAGCACGGCCTGTACTTCTCCCGTCCGGGCAACGGCATCTGCCATCAGGTGCATCTGGAGCGCTTCGGCATTCCGGGCAAGACTCTGATCGGCTCCGACTCCCACACCCCGACCGGCGGCGGCCTCGGTATGCTGGCGATCGGCGCGGGCGGTCTGGACGTTGCGGTCGCAATGGGCGGCGGTGCTTATTACATCACCTGCCCGAAGGTCGTCAATGTGAAACTGACCGGCAAGCTCAGCCCGTGGGTCGCTGCAAAGGACGTCATCCTTGAGGTGCTCCGCAGAATGTCCGTCAAGGGCGGCGTCGGCAAGGTCATCGAGTACACCGGCGAGGGCGTCAAGACCCTGACCGTTCCGGAGCGCGCAACGATCACCAACATGGGCGCAGAGCTCGGCGCAACGACCTCCGTGTTCCCGTCCGACGAGATGACCAGAGCCTTCCTGAAGGCGCAGCAGCGCGAGGAAGTGTGGGTCCCGCTGGCCGCAGACGAGGACGCTGTCTATGACGAGGTCATCGAGATCGACCTTTCCAAGCTGGAGCCGCTGGCTGCATGTCCGCACTCCCCTGACAATGTCAAGTCCATGAGCGAGATCGGCAAGCTGAAGATCGACCAGGTCTGCATCGGCTCCTGCACGAACTCCTCTCTGCTCGATATGATGAAGGTCGCGTACATCCTCAAGGGCAAGACCGTGCATCCGGATGTTTCGCTGGCGATCGCACCGGGCTCCAAGCAGGTGCTCAATATGCTGGCTGCAAACGGCTGCCTTTCCGATATGATCGACGCCGGTGCCCGTATTCTGGAATCCGCATGCGGCCCGTGCATCGGCATGGGACAGTCCCCGAATTCCGCGGGTATCTCCCTGCGTACCTTCAACCGCAACTTTGAAGGCCGCTCCGGCACAAAGGACGGTCAGATCTATCTGGTCTCGCCGGAAACGGCTGCGGCTTCCGCACTGACCGGCTACCTCACCGACCCGCGCACCCTCGGCGATATGCCGGAGTTCAAGCTGCCGGATGTCTTTACGATCAACGACAACATGGTCACGCTGCCGGCGGACGAAAAGGATATGGACAGCGTTGAGATCAAACTCGGCCCGAACATCAAGCCGTATCCGGAGACCCACCCGCTGCTCGAAACGATCGACGCACCGGTCTCTCTGAAAGTCGGCGACAACATCACCACCGATCACATCATGCCGGCGGGCGCGAAGATCCTGCCGCTGCGCTCCAATATTCCGAAGATCTCCGAGCACTGCTTCGCAGTCTGCGACGAGGAATTCCCGAAGCGCGCAAAGGCACTCGGCCAGAGCATCATCGTCGGCGGTGCGAACTACGGTCAGGGCTCGTCCCGTGAGCACGCTGCCCTTGCCCCGCTGTATCTCGGCGTCAAGGCAGTGCTGGTCAAGTCCTTCGCCCGTATCCACCGCGCAAACCTCATCAATGCAGGCATTCTGCCGCTGACCTTTGTCAATGAGGCGGACTACGACAAGATCGCACAGGGCGATCAGCTCGTGCTGGCAGGCGTCAGAAAGGCTGTCGAGGACGGCAAGACCGAGCTGACAGTCGTCAACAAGACTTCCGGCGCGGAGATCCCGGTGCTCTGCGAGCTGACCGGCCGCACCAAGGATATCATGCTGGCAGGCGGCCTGCTCGATTACACCAGAGAAGCACTGAAATAATCATTCAACATAAGGAGAAGACATCATGTTACTGACAATTGCAGCAGCGCAGTACAGACGGATCCGCATCAACTCTGCGAAGGAACTTGTGCTGTTTATCATCGCGGTTCTGGCTCTGTATGCGCTCCAGACCTTTTTCGAGGACAAGCTCGGCTGGAGCACAAAGAAAGCCCGAGGTGTCGCCGGTGCCATACTCTTTGTGCTGGTGATCGTCATCATCATCATTTCCGTTGCCGCAGAAAGCTGACACAAACAGAGAAAGGATTGACATCATGTACCTGACTGTTTCGTATCTGACCGCTTTCTTACGCCACCGTTCTTATAAATACAGCAAACCGATGCTGTTTGCCGTGCTTTTAGGGTGCATCGCCGGAAAACTGGCCGAAGCACTGCTGGCCAGGCTGGCTCCGAAGCTGCAGAAGCAGGACCGTCAGCTCATCGGCACAGCTGTCGTATTTATCGTGGTGTTTATCAGCATATTCTTCTTTATGCCCTGACTGCAATGCGCAAACAGCCGGACGGATGCTGCAGAAACCTGTCCGCCCGGCAGAAAATAAGGAGGTACACCCCAATGGACAAGATCAAAATGACAACGCCGCTCGTCGAAATGGACGGCGACGAAATGACGCGAATCCTCTGGCAGTGGATCAAGGATATCCTGATCTGCCCGTATGTCGATCTCAAGACCGAGTATTACGATCTCGGCCTGAAAAAGCGCGAGGAGACCAAGGATCAGATCACGGTTGACAGCGCAAATGCGACCCTGAAATACGGCGTCGCGGTCAAGTGCGCAACGATCACCCCGAACGCAGCCCGCGTGGACGAATACGGTCTTTCCGAGATGTGGAAGTCGCCGAACGGCACGATCCGTGCAATTCTGGACGGCACCGTGTTCCGCACCCCGATCCTCGTCAAGGGCATCACCCCGTATATCCCGACATGGACAAAGCCGATCACGATCGCCCGTCACGCTTACGGCGATGTGTACAAGAACACCGAGATGCAGGTCAAGGGCGGCGGCAGGGCAGAGCTCGTCTGGACGGACAAGGACGGCAACGAGACCCGTCAGCTGATCCATGAGTTCACCGATGACGGCATCATTCAGGGTCTGCACAACCGCGACAATTCGATCGCAGGCTTTGCCAGATCCTGCTTCAACTATGCGCTCGACAGCAAGCAGGATCTGTGGTTCGCTACGAAGGACACCATCTCCAAGCAGTACGACCACAGATTTAAGGATATTTTCAGCGAAATATACGAAAATGAGTATAAGGAGAAGTTTGAGGCTGCGGGCATCGAGTATTTCTATACCCTGATCGACGACGCCGTTGCACGCGTCATCCGCTCGAACGGCGGCTATATCTGGGCGTGCAAGAACTATGACGGCGACGTCATGTCCGACATGGTCTCGACTGCCTACGGCTCTCTCGCGATGATGACCTCCGTGCTCGTGTCCCCGTCCGGCGTCTACGAGTTCGAGGCAGCACACGGCACAGTCCAGCGGCACTATTATAAGTACCTGAAGGGCGAGGAAACCTCCACCAACTCCGTTGCGACGATCTTTGCATGGTCGGGCGCCCTCCGCAAGCGCGGTGAGCTGGACAATATCCCCGCACTCTGCGACTTCGCGGACAAGCTCGAAGCTGCAACGATCCAGACGATCGAGGACGGCATCATGACCGGCGACCTCTATCTGCTCTCCACGCTGGAGAACAAGCAGAAGGTCAATTCGGAGCAGTTCCTCAAAGAGATCGGCACGCGCCTTGCGGCAAAGCTGCAATAAGGAGGCGCAGCAGAAATGTCAAAACAGGAGATCTCTCCGTCCGTGATCCGGCGGCTTCCGCGCTATCACCGCTTCCTCGGTGAGCTGGCCGAAAAAGGCACCGTCCGGATCTCCTCGAAGGAGCTGTCCCAGCAAATGGGCATGACCGCCTCGCAGATCCGGCAGGATCTCAACTGCTTCGGCGGCTTCGGACAGCAGGGCTACGGCTACAATGTCTGCGCGCTCCGCGATGAGATCGGGCAGATCCTCGGTGTTTCGGAGCACCGGCGCACCGTTCTGATCGGGCTCGGCAATCTCGGCAGGGCGATCGCGACACATGTTTCCTTCCCGGAATGCGGCTGTGAGCTGATCGGGCTGTTTGATTCCAACCCGTTTGTCGCGGGCAGGGATCTGGACGGTATGCCGATCCACCACACCGATACGCTCTCGGGCTTCTGTCACCAGGAGCATCCGGAGCTGGCAGTGCTCTGCGTGCCGGAAAATGCCGCACCGCGGATCGCCCAAAAGCTTGTGGAGCTCGGCGTGCGCGCATTCTGGAATTTCAGTCACGGCGATCTCCATTTTGAAGACCCCGCGATCCTTGTCGAAAACGTGCATCTCGCTGACAGCCTGCTCACCCTGACCTACGGGCTGGGGCATGATTCTCCGCATGAAACCGCAGCGGGGACTGCGGATTCATAATCCTGCGCTACCAAAATCCAATCACAGAAAGGATCTAACGTCATGCAAACAAAAAAGCTCTGTTCTGCTTTTACGGCAGCAATCCTGGCAGCCGGCTCTCTGCTCGGCACAGGCGCATTTCCGTCCGCTGCCGCAGAAGCCCCGATTCTGACCTTTGACATCCGCTCTGACGGAAAGAATGTCGTCTCGATCAAGGCGGAGGACATTGCCGCAAGAGATATCTCCGTTCCGGTCAAGATCTTCATTCCGTCGAACCCCGGCGTCAACGGCATCAACCTGAAGCTGCAGGTCAATGACGGCCAGCTTGATGCGGAGACCGGTGCCTTCGGCAATTACGGCCTCTACATGACAGAAGGCGCAATGGCTTCGCCTTACTGCTTTGACAGCGCCAGCAAGGGCAATGCGAGCTCCGCGTTCTCGGATGTGTTCACACCGTCCAAGATGAACCTGAGCTGGGTATATTCCGCTGACCCCGACAAGCTGCCGGATTCAGCTTCCGAGGCCAAGACGACCGCATGGGATTCCAATGTCGAGTGGGCATATCAGAATGCCTTTGCGACCGCGACGCTCGTCGTTCCGAAGGACACCCCCTCCGGCGAATACAAGCTGGATATCCGCAAGGATCCCTATGTCAATTCGCAGAGCATCGTTCCGGGCAGCAGCAAGGAATCCTGCTCCGCCTGCTCCGGCACACAGACGTCTGACCTGAGCTTCCAATCCGTTCCGCTGACGATCAAGGTCGAGGAAGCGGACACCAGCGACTGGACAGACACCTACGAGATCGCGGATGCGGGTCATTACTACATCCTCGGCGATGTCTGTGCCAAGGTCGGCGATACCGTCAAGGTCCCGGTCTATGTGTTCAACGACACCGGCACAGCCGGCTATCAGGCGTTCTTTGATCTCGATAAGCGGCTGACACTGAACAAGATCGACCGCGGCAGCGCATACAGAGCAGCGCCGACGATCAATATCGACCCCGAAAAGACCCCGTATCCGTCCACTGTGTACGCAGGCTCCGACACGATGCAGGCTGAAGACGGCGGCATCCTCTGCTATCTGAACATCACGGTTCCGTCGGATGCAAAGGCCGGTGAGATCTATAAGACCGCCTTCTATCACGAGGGTCAGAACGGCTGCGACCTGAAGGTCGTTGACATCGACGGCGAGAAGCTGGACGTCGCATTCTATGACGGCAGCATCACGATCGTCGCGGACGATCAGACCAGCATCAACCGCAGCTCCGTTTCGCTTTCCGGCGCTGACCAGTACGCAAACCTGACCCTGTTCAATGTTACGGGTCCGGTCGAGTGGAAGAGCGAGGATCCTTCTGTTGCAACGGTTGACCGCAACGGCTTTGTCAAGTCGGTCGGCTTCGGCACCACGAAGGTCACTGCGACCAACAACGGCAAGGAATACAGCTGCGATGTCATCGTCGGCCTGCTCGGCGACATTGACAGAAACGGTGAGGTCTCGATCGTGGATGTGCAGATCGGTCTGAAGCATTATGTCGAGACATTTGCCGGCAATCCGGGCGTTTTCGGCGACGAGCTCCTGCCGATCGCGGACGTCGATGCGAACGGCACATTTGACGTTGCGGACGTTCAGCTCACGCTGATGTACTACGTCAACAACACTGTTTCCAAGAAGAACATCACATGGGAACAGCTCCTCAGCGGCAGCAAGACATAAACCAAACAGTATCACAAACGGGCGCTGATGCGATATCAGCGCCCGTTTTGTATGCACGAATTTCATTTTGTGCCGCCCCTGCAGAAGGAAATCAGATTGAACAGGAAAAAGACGGCCATATCCGCGACAACGATCGTTGCACCGACCGGCGTCGAGAACAGGATCGAGAGGATAATGCCCGATGCGGCGCAGACCACGGAGATCACCGCCGAGCAGACGATCACGCTGCGGAAGCTCCGGAACAGCCGCATCGCGGAGAGCGCCGGAAAGATGATCAGCGCGGAGATCAGCAGTGAGCCGACCAGATTCATCGCCAGCACGATGATCAGCGAGGTGATGACCGCGATCAGCAGATTGTATCCGTTCGCGTTGATGCCGCTCGCCTGTGCGAAGCTCTCGTCAAAGGTGACCGCAAAGATCTTGTGATAGAACAGCAGGAACGTCAGCAGAACGATTGCCGCCATGACGATAGAGAGCACCACATCCGACTTTCGCAGCGTCAGGAACGATGTGGAGCCGAACAGCGTGCTGCACACATCACCGGACACATTGGACGAGGACGGGAACAAATGCATCAGCATGTAGCCAACCGCCAGCGCCCCGACCGAGATCATCGCAACGGCGGCATCGCCCTTGATCTTCGTGTTCTGCCCCGTGCGGAGCAGCAGAATCGCGGAAAGCACCGTCAGCGGCAGCACAATGACCATTTTGTTCGTCAGACCCGTGACCGCCGCGACCGCCATTGCGCCGAAGGCCACATGGGAAAGGCCGTCGCCGATGAACGAAAAGCGCTTCAGCACCAGCGTCACGCCGAGCAGCGACGCACAGAGCGCGATCAGCAGCCCGACTACGAATGCATAGCGCACAAACGGATAATTGCTGAAATACTCCGCCAGTTTTGCAAAGTTATGCAAGCGCCGCACCTCCCGTCTCCAGAAATGCCCGGCCGATTTTGCTGCTCTGATACTCTGCAGTTGTTCCGTAGAACAGCTGCTGCTTTTTGCCGATCTGCAGGATATGCGACGCGTATTTCACTGCAGCCTGCACATCATGCGAGACCATGATGACCGTGATGCCGCTTTTATTCAGTGACGCGATCTGCTCGTAGAGCTCGGTCTGCGCACGGGGGTCCAGTCCCGTGACCGGCTCGTCCAGCAGCAGCATATTCTTCGCCGCGCAGAGCGCTCTTGCCAGCAGGACGCGCTGCTGCTGTCCGCCGGAAAGGTCGCGGTAGCAGCATTTTTCCAGCTTCGTGATGCCGAGCTTCTGCATCATCTCCGCCGCAAGTGCCTTTTCCTCTTTCGTATAGAACGGCCACAGCCCCGTTTTGCCGAGGCAGCCCGAGCGGACGATCTCCCGCACGGACGCCGGAAAATCCTTCTGCACGACCGTCTGCTGCGGCAGATAGCCGATGCCCTGATGTGCACAGACGATCTCGCCGGAGACCTGCGGCTTCAGGCCGAGCAGCGCCTTGACCAGTGTGCTCTTGCCGGAACCGTTTTCCCCGAGAATGCAGAGATAATCCCCGGCACTGACCGTAAAATTCAGATTCTCCGCGACAATGCGGTTTTCATAGCCGAGCGCGGCATTTTTGCAGGTGATCTGCACACCCATAGCCGGTTCTCCTTTCTGCATTCTCTGCAATTATTTCAGATGCGCATTCAGCACATCGTAATTCTGCTGCATCAGCGACAGATACGTCGTACCGTCCGCGACCTGCTGCGCCGTCACCGACTGGATCGAATTGAGCACGGCGATCTGCTGATTCTTGTCCTTCGTATTCTCAATGATCGTTCTCGCAAGCGAACCGTCGGAGCTTTCGATCGTATAGACCGTATCGAGCCCGAGCTCGTCCAGCTTATTCGCAAGGAATACGACCGTTTCAAAGCCGGCCTCCGTCTCCGCCGAACAGCCGACGAACGCCGCGTAGTAATCAAGGCCGTAGTCCTCGGTAAAATAGCGGAACGGGAAACGGTCGCCGAACAGCAGCGTTTTCTGCGATGCGCTGTCCGTCAGCGCCTGAAAATCCTGATCGAGCGCGTCCAGCTTCTGCGTATACGCTGTGAGATTGGCGCGGTAATCCGCTGCATTGGCACTGTCGATCTGACAGAGCTTTTCCGTGATCTCCGCGCAGACGGTCTTTGCACGGCGCAGTGAAAGCCAGACATGCTCGTCATATTCCGGCGCTTCTTCGCCGTCCTCTGCTTCTTCCGCCTCGTCCTCCGCCTGCATTCCCTCCTTGACCTCCTCGGTCACGGTCTCGCCGCCGAGGACATCGAGCAGCGCGACGGTCTGCATGTCCGGGTTGACGGCCTCCGCGATCGCATCCGCCGTCCACTCGTCGGATTCGCCGCCGATATACAGGAACAGATTGCAGTTCGCGACCTTCATCATATCCTCGACAGAGGGCTGGAAGCTGTGCGGATCGGCACCGCTTTCCAGCAGATAGCAGAGCTCGAAATCATCCGCATGGGTGCCGAGGATCTGCCTTGTCCAGTCATATTCCGGGAACACCGAGCAGACAATGCGGTGCCTGTTTGTCTGACGCGCATTTCCGCTGCCGCAGCCGGTCAGCAGAATTGCGCCTGCCGTCAGCAATGCCGCAAGTGCCCGTTTTGTATTCTGCATATTGATGCCTCCGTACCAAATTGAAATTGAAAATCATTCTCATTTATTATACCACAAATCCGTGAAATGTCAAGAGGCAATTTCAATTTTTCTGCATACGCAAAAAACGCTGCATCCCCGAAAGGGACACAGCGTTTTGATGACCGGAAATCAGTCAGCGGTGTACGGGATCAGTGCAACGTATCTGGAGCGCTTGATCGCGGTGGTGAGCTGACGCTGATGGAATGCACAGGTGCCGGTAACTCTGCGGGGCAGAATCTTTGCACGCTCGGTCATGCACTTCTTCAGGCGGTTGATATCCTTGTAGTCGATGTTCTGGACCTTGTCAGCGCAGAACATGCAAACCTTTCTGCGCGGTCTCTTGCTGCCGCGCTGCGGTCTCTCATGATCCATAGGCATGATACATTTCCCTCCTTTTCAGGAAATCATTGTTGTTCTCAGAACGGAACCTCGCCGTCACTGAGGATCTCTTCAAATTCACCGATGTCACCGATGGAAAGCGCATCCTGCGGGGGTGCCGCGGGAGCCGGTGCATTCTGGTAGCCGTTATTCTGATAACCGCCGCCGTTCTGCTGATAGCCGCCCTGCGGTGCAGGCTGACCGTAGCCGCCCTGCTGCTGGTAGCCGCCCTGCTGGGCATATCCGCCCTGCTGCTGGTAGCCGCCGCCCTGTCCGCCGTTTCCTTTGGACTCGCAGAAGCTGACATTATCCACAAACACGTTCATGCGATAATGCTTCACACCGTTATTATCGGTATAGTTGTCGTTCCGGAGCTGACCCTCGACCAGAATCATGCTGCCCTTGCTGAAATAGCGGGAAACAAATTCAGCGGTCTGTCTCCATGCAACGCAATCCACGAAGTCCGCTTCACGCTCGCCCGTCTGCTTATTTGCAAACTGACGGCTGATCGCAATGGAGAATCTGCAAACCGCAACACCGGAGGTCGTCTGCCGGAACTCGGGATCACGGGTCAGACGTCCCATTAAAATAACCTTGTTCAGCATAAACCGAACCTCCTCTTTTCTGGATTACTCCGTGACCGTGATCATGGAGCGCAGCACACCGTCGGTAATGTTCAGGACACGATCCAGCTCAGCCGGGAATTCCGGAGCGGATGCGAACTGTGCAACGATGTAGTATGCCTCGGTCTCATAGTTGATCGGATAAGCCAGCTTGCGCTTGCCCCAGTCATCAACCTCGCCGAGCTCTGCATTCTTTTCGATGAGTGCCTTGAACTTCTCCCAGACAGCCTGAGCAGCCTCCTCACCCTTCGCGACGCTGATGACGATCATCAGCTCGTACTTTGCAGAAACCTTCGCCATGTTTGATACACCTCCTTCTGGATAAAGCCCGTCCGTTCAGATTTCGGGCGGACAAGGAATCGGCGGGCATGGTTATACCCGGTACGGAAACCGTACCTATCTATTTTAGCAGAAAAAGGCGGATTTGTCAAGAGCAAATGCAAAAAAATCCGGGGCGTTGTTTTCCGCCCGCCGATTTGACAAAAAAAGTCAAATGATGTATAATAATCGTATCGGCAGACGCAGAACGGATGCGGAGGAACATCCCGCGGCTGCCCCGTAAGGAAATCAGGATAAAGGATGGAATATCATGCAGATCAGACTGGTCCGGCCGGAGAGCACCCACAAGCAGCAGGCGCTCGCCTTCCGGCAGGCTTTCCTGGATACAGGCGAAACCGTCATTCACGGCAGCGAGCTGCTTGACCGTGCTGAAAATTACGAATCGTGGCTGCTCACCGTCACGGCGAACACCGAACCGGAAACGGTCAGCCCGGACTGGGTCGTGACCGATACGTTTTTTGCATTTGACAGCAGCGATGCCCTCGTCGGGATCATCGACCTGCGGCATACGCTGAACCGGTTTCTGCTGGACTTCGGCCACTGCGGCTACAGCGTCCGCCCCGATGCCCGCTGCCGCGGCTATGCGAGCGAAATGCTCCGGCAGGTCTGCGCGCACGCCAAAAGCATCGGCATGACCGCGCTGCAGGTCTCCGTCATGCGGGACAACGAACCATCCGTGCGGACGATCCGCAAAAACGGCGGGGAATATCTGCGCAGCTTTGTCTTTTCCGGCGAGCCCGCCGATATCTACAGCATCGCGCTGTGAATCCGACCGGAAGCCTGTGTGCATTTTCAGTTATCTGCACAATCCGTCTTTCTCTTGTATGTGAAAGTTGACAAAATTTTCTCGCAGGGTTCCATTTTTCGTGTAAATGTGCTATAATATATATAACTGTATCATTTTCTGAACGGTAAGGGGATATTATGGACATTCAGAATTTTGCGGTCATTATTTCCGGACTTGATGAGGAGTACCAATTCCATATTATCAGCGGCATCAATCAGTATGCAAGCGAACACCGGATCAATATCTCATATTTTGCAGCGTTCGGCGGCATGGTGGACAGCAAGCGCTTCGATATCGGTGAATACAGCATTTACAGCCTCACCGACTTCACAAAGTTTGACGGCGCACTTGTCATCACCAATACCTTCGGTGACGCCAAGATCCGCACCCGCATCATGGAGCGCGTGCGGGAGGCGGAGATTCCCGCGGTCGTCTTTGAGACGAAGGACTACCCCGACTTCCATGATATCAGCATCGACAACTTCTCTGTCATGAAATCGCTGGTCAATCATGTGATCCGGGAGCACGGTGCCAGCGTGCTCAATTTCGTATCCGGCCCGCTCGCGAACCCGGAAGGCCGCGCCCGCTATAACGCATTTCTCAGCGCAATGCGGGACAATCACCTCAAGATCGAGGAAGCGCGCATTTATCCGGGCACATTCCGCAGCTATGACGGCATCCGCGCAGTCGAGGACTTTGTCGCCTCCGGCCTGCCGATGCCCGATGCGATCATCTGCTCGAATGACAGCATGGCTCTGACCGTGATCTCCTCGCTGGAAAAGCTCGGCTACCGCGTTCCGGATGACATCATCGTCACCGGCTTTGACAATACGCTGAACGCGCGCAATTCCTTCCCCGCGCTGACGACCGTCAGCAGACCGCTCTTTGATTCCGGCTATCAGGCCGCCGATATCCTGTGCAGGATCCTGCGCGGCGAGGAGCTGCCGACCAGCACGGTGCTGGACGCAACACCGGTCTTTACGCAGAGCTGCGGCTGCAAGGCCAAGCATCAGGACGATCTCAACGATTTCGCCAAGATCGCCTACCGCCGCATGGAAACGACGAATACGAATATTCATCTGCTGAACCGTCTGACGGCGGGACTGGCCGAAGCAGAGACCGCCGACGAATGCTTCGATGTGATCGAGCATGTCATCCGCGACCTCGGCTGCGAGAAATTCAGTCTCTGTCTGACAAAGGACTGGGAGGACGCATTTCAGGCGGGAATGCCGCTGCCGGATCCCTCGGCGTATTCCGAGCGCATGACCGCGCCGCTGATCTGGGATAAGGGCGAACGCCGCAGCGTGGCGATGTTCCCGAGCAGCAGCATGTATCCGGAGCCGCTCCATACCGGCGGCAACATCAGCTATTTTCTGCCGCTGCATTTCGGTGAACGCTGCCTCGGCTATTACATCATCACAAACGGCGATTTCCCGATCACAAGCCTGCTCTGCCATACGCTGACAATGAACCTCAGCAACTCGCTGGAAAACATCCGCAAGCTGCTGCACATCAACAAAGCAATGGACGAGCTGAACCGGCTGTATATCATCGACCCGCTCTGCAATATCTACAACCGCAACGGCTTCTTCAACATTGCGGATGACATGTTCCGCGACAGCATCGAGCAGCACCGCCGCGTGATGCTCAGCTTCATCGACATGGACGGGCTGAAATACATCAACGACAATTACGGTCACCATGAGGGTGACTTCGCGATCCAGCGTCTGGCGGGCGTCATTCAGGACTGCTGCGACAAGAACAGCATCTGTGCGCGCTTCGGCGGTGACGAGTTCCTGATCCTCAGCGTGAATGTGGAGCGCAATGACGACATCGTGCTGGCGCGGAAATTCGCGGCAGAGCTGCAGGCGATCAATGACCTGATCCGCAAGCCGTATGCGATCTCGGCGAGCCTCGGCAGCGTGGTAATCGCGGCGGAGGAGGACGATTCGCTGTACAGCATCATCAAGCAGGCGGACGAAAAGATGTACGAGATCAAACGCAAAAAAAAGCGCGCCCGCAAGTCTGAGAAGATTTAGCGGTATCGCTTCGCGATGTATCCGAAATGGGGCTCCGCCCCAAACCCCGCTGGGGACTAGTCCCCAGACCCCGTTATGAAGAACAGAAAGGACGCTGATGTAAAAATCGGCGTCCTTTTTTACGCTGCCGGTCAAGCGGTAGGCTAACCGTTTGCAGCCTCACAAAAGTTTTGATCAAACTTTTTCAAAAGTTTGCAGGGTCGAGGGGCGGAGCCCTCGTCGCGCTCCGCAGAGCGCGAAATCCCCTGCATACGGAGGAGCTCCGAAAGGGGGAACACGGGGGGAGCCCTGCGATAGAGGGCTCCCCCAAGCGAATCCCGGAGGGATTCGCAGCACCCGCAGCGCGCAGAAAAAAAGGCACCGGCCGGAAAAAGCCAGTACCTTCTTACAAATTAACACCATAAACAAACAACAGGCGCAGAGCTGTCCGCTCCGTGCCTGCCGTCTTTTTTATGCTTCTACGGTATAAAGCTCCGCCGCCTTGTCCTTGGTCACGACCTCGGATACGGCAGCGACCTTCACCTTCATGGTGCGCTGACCGAATGCGATCTCGATCACATCCCCGATCTTCACATCATAAGAGGCGCGCGCAGGCTTCCCGTTGACCGAAACACGCCCTGCGTCGCAGGCTTCATTCGCGACCGTGCGCCGTTTCATCAGACGGGATACCTTGAGATATTTGTCAAGTCTCATTCCTTGTTGACAGCTTCCTTCAGAGCCTTCGATGCGCGGAAAGCCGGAGCCTTCTTTGCAGGAGTCGTCATGGGCTTTCCGGTGCGCGGATTCTTGGTTTCCTTCGCCTTCCGGTCGTGGATTTCAAATGTACCGAGGCCGGTCAGGTGTACCTTTTCACCCGCGATCAGTGATTCCACGATAACAGAAGTGACGAGCTCCAGTGCATCATCAGCCTCTTTTCTGGTGCAGTTACCCTTCTGCGCCAGTGCAGTAATCAGTTCAATCTTGGTCATTGTTAGATCCTCCACATTGCATCTCTTTTACATTTATTATGCACCGCGCCGGTTTGATGCGCGGATTGCATCCTTCTGAGATCCGGGGTTGCGCCGTAATACTTCCTGATGGTGTTCTCTCTGTTGGTCTTTATTTCTGTTTTGCAATATCCCAGTACCGGTCGAGCTCCTCGATCGGCAGGGCGGACATTTCCTTGCCGTCCGCTGTCACAAGCTGCTCCGTCTGCGCGAAGCGTCTGCGGAATTTTTCCGCTGCAGCCCGCAGCGCCGTTTCCGCGTCGATATGCAGATGCCTTGCCGTATTCACGCAGGAAAACAGCAGATCGCCGAGTTCTTCTTCGATCTGTTCCTGCTGCCCGGACTGCATCGCCTCGGCAAGCTCGTCGGTCTCCTTGCGGATATACTGAAAAGCGTCCTCCGCCGAGCGCCAGTCCATGCCTGCTCTGCCGGCTCTCTTTCCGAGCTTCTGCGCATACATCAGTGCAGGCAACGCCCTGCAGACGCCGTCGAGCGTTTCCGCCGCGGTTTTCTGCTGCTTGGTCTCCTGCTTGATGCTGTCCCAGTTCTTCAGGACCTCCTCGCTGGTATCGGCGTTCACATCTCCGAAGACATGCGGATGCCGGACCACGAGCTTTCTGCAGACCTCGTCGCAGATATCGTCAAACGTGAAATGCGACTGCTCCGCTTCGATCTGGCAGTGGAACACCACCTGAAGCAGCACATCGCCGAGCTCCTCGCGCATCATGGGAACACTGTCCGCCTCGATCGCCTCGACCGCTTCATAGCATTCCTCGAGGAAATCCTGCCGGATGCTCTGATGCGTCTGCTCCTTATCCCACGGACAGCCGTTTTCGCTCCGCAGCACCTGCATGATGAGCAGCAGATCGTCCATAGAATAATGCGGACGGCTGCGCAGGGCGGCAAGCGTTTCTTCACTCGTTCTCATATATTGTTTATTTTACCTCTTTTTCACGTAAAATGCAAGTGTTTTTGGCATTTTTCCAAAACTTTCGGCATTCATCCAAAATCCGCGCCGATTCGGTTTTCCAAACTGGTAATTTATACCCGAAACTTTATAGAATCGGTCATTGTTTTTTATGGATTTTACTTCCGGTCAACAAAGCCGACCTTGCGGTAAACCTTCTGCAGCGTGCGTCTGGTGAGCCGGAACGCCTGCTCTGCGCCGTTGTTCATGCACGCAGTCAGATACGCCTTGTCCGCGATCAGACGGTTGTATTCCGCCTGCAGCGGTGCAAGATGATCCGCGACTGCCTCGCCGACCGCGGTCTTGAAATCGCCGTAGCCCTTGCCTGCGAACTCGGCCTCGATCTCCGCAAAGGTCTTGCCGGTCACGGCGCTGTAGATCGTCATCAGATTGTTGATGCCGTCCTTGCCCTCGCGGAAGCAGACCTCGGTCTCGGAATCCGTGACGGCGCGCTTGAACTTGCGCAGGATCGTGTCCTTATCGTCAAGGATAAAGACGCAGCCGTTCGCGTTCTCGTCAGACTTGGACATCTTCTTCGTCGGATCCTGCAGCGACATCAGCCTTGCGCCCTGCGGTGCAATGTAGCAGTCCGGCACGGTGAAGGTGTCGCCGTAGCGCTGGTTGAACCGCTGCGCGATGTTTCTGGCAAGCTCCAGATGCTGCTTCTGGTCTGCGCCGATCGGCACAAGATCCGCATTGTATGCAAGGATATCTGCGGCCATGAGCACCGGATAGGTAAACAGGCCCGCGTTGATGTTATCCGAATGCCGGCGGCTCTTGTCCTTGAACTGGGTCATTCTGCTCAGCTCGCCGAACATGGTCGAGCAGGAGAGCACCCAGCTCAGCTCCGCATGATGCGGATTCAGGCTCTGGACAAAGGTGATGCTGCGCTCCGGATCCATGCCGCATGCGAGCATCAGCGCAAAGGCGCGCATCGTATTCTGCCGCAGCTTGGCCGGCTCCTGCATCACGGTGATCGCATGAAGATCTGCGATCGCGTAGATACATTCATACTGCTCCTGCAGCTTGTCCCAGTTCCGCACCGCGCCGATATAGTTGCCGAGCGTAAAAACGCCGGTCGGCTGGATCGCACTGAAAATGCGCTGCTTCTTCTGCTCAGTGGTCTGTTCTGCCATGTTTCCGCTCCTTTATCACTGCTTGCTCGGAACAAGCATTGCTGTCGGCTCATTGCCCGCAGCCTTGTCCTTCATCTGTGCGGTGCGGAGCTCCGACATCACGCGCTGATACATCGAAAGCAGTACGCGCTCCTCGGGGGTCTGCTGGCCGGACAGCGGATTGACCGTTACGCGGTGGATGCCCTTGGTCGTCAGCAGGTACACGAAATGCGATCTGCTGTTCGGCAGTTCGAGCGTGCTGACCTTGTTGTCATCGCTGATGAAGCGCGCCGCATTGGAAACGAACATTCTTGCAGCCTGCACGACGCCCGGATAGCGCTGTGCGGCACCGGAATAATCCTCACCGTTGCTGAAATACAGGTTTGCAGCACCGTTGATGTAGCAGGCCAGCGTCGTGATGACGGTCGGTGCCATCGGCATGTCCACGACGACGCCGTAAATGGTGCTCTCTGTCATAAACTGGGTGAAATTGGAGGGAGAAAGGCGCAGCGCCTGATTTCTCGTGACGAGATACGGCTTGCTGACCGGGACTCTCCGGTAAAAGCTCTGGTTTGCGTTTGCCATGATGAAAAAATCCTTTCCTGTGACCCTTGCGGGATAATGACCGAATCAAACGGTTTGGTACGGACAGGCCGTACCAATCTATTATAGCATATAATTCGGTAAATTTCAATGGGGAATGCGTGAAAATTTTAGATTTTACGCTGTATGCGCACAAAAATGGAGCCGGGCACTTCCCGCTGACCGCACATATTTTCCCGTTTTGCAGCATATTTTCGGACATACAGCGGATTATTTCGCAGGAAACGGAGGGCAAAACCCGGATGAAACGGCAGTCTGTTCTGCGCGGGTCGGTCTGGCTGATCGGCTCCGCGCTGCTCGCAAAGATACTCGGTGCGGTGTTCCGGCTCCCGCTGACCGCGATGCTCGGCGGGACCGGCATGGGCTATTTTTCCTGTGCCTACGGCTTATTCCTGCCGGTGTTCGCGCTGTCGGTGACGGGCATCAATACGGCGGTCTCCGCACTGACGGCACAGGCACTCGCCAAAAACGACCCGCAGACCGCAAGCCGCACCGCATCGCTGGCCATGCGGATGTTCGGCCTCGGCGGGATCCTGTTCAGCCTGCTGCTGTTTCTGACCGCGGAGCCGTTCTGCACGCTGCTGCTGCATAACCCGCGGGCGGCGCTTTCTGTCCGATGCTTTGCGCCTGCGGTCTGGTTCTGCTGCGTGAACGCGGTGCTGCGCGGCATCTGCGAAGGGCACAGCACCATGCAGCCGACGGCAGTCTCACATGTCGCGGAGGGCATCGGCCGCGCGGTCTGCGGGCTGGGGCTCTGCGGATTCGTCTGCCGGCATCCGGCAATGCTCCCGCAGGGGATGCTGCTCCCGGAGGCTGCCGCTGCCGCCGCGATCCTCGGCGTGACGCTCTCAACGGCGATCGGGACGCTGACGCTGCTGCTGTTCCCCCCGCCGCGGCGGTCTGCACCGAAGCTCCCGCCCGCGCACCGCCGAAAGGACGACCGTATGCTCCGGCAGGCACTGCTCCGGACGCTGCTGCCGGTCGCGGCGGCGTCGCTCGTGACGAACCTCACCACGCTGATCGACCTCGCCTCGGCAATGCGGCTGCTCCCGCAGAAAGCGGATGCCGCCAATTTCCTCTACGGCGCCTATACCGGCATGGCGGTCACGGTGTTCAACCTCGTGCCGTCCGTGACCAATATGTTCGGCAAGGGCGTATTCCCGGCGTTCGCGGAAAGCTATGCGCGGAGCTGCACCGCGGAGACCGGTCAGCTTGCCGAAACGGTCATCCGGCGGACGGCGTTTTTCGCGGTACCCGCAGGACTCGGCATGACGGCACTCGCCGCGCCGCTGCTGACTGTTCTGTTCCCCGCCCGTCCGGCTGAGACCGCCGCCGCTGCGCCCGCACTCGCGGTGCTCGGGATCGCGGTCATCTTCTCCGCGCTCTGTTACCCGCTGTTCTGTATGCTGCAGGCATCCGGCCACGCGGACGACACCGTCCGGATCATGCTTGCGGGCGCGGCGGTAAAGCTCGCGGGCAATCTGCTGCTGATCCCCTGCCTCGGCCTGCGCGGGATCGCGGCCTCCACTTTGCTCTGCTACGCGGTGATTTTGCTGCTGGCCGTCAGGCGGTTCCGGCTGCGCACCGGCATCCGGCTCAGACTGCTCCGGCTCTGCGGGAGAAGTCTGTTTGCCGGAGTGCTCTGCGCGGGAACGGCGTATCTGCTCTGTCCCGTGCTTCGTTGCCGGCTGCCGCTGCGGATCGCGCCGCTGGCTGCTGCTACTGCGGGCGCGGCGGTTTATTTTGCGGGGTATCTGACTGTTCGGGGGAAAAGGGATTATTCGTCACGCTGCGATTGAGCGGGAATGCGGGTGAAGAAACTACAGGCAAAACAAGGATTGACAAGACAGGCTGAAAGTGGTACAATGACAGAAAGACACGGCATCCGGATTAGTATGCAATTCTTTGCAATGCGAAATAGCTTCACATCTGACGGACAGCGACAAAACAAGCCCCGTTTTTGTAAAGCGCATCGCAAATTATCAGTATACAGTTGAAAAGAACGGATTCGGGTATTACCGAATCATTGCAAAGAGGAAGATCAGAAATGGCTGATATTAAATCACGTTTGAAAGAATTGCTGAATACGCTTACAGATAATCAGGAGTATATTTCAGGTATTCTTTATAATGCACCACATGACGATGATAGGGAGTATATGTATCAGTATATTCTCGCACATCCGGATATTACAGTTTCAGACATAATTTTGCTGTCAGCCGAACTCGGAATGATTCGTGACGGTGAATTGGAACCGTTGCCTGATGATGAAGACTAAAC
Source organism: Oscillospiraceae bacterium (assembly GCA_017545185.1). GTDB lineage: Bacteria > Bacillota > Clostridia > Oscillospirales > Ruminococcaceae > Firm-04. The sequence goes on along the minus strand of JAFWQJ010000066.1, from coordinate 34,683 downwards.
CGCCCTGAGTAATCAAGGCGGTTTTCTTATGCCCGAAACCTTTTCTCCCCTCTCCTATTGAACTCTATCTGCAAATATGTTATAATAACAGATAATAATTATAGTATCCGCTTTTCCTCCGGATATATCAAAGTGATACCCGAAGGATACACAAAGGATACATCCGCATCGTACAATACAATCACAGAGAGGTGAATGACATGATATCCGAAATCCTGCTGGCAGAGGATGACGCGCAGATCCGCGAGGTCATCGAGGATTACTTCTCCGACAAAAGCGAGGGACAGATCCACCTGACGACCGCCGAAAACGGTTCGCAGGCACTTGCCCTCATCCGGCAGAACGAATACGACCTGCTGATGCTGGACGTCATGATGCCGGACATCGACGGTTTTTCCCTTTGCAGGGAGATCCGCGCAGACAGCGACGTCCCGATCCTGTTCCTGACCGCACGCGCCCGCGAGGAGGATGTGCTGTACGGCTATTCTCTCGGCTGCGATGACTACATCATCAAGCCGTTTTCGCTGGCCGCGCTGCTCGCAAAGGTACAGGCGCTGCTCAAGCGCGCGAACGGCACCGTCTGTACGCAGAGCCTTGTCTGCGGTGCGGTCTGCATGGATCTGAAAACGCTGGCCGTCACGGCAAACGGCAGACCCGTCACGCTCGCACCGAAGGAATTTGAGCTGCTCCGCTATCTGCTGGAGCACAAGGGCTGGGTGCTCAGCCGCGACCAGCTTTTAGACCGCGTATGGGGACAGGATTACTTCGGCAGCGACCGCGTCGTGGACAACCATATCAAAAAGCTGCGCCACGCCCTCGGCAATGCCGGAAAGCAGATCCGCACGGTGATCACAAAGGGGTATCAGATCACAGAATGACATGTGGAGGAAGGAAAAATGAAAAAGAATACAACGCCAAGTCGTAACAAAGCGCCGCAGCAAATGCGATTCTCAAGATTCTTTTTCCGCAGGCTTCTGGTGCTGACACTGGTCTGCACAATTTTCGACGCAGCTTTTCTTCAAACAAAATACATGCAGGAAACAGAGCAGAGCTGTTCAGAAATCTGGCATGACCAATGCGAATACTTTTTCATGCCTTTTTACGGCGATCAATCAGAAGCAGACCGGATTGCAGAAAAAGACAGCATTCCTGTTCTCCTGCAAAGAATTTCCCAAGCCAGCGTTGAGGTTGAATCTGAGATTGATCTGTATACAGATGTTTCCGTGATGCTAATGGATACCGCGACCGGAGAATATACCGTCTCACAGCCTTCTGTTATTCTTCGTTCAAAAAACATCATTGGAACAGATGAAGAAATCGAACGGTATACAGAGCCGGAAGAAAGTGAAGAGATTGCCGAAGAGCTTTTGCGTAATTACAGAAAGAATTACGCGATGAAACAGATTTACGAAGCTGCTAACGACGATAAGCTTCTGGAGCATTCAGACCTTATCCGGAACTTCCTGTACTCATATTCCCGATTCGATTATATGCCGCTGCACGCCTATGTTCACGGTGATTCATTCCGGGGGCTGGAGTACGGGGTTTTTGTCAACGGCAAACTGCGTTCCGTTTATCACCGCGAAACCAGCGCTCCTGCAGAATGGAGCAGCCTGCTGCGGGATATGTACATACCGCAGGGCGACAGCTATGTATATGACAACTCACTCGACACGGATCTTGAATATCGACAAACGCACGAAGAGTATCTCACGGGGATGTATCTTCTGGGACGGCCCGCCAATACCCGTTCCGGGAATGCGATGCAGCAAGTCGCTGCTCTCGTGGACAGTGAGATGCCGGCTTTGCTGCAGTCCTACCGGAGTTCTGCAGAATCACAGGATGATAACAGCCAAACACAAGAAATTGAATATCACATAATGGAACAGGACGCTTTAGAGAACGGCTGGCCGCTGCAAAAGCTCCGGCCGGATCAACAGTTCAAACTGATCTGGAGCTTGCCGGGCATCTGCTGCGGTAAACTGAAAGATTCGCCGTTTTCAAAAGCAACTGATAAGCGGTTCACATACGCAAACGATTTGAACGATGATATATACATTCAAATCATACCGCAGGGAAGCTACACGGAAAAGCTTGTCCAGTATTATGCGAATGCCCGTGAGGTACAGATAAACGGAAAGGGCTACTCTCTGTTTGTATGCATGAGCAGAGAGCCGCTGAAAAAATGCATTCCGCTTACAGTTGCTTTCGGCATTCAGCTCTTGTCGATTGCTATCCTACTTTCTTTGCTCTGGGCACTGGTGTCTTATCTCCGCGCCCGCCGCAGATACGAAATGGACGAATACCGCCGCAGCCTGACCGCCGCGCTTGCACACGACCTGAAATCCCCGCTGACCGCGATCTCCGGCTATGCGGAGAACCTGAGCAGCGGCGTGCATCCGGAAAAGCAGGCGCATTATTCGGATTCCATTCTGGAAGGCACGCAGTACATGGACAACATCATCACGAATGTGCTAGACCTTGCCAGACTGGAACAGAATACCAAAGCGAAAAAGCAGAAAATCGAACTGATCGCGCTGCTGAAGGAGATCAACGCGAACCGGCAGGATGAGATCGAAAGCCGGAAGCTGAACGTCGAGATCACGGGCAGCTGCACCGTCCGTGCCGACCCGCTGATGATGATGCAGGCACTCCGCAATCTGCTGGACAACGCCGTCAAGTTCACGCCGGACGGCGGCAGCATCACCGTCACCGGAGAAGGCAGCACGCTGCGCATCTCCAATGACATCGCAGAGGAAAAGGCCGCCAATGTCGAACAGCTCTGCGAGGCATTCGTCAAGGGAGACAGCGCCCGCAGCAACCGAAAGGGCACCGGACTCGGGCTCTCCGTCGTCAGACAGATCGCAGAGCTCAACCGGCTGCATTTCAGCCTTGAGAGCAGCGGCCACAGATTCAACGTGATCCTGCGCGGGAAAAAAGGACTGCGCACCCGGAAGGAGTGACAACCTATGAAACAGAATAAAGAACAGAAGCAAGATCAGCAGACGCGCCCGAAAAAGCCGAAGCCGCTGCTGTTTACACGGCTCTTTCTCAAGCGGCTGATCCCGTTTCTGCTGATTTCAGCCTGCTGCGTCACATCGCTGACATTCAAAGCATACCGTGAGGCGGAACAATTCTCCGCGGACGGTACCCTGCCGGATGTTCAGAGCTGGTACAGCAGAACCCGCAGCTTTCTTGATTCCGGTATGCCGCATCATATCGCCGAAGACAACGGACTTTCGGCAATCATGCTGCCGCTGACCAGCATGACTGAAACGTCCGGCAGCGTCCAGCTCGAACGCAAAAATGTCTTAGAGCCGTATCTCGATCTCTCCGTTCTGGTGTTCAGGCCGGAGACCTGCGAGCTTCTGATCTCCAAACCGACCGTTCTGCTGCATACGTATCAGCTCCGGAATCAGAACGGAGATATCGGGGAACAGGATTACGAGGCGGGAGAAGCGGAATCGGAGCAGATCGCGGAGCAGATACGGGACTACTGCAGCGCGCACAGCATCCGGATCGAACTGATGCGCCGCCTTAAAAAGAAAATGTCTCTGAATGAAACACAGTCCGGGCTGACGGCACCGCTCTTTGTGGATGCGGTCCCGCTTCAGGCCGCAGTCAGCGGCTTGAAGTTCACGGCGCTGGAATATACATGGATCGGCAGGAGCCGGCTCAGCATCGGAACAGTTGAATCCGACGGCCGGACGGCACCGGGGCGCTGGAAAACGGTCTCCAATGATTCCTATCTCCGGAAGGGCAGCCGCGTCACCCGCGTGCCCGGCAGCCGCTGGTCGGATGACACCGCAGAGCTCCAGCTTATCGGTTATCCGACAGACTGCAGAGCCGGTGCGGTCACACAGGAAATTGCAGACCGCATGGCGTTTTATCAGACAGCGCTCTCACAGGCACGGGAGGAAGCAAAGCAAAACGGCGGCACGGCAGAGGAAAAGCTGCTGAGTCTCACGGAAAACAGTCTCCGCGCACTGCCGGAAAACGCCGGTCAGATCATCGGCGAGCTGAAAAAACAGCCGGAAAACCGCCGGATCCGCTATTATTTCAGAACGGCGGAATTTACCGTGAAGGATCAGCCGTGCAAGGTGCTCGCCGTTCAGACGCTGGATATGCAGAAGTATCTGTTCCCCATAACGGTCATCAACAGTTTCCAGTTCCTGCTGGCATCCATGATCCCCGCGCTGCTCTGGACGCTGATCGTGTACCCGAAGGCATACCGGAAGCAGGAAGCGATCGAGGAATATCTCCGCAAACAGGCATGACCGCGCAGCAGACCAAATCCGTCAAGAAAGGAGTGACAGAACATGAAACACAAAAAGCAGCGTCAGAGCAGGCCGAAGCGGCTGCGGTTTTCACGGTTCTTTCTCCGCAGGCTGATCCCCTGCCTGCTGGCCGCCGGTACGGTCTGCATCATCCGGATCCGTTCCTCATACAAATACTGGGAGGATTTCGACAAGTATGCGAAAGAGGATCTGGAGGACAAGCTCGACATTTTTGATGAGGAAGGATACTTTTTTGATGCGGAAGGACACACATGGGCAGACGAGATCATGCAGAGCGGCGGACTTCCGGCCGTTCTGCGCAATCTGACGAACCAGCATAATATGCTTTCGGAACTCCCGTTCCAGCCGTACAAGGATATCTCCGCAATGCTGATTCAGCCGGACACCGGAAAATATGTGATCTCGGAGCCGCAGGTGCGCCTGTACGCATGCGAATACGGTGAAAACGGGGAAACCCAAAACCGCGCATACACTGCAGATACGGCACAATCGGAACAGATCTCGGACGAACTCCTTGCTTATGCGCAGCAGCATTCCTTCCGTTTCGGTTTCTGGACGCAGTTCTTCGGCAAATCCTATCTCTTTTACGCACTCACGGAGTTCGAACCGTTCGAGATGCTGATCGGAAGGTATTACCCTTATATGTTTGCAACGCACGCTTACGTGAACGGCGATCAGCTCGCAGGTGTGGAATACGGCTGGAACCGGAATATCAAGCAGCTTCATGACATCACGTTCTTCGGCAATGTCCCGTCCGGCGAATGGCAGGAGATCACGAACCATAATTTTTACCGGATCGGTGACACGTATTACCGCGATAAAGCCAACTGGTACAAGGACCGGGCACCCGGCGTCACGGATCTGAACAGCATCTACTTTTCCGGCTATCCGGCCAACTGTCCGTCCGGACAGCTCATGCGGCGGTCAGCCGACCAGATTTCCGGTTCGTGGGCTATGTACCAGAAGCAGGTCGCGCATTATCAGGAGATCATTGACGATCCGACCGGAAAACTGCGGCAGAAATACTACAGAGAACAGTTTGATCTGATCGTCATGCAGATGCAGGATGAGGATGAAACAAAGCGCCGCGGCGAACAGGTCTATTCCGAGGTACAGGCAAAGGTTCCCTCTCCGGAGGAAAAGATCGAAGAATTAAACAAAGAGTGGATATCAAAACCGCGGGGAATAGTATGGAATACCCTGAATTATGACACATTCGGATACGAACCGAGCCGGTATCAGTTTTATATTGATTCCAGAGAGGTCACGCTGAAGGGAAAAAACTATATCCTGCTCAGCGCCCAGAGCGTGGACGTAAAGAATACGGTTCGCCCCGGCAACATCATCGAAAGCTTCCAGGCCTTCCTTGCGGCAGTTTTGCTTGCGCTGCTCTGGGCGACAATCGCACGGCTGAAAGCGCTGCGGAAATACGAAAAGGACGAATACCGCCGCAGCCTGACCGCCGCACTCGCGCATGACCTGAAATCCCCGCTGACCGCAATTTCCGGCTATGCGGAAAATCTCGACAGCGGCGTGCACCCGGAAAAGCAGAAGCATTATACCGCGTCGATCCTCGAAAATTCGCAGTATATGGACAGCATCATCACGAATGTGCTGGAGCTTTCCAGACTGGAACAGGATTCCGTCGCCAAGCGGAAATGGGTCGAGCTCATCACACTGGCGAAGGATCAGCTCTCCTACCGCGAGGACGAGATCGCAGACCGGGAGCTGCAGATACAGGTCACCGGCTGCTGCTTCCTCTATGCAGACCCGCAGATGATGGCACAGGCGGTGTGCAATCTGCTGGACAACGCATTCAAGTATACGCCGGACGGCGGCAGCATCACCGTCACCGGAGAGGAGCGCGCCCTGCGCGTCGTCAATGATATCAAAGAGGAAAAAGTCAACCGCATTGACGAGCTCTGCGAAGCGTTCGTCAAGGGTGACAGCGCCCGCAGCAACAGGAAAGGAACAGGACTGGGGCTCTCCGTCGTGACGCAGGCCGCGAAGCTCAACAAGCTGCGGTTCAGCATTGAGAGCAGCGGGCACTCGTTCACGGCTCTGCTCAGCGACAAGCCGCTGCTGTTCCGGCGCATCCGGATGCAAAAAAAGAAGCAGAAATAACAAAAGCAGCCTGACAGACCGTCAGGCTGCTTCTTTTTGCAGAATGTCAATTGATTCCGGAGAGCCGGATCAGCGCAAGGAACACATCCCATGACACATTCATGCGGCCGAGCGTGTTGACAACATAGTAGCGCAGGATCAGCTGAACGTCCTTGACCGACAGCGCACCGTCGCGGTCAACGTCCACCGCATCAAATTCATAGGTACCGAGGCTGCTCTTGCCGAATGCAAGCTGCTCCACATAAGCCTTCAGTGCAAGCTGGGCATCCTCGACCGAAACGGCATTATCGCCGTCGAGATCGCCGCGCGCCAGCGGTGCGGTCGCAGCCGCAACAGTCGTGGTCACTTCGGTCGTCGTTACGGCCTCGGTCGTGGTGACCACAGTCGTCGCTGCGGCCTCGGTCGTCGTCGCCGCCGCCGTGGTTTCCGGTGCAGCCGTTGTCGCTGCGGTCGTTGCCTGCGGAGCCGTTGTAACCGGTGCGGATGTCACAGCCGTCGTCGTGGTGACAGCCGTCGTGGTAACAGGTGCAGCGGTCGTCACGGCAGGTGCCGGTGCCGCCTCACCGATCGTGCGGAAGGAATAGCCGTACTTCTCTGCATAATTCTTTGCCGTGGACTGCCTGTCGCCGCAGATCTCTGCGCCGCGCACGCCGTACTTGTTGGCAAAGACCAGATCATTCTGGAAAATCTCGCATTCCGGGTTGCGGATCGTCACGGTTCTGAGCGCCGTGCAGTTGTAGAACGCTTCCGTGTCGATCTTATCGACGCCCTTCGGAAGGTCAATGCTTGCCAGCTTTGAGCAGCCGTAGAAGACCTGCTCCGGCAGTGTGCTGAGCGTTTCCGGCAGCGTGAGCTTTTCCAGCGCTGCGCAGCTGAGGAACGCATATTTGCCGAGCTGCTCCAGTCCGTCCGGCAGATCCAGTTCTGTCAGAGACTTGCAGCCGCGGAATGCGTTTTCCTCGATCTTGGTCAGGTTCCGGCCGAAGCTGACCGTTTTCAGCGCGCCGCAGTTCTGGAACGCACTGTTTCTGACGAGAACCGTGCCGTCGCCGATCGTCAGGCTTGAAAGCGCATCGCATTCATAGAATGCATATCCGCCGATGTTCGTCACATTGTCCGGGATTTTGATTTCCGTCAGCGCGCCGCACTGATAGAATGCCTGATACGGAATCGCGGTCAGGCTTGCGGAGAGCTCCGCGGTTTTCAGCGCAGTACAGCCGGAAAACGCGCACTGATCGAGCTTCACGACAGAACGCGGCAGCTTGATCGCAGTCAGCTTTGCGCAGCCGTTGAAGGCATTTGCGCCGATCGCGGTCAGGCTTTCCGAGAGCTTGCAGCTTTCCAGCTCGGTGCAGTCGGAGAAGCAGGCATTGCCGATGTTCACGACCTTATCCGGCACCGTGATATTCTTCAGCGCTCTGCACTCCTGAAATGCGCAGGAGTCGATCCCGGTCAGGGCATCCGGCAGCGAAGCCTTCTGCAGGCTGCCGCACTGATAAAATGCAAATGCGCCGATATTTTCGATTTTTTCCGGCAGCGTGATCTCACGGAGGCTGCCGCACTTGCTGAACGCGGAGACAGGGATCTCCGTCAGCTTTGCAGAGAGCTTTGCAGTCGTCAGCGCGGAGCAGTCCTCAAAAACGCTCTGTCCGACCGACGTCACGGATGCCGGCAGCGAGATCTTCGTCATGGCGCTGCAGCCGCAAAATGCAGAGGACCCGATGGTTTCCAGTCCGTCATAAAGGTTGGCCGCGGTCATCGTCGAGCAGCCCGCAAACGCGGACTTTCCGATCGCTTTGACCGATTTCGGCAGCTCCATTCTGACAAGGCTGGTGCAGTTTTCAAATGCGGACTCCGCGATCACCGTCAGTCCTCCCCCGATGCCGACGGTCGCGAGGCTGCTGCAGTTTTTGAAGCATTCCTTTCCGATCTGCTTCACACTGTCCGGCATGGAGATGCGCGTCAGTGCGATACAGCCGCGGAATGCGCCCGAACCGATCTGCGCGATCTGATCGTTCAGCTGCACCGCTGCAAGGCTTTCGCAGTCTGTAAACGCATTTTCCCCAATTGCGTTCAGACTGTCCGGCATTTCTACAGAGGTGATCTTTCTGCAGCCGCTGAACGCATTGTCAGCGATCGCTGCAACGGGCCGGCCGCCGAGCTGTTCAGGAATCCTGACAACACCGACAGTGTTTTTGTCACAGCCGGTGAGAACGGCACGGTCAGCATACTTCTGATACGTAAATGCTCCTTCCGCGCCGGATTCATAATCTGCGGCAGCGGCAGAGAGCCCGATCCCGATGCCACCGTTCTGCGGCAGCACAAAGCCGCCGGCAGAGGACAGCATCACTGCTGCCGTAAGCACGGCAGCGAGGTTCCTTGCCTTTATCATGTTTCAATTCCCTTCCCTTCTTGCGTTGTTCCGGAAAAACGCAAACCGGAACAGCATGATTATAGCACAAAATGCGGAAGATAAGCAAGTTTTTTGGCGTTCTTTGTGCATTTGCATAAAAAACGCACCGTACAAAGTGCGGATTCATGTTTACTGTCTGCAATTTTTTGTTCATATAATACAAGACAACTTCATGCATAAAACTGCGGAAACCGATCCATACTATCGCTGAAAGCCGGTCGGGTAAAACGGCCGATCCGCTGAAAACCGCCCGAAACGGGGATTTTTTACGAAGAAAGGCGATATCTATGAAACAAGCAAAGCAAGCCGGAATGTCCGGCAAGGGATTTTACGCCGCGCTGTCCCTGAGCGTCGCAATGGTCGGCGCAGCCTGCTGGTACGCATGGTCGGAGGCGGACAGACTGCGTCCGGACGCGAAACAGCAGAGCAGCATCGCTGCAGAGGAACGCAGCCCGCGGATGACCGCGCCGGCACAGACCGCACCCGTCCTCACGCAGCCGCCGGTCACGCAGCCCGCACGGGACGCCGACGGCGCGGAAAAGGCCGCCGCGATCCTGCGGCATCAGACGCTGCCTGTCACGGAGGCACCTGCCGTCACCGCCGAAACCACAGCGGCGCCCGTACCGGAAATCACACGGAATGCGCCGCTGCTGCCTGTCTCCGGCAAAACGGTACAGCCGTTCAGTCAGGGCGAACTGGTCAAATCCGGCACGACCGGGATCTGGTCCACGCACAACGGCACCGATCTGGCCGCCCCGCTCGGCACGGAGATCCTCTGCACGGAGGACGGAACCGTCACCTTTGCAGGCAGAGACGCGCTGTTCGGCGTGACCGTTGCCGTCCTGCATGAAAACGGTGCCGTCACACGGTACAGCGGCCTGAACGAGAGCCTGAACGTGCAGGCGGGCGATATTGTACAGCGCGGCGCCGTGCTCGGCACGATCGGCGATACGAATGAAGCCGAACGCTGTCTGGAGCCGCATCTTCATTTTGAGGTGCTGCAGAACGACCGCTATATTGACCCGGACAGCTATTTCGCAGGCGCACTCTCCGCACCGCAGACGGAACAATAAGCAAACACAGCCGCCGCATCTCCGGGCCATATCCGGAATGCGGCGGCTGTTCTCTTGACAGATCGGCGAAACTATGATATCATCTGAATATGCGGATCGGCATATCCGCGAATCCGATATCAGGGGGAATTGCAATGCGGTACGGGCCGAAAACCGTGAAAGATAAAACCGGACGGGAGATCGTTCTCCGGAACGCCGAGCCAGCAGATGCGCCGGAGCTTCTGCGCTATCTCCGGATCACAGCCGCCGAAACGCCGTTTCTCGTGCGGGAGCCGGATGAGATCACGCTCACGGCAGAACAGGAAGCGGATTTCATACGCACAAAGCTCGCATCCGAACGGGAGCTTCTGCTGATCGCGTCAGCGAACGGAAAGCACCTCGGGAACTGCGCACTCATGCAGATCGCCGACCTGCAGAGATGCAGACACCGCTGCGGCATCGCGATCGCGCTGTATCAGGAAGCCTGCGGCAGAGGCATCGGCAGAGCCATGCTGAACGCCGTGCTCGACGCCGCCATGGATGCCGGCTATCAGCAGGCGGAGCTCGAGGTCATCGCGGAGAATCAGAACGCGATCGCCTTGTACGAATCGCTCGGCTTCCGCATTTACGGCCGGATGCCCGACAATATCCGCTATGCAGACGGCAGCTTCGCGGACGCCTACTGGATGATGAAAAAGCTGTAAACACGAAGCCCGGACACGGTTCGCAGACCGCATCCGGGCTTTTTTTCTTTGCTTACGGCATCAGCCGAGGCTCTCGCTGTAATGCGTCAGGCTGTCCTCCGGCAGATCGAACAGGATCCGGTCATTGGAATAGTATCTGTACGGCGTGTAAACCAGCTTCATTTCCTTCCATGCGGTCGGTGCGTACACATACACATAACCCTTGATCGTCTCGCCCGGTGCGACCTCCTGATTGAAGCTCGTCAGATCGCTGCCGGTCTTGGTGTAGTATTTTCTCGCAAGGACCGCCGCAGAGACATCGCGGCAGGCGTTGTACGACTCCTCGCCGTCGATCAGCATCTTGAAATGCGTCAGCGTCTGGCAGTCGATCTTTTTGTCCGTATTGTTGGACACGGTCATCTCACAGACCAGCACGCGGTATGCCGCCTTGTTGACGTCATCCAGCTCGATCGCCTGATCCATTTTCACGGTCAGCTTATCCTCAAAATTGATCTGCTCGCCGACTTTCGCATCAATGTCCTTGCCCGGCGCGCTGTCAGAGATCGGATTCTCCGGAACCTCCGGCGTATAGACACTGTCGATAAATTCTTCCTCCGAACTGACATTGGTCTTGCTGCCGCAGCCGGTCAGTCCGGCGCCTGCCGCGCAGGTAAGTGCTGCTGCAAGCACCAGCGCAGCATACTGACGAAATTGTTTCATTGATATCGTTCCTCCAGAATAATTTTAGCATCAGTTACCCTCTCGATGCATTCTTCCTTATTATAGCACAGTTCCCGAAAAAAAGCAAGTACGCCGGAGAGATATTTACGCAGGGCTCTGCTCCTGCTCCGCCAGCCAGCCGGTCAGTCCGGCATACAGCGTAAATGCGACCTGCTTCTGATAGTCCGGATCGGTCAGGCGCGCTGCCTCCTCCGGATTCGAGAGAAAACCGCATTCCGCCATGACCGTCGGGTGCCTGCAGAAATAGCAGAGGAACAGTTCCTTGCCGCAGCGTTTGATCCCGCGGGCGTTCTCCGGCTGCAGCTGACTGCGGAACGCCTGCTGCAGCGCCTCCGCCAGAGACTCGCTCCTGTCGTTCGTCTCGGCATAGAACATCTGCGCACCGCTGTATTTCGGGTCGGTAAACTGGTTCTGGTGGATCGACAGGCAGACCGCATCATCCGGCGCGTTCATCGCCGCAAGCCGGTTATCCATATCGGAGCTTTTCTGCGCGGCGATCCCCTCTACGCCCTTGTCATGCACGGAGCGGTCGCTGTCCCGCGTGACGCGCACCTCGTAGCCCGAAAGCGTCAGCAGCTCCCGCAGCTCCAGCATCACCGCAAGATTGATCCCCTTTTCCGGAACGCCGTCTGCCGTGGAGCAGCCGCCGTCAATGCCGCCGTGCGGCGAATCAACTTAAACTAAGTTCTGTTTTCCTCGTAATTTCGTCGTTTTCATTATAGCACAATCTTCTGTTTTTGTCAAGCATGAAAGTCGGTTGAATGTATGGCTGTATTGGATCGCTCTCTCTTTTATCAGAAAATGTCAAGAGATCAGTCTTATAAAATGCGGATTTGTCTTCTAAAATTCTTATAAATTCGATTTCTCGTCGCATAAAACGAGCAAACTTTCGATAAACAACGGTATCCGGAAGCACATGGTTCGCCGTGTTTGCGGCATGATCTGTGAAAAAATACGGCAACAGCATTTACCTCTTCGAAAAAAAACAGGTCTGTCAGCAGATGCTTTCAGACCTGTTTACTATCATATATTCGATTGCTTTTGTCAATCATTTTCCGCAGTCTTTATACCACTGCTTCAAAAACGGTCTTGTCCCCGACCTGAACGGTCTTTGTCCCAATCTGCTTGCTCTGATTGAAATTGAAACTCAGCAGATAGCCCTTGTCGATGTGATAATAGTCGAGATACTCAGCAAGCTGCTGCTCACCGCGCTCGTTGTATTCCTGTCCGCGCCAAATCTTCATTTCGATGATATACTGTTCGCCGAGATAGTCGATGATCAGGTCTGTGCGGCGCTGATTGCGCGTCTGTGCCTCAACATAATAATTGGCCGTGCCGTTGATGATCGGGCGCAGGAACAGCAGAAACAGCCGTCTGCCAGCATCTTCGAGAAACGCCTCCGGCTGATCGCCGTAGAGGTCTGTATAAACAGCAACAAACCGTTCCAGAACACGCTCCATATTGAGCTTCCCGTTTTCGATAAACTCGGACTTGTGCAATGCACCGTCCTGTGCGATCGGACTGGATGTCTTTTCCACAGACAGGAAATAATTGTAAAGCCTTGTCTCAAAAATGCGGTTTGCAATGACTGCTTTTCCGCCGCGCTTTGTCACAAAGCCGTACATGTGCATCAGCCGGAACGTCGGATTGTCCACATTGAACGAATACTCCTTTCCGGAAAAGAGCATTGCATAGAGCATTTCACGCAGCTCCGGATAATCTTCGATCTTGTTGATCAACGACTCAAACAGCGGTGTCGGCTCGTTGATGATATATTTGACCGCTTCCGCGATGCTTTCGCCTGTCCACGCGGCATTTGCCTTTTCATCTATGAATTTGCAGATCATCGAAACCAGAACCGGATAACCGGATGTGTAATCGTAAATCATCTGCGAGATCGCGGCAATGTCCATGCCGGTGCTGTGGTCGGTTTCGTAATCGCGGAGCATACCGGCAATATCTTCCGGGGAAAAGCTCATGTCGATCTCCAGTGCCGTTGCGATATTCCAAGGACTGTTGAGCTTATGCTCTGCATCCGGACGGATCTTGAGCTGCAAATTGCGGATGTCGTGAACGCCTGCCAGAATGACCGAATGGAAGGTCGGCACAGTATCGCGGTTGAGATAATACCCGCGAAGCTGCGCCAGAAAATCCAGAAACACCTGGTTATTGGAGGCACTGTCCACTTCGTCGATCAGCAGAACGATTGGTTTATCAGCAGCTTTGCATATTTTCGCAAGGAAGCGGAAAAGCTGCACCAGCTTAATCTTTTCGGATGCGGCTTTCTGCATTGCTGCAAGCAGTTCATCCAGTTCTCCGTTTGTATCAGTCATCTCAAACAGGAAGCAGAATGATTCCGCAAATGCACGCACAAACGATTCTTCGGTCTGGAATGCAGCACCGCTCATGGCAGTCTGAAAGTCCATATCCAGCACATAGTAATTGTCACTGAATGCGCGGGTCAAGGCTTTCAGCGTGGTCGTCTTACCGTACTGGCGGCCGCGGTTGATTGTGATATACTGCCCCGCATCGACCAGCTTGCGGATCGCCTGCAAACGGCTGTCGAGATTTACCATGTAATGCAGCCGCGGAATGCAGTTGCCGGTGATGTTGAATACCTTTGGCATAGGCTCACTTCCTCTCTCTTAGGTCCAACTATTGATATTATAGCATACAGCAGGAAAAAATGCAAGCCGTTCTGTCAGAAGGCTTGCATTTAGATTTTCCAGTGGATATGTATTTCGCGTTCGCCGTTTTCATCCGTCATACCGATCTCGACGCAGTCAATAAACTCGTCCGCGACTGTACGATCCAGCTTATCAAAATGCGTGTACTGCTCGATCAAGGCTTTCTGTCCCGCAGCATTTTCCATGCGTTCGCGAGTTTCGGTGATCTGCTGCCGCACCTCGTCGATGCGCTGCGTGAGCGCCTGTTCCTCATCCGCAAGAGTCTGCCGGAACAGCGCATAATCCGCCTCGGAGATCATGCCGTCCAGCTTGTCCTTATACGTCTGCACAAGCCGGTTCTTCGCAGATGCTTGCTTTTCGATCAGCTTTGCAAGACTGCTTTCCAGTGTGCGGAGCTGCTCCGCATAGTGATCCGTGAACCGGATCTCATCCGCCTGACAGTACTGCGAAACAATGTTGTTCAGCTCGTCAAGAATGGTCTGTTCCAGCACCTTCCCGCTGATCGTGCGGGTGTTCGGGCAGTTCATCGCACCGGTCTTATAGGTCGCACATTGCAGCCCGTAATACTTGATCGTCCGCGCTTTGTTGTAGTACACATTCCGCTTCATCGGTCTGCCGCAGACCGCGCAGCGCACTTTGCCGGACAGCGGCGAGAGCTCCTGCATCCGGCTGCCGACGCGCGTATTGCTGTTCAGACGCGCCTGCGTCCGCGCCCATGTGTCTGCGTCAATGATCGCTTCGTGTGCGTTCGGGATGCGTACCCACTCCGCCGGATCAACCTTTTTGCGCCGCTTGTTTTTGTAGCTGATATGATGCGATTTGCCCTGCACCAGCGTGCCGGTGTACATTTCATTCGCAAGCATCCGGGCAACCGTTGACTGCGTCCATAACCCGCGGGCATTGCTGCTGTCAGCATTGCAGTTGGTGTATTTGGAGCCATGCTGCCGCTTATACGCTGTTGGACTGACAATGCCCTCGCCGTTCAGCTTCTGCACGATATGCCGATAACCTTCGCCGCTGACATAGAGGTCGAAGATCATGCGCACGATTGGCGCTGTTTCTGCGTCAATGATGAGGTGATGCTTGTCGGCGGGGTCGATCATGTAACCGTAGGGTGCAAAGGAGCCGATAAACTGCCCCTGTTCGCGTTTGTAGGACAGCGTGCGGCGAATCTTCGCGCTGATGTCTTTCACATACAGCTCATTATATGCGCTCGTGAAAAGGCGCATGGTTCCGTAGCTCTCGTTGTCCGTGTCCGCGTTGTCCGCGACACCGATGAAACGGATACCCCATTCCAGAAATCTGTCATTGAGGTACTGCTCGATGATGACGGTATCCCGCGAAAAGCGGCTCTGATCCTTGCACAGAACAATGTCAATATTGCCCTGCTCGCAGTCGCGGAGCAGCCGGGTGAATGCAGGACGGGTGCGGTCAATGCCGCTGAACCCGTCATCCGTATAGATGTCAAAAATCTCCCAGTTGCGCTCTAAACAGTATTCCCGGAGCATTGCCTTTTGATTCTGGATGCTCTGGCTGTCGTCGCCATCCTTGTCCTTATCCTCAATGGACAGGCGGCAGTATATTCCAACCTTTGGCACTGACCGCACCTCCTTTCCTGTTACTGATGTACGAATCAGCTTGCCTTTTTCAGCTTGTCATTTGCGATCTTTTCGACCTTCTTCGTGACCGCTTTACGAAGCTGCTCCTTGTTCTGCGCGTAGAAGCTGCTCCGGATCTTGATTGACTCTTTCATATTAATCCTCCTCCCAGAAAATAGTATGGATCCGCGAACAATCTTATGCTGAAATGCTTGACATTGCAGCGAAACTGATGTATAGTTATGATAGGCGGGCACCCGAAGGTGCCGCTTATCAATCTGCTTGTTATTAATTTGCGTTGATAGATGGCCAAAGGATGTTAAATATGCATTTCCATTCTTCACAGAATGCCAGATAATTTTCTGAATTACAGTATGCAATCAGAGATTCAAACCGCCATTGCAGATGTTCACGCTGGTTTTGGTTCGCAAAATGATGCTTCTCCAGTATCTGCGTCAAAAGATCATTCAGATCCGTCTGATAATATGGGGCATCGGGGTTATATTTGTGCAAGATTTGTTTAAACTGATGCTGAAGGTCTGCTTCATCTGCATCCGGAGATGTCACTTCTACAGGCATCGAGTCCGTTGTTTCTGAGGGTGCTTCCTCTGGCTCAGCATTATCCGATTCCGGTAATATCGTATCTGAAGATGTCGGTGCTGCCAACTCTTCATGGGGTGCCTCTTCTGTGACATCCTCCGTTTCCGGCACATCATCGGTTGTTCCGGTTGATTGCTCACATGCGATTTTTTGCGCTTCAGAGAGAATCTCCACACGTTCCGTTTCATCCAGATCTGGTAAAGACAGCTGCTCGAACGAAAGCACCTCTGTTTCTGATATTGTATCATCATTCAGATCTGCCGTTCCTTCAAGCAATGGTTCTCTGGAAAGCTCTGAAGACTCATCTGAAACATCCTGTGTTTCAATCGGCTGCTCGACCGGAGCAAAAAGTGCTGCCACAGAATAGGTCTTTCCGCGAATCGTTACCTGCTTGTTTTTGCCGTGCCGTTTGCTGAAGAAACCGCCAACAGCAAAGCATTCGCCCTGCTCCAAACCTGCGAGTTGCTGTCGGTCAATGCCAAACCTTTTTGCGATTTCGTCGATACAAGCGTCCTTCGGATGAAATATAAGCTGCATCCCGCAATTCCCGATGAGTCTGCCGAGTTTGTCCTTTTCAGCAGAAAATTCTTGCGAAGCAAGCAGCATCGACATACGATGCTTGCTGCCCTTGCGAAGAATTGTATTCACCGGACCATCCCGTTCAAGACTGAGTTCCTCAATCTCGTCGAGTACAACTGTCATCCTTTCTGTGCGATTGTGCTGCTTCCAAGCGTAAAGTGAGGCAAGCAGTGCGTCGATGTACTGTGAGCTCTTTCTTATTCCATCCGACGCGGTGGAAATGATGATGATTTTTCCTTGAGAAGAAAGAAACTCATTCCAATTCATCTGACTGATCGGAAGGCCTTCAAGGTCCTCAACAGCCTCCTCCAGCCGTTCCAGGATTTCAGCCTGATCTGGTTCGTCCGCGTTGAAGAAACGCAGTGTACCAGCAAGGCTGCGGACTTGACCAGCTTCGACTGCATGGACGACCTTGGCAAGACGGCTACGGAGAACCTTCAGCTGAACTTCTCCTGTCAGTCGCGCAAGAACCGAAAGGACATTCGCAAGACGCTGCTTCTTGTCTGGCAGCGATTTGCAGTTTTCCAGAGACAACATGTTGACCGGGAGTCCTTGCTCGCCGATTTCCCACTGAGAAAAGAAATTATCAATGATTTCCTCGGGGAGATGCTTTCGCAGTTCATCCTGTGAGAACGCACCCGTCTGGTCAAAGATGATGATGAGATCACCGCAATTGGCGCGGGTAACAGCATGATTCACTTCGAAATTTGTCTTTCCTGATCGCGTTTTCCCACTTGCATAAATCGACTCTGCTTCATCCGTTTCATCATTAATCACTCGCCCGGCAACGAACCCGTTTTTTCCCTGTATAATGGGCACAAAGCATTCAGGATAATCGCTCTGTAGGAAGAGATATTCCTTGTACCGGATCTCGTTTAGTTTTGCCTGGCAAGATGGTGTCAGCATCGTTCGCGGCACACTGTAGAAGTTAAGAGTCTCAACCCTACCTTGTTCAACCTCTACATCCAGGAGGCGCTTGTAAGCGTTGTTGGCATGAATCTTGCCGCAACCTTTCAGCGCAAGCAGCACGACATTTCGCCGTTGGGTCGATTTCATCCTAGTCACGATACTGTTGAGCACCTCGGCCGAAAAGTTAACACAATCACAGTCGAGCATGATCATTGCATCAGGTGCCGAATAGTATGGCGAGGAAAACTGATTTGCAATCCGAAGCTCATCCTTTTCGATCATCTCGGATAGCACTGTCCGAAAATCGTTGACGATTGCCAGGTCTTGATCGCATACTGCGTCAGCACCGCGGCGGAACAGTTCATCAAGCTGCGAAATATGCGTGCGGTCAAACACTCCCATCTCCGAAAGCAGCGTAGCAGTGCATCGCATGATGGCTTCGGTGCCAATCTCACCGCCGTTCTCGACCGTTTTCTGAGGAAGCGGGGTATGCTTGATTGCAGCAGTCACGAGGTTTTCAGTCGCATCGGAATTTGCAAGTGTCCGAATCAGGGCAGCGAGAAAAGTTCCGATTGCCTGTTGCAGCTTGTCGAGTCTCTCAACCTCGGGACATCCTGTCATTTCTACGTAAACTGCAGGCAGTTCAGAGGAGTATGCGGATGGATTGTCGGTGATACTGGCGATGATCTTCCGGTTCGCTTCATTGATTCCCTGGCTACGATGCAGATTCTGCAAAATAATATTAACTCCGGCATCGCGTCTTTTTTTGTCTTCCACGTACGATGAATCGCGAAAAATGACTGTGCCGTCCCAGATTGAATCCAGTTCGCCTTGAAGCACTGACTTGCTTTCAAGAAGCGAGCACGCGTATGTATCCGTAAAACTGCGGTTTTGCAGCAGAACAGTAGCAAGCTTAGCGTCCCGTTCGCACTCGACACACACGACAAACATTCGATCCGTTTTGAACTGCTGTTCCTCATAAAGCCCCAGCAGGATGCTTGACACATTCGCGTTAAGCAGAACACGACATGCATTATTGTCGGGCAAAAGCATGGCAAGCTCTTCAGATGCATCGCAAAGTGATTTGTCGGTCTGCAGCAGATGCCGCAGAGGAATGTCGGACTCGTAGTACTCTTCAAGCTGCGGAATCACGGACTCCGCCGACACAAACCCCCAGCGACCTTCTAGCAGATTCCCGCCTGAGTGTGGCGGCAGACTGAGGAACTTAAGGTCGTTGTTGTTGAACAACTCCTCGAAAAAAGCGGCAATAATATACTCCGGCGGGCAGTCTGGATTCCGATGGTAATCAAGAATATAGGGCAGTGGGTTATGCTTTCGGATTGCATCAATCGGGAACTGACAGGCGCGCTTTTCGGGCATACCTTCGCCCTTAATATCGCAGTAGATGCAATCAAATGAGCCGTCAGCGCGGGGATTGACAACCAGCGCATTGCTGATATTCATTTCGCCGATAACAACCTCGCGGCCGTTTCTCTCTGTCATGTAGTATCGCCCGCAGCGCTTCGACAGCTTTTTGCATTCGTAGCTAGGCTTTCTCTGTTCAAACACATTGTAGATAACTTGTCGCGGTTGAATCCAGTATCCACCGTACGGAAGCCGGTCGAAAATAGTGTACGGCGGGCCAAACCCGTAGCTGCAACTATAAGGGAGATATGGGGAAGTGAGCAGATAATCTGCCACGATAAAGCACCTCCTAGAAAATCAGAAATTTTTTGTAGCATCACGTTTTTTGGAACACCCTACTCTGATAAAAGTGGAAAACCAGCTGTTTTTTCGCTCTATTTGATAGGCTGCTGCCCGAAAAACGTAATTGGCCTTCGTTTTTTGCATTTTTATGAGGGTAAGCATCCCGTGAACCGACGGATCCTTTCGGTTCACACCAATATGATACCATAATGCCGGTGACACGGGATGACAGTCAATGACATTTCACTATTTGTCATCGAAAGGAGAAAAACCTATGATATTTCGGGATTTTGTGGAAGCTTTGTGCGATGTCAGCAATGAAGAGATTACGGTGGCGGCAGCGCTGACGCTGCTTAAAGAAGCAATCGGTGAAGATGCTGTTCAAACTTTGTTTCCAAATAAAAAGGTTGAAGCAAACATGAAAGCATATATACGAAGTGAGCGCAATCTGAAAAAGTCGCTTGCCAAGGATATTCTTGAGGCCTTTAATACAACAAAAGAGAATCAAAACAATTTGAAAGAGTATCTTTGCGAGCAATGCTTCTGTAACAATGAACGCATTGCAAGAACTAAGGCAGCATTCGGAAAGTATTGTACTGAGTTACAAAACATGGAAGGAACCAAGATTCTGAAAAAGAAAGGTGTCACATTGTTGTTGGCTCTGTTCACAACCATGCTGAAGGAAGCGGGAGACGGATACAGAAACCAGCGGAATGGTCATTCCAGACAATCGGAGGCGGAACAAAATGCATCTTCCGTTTCTTTACAGCAGACAGCAAACAGCACTACTATAGTTGACGCGCAAAACAAGAGCGACATTGCGCTCTCCTATACCATAACAGATGACGAAAAACGAGCTGTAATGAATATCTGTGAGATAATAAAGAGATCACTTGAAAGCATAAAACAGAAAACCGAAGTGATAGACCGAAAACAGCATGAGCTTGCAAGCATATCCGAAGATACATCCCAACAGCGGTGGAAGGAATACCTCGAATATGAATTGAAGGCGCTGCATAAAGCCGTTAAGGAGCTATATTCCAAATTGGATAAATATTGCGCTGATTTGACCGAATTGCTTTTGAACAAGCAACATCTTCATCCAAGCTTTAAAGCGATATATGAGATTGCCAGTCAGATCGGCGATGAAAAGTTGAAGAGCACCTGTCCTGCTACTTTCAGCTATTCTGCTCTTGCTTTGGTGATCACGAACTTTCAGAAGAACTATGAACGTCTTAAAAAAGATATTGCAAACCTCTGATGTGTATCCATTGCCTGCCCCATAACGGGGCAGGCATACTATTTATAATATATTACGGTATAGCCGGTAGAAACTCGACCTTGACAATCTCAGAACCTGCATCGCATCGACCGGGCGCAACTCGCCGCGCTTGACTGCCGCCATGACCTCGCGCCAGTTATCGGGTAAAGGTGCTGGCGGACGACCGAACCGCACATTCTTCTTTTTGGCAGCCTCAATGCCCTCACGTTGTCGGGTGCGAATTTTGAGCCGTTCAACTTCAGCGATGCTGCCGAGCACCTCGATGAGGATGCTATTGATCATGTCTTGCACCCACAGCTGCTCCGGTGGGAAGTCTGTGAGCGTCGTCGGAATGTCAAGAATCTTCACGCGAACGCCCATCTCCTTAAAGGATTCAAGTTCCCGCTTGACATCTCCCTTACTGCGGCTCAGGAGATCCAGCTCCTTGATGACGAGCGTATCGCCTCGGCGAAGTATCTGCCGCTTGAGATACTGATATCCCTCACGCTCGGTATCCTTGCCCGATGCTTTGTCAATGATGATATTTGCTTCCGGTACACCGAACCGAGTCAGCGCCTCAATCTGCCGGTCTTCATTTTGCTCACGTGTAGACACGCGGGCATATCCGTATGTTCTTTGTTCCATATATGATCCTTTCCGTTTCAAAATGTGGGTGTGACTTTCGAGACGCCCCAAAAGTCAAAACCGGACCTTTTGGCACGCTGTTTTTGCTGCTTTTCGGGTGTCACGAAAAGTATACTTTATGGCACATGATCGCCCTGCCGATTTCAGTACCGGCAGGGCTTTCATATTATAATTCCGCAAATGCGAGTTCCGCGCCGTAGCTTTCCGGATCACAGAGGAATCCTTCGATCTCATCGTAACTGTAGCCCATCTCGCGCATATAGCGAATGTCTTCCGGATCCACACCATAGTACCCCGCCAACTCGATCAGGATAAGATAATCCGAATCGTCGGAGCAGCTGGTGGGAACTGCTTTTTCCCAGTTATAGAAGCTGCTGCCGAGTCCGTACCATCGGTTACTATATATAGAATAATCGTCCTGCACGGTATAGCTGCTGCGGGTGATCTTTCCGTTCGGTGCAATGCGGAGCAGCTCGCCCTCTTTCACATCAATGCCCTCGTACTTCGGAAATCGTACCGGAATCTGCTTAAACGCCGCAGTCAGGATTTCCTTTGTTGAGGTATAGATGTATAGTCCGAGCGACGGGAAGTGAATAAGGTACAGCGGGCTTTCACCTTTCACGAAATAGAGATTGTCCTGCCGATCCAGAAGCGTAAAGGTAAAGGAACCTTTTACCTTTTCCGCAGCATATCGCATGGAGTCAAAGGTCAGCTCATGCTGCGATTCGAGCAGCTGCACTGCGATATAGGAATCGGTCTCGATCTGGGTGTCAGGCAGTTGCAGCTGAAAACGGAGCAGCTCATCATTATAGAGTACGCCGTTATGCGCCAACGCAAACTCCGTTCCGGCTTTTCCGCGGAAAGGATGATTATTGAAATTATGCTTCTGATCGCCCTGTGTGGTCAGACGGGTATGTCCCATCACAACTGTCGTGTTCTCCTGTATACGGAAATGCAGCTTGTGCGCGGGCTTCGGACGCTTGAAAATCGTCAGGGCGTCATCCCGGTTATATGCGATTCCGGCAGCATGATGACCGCGCATCTCGGATGCATTGGCAAGTGCCTGCACCAGCTTTTGCAGAACGCGCCAAGGGACGCGCTTTCCATAGTCGAGAAATCCAAAAAGAGCACACATTATTACTCATTCCTTTCGTTATTAGATTCATACCGTCCGATAATCGACGCAATCGCACTGATAAGCATTGCAACCGCAGCAATCGCTTTGACCAAGTCATTGAGGTTCTCGCTGACCGAGAGCTCTTCCGGTCGCGGATCGAAAAGATCGTTCATAAGTCCTCGTCCTCCGTTTCACATTTTTCATTAACATAGAGCCGACGCTCTTTCAAGTATTGGAGCAGCTCTAGCTCAGTGACCGTCATGACGAAATCCCGCCATGACTGCCGAGCAATCTCCTCCTCAGACATATAAAGTGCTGTGTCACAGATGCGGTTTACAAGCTGTAACGTCGCAAATAAGGTGTTCAGTTTGAGAGTACCGCGAAACAGTCTGAACTCGATTGTGCTGTAATTGCAGAGGTTGACCGCGGCATAGCGCCCCACATTGCCTTTCTTTGCTTTGTTCAAAATCTCCTTGCCGGTCTTTTCGATGCCATACCGCGCTGCCCAGCGGTTCATACTGTGCGGGCTTCTGCGCGAGAATGTGAAAAGCTCATTCCAATGTAATTCCGTGAAAAACAGGATGTGCTCAATCACCTTCTCCTGCTCCTCGGGAGTATCTCCGAATGCATCGCGGTTGACATGGATGTGCAAGCCGCAGGTATTTGTCATGTGGGAGCGGTATCCCATGCGAACCGCCTCCTGCAATACATCCTCCCAGTACATACAGCTCATGTGGTAATCCAGTGTGGCAGGATGCGTCACAATCTCGAACCCATCATCAAGACTGCCGTCCGATTTACAGTAAATATGTTCACACCGGATATTGGTCTGCTTCTTAATGCGGGCAGCACTTTCATCATACTTTCCCGCGCCGTCGATTTCCAGCTCGATGCCGAAATAGCGGTCCCCGTCTCCGTAAAAGATCGGCTCGGGTTTGTATGAATAGTCCTCGATCTCAGTTTCGATGCGATCGTAGCAGCTTGAGCAATATGGGTAATCGCCGCTCCACAGGATATCATCATCGTGCAGGATTCTGCCGCAATCCTCACACCTGCGATAATGCTCGTCAAAGCAGCAAGGGCAAAGTGCCGTGTGTTCATCCGTAATCGCATCATTGCGCCAGATCGTTTCTCCGCAATGGTCACACGGTACAGTGTGCTCTTCTGCACAGCTGTCACATATCAGCTCATCGTCGATTTCGGTGTGCTCGTCATCGTCCAGTACGCAGCCGCACATCGAGCAGATTCTTTGTTCTTCCATTTTTTATCCTCCATAAAACAGTTTGACCCGCCTTACGGCGGGTCTCAGTATTCTTCTGCGAGTAACATCGTTGAGTAATCGTCGCTGTCGATAACATAAACCCTGGCACAGACGAGTTCATCCGTCGGCAGCATATAGAGCATCTGATGCTCCGGCTGCTCGGATGTGTGCCGGATCTGCTGCATTCTGCCGAAGGGTTCCAACCGGAACACTTGAAGGTAGTCACAGTTTTCCGGCAAACGGTCAATACAGTTCCAGATAAAAGTCTGAATCAGCTGAGATATGCTATCATTGACACCACGAGTCACGTAGCGCTGGGATTTGAACACGAAAAAAGTCCTCCTTTCGATTAGATTTGAAGCAGAAACATATGCAGCGTTCCTGCTTCTGTTTAATAATATATATATGAAAAAACAAAAAAATCGCCTTCATTAAGAAGACGACAAAATGTAGTACATATATAATCTCATTCGAGAGTTATTATCTGTCAAAAGGAGTGTTTTTTCTATGGAAAGCGAAAGAAGCCCAACAACAAAATAGTGCATATGACGAATCAAGAATAAAATTCGTCCGAGAAGTTAAAAATGTAACACTATGTGTTAATGAGCGAACGAAGTGAGCGCCTGCTATTATATAAACAATGGTAGCATAGGCGAAAAAGAGGAGGTAAGTATGATGAAAAGTCAAGATGAAATGCGTTGCATTGTGACATCAGTCAGATTATCAGAGAGACAGCGTGAAGAGATTCAGAGAAAAGCGGATATGCATCACATGTCGATGGGATCGTTCATGGTGTTCTCAGCAATGAATGCAAATTCCGGATTTGATCCGGTTATCGCGGTGCATACGCAAAATATATTGAACCTAGCCAGGGAGCTTGCACGCAAGCATCAGCCCGAATTATTGAAAGAAATACAGGAAGAGGAGGCAGAGATATGGTTTATGTCAAATTGATACGAAACACTTATGGGAATTTGGCATACTTAAAGCAGCTGCATCAATATGTTTTTAAGGGGGAACTGCGTGGAATTGGCGGATATGGGGTAAATCCGTTTGATACGAATCTTGCCAACTCACAAATGGTGTTCATAAAGGTGTGCTACGGAAAGGTGAGCAGCAATCCTCTGATTCATATCATGATTTCACTGGATCAATGTGCCCAAGCAGCAGAAAAAGCGTGCGAATATGCAGATAAATTCGCACGCTATTTCAAAAATAAGTATCAAGTGATCTGGGCTGTTCACGAAAAAAAACGTGGCGTATCACGTTTCCATGTCCATCTTATCATAAACTCCGTCAGCTATGTGAACGGAAAGATGTTCCATGGAGATATTGGTGAAATGAACGCATACAGCAAGTATATTTCAAAGCTTACTAATCAAAAGGTTCGGTTTGAATTTGAACTCAAAACATCTAACGGGTATTCAGTGGCGGAAACTTCAAACGATTGTTGATGCGGATTAGTACCAGAGAAGTTGGGGCCATGTTATAATATGCTTTTATTTCAGTATGAAAGGATTGCTAGAACGCATTGCTGCTTGTAAGTCACCAAAGTTTGCATGCTGTAAAGCAATATCTGCTTCATTGGCAAATATTACTATTGCAAGAACAGCTTGATGGTAGTTCTCACCTGTTTCGAGGTTGTAAACCCGTTTGGATAGATCGTTTTAGATGGTTCATCCGGATGCCCGCCGGGGCTCAAGAAAAACCTGAACTTGGAATTCAGTATTATCAGAATACTGATGCGCAAAAGTCTGCACACCGGATTATTGACAAACCCACAGTAATATGTTATAATTATAATCATCAGTATGGAATAAAAACAGGAAAGGAGTACAATTATGCAGTATACAGCACATATCCGTCCCCTTGACAAACGGGAACAGACTGTAAAAGATCATTGCCTCGAAACTGCTGAACTCGCAGCAAAATACGCAGAACAAGCAGGACTCGCCCAAACTGCAAAGCTTTCTGCACTTCTGCACGACATCGGAAAGCTGACTGCTGACTTCGATGCCTATATTCATCAGACAGCAGATTTCCGCCGAGGGGAACTCGATCACAGCTTTGCAGGTGCGAAATATCTTCAGGCGATCGCAGCACAGAGCGAGGATATCAATATGCAGAAAACAGCCGGACTGCTCGGACGGGTGATCCTGTCGCATCACGGCCTGCATGACTGGGTCAATGACGATGCCGAGGATGTGTTCCGGAAACGCACCGAAAAAGAAACATATTATGCGGAAATCATGCAGAATCTGCGGAATGCGGAATGGCTGCCGGATGTGCAGGCTGCACTTCCGGATGCTTCTGCCGAACTCACGGAGATCCGCGCAAGGCTGAAAGCGCTCTCTCCCGATGCCGAAACATTTGCGTTTTATCTCGGGATGCTGGAACGCCTGCTGCAGTCTGTCCTGATCGATGCCGACCGGACAGACACCGCTGATTTTATGGCCGGCACAGCGACAGAAGCGGAATTTGATACATTGCAGCTCTGGCAGGAAATGCAGGAACGGATGCAGCAGAAACTGGATTCCTTCGCGGACAAAACAGACCCGATCTCTCTGCAGCGCAAAAGCATTTCCGACCGCTGTGCTGCCTTTGCCGCACATGATGTGCATATCTGCAAGCTGATTGTTCCGACAGGCGGCGGCAAAACGCTTTCCTCGCTGCGCTTTGCGATCGAATATGCAGCGCAGCACCCTGTCGAAAAGATCTTCTATATTGCGCCGTTCATGTCGATCCTGGAGCAGAACAGCGACGTCATCCGGGGAATTGCAGGCGATGCGGCATTTCTGGAGCATCACTCCAATATGCTCGCAGAGGTTTCCGAAGCGGATGACCGCCTGCAGGACTATGAGCTGCGGACAGAAAAATGGGATTCGCCGGTCATTGCAACAACCATGGTGCAGTTTCTCAATGCGCTGTTTTCGAGTCAGACCGGTGCCGTCCGGCGTATGCATCGGCTCTCCCGCGCAGTGATTATCATTGACGAGGTACAGTCCATACCGCTGAAATGCGTATACCTGTTCAACCTGGCAATAAATTTCCTTTCGCAGATCTGCGGCAGCACCGTCGTGCTTTGCTCGGCAACACAGCCGCCGTTTGATCTGCTGGATACATTCCCGCTGCTGCTGGATGAAAACAGCAGCATGACAGGCGATACCGCAGCGGACTTTGAAGCATTCCGCCGCACCAAGCTGATCTGTCAGCAGAAAAAGGGCGGGTATTCCTATGATGAAGCCGCTGATTTCTGCCGGGAGCAGTTTGCGGAAAACGGCAGTCTGCTTCTGGTGGTCAATACGAAATCCGCTGCCAAAGAGCTGTATCAGCGGCTGCGGGAAACGGAACGCGCATCGGTCTTTCACCTGAGCACCAATATGTGCCCGCAGCACCGGCGCGAAAGAATCCGCGAAATGAAACAGATGCTTTCCGCCCATGAATCTGTAATCTGCGTCACAACACAACTGATCGAGGCAGGCGTGGATATTTCCTTCGGCTGCGTGGTGCGCTCGCTGGCAGGCATGGACAATGCGGCACAGGCGGCAGGCCGCTGCAACCGGAACGGCGAATATCACAGGGAATGCCCGGTGTATATTCTGCATCTGTCTGAAGAAAAGCTCGGCAGCCTTGCGGAGATCGGGGAGGCGCAGAAGATTTCTGAGCAGCTTCTTGCTATGCCGGATGATACCGATTTTCTCAGCGTGCCGCTGATGTCGGACTATTTCCGGAAGCTGTATCAGAATGCGCAGAAGCGGAATGTTCACGGCAAAACGAGAAATCTGCTGCGGTATCCCCTGAAGGAAACCGCAGATCAGGACATTCTGAATCTGCTGTCGCTGAATCAGATCCGCGTCAGAATGACAAGAAATAAGGCTCTGACATTCTGCGGACAGGCCTTCAAAAAGGCGGGCAGTGAATTTAAGGTGATTGACTCCAGCACGACCAATGTGATCGTTCCGTACAACGAGGAGGCGGAAGCGATCATTGCCGCGCTCGGCAGCGAGCAGAACCCGAAAGAAACCGTCAGACTGCTGCGGCAGGCGCAGAAATATGCCGTCAGCATCTACGAAGGAACGAAGCAGAAGCTTGAACAGGAATCCGCGATCTATACGCTGTGCTGCGGGAATCTGCAGAGCTGCACCGTTCAGGTGCTTGAAAAGCGTTTTTACCATGCAGATCACGGCATCACGCTGGAAGGCGGCGAACACGAAGTACTCTGCTTATAAAAAAAGCCGCATGGTGCGCGTACACCATGCGGCAAGACAAAATATGAGACATAATAAAATCATACTATTTTCAATCCACACACTGAATCTATCAGCGTGACAAAGATATTATACCATATTCCGGCGGCGAATTGTGAACATTCTGTGAATTTTCAAAAACGGCTTGACATTTCAAAAATTGGATGCTATAATTAAATCGTACTAGAAACAAGAAAGGAGTGATCCGTTATGGACAACCCGAAGCACCGCAATACTGTCGAGTTTCAGGTAAGCGGGAAATATGCACTGTTCACCGATGTGCTCACGCGCACGGGCGGCGAACGCTGCACCTATATGATCCCGACCTACGAAGCACTGAAAGGCGTCCTGCACAGCATCTACTGGAAACCGACCCTGATCTGGTATATTGATGCCGTGCGCGTTATGAAGCCGATCCGCACCGTGCGGAAGGGCATCCGCCCGATCAAATACAGCGGCGGAAACGACCTCGCCTATTACACCTATCTCGAAGATGTGTGCTATCAGGTGCGGGCGCATTTTGAGTGGAACCGGAACCATTCGGAGCTGGAATGCGACCGCAATGAGCACAAGCACCACAACATTGCAAGGCGCATGATCGCACGCGGCGGCCGGCGCGACATTTTCCTCGGGACACGGGAGTGTCAGGGCTATGCGGAACCATGCGTATTCGGTGAAGGAGAAGGTGCATACGACAACACCGGCGACATTCCCTACAGCCTGATGCTGCACGGCTTCACCTATGCGGACGAAGCCGAAAACGAGGACGACAAGGGGCTTCTGACCGTCCGGTTCTGGACGCCGGTCATGAAAAACGGCGTGATCGAATTCCTGCCGCCGAAGGACTGCACCGTCAAGCGGCATATCAAGGAAATGGAGATCAAGCCGTTCGGTCAGGCGCACAGAAACTTCTCCGGTCTGCTTGAGCCGGGGCTTGATCTGCTGGGAGGTGATGATTTTGAGCTGGACGCAGGAGCTTTATAAGGTTTATGAGCAGCAGTGCGGCATCGAGCACAATGACGGAAATGTACTGCTCCCGGTTTCGCATTCGACCGCCAATGCTCAGATCGAGGTCACACTGAAACAGGACGGGAGCTTTGTTTCTGCAAAGGCGCTGACCAAAGACGATGGAAAAAATACAATCATTCCTGTCACAGAGGATTCCGGTGCAAGAGCAAATGGTGTGTTCCCAATGCCGTTTGCAGATAAACTGCTATATATTGCAGGCGATTATCCTCAATATGCTACCGGAAAAAGGGCAGATAACAGATTGTTTTATCAGGCATATCTCGAACAGCTCGGCCGCTGGCACAACAGCCCGTATACGCACCCGGCCGTTGATGCGGTCTATACATATATCTCGCAGGGAACGCTGATGAAAGACCTGATCGACTGCCATGTCCTGACACTTGATGAGGAAACCGGTCAGCTTGCCGATAAGGCCATGATTGCCGGCATTGCGCAGGCGGATGCGTTTGTACGGTTCCGGGTGTGGGGCGGAGAAATACAGGAAACATGGCTGGATAACTCGCTCTATGACAGCTTCATTGCATGGAACGGCAGCGAAAGTGAACAGACAGATCTTTGTTATGCGACCGGCAATACAGAGCCGATCACGTATAAGCATCCGTCCAAAATCCGGAATACCGGAGACAAGGCAAAGCTGATCTCTGCAAACGATGAAAGCGGCTTTACCTACCGCGGAAGGTTTGCCGATAAAACGGAAGCGATTTCCGTCAGCTACGACTTCTCCCAGAAGATGCACAATGCGGTCCGCTGGCTGATTCAGCGGCAGGGTATTCCGTTTGATACCATGACGCTGCTTGTCTGGACAAGCAGCCTTGCAGACCCGCCCGGTATTCTGGGTGAGGCCTGCGACCCGGATGTTGAAGAATACTTCGCGCAGGAGATCAGGCCGGACACCGAGCCGCTCTACAGAGATTTTCTCCGCAGGCAGATTTTCGGCACAAAGGATTTCGCGATCGACAGCAAGGTCATGCTCATGGGCGTGGATGCCGCAACGACCGGACGGCTCTCGATTGCAATGTACGAAGAACTGGAACACTCCCGCCTGCTGGAACAGCTTGTCACATGGCACGCAGAAACGGCTGCGCTGCGGTATTATACGAAGCAGAAAAAGAGCATTCCCAATTCCTTTGCCGTCAGGGAAATCATCAACTGCGCATACGGCATGGAAAACGGCAAGGGCTTTTTAGAAGCGAAGCCGGAGATCGTCAAGGACAATGTGCTGCGGCTGCTTCCCTGCATCACACAGGGACGGCATATTCCCGCAGACATCGTGCAGAATCTTGTGAAAAAAGCATCCAACCCGCTCGCTTATGAGCACGGCTACAATCACCGCACCGTTCTGGAAACCGCCTGCGGCATGATCCGCAAGCAAAATATTGAGCAAAAGAAAGGAGTCACCTCTATGGCTTTTGATCCGAATGAAACCGACCGCAGCTATCTGTTCGGCTGCCTGCTGGCGATCGCGGATGCAGCGGAAAATGCATCCTACGACGAAGCGGACAGAGGCAAGCGCGTCACCAATGCCAAGCGTTACTGGAGTATGTTTGCGAGCCGCCCGTCCACTACATGGGCGAAGATCGAATCACAGCTTCGCGTGTACATGATCAAGCTCGGCACCAAGAGCATTTACTACGAAAAAATGCTGAATGAAGTTATGTCCAGATTCGATCTGAATGCGTTTGCGGACAACAGCCCGCTGACATCGAACTATCTGCTCGGTTATCACCATTTCAATGCTGAGATCTATAAGAAAAAAGAGGAGGATTAAACCATGCTGAATCATAAGATTGATTTTTCGGTCATTATCACCGCGACGAACGCGAACCCCAACGGCGACCCGCTCAACGGCAACCGTCCCCGCGAGGCCTTCGACGGCTGCGGCGAGATCTCCGATGTCTGCATCAAGCGCAAGATCAGAAACCGCCTGCAGGATATGGGCGAGAAGATCTTTGTGCAGTCCGACGACCGCTGCGATGACGGCTGCGATTCCCTGCACGCCCGCGCCGGTCAGAATGCGGCGCTCAAAGCGATCATGAACGGCAAAAACACAGACCGCGACGCCTTTGCAAAGGCTGCCTGTGAAGAATGGATCGACGTCCGCAGCTTCGGGCAGGTGTTTGCGTTCAAGGGCGACCCGGTTTCCGTCGGTGTGCGCGGCCCGGTCAGCATTCAGCAGGCGGTCAGCGTTTCTCCGGTCGATATCATCAGTATGCAGATCACCAAGAGCGTCAACGGTGAGAGCGGCAAGGAGAGCAAAGCCTCTGATACCATGGGCATGAAGCACCGCGTATCCTTCGGGCTGTATGTGATCCACGGCAGCATCAACTGCCAGCTTGCGGAAAAGACCGGCTTCTCCGACGAGGACGCCGCGAAGATCAAAGAGGCACTCTGCACGCTGTTCGAGAACGACGCATCCTCTGCAAGACCCGAGGGCAGCATGGAGGTCTGCCGCGTGTACTGGTGGGAGCATGACTGCAAAACGCCGAAGGTCAGCTCCGCAAAGGTACACCGTGCACTGAACATCACGCTGAAAGACGGCGTTTCCGCGCCGCGCAGCTTTGACGATTACGAGATTACGCTTGCCAAGATCGACGGTGTAAAACCGGAGATCATTGAGCTGATGTGATGCTCCGCGAAGAGGATTACCTGATGCTCTCCGGACTGCAGCATTTTGCGTTCTGCCGCCGGCAGTGGGCGCTGATCCACATTGAACAGCAATGGGCGGAAAATTTCCGCACCGCCGACGGCAGACTGATGCATGACCGTGCGCATGACAGCGATTTCCGCGAAAAGCGCGGGGACGTTATCATCACGCGCGCCATGCAGGTATCGTCTGCGGCGCTGGGCATCAGCGGTGAATGCGATATCGTGGAATTTCACAAAGCAGCGGACGGCATCCGCGTAAACGGTCTGGACGGCACATATCAGGTGATCCCGGTGGAGTATAAGCGCGGGAAGCCGAAAGAAGATGACTGCGATGCCGTGCAGCTCTGTGCGCAGGCACTCTGCCTTGAGGAAATGCTCTGCTGTGAAATCCCGCAGGCTTATCTGTACTACGGCGAGACCCGCAGAAGGCAGACCGTTGCACTGGATGCGGTGCTCCGAAAGCGTACAGCCGATATGATCGCGGAAATGCACGAGCTGTTCCGGCGGCAGCATACACCGAAGGCCAGACGCACCAAAGCCTGCAATGCCTGCTCTCTGAAGGATGTCTGTCTGCCGGTGCTGGAAAAAAAGCGCAGTGCGGCGGATTATCTGGCTGAAGCACTGAAAGGCGGTGATCCATGAAAAAGCTGCTCAATACACTTTATATCACAACACCGGACAGATATCTTTCGCTGGACGGCGAAAATGTTGTTGTTTCTGAAAATCATAAAGAGATCGCGAGAATGCCGCTGCACAATCTGGAACGCATCATGGCATTCGGTTGTGCAGGCGCAAGCCCGGCACTCATGGGAAAATGCGTCTCCGAATCGCGGGAGCTGGTGTTCATGTCACGCTCCGGCAGATTCCTTGCGCGTGCAGAGGGCGAGGTCAGCGGCAATGTCCTGCTGCGGCGGACACAGTACCGCATCGCGGACAGCCCGGAACAGAGCCTCGGCATTGCGCGGAACATGATCGCGGCAAAGCTTTACAACAGCAGGTGGACGCTTGAACGCACCATGCGGGATCACGGAATGCGCATCGACCTTGCAAAATTTGAAGAAAAATCCGCCTATCTGCAGAGCAGCATCCAGACGGTTGTGTCCGCCCCGGATGCCGACAGTCTGCGCGGCATTGAGGGTGAGGCAGCCAGCGTGTATTTCTCCGTATTCGACGACATGATCCTGCAGCAGAAGGAAGTGTTCCGGTTCACCGGAAGAAACCGCCGTCCGCCGCTTGACCGCGTCAATGCGCTGCTTTCGTTTGCGTACTCGCTCTGCACAAGCATGTGTACATCCGCGCTGGAAGCCGTCGGGCTTGACCCGTATGTCGGTTTTCTGCATACAGACAGACCGGGCAGACGTTCTCTTGCGCTGGATCTGGTCGAGGAATTCCGCGCGCTGATGTGCGACCGGTTTGTACTGACGCTTATCAACAAGCGAACAATTTCACCGGAGCAGTTCGATGTGCGGGAAGACGGAGCCGTTCTGCTGCATGACGACGGCCGCAAAGCATTTCTCACCGCATGGCAGAAGCGCAAGGACGATGAGATCCGGCATCCGTTCCTGGATGAGAAGGTACAGTGGGGCATGCTTCCATATGTACAGGCACTTTTGCTTGCGCGGTATCTGCGCGGCGATCTGGACGCATATCCGCCCTTTTTATGGAAATAAGCGATGTTTATACTGATCACCTATGATGTCAATACCGAGGATGCCGCAGGCAGAAAAAGGCTGCGGCGGATCGCAAAAACCTGTGTGAATTACGGAATCCGCGTGCAGAATTCCGTCTTTGAATGTCAGGCCGATGCGGCGCAGTGGCGGATGCTGAAAGCGAAGCTGCTCGGCGAGATCAACCCGGAAAAGGATTCTCTCCGTTTTTACTTTCTGAATGACAATCAGCGTGCAAAAGCGGAGCATCACGGTTCCAAGGAGACGCTTGCGGTTGATGAGCCGCTGGTGCTCTAGTGCGAACCGGAAGCAAACAGAAAAAGCCACGGGGATTCGCACCGGGTTTTCCGGTGGTTCCGCGCGCGAACCGGTGGTTCCGCCGGCATACAAAACGGAATATTTGTCAAAAATGCTGATAGGATCCGCGGAGATCCGGTTTTATTTTCGGCATTTTTGCTGTCACCCCCTTCACAGGGGGTGTGGATTGAAATCAGACAACACCGTAGGCATAGCATAAGCAGGCGCACGTCACCCCCTTCACAGGGGGTGTGGATTGAAATATTTTCAATCATCTGTATTCACTCCCTCATCAAAAGGTCACCCCCTTCACAGGGGGTGTGGATTGAAATTTTTGTCTGCCCTCTGATACCTGAAACGCGCTAGGTCACCCCCTTCACAGGGGGTGTGGATTGAAATCTGATTGATCTCAGATGTTAGAATAGTAACTCCGTCACCCCCTTCACAGGGGGTGTGGATTGAAATTGCAAGCCTGTTTGCGGCTTCCATTTGAGCATCAGTCACCCCCTTCACAGGGGGTGTGGATTGAAATTTGTCCGTGGCAAACTGCGGATAACGGTAGCCGGCGTCACCCCCTTCACAGGGGGTGTGGATTGAAATACATCTCGCTCTCAGCAAGTTAGAATCATGGAAGGTCACCCCCTTCACAGGGGGTGTGGATTGAAATTACAACTTTAGCCGTAATATCAGCGGCGATGCCGTCACCCCCTTCACAGGGGGTGTGGATTGAAATACACGCGCAAAAATCCGGACGGCTCAGAAAGTCAAGTCACCCCCTTCACAGGGGGTGTGGATTGAAATAATACCTCTGTCGGACAAGCTACCGTAAATACTGCGTCACCCCCTTCACAGGGGGTGTGGATTGAAATACGTATGACAGCACCGCCAGCACGTGGAAGTACGTCACCCCCTTCACAGGGGGTGTGGATTGAAATACCGTTTGTAGTGAGTGTTGCAGGCGTTGACAGCGTCACCCCCTTCACAGGGGGTGTGGATTGAAATTGCCAGGCTTGTTACGGGTACAGCTTCGACAACGTCACCCCCTTCACAGGGGGTGTGGATTGAAATTTGCCGGTCTCCGCGGTGATATCGGATGTGCCATGTCACCCCCTTCACAGGGGG
>JAFWQJ010000065.1 GCA_017545185.1 Oscillospiraceae bacterium | reverse complement strand
GTGACGGGAGTAGCAGCCGTAGGTATCGACGATGATCTTTCTGCCGGTCAGGCCGGAGTCACCCTGCGGGCCGCCGATCACGAACCGGCCGGTCGGGTTGACGAAGATCTTGGTATCCTTGTCGATCAGCGCTGCCGGGACGGTCGGCTTGATGACGAGATCGACGAGATCCTCGCGGATCTGGTCAAGCTCGACGGATGCGGCGTGCTGCGTGGAAATGACGATCGTATCGACGCGGACGGGCTTGTCATCGTCGTATTCGACCGTGACCTGCGTTTTGCCGTCCGGACGCAGATAGCGGAGCGTGCCGTCCTTGCGGACAGCGGTCAGGCGGAGTGCCAGCTTGTGCGCCAGAGAGATCGGCAGCGGCATGAGCTCCGGGGTCTCGTCGCAGGCAAAGCCGAACATCATGCCCTGATCGCCCGCGCCGTTTTCTTCCTCGTTATCGCCGGCGTCAAATGCGGAATCCACGCCCTGGGCGATATCGCAGGACTGCTGGTCGATCGAGGTCATGATCGCGCAGGTGTAGCCGTCAAAGCCGTACTTTGCGCGGTCGTAACCGATATCGACGATGACCTCTCTTGCGATCGCCGGGATATCGACCTGTGCGGTCGTGGAGATCTCGCCCATGATCATGACAAGACCTGTCGTCGTCACGGTCTCGCAGGCAACTCTGCCCATGGGATCCTTTTCGAGGATCGCGTCCAGCACGGCATCGGAGATCTGGTCGCAGATCTTGTCGGGATGCCCTTCCGTGACGGATTCAGACGTAAAAAAGCGTTTCATATTAAACCTCCTGTAGTGTTTCGGGTTCGGCCGGGTTTTCCGGCAGGTTTTCGGTTGTCTGTGACCATGTTTCTGCCCACATATCGCAGATCTCACGGCGCTTGGATCTCCGGATCAGGAAAAATCCGAAGGCAGCCAGTGCCGCGCAGATCAGCACAGTGGGAATATCGTTCAGGCTCGCCTCCTCCTCAAGGACGGCAGAGACTTCATCGGCCTCCATGAAGGAGAGCAGCAGCGCGTCATGCAGCGTATGCAGCAGCATCGGGACGAGAATATTGCCGCCGCGCATAAACACGGCACCGAAGAAAATGCCGATGCAGGTCGTGGTGACGCCCTGCAGCAGGCTCGCGCTGACCGATGCGCCGACGAAAACATTGGTGAGATGCGTCAGGCCGAAGATCGCTCCGGTGATGATGACGATCAGCGGGACCTGCTTCTCGGAACGGAGCTGCCGCTTCAGATAGGAGAGCGGGAGCCCGCGGAAGATGACTTCCTCCGAAAAGCCGGCCGTCAGCGAGAGCGAAATGACCTTCAGATTAAAGGTCTGCGGGAAATCGCCGTGCAGGAAGTCCGGCAGGCAGAGCGCCAGCCAGAACAGCAGGATCACCGGACAACATCGCAGCGTTTTCAGAAAGCCGCGGAATAAGATGCCCTTGAAATCCGGGATGAACCAGAGCCTGTGGATCAGCAGCGTCAGGGGCGCCGTGACGATGATGCCGAGAAAGAGATAGTCTGTGGGATCGCCGAGCCCCAGGAACATACAGATAATGGTGATCGGAAAAGCCGCTGTGAACATAACAATGCAGTATGCCCAGAGGATTATGACGACCGTGCCGAGGATCGTGTGTTTGTCAAAAAACGGGTGCGGTCTTGTCGGGGAAAGCTGTTGCTCCATTTGTGCGTCCTTTCTGTTTCTGTAAAAAAGGCGGCATACAGAACGTATGCCGCCTATCGTTGCATTCGTTCCTCATCTTTCGGCTTGCGCCGCAGGACTTGGCACCATACGCGATCGCGCGGTTGCCGCGGCTTCACAGGACCTGATTCCTCCGCCGCTCATGATAAGGCTCATATATTATAGCATATCCTGCCGGATTTGTCAAGACTTTTTCACAGGCAGCGTTATTGTTTTTTTCTATCGGAAGCATATACCGAACGTCCTGTGCATAAAATGCAGAAAAGGCGGTGGTACGGTGTTTGCATTTTTATCGGGACTGTTCGGGCAGATGACGGTGTTTCTCCTGCATGTCGATCATGCGGCGGCATTTCCGCCGGCACTGACGCGCACAGAGGAAGAAGCATGTCTGCGGCAGCTGGCCGCGGGCGACGATGCCGCACGGCAGAAGCTGATCTCGCACAATTTGCGGCTGGTCGCGCATATCACAAAGAAGTTTTATTCGCCCGACCGCGAGCAGGAGGAGCTCATTTCGATCGGGACGCTCGGGCTCATCAAGGCGGTGTCCTCGTTCAATACGGAGAAGGGCGCGCGCTTTGCGACCTATGCTTCACGGTGCATTGAAAATGAGATCCTGATGCATTACCGCGCAAAAAAGAAGACCGCCGGAGAAGTGTTCTTCGACGATCCTCTGGAATACGATAAGGACGGCAATGCGCTGACGCTGCTGGACATCATGCCGGACAGCACTGATCTGGAAACGCAGGTCGAGCAGTCCATGCAGGAAAAGCAGCTGTACCGCTTCCTTGAGACGCGGCTCGGAAAGCGCGAGTGGACGGTCATCGCGCGGCGGTACGGGCTGTTCGGCTATCCGGCGCAGACGCAGCGCGAGGTCGCGGAAAAGCTCGGCATCAGCCGGTCGTATGTCTCCCGCATCGAAAAGCGCGCGCTGACGCTTCTGCGGGATGCCTACGAGGAAAGCGGGGAGCTTGCGTGATCACCCGCGGTTCAGGTACAGCACAACGCCGACGCAGACTGCGAGCAGCACCGCGGAAACCGCTGCGACCAATACGACGGACGATTTTTTGTCCGCGAGGTGATCGCCGACTGGGAATCCGCAGAGACGGAGCACATGCAGGAACGGACGGTACAGCAGCAGCGTGATCGCTGCATTGATGCCAGCCTTCAGCAGATTGAACGGCAGGAACATCGTGCTCAGCAGCGGGACGATCTCGGCGCGGGAAACGCCCATGTACAGCGGCGAGATCAGATAGTTCCACAGCAGCATGCACACGGTCATCGCGGCGACGGCGCAGACAAGGCCGAGCGCGGCGCCGTAGATATCGCGGCGCTTTTTGTAGATCAGCGAGGCGGTGCAGGCAAATGCGGCACTCGCGATGATGTTCATGACCATGCCGATCAGACCGGTCGAGCTGATGAACAGTTCGAGCACACCGGTCACGATGCAGCAGGCGAGTGCGGCGATCGGGCCGTAGAGGAAACCGGCGAGCGTCAGGAAAATGTCCTTCGGCTCATAGCTCAGGAAGCCGATGACCGGCACCTTGATGAAAAGCATGGAGACATAGCCGACGGCGCTCAGCAGCGCGAGGACGGTCAGCTTTCTGACGGCGGATGCATTCTGCGCACCGGTCATCGGTACGGCAGCAGCGGCGGATTTTTTCATGGGGATACTTCCTTTCTGACATGAAGATTTGCGGCTTCTTGCAGAAGAAAAAACCGCCCGCAAACCTGTTCGGCTCACGGGCGGAGATTGTATCAGTTCTGATGCTGCACTGCAGCAGGCGTACCGCGGTACACCTCTGAACAATCTGTTTCTTCCATCCGGACTGTAACCGTCGGTACCGGAATTTCACCGGTTCGGCCGCTGAAAAGCGGTTCGCGGACTGTACCGCCGGTGAGGATTTTCACCTCGCCCTGAAACAATTGTGCGGGAATGCTTACTCGGCATCTCCCTCATCTTCCGGTTCGGCATCATCGGCTTCGTCATCGTCTGCATCGGCAGAAAATTCCGTTTCGATGTTGTCGTAATCGAACTCGAGCAGCTCCCCGCAGTGCGGGCAGGTCATGCTGCCTTCCTCGAGCTGGCGCTCGCTCAGGCTGACCGTCTCATCGCAGCTCGGGCAGTTGACGACATACTGCACTTCATCGAAGTCCTCGTCGTCGTCATCATAAGCATAATCATCATAATCTGCCGGGAGGACCTGACCGATGTCGAAGTCATCATCATCGTCATCGTCGCTGTCATCATCGTCCTCATAGAGATTGTCGTCATCGTCATCGCAGTAGAGATCGGTCTCGACCTCGCCGAGATCCTTATCCAGCAGATCACAGAGCTCGGTCAGCTCATCGACCTGCGACTGCAGATCGTCGATGTAGACGCCCATTTCCTCCATGACCTCTGCCATTTGCAGGATGGCCTTGCCTTCCTTGGTGGAGCCGTCCAGCTCCATGCCGTCCAGAAGACCCTTCATATAAGCGATTTTCTCAGTCAGCTTCATGATGATTATCCTTTCTCACAAAACTTTTTGCTCCGCGAACGGAACGGGAAAACGCAGCAGATTATGCGCGCTCCATGTACTCACGGGTACGGGTGTCGATGCGGATCTTGTCGCCCTCGTTGATGAACAGCGGCACGCGGATCTCAGCGCCAGTCTCGACGACAGCGGGCTTGGTCGCGTTGGTCGCGGTGTTGCCCTTGACGCCCGGCTCGGTGGAAGTGATCGTCAGCTCAACGAAGAACGGCGGCTCGATGCCGAACACGTTGCCCTTGTAGGACAGCACCTTGACGATCTCCTCTTCCTTGACGAAATCCAGCGCATTGCCGATGACGTCCTTGCTGATCGGGATCTGCTCGTAGGTCTCCATGTCCATGAAGTAGTAGAGATCGCCGTCATTGTAGCTGTACTGCATATCCTTGCGCTCGACAAAAGCGGTCGGGAACTTTGCAGTCGGGTTGAAAGAAGTTTCGACCACGGCACCGGTGATGACGTTCTTATACTTGGTGCGGACGAATGCAGCACCCTTGCCCGGCTTGACATGCTGGAACTCGATAACCTGAACGACCTGACCGTCCATTTCAAAGGTCATGCCATTGCGAAAATCACCTGCAGAAATCATGTGTTTACCTCCAAAGAAACAGCTTGTAATTGAATGATGGTTCATCATCCCATATACTGGTATTTTACACTATTTCTGAGCGTTTGGCAATAGCAAAAACGAAAAAATGAAGAGGTGCACAAAACAATTTCTCCGCAGGAAATGATTTTCAGCGTATTGACGAAAGGAACCTGCATGAAATCAGGAAGATCTGCGCTGCTGCTGTCGGTTTGCCTGCTGACCGGCTGCCGGGTACAGCCGGCGCCCGCGCTGCCGCTGCCGGAGCCGGTGCTGACGGTGCAGTCCGCCGCGGAGCTGACCGATGCCGCAGCGGATATGCTGATGCGGACGGAGACCGCGCTGACCGTTTCCGTTCCGGAGACGCTGTAC
This sequence comes from Oscillospiraceae bacterium, assembly GCA_017545185.1. Taxonomy (GTDB): domain Bacteria; phylum Bacillota; class Clostridia; order Oscillospirales; family Ruminococcaceae; genus Firm-04. The sequence continues at coordinate 51,710 of JAFWQJ010000065.1, read as the reverse complement.
GGCGCGGCAGGGGACTGCGTGCGCGCTGCGCGGACGCGTTCCGTGCTCTGCGGGACGATGCTGGAAACGCTCGGCTGGCAGCGCAGCGGGCGTCTGCTGACGGTGACCGCGGTCTACACGGAGCCGCCGGAAACGGTACGGGAGAAGAAGCGGCAGGTCAGCCTTGCTGCGGCAGAATGGGCAGAATCCGTGCTGCGGTATCCGCCGGCGGTGCGGGTGCTGCTTGCCCATGAACGGCTCTGCAATGTGTGCGCCTACAGCGAGACCGCGCCGGACTGCGGCAGCGCTTACGGGGCACTGTGCGGGGCTGCGGCGCGGTGCTCGGGTTATGCGGAGGGATTTGCGCTGCTGCTGGAGGCCGCCGGGGTGCCGGTGCGGACCGTGACCGGCACGGCGTATGAAAACGGAAAGCCGTCCGCGCACGCTTGGAACCTTGTGCGGCCGGACGGCTTCTGGTATCATGTTGACTGCACATGGGACGACACCGCGGAACCCGGAGACACCCATGCGTATTTTCTCTGCGGGGACAGTCTGCTGCGGCAGACGCATGACTGGGATGCTGCTGCATATCCTGCGGCAGAGGGCGGCAGGCTCCGGTACGAAACGGTCATGCAGCAGATGCGGGACGCTGTCATTCCTCCTTCGGATGATAGAACCGGCCGGAGAGCGTTTGCGTCCGCATCTCGTTGATGAACGCCTCCGGGTCGGTCTCCCGGACAATGCGGATGACCTGCTTGGATTCCGCCGCCGACACCACGGAATAGACCACATTGCGCTCGCAGTGCTCATAGGAGCCCTCGCCCTCCAGAACGGTCGCGCCGTGCTGCGTCGCGGCATAGATCGCATTGCAGACCGGCGCGGGCTTTGTCGTGACGATGAACAGCGTGCTCTGCTGGTATTTCCGGTAGGTGAGCCGCTGCACCGCGGTCGCCGCATACTGGAAAATGATCGAATACAGTGCCTTGTCCCAGCCGAACAGGAAACCTGCTGCCAGCAGGATCACGGTGTTGAAGCCGAGGATCACGGAGAACGCATCCCCGCCGCGGCGCTCCGAAAGAAAAATGCCGATGAAATCCGTGCCGCCGGAGGTCGCGTTCGCATTCAGGCAGAGCGAGACCGCAAGTCCCTGAATGATCCCGCCGAAAATGCTGATGAGCAGAATGTCCTCCGTGATGATGTGCGGCGGGAGCAGGTCGGTAAAGAGACTGTTCAGCACGATCATCAGGCAGGAATACAGCGTGAATTTCTTTCCGATGTACCGGAAGCCGATGTACACCGGGACGGCGTTCAGCAGCAGATTGATGACGCTGAACGGGATATTCCGGTGCAGCGTTTCCGCCAGCAGACGCTGGATCAGAATGGAAAGCCCCGCCACGCCGCCTGGATACAGCCCGCCGGTATCGACAAAGGAGTTCTTGTTGAGCGCCATGACAAACGCGGCGGCCGTCACGGCGAGAACGGTCAGGAGATGTTTGCTGAGCGGCTTTTTCATCTTCAGTTTCCTCCTTGTTTTGTAATGCTTCGTGCCGATTCCGGCGGCAGGATGTTCTTTTTGCATATTATACCACAATTTCTGTGATAAATCAACCCGAAATTCGCCTGATACCTGAATAATCTCTTGACATACGGTGAAAGATATGTTATAATATAACAAGGCTGAATGCCGAAATAATTGTATGAAAGGATGTGCTTCATGATGGCAGAGAAAGCTGCTGAAAAAAAGGCACCCGCAAAGAAGACTGCTGAAAAGAAAGAAACCGCTGTAAAGAAGCCTGCTGAGAAGAAAGCTCCGGCAAAGACCGCTGCGAAGAAGGCACCGGCAGCAAAGAAGGCCGATGAGAAGCCTGCTGCAGCACCCGCAAAGGCTGCGGAAGCGGCTGCGAAGAAACCCGCGGCTGCGAAGAAACCTGCTGAAAAGAAAGCACCTGCTGAGAAGAAAGCTGCTGCAAAGAAGCCCGCAAAGAAGGCTGCACCGAAGATCACGACGGTCCTGCAGTTCGGCGGAAAAGAGTTCGATATCAGCGGACTGGCTGAGGCAACGCTGAAGGGCTATAAGTCCGTTCACAAGAGAAAGGAAGTCAAGACCTTTGTGCTGTATGTGAAGCCGGAGGAAGAAGCTGCATATTTCGCGATCAACGGCGAGGGCAGCGAAGAAAAGATCGCACTGAATGAAATAACGGAATAACAAAAAAGCATCCCTTCGTTTCCGGACGGAGGGATGTTTTGTATGCGGATGAAAAAGCCTGCACGCCCGGAAGAACGTGCAGGCTTTTTGCTGTTCAGCTGAGGGATGAGATGATCTTTGCAATGTATTTCAGGATCAGAACGATGTCCTCCATATCCGGCGAGCCGCTGCCGTTGACATCTGCATTGCGGATGCCCTGATCCTTCACGACGGCCGTGCGGTCCTCCGCAAGGACTCTCGCTGTCAGAACGGCATCCGAAACATCCACGCTGCCGTCCAGATTGACGTCGCCCTTCAGACCGGTCTGTACCGGCACGGTCGTGGTGACGGGAGCCTTCGTTGTCGTGACAGGTGCTGCGGTTGTCGTGACGGGAGCCTTCGTTGTCGTGACGGGAGCCGCGGTTGTCGTGACCGGCGCCTTTGTGGTGGTGGTGGTCGTCGTTGTTGTGACGGTCGTTGTGACCGGTGCGGTTGTCGTCACAACAGCCGGGGTGAAGCCGATCGGCTTGCCGTCTGCCTTTTCGATCAGCCACTTCTGTGCTTCGGACTTTGTGTCCGTGAAAAGCACCATCTTGCCGTCCTTATATGTGACGCAGCGCGAATAGGAAAGCTGCGGATAGATCGAATAGCTCTCGTCTGCATTCTGGCGGAGCTGATATTCCTGTGCTCTGTCCACGCCGGTCTCCACATAAATGATCACGGGGTTGTCATCCTTATCCCATGCATTGCCGACATCAAACCGGAGTGCCGGGGCGGCCTTCGGGGAAATGCGGACGAAGTTGTCGCCGAGATAAGTGATCGTCCAGCAGATCGAATCGTCTGCTTTGAAATCAGAGAAGGTGAATGCGGTGTTCTCCGCATCAAATGCAAGATACTTGCCGGTCGCCTGATTCATCAGGTAGTAGTCGCCCGTTTCCCCGAAGCTGATCTTCGTGAAGGTGCAGTCATTCAGCTGCGTGTTCTCATACGGGAACCGCCAGTTCGGGAATTTTCTGGAAAGCGACATGATCTTGTTTTCTTCCAGCGAATAGTACATATCGAAGATATAGGAATCGTCCTGATAGACGATGCCGTTCTCGCGGCTCATCTCGGCGGTGTCCTCACCGAGAAATGCCTGATATTTGCCGTCCGGGTCGGCTGCGTAGTATTCGCCGAAGAAGCACTTTCCGTTGTAGACGCGCCAGAAGGACGGGAACATGCCGAGATAGCGGTCCTTTGCGATATCGTAAATGCGGCCGTTGAAATAGGCGCGTGCATAGGAGACGGAATCCGGCTCGCGGCCCTTGAGGAAATCTGCGGAGTTTTTGTAGACCGTGTCCTCCGGCCAGATGTAGTCCCATTCCAGCTGGTCGTTCGTGACCGTGCGCTGATCCTCCGAGATCCGCAGCTGATCGGTGCCCTTGCCGAAGATATCCGCCGACGGCATGATGATGCCGTCGAGGTTCCCGAAGGATTCGAGCTGGTGGATCCATTCGTGCATCGCGAGGTCAACCGTGAACAGATGCCACGGCTTTTCCCTGATCTCCGGGTCGAAGCTTTCGTGATCCCAGAGTGCGATCGGTACCCATGCGTAGCCCGCACCGGACATCGGCTCTCTGCTGGAGTACGAAGTGTTCGGGCAGCCGAAATCGGTGTTCTCGCAGGTGAAGGTGATGACTGTGTCATACGTGCCGTAGGGGGCGTATTTCCGGATGAATTTCTGCATGTCGGGATACCGGGTGTAATCGGTGGCCGCCTGCACCTGATCGTCCAGGATCAGCGTGTCCACGACGATATCGACATTGTATTCCGCCAGATACTCGACGACCTGCTCAAACTGCACGGCGGCCTTTGCGAAGATCTCGTCGTCTTCTTCCGTGGTCTTGGCGTCACGGCCGTTCTGCGTTTTGACGTTTCTGGCCTCGATGAACAGGAAGCGGTACTGCGGCGGCGTGTCCGTTTCATAATAGCATTTCTGATGTGCATAGGTGCTATATTCGTAGAAGATCTCCGAACGGGTCTGCTGCAGCAGGTTCATCCTGCTCTGCACGGATTCCGGGAATGCCTGAACGCCGGTCGCTGCCTGAACCTGCATGACGGAAGTCATCAGCAGGGATACCGACATTGCGGCGGCTGCTTTCTGCAAAGCTTTCTTTCTCATACTTTTAACTCCTTTTTTTCATTTCTGTCCGGATCGGCTTTTGCTCCGCCGGGACGGAACATTTTTATTATACAATAAAAGTCAAATCTTTACAAGTTATTTTGTAAAAACACTGAATATTGCAGCAAAATCCGGCATGAATGCACAGAAATGACTGTCAGAATCACAACAAAAGCATCCCTCTGCGGAGAGATGCTTTTGTTGAAAAATGTTTCTGCTTCGTGATGATCTGTCATGAGGGCGGAGTCCCATTCCGGATGCATCGCGGATACCGCTTTTTCGGTATGCTTACGCCTTGAACAGTGCGCGGATGAAATTGTAGAAAAACGGTGTGCCGACACCGCCGTCATGTCCGCCGCCCGGCACGGAGACCCAGATGTGATCGGTGTTGTTGCGCGCTAACAGATTGTGGTACTGCTCCGGGAAGTCTCCGACCATGCCGTCCGCGGTGCCGCCGGTGATCATCAGCAGATACGGCAGATACGGCTCCGACATGCGGAACTGCTCCTCACGGATGCTGCCCACATGCTCCATGAAATTGTCGCGGGCGGGCACGACGCCCGGAGCAGGGGAGCTCGCCGCGATATAGCCGAACAGATCCGGCCGCATGATGCCGATATAGAGCGACTCTCTGCCGCCCATGGAAAAGCCGCCGATCGCGGTGTTCTCACGCCCCGTTTTGCAGGGATAATGCGATTCGATATAGGGCATCAGACTGCCGGTGAGGTCATCGAGGAAGGCGTCGTAATACGGCACTTCCTGCGCGTTGATGCCGTCGCAGTTGTCCTTGTTCGGGTTCGTGTACATGAACGTGAACACAATGATCATCGGCTCCGCCTCGCCGGCTTCGATCAGGCCGGCTGCGCTCTCCATGATGCCGAAGCCGTTGAGCATCGTATACTCATTGCCCTGAATGCCGTGGTTGACGTAAAAGACCGGATACTGCTTTGCGGGATCGTACCCGGGCGGCAGCCAGACATGCGCGCCCTTTTCCTTGTTCGCCTTCTGCGAGAAATACGTGATGTGCGTCAGCTCGCCGCCGCGTGCGTTCTGAATGTTCTGCGGCACCTGCTGCACCCAATTGCTGCGCACCTGCTCCATATAGGCCTTCGGGTCGGTGCTGCTGTGCTGCGCGGGCGGATTCAGGATCAGTGCCTTGAGCAGCGAAAGATCGGCGGCATCCAGCCTGCCGTTCGCGTCCAGATCGGCGGCCGCAAGGTCCGGACTGCCGCTTTCCTTCAGCAGCCATTCCGTCAGATACCGTGCGTCGTTCCGGTCGGTGCTGCCGTTTCTGTCTGCGTCTCCCCGGACGGCAGCGGATGCCGGACAGACCGCTGTACAGAAGGTCAGGAGCGCGGCAGCCAGTACCGCTGCGTGTTTCATGTTCATAAGATGTTTCCCCCAGTCAAATAAATTGATATTTTCTATGATCTCCGTGCCCCTGAACGGCGCGGAGAAGGCTTCGGAAGATACGGATCTGCGATGAAACCGGTACAGGATTCCGCTTTCCGCCTATTATACTATAACACATATCCCAAGAGAATACAAGAGAAAATATACAGGTATCTGTTGATTATTTCTGCTTTTCCGCCCTTGACGCGGCGCAGGGATTATGATACAATGGATATATCAATTGAAGGAGGTGCAATGTCATGCCTTTGAAGCTGTTATATACCGATCTGACACGGTTCCCGTGTGATGCGGCTGTGATCGCCGCGGACGAATCTTTGCAGTACGGCGGCAGCGTGTTCGGTGCGTGCGGCAGCAGAGCCGGTATGTCGCTGACGGATGAACTGCGGGCACTGGGCGGATGCGCGGCAGGGGAGGCAAAGACCCTGCGCAGCCGGGAGGCCGTATCCGGGCTTTCCTGCAAAAAGCTGATCGTCACGGCGGCACCGGTCTGGCGCGGCGGAGATCAGCATGAAACAGAGACGCTCGCGGACTGCTACCGGCACAGCCTTGAAGAAGCCGCGGCGCAGGGCTGCAGAAAGATCGCCGTCAGTCTGATCGACTCCGGCGTTTACGGCTTCCCGAAGGACATTGCACTGGAAACCGCGGTGCAGACGATCCTGTCACATCCGCTGACTGCAAAGCTGGACGTTTATCTCGTCCGGTTTGACTGGCACAGCTACGGCGCACACCGGGAGACGCTCGCGGAACTGGAACAGTATCTTGCAAAGCGGCTTCATCCTGCGCAGGCGCATCCGCTGCATGATGCGTTCGCAGGGGCTGCGGCAAATGCTTCCGCATTCTTCCGGAAGGAAAAGAAGTCTGATTTTGCCGCTCCGGCATACATGGAGAGCGGGATCCCTGCGGAATGCGCTGCGGAGAAAGCGTCGCTGGACGAGCGCCTGAAGCAGCTTGACGAGGGCTTCACGGAAATGCTGCTGCGGCTCATTGACGAGCGGGGCATGTCGGATGCCGAATGCTACAAAAAGGCGAATCTCTCGAAGCAGCTTTTCTCCAAGATCCGCTCGAAACCGCATTACCGCCCGCAAAAAGAGACCGCGCTCGCGCTGGCACTGGCGCTGCGGCTCGATCTGGACGAGACAAACGCGCTGCTGCGGACGGCGGGGCTTTCGCTCTCGCACAGCAGCAAATTTGACGTCATCATCGAATATTTTATTGACCGGAAAATCTACAATGTATTCGAGATCAACGAGGCACTGGAGCAGTACGATCAGCCGCTGCTCGGCTCGGAATAAAAGTCAACTGCCGGTTGACCCTTTTCCTTTCGGTTTGTGGTATGATAAAGACACAGGAAACAATCCGCCCCAAACCGAAAGGAGAATCACAATGAAAAACAATTTCACGGAAATGGTCTTTATCCTCGACCGCAGCGGCTCGATGAGCGGGCTGGAAAACGACACGATCGGCGGCTTCAACGCGATGATCGCGAAGCAGAAGAAGGAGGAAGGCGAGGCGTTCGTCACGACGGTGCTGTTCGATACGCGGCATGAGATGCTGCATGACCGTCTGCCGCTGGACAAGGTGCCGGTCATGACGGACAAGGACTACTGCGTCGGCGGCGGAACGGCTCTGCTCGATGCAGTCGGCGCGGCAATCAGACAGATCGAAATGATCCACAAATACGCTCGCCCCGAGGATGTGCCCGAGCACACGATCTTCATTATCACGACGGACGGACACGAGAATTCCAGCTGCAATTACAGCTACGCCGACATCAAGAAGATGATCGAAGCGGCGAAGAAAAAGGGCTGGGAGTTCCTGTTCCTCGGCGCGAACATCGACGCTGCCGCCGAAGCTGCAAGGATCGGCATTTCCCGCGACCGTGCGGCGGATTATCAGGCGACCGAATGCGGGACACAGTGCCTGTTCGAGGCTGTGCACAAATCGGTCGCGGCGGTGCGCCGGAAGGGTACCCTCGCGGACAACTGGAAGGACGCGCTCAAATAAGACAAACCCCTGCACCCGGTACATCGCCGGGTGCAGGGGCTTTTTGTTATGATGCTTCTTCCGGTTTGTCCAGCCTGTCGGCGCGGATCGTGACACGGCTCTGACCGCTCAGCGTACAGGTATACAGCGTCAGATCCCAGTCGGCCGACTGCCCGCGGAACATCTGCTCGACATCCTGTCCCCCGATCACCTCGATGAACGAGACCGCATACGGATGCGTGATACCGTTTGTATCGGTGAAGGAGAACTGCGCGCCGGTCGTCAGCTCGCCGATCCTGCCGAAGTGCGAGGAATAATTGTGCGCCATGATGATGAGATCGTTCGTCTCTGCGCTTCCGCTGTAGCGGCAGGGTGCCAGCTTCAGATTCGGATAACTCCAGCTGCTCATGACGGGCAGCTCAAGACCCAGCGAGGGCAGCGTAAGATATCCGCAGTAGGCGGCATTGCCGATGACAATGTCCGCGGTCTCGCTCTGCACGGGTGCAGTTTCGGCTTCTTCGTAGTATGCAAACAGATCCTCTTTTGCCGGGGCGGGTGCTGTTTCTGCGGGCTCCGGTGCTTCTGCGGGCGGCTCCGGGAGCTGCTTTTTCAGGGCTTCCAGAATCGCCTCCGAATGCGCTGCCGCATCATTGCTCTGCCGGATATTGTACATGCAGAGCAGACCTGCTGCGGCGATCATCAGAACGCCGAGGAGTACGACAAGCTTCCATGTATTATTCTTCATCTTTCTTCTTTCCCGCACGCATCGAAATGCCTGCGCCGATCAGGATGATGCCGCCCAGTGACAGCGGCAGGACAGGCCACCAGAGCTGACCCGTCTGCACGAGCTGCGGCGGAGGCGTGGTCTGCGGAGGCGTGGTCTGCGGAGGCGTGGTCTGCGGGGGCGCGGTCGTCTGCGGCGGTGCCGTGGTTTCCGGCGGTGCCTGACAGGAATTGCGGATCACGAACTGCGTGCTGTTGGAGTCGATCATGACGGAATAATCCGCGGGGATCTCCCGCTCCGCGACCGTCCAGACCGCGCCGTCATTCAGCGCGCTCCATGAATATTCCCATTCGTCCTCCGCATCCAGCGTGACGGACTGGTAAAGAGCACCGTCCTTGAACAGATCGACCGTGATCTCAGGCGGACGCTTTTGGTACTGGTCGTCGTTGTCAGCCCAGACCTTTCTGACCGTATATTTCGTCGCCTGATTCGAGAGGTCGGAATAATAGAATTTCGGATATGCGTCATAGTCAATGCCGGCATCGTTGATCTCAAGCAGCAGCTCAGAAGGGAAGTAGGTCGTGTTGCCGACCTGCAGCGTTTTGCCGACGGCAAGATACAGACCGTTGTTCAGGCCGCCGAATGCAAGCTCGCCGGACGTATTTGTGCTGCCGTTTGAAAGCGGCGCAAGTCCTGCTTCGGCCACGTAGCTTGCAATGGTTTTGGCAGCGGTATCGACCGCGTCCGCAGAAAGGTCGCCGAGATCCATGCTGTAGGCGGAAAGCTCCGGGATGAATATGACCTCAGAGCCGTTCCGTTTTCCGATCCGGTACAGTGTCCACTCCATGCCGCTGAGGATCGTATCGTCCTGACGGCAGACCAGTGTAATTGTTTTGTTTTCAGCAGCCTCTGCTTTTTGTGCGTACTGCAGCGGCAGCATCAGGAGCACCGCTGCGATCAGCGGCAGAATCATCCGATGTTTTCTTCTTCGTGCAGCCGTCATTCTGATTCACCGTTCCTTTCCTTCTGATCCAGCTCTTTTTGGAGCGTATATGCGGAGAGATATCGTTTTTTGCCGCGTCTGCCGGTGATCGTCCAGTAGATGATCAGGACAATGACCAGCGGGACAATGACAAACGGCAGAGAGATCATCTGATCGACAAGGATCGCGTCAGCGGGAATTCTGACTCTGCGGACGGTTTCATCGCCTTCGTCTTCTTCCTCGGAAATGACCGTGTCGATACGGTGCCCTCTGACCAGAAGTCTGTGCGTATTGATGCCGTAGGGGGTGCAGGTCATCAGCGTGACCAGATCCTTGTCCGGCTCCGGCCGGAGCAGCTCCGTTTCATAGGGACGCACGACATTGATCTGATCGACCTCATAGGTAAAAATATCGTCGAGGACGGAGATGCTGAACTGATCGTCCTCGGTCAGCTGATCGAGATCGGAAAAAAGCTTTGCCGAGGGCAGACCTCTGTGCGCGGAGATGACCGCGTGGCTGCCCTTGCCGCCGACCGGCAGTGAGGTTCCCTCCAGATGTCCGACTGCGACATTGAGCACCTCCGGACTTGTGCCGTGATAAACAGGGAGATGCACGCCGATCTTCGGGATATCAATATAGCCGATGATGCCCGTGCCCGGAATGTTCAGCACGCCGGAGTAATCGGTCAGGGCTTCATACTGCGACATCGGATCTGCAAGGGATGCCAGTGCTGCGTTGTAGGCATGTGCCTGATCGAGCATTTCATCCTTCTGGGACGTATCCAGAACACCGACGGCCTTGTTGTATTCCTCGATGATCTTGGTCTGCGTCCGGTCGTTCCACCAGCTGCTGAATGCCGGATAGAGAAAGATCGCGATGCCGGCCAGCATGATGAGAACAAGCAGTGCCGTCAGCAGGATATCAGACGCTTTCTTTTTCTTCATGGGGGTTCTCCAGGATATGCGGCAGATCAAACGGATACAGCCGGAACCACACAACGCCGAGGATGTTCTCATCCGGAACGGCACCGAACGCGGAATAGCGGCTGTCCACGGAGACTGCGCGGTTGTCGCCCATGACGAACCAGCGGTTCTCCTTGACCAGATAAGGGAATACGATGTCGCATTCGCCGAGTGCTGCGGAATTGATATACGGCTCGTCCAGCGGCTCGCCGTTCAGCGTGACATTGCCTTTTTCGTCGATGTCTATCGTGTCGCCTGCAACGGCGATCACGCGCTTCAGCAGCAGCTTTTTATTATAGTATAATGCAATGATATCGCCGCGCTTTGCATTCTGCAGCTTGCTGCAGAAAACGATCTGATTGCTGAACAGGGTCGGCTCCATGCTCGTGCCGGTCACGCGGACGGCAGGCAGGAACAGCCATGAGATCAGCACGGCGGCGGATGCGGCTTCTGCAACGGAGATGAACGTATTTTTCAGCGTGGCAGCGAACTGCTTTTTATAACGCCGCCGGTTCAGCTCCTTTTTGAACTGTTCCGCGGTCGGGATCTCGTCAAGGCTTGTGAACTTATGCATCGCTGTCACCGCTTTCGGCGGGCTGCTCACCGGAGAGCAGGAGCACCTTTGCGCGAAGCGTATCGTTTTGTGCCTTCAGCTCGTCGATTTCTGTTCTGAGATAGTAGAGCATTTCGATCAGATCTGTTTTTTTTGCTTTTCGCAGTTCCTTGTCAGTCATCCGGTACCTCCCTGCGTGCAGTGATGTGCTTATACAGCGTATTCTTTTCCTTACTATTATACAACGAAAGCGGGGGCAAGTCAACCAATGTTGCGAAAAAAGACGGCGATTTCCGAAAAACTGTCACATCATATAATTTAGAGAGCGCAAAATCGTGCATAATGACGCGGGCGAATTATATGAATAGTAAATATTTGTCAGAGAAATTACTTTCGGTATAAAAATAAGGAGGAGCTTTTACGGATGAAATTGCCGCGGATAACGTAAGGTATATATTTTTTAGAATCGGACTTTTAGTAAATGTTGCTTTCGGAAAAGTTGTAGCGTTTCCGGCTGTTTCTACAAGAAAGCCGTACAACAGTTGTGCGGATTACACCAAAATTATGCAAATAATGAAAAAACGGATAAAAGAGATTGACAAAAATTACAGAAGATGTTATAATTAGAGCATAAAAGAAACAGCAAGATAGTAAATATTCTATATATGTAATTATGGCTGACGTTCCAAAACAAATTTGAAAACAACGACGGAACCTGAATATCATTAACATATGAGCTAAATAATATTTTATACGGTTCGTAATGAAACAAAATCGGTATCATTTACACGAAACAATAGGTGAAATCACATGACAGATAAAGAATTCAAGCGGCTCAGACGCTCCGATCTGATCGAGATCCTATATGAATATCAGAAGCGCGAAAAGGCACTCAACGAGGAGATCGCATCACTGAAATCCGAGCTTGAAGCCAGAGAACTGAAGATCCGGAACGCCGGGTCGATCGCGGAGGCAGTCGTGAAGCTCAACGAGCTGTTCGAGACCGCGCAGAAAACCGCAGACGAATATGTCGAGCAGGTCAAACGAAACGCAGAAAGAGAAATAAAGGAAGCTGCATCGGCGGCGGAGCAGCAGACGGCGCAGACGGAACAGTCCGCTCCGGCTCCGGAAGCTCCCGCAGCAGAAAACAGCATATAATAAAGGAATCAGATATGGCAGCTGAAAACAAGGCTCCGGTCGTGATCCCCTCGGAGGAGCAGGTCGAATCCGAGCTGAACCGGATACGCTACCGGAAACGGTTTATCCGCACATTGCTCAATACCGCGGCCGTGCTGATCGTTGTAGCGGCGGCAGCGGTACTGGTATCGACAATATTCATGCCGGTGATTCAGGTATCGGGCGACAGCATGAGCCCGACGCTGAATGACGGCGACATCCTGGTGACGCTCAATACGGACAGCGTTACCTACGGGGATCTCTGCTGCGTTTCGTGGCAGAACAAAATGCTCCTGAAGCGCGTGGTCGGACTGGCGGGTGACGTCATTTCGATCAGCGGAGACGGCAGCGTCACTGTCAACGGCAAGCTTCTCGATGAACCTTACGTGATAGAGAAGAGCCTCGGACAGTGCGACATTGCATTTCCGTATGAGGTGCCTGCTGATAAGATCTTCATTCTCGGAGATAACCGTGTGCTTTCGGCGGACAGCCGGAACAGCGATATCGGCAGCATCGGCGCGGAACAGATCGTCGGAAAGGTTTTGTTCCGGGTCTGGCCGCTGCGGAAACACAATCAATCCTAAAATGATTCCGTTATCACGGAGAAAGGAGGAGCAGATCACCAATGAAGAAGAGCTTTGAGATCTTATTGTCGGAAGTGAACAGGAAAAAGATGCAGAGGCACCGTATGATCGCACTGCTCCTTGTCCTTTCACTGTTCGTGACCTCCGGCGTTTCGTGGGCACTCCACGGCGTGGGCCTGACAATGGCAAACGAAGCGGAGTGCGGGATCGAAGAGCATGTCCACACCGATGCGTGCTGGGAAAAGCAGCTTGTGTGCGGACTTGAGGACGACACGGAGCACGTTCATACCGATGATTGCTGGGAAGAACAGCTCGTCTGCGGGCTGACAGAGCATGTGCACGATGCCTCCTGCTATACGGGCAGCACGGATTTCGCGGCACTGCTTGGAGGCAGCAGCGTGACGCTGGACGAAGCGATCACGAATGCAGAGGGCATTGCAGATTATGATGAATACACAGACGACTATGTGATCGAAGCTGATGACGAGCCGGAAGAAATGCTGAGAGCCCCTGCGCTGAGAGCGGCAGAAAACGGCAGCACCGGCAGCTTCAACGATCAGGGACAGTACGTCCTCGATACGATCGACAACATTGCAGAGGGCATCAAGTTCACGCTGTTTGATTACGGCGGAAGCGAACTTGAATCTCAGAACAACAACTACGGTTTTGCACGGGATAATGGCGGCGCGCTGATCGGTCCGCCGTATCAGCACAACTTTGTTTCGGATACCGGTATCAACACCGGCAGAAACGCAAGAGATGACATCCTGTTCCTGGCATACGGCACGCCGGTGCCTGCAGGTGCAGGCGGTGCAGGCGTTGAGGGCGGCTCGAATGTTTATAACTACTGGGACGGCGACACACATATCTATGTTCCGGACAAGAACAGCTATTCGGGCGACTACAACTCCAATCCTGCTTACCCCGGCAACAGACCGGTTCAGGGGATTGTTCAGTCTGAACTTGGTTCGGACGGCTACCCGCATATCGCAGGTTCCGGCAACAGCCTCGCGTATCTGTTTGCACCGACTACAAATTTGAGTACAACGGACGGCAATGTTGACCAGAGCGCGTATAAGACGGTCTATACAAACGTCAACCATTTGCTGCAGAAGGATAATAAAACCGGTCATCTCTACTATAACAGCAATGATAACTACGCTTATTACGATCAGACGACCGGAAACTTTATCGTTTACGGAGATGATCCGGCGATCTGGGAGAATCCGGATGATCCGGAAAATGCAAACCGCTTCAGAGGAACCTTTGACATCATCAACGACGCTCACCATTTGGGCGGTCAGTTCACCGGCAGATATGATAACGAAGAAAACAAGATCTATTACGATGAGAATGATACAGTAGATCCCTATTTCAAGATTGGCTTCTTCCCGTTCGATCCCTATGACGATACGAGAAGAAATCCGAACTTCGACGGAAACGGTTACAATCACCACTTCGGCATGACGATGGAAGCCGAGTTTATCAATCCGACTGCTGCGAATACCCCCGAGCCTGTTACATTCAAGTACAGCGGTGACGATGACATGTGGGTCTTTGTGGACGGCAAGCTCGTGCTTGATATCGGCGGTATCCACGAACCGGCCGGCGGTATGATCGACTTTACCAACGGCATTGTCTGGACACAGGACAACGGAACAGGCATGCCTTTGACGAGCGATGATCCGGAGAAGGATTCGGTTCAGAAGACGCTGACCAATTGGGGCATCATTTCCAGTGAAGAGGACTGGACGAAACTGCCGACGCCGATTGGCATCGACACGGCAAGCACCAGTTCCGGCAGCGAGGAGAACAAGTGGATCGTGACGAAGATCTCCGATTACATTTCGGACTGGGACAGCACCGCTCATACAAAGACACACAAGATCAATATGTTCTATCTGGAGCGCGGCGGCTGCTATTCCAACCTTGCAATGGAGATGAACCTGCCGACAGTGAAGCCGCTGACGGTCATGAAGAATGTCGAGTATCAGCATCATTATATCAAGGGTCTCTACGAAGATCTGAAATATACCTTCCGTATCTGGGAGTGGGACGACGATAACAAAGTCTGGGCTCAGACCCAGGGCAATGATCCGGACGGCGACTTCTATCTAAAGGAACTGGATCCGGAAGGCGACGGCTCTTTCATACTCAAGGACGGTGAACGAAAGACTTTTGAAGAGCTCGGTCAGACACGAATATTCAAGGTCGTGGAGGAGGGCGTGAATCCGAACATCATCGGATCGGTCACTGTCAACGGCAGTCCGGTCACGGTGACAAACGGAGAAGCAACACTCGGCGGGCAGGCTCTGTCGGATGTGAACAGCTACAACTTCAATAATGAGATCATTGAAGAAGTCGGACCCATTGTGATCAGAAAGGCATGGGAGCCCGCAGATGTGGCGATCCCGCCCGGTTACGATTCCGTCAAATTCAAGATCATGCGAACCGATGACCAGACCGGTGAGGTCAAGCAGGTCGCTCTGAAACAGGGTGATATCAAGGTCAGAACCTTTTCCGTCTCTGCAGCAGAATGGGCAGAGGGCAAGACCGTTGACGGGCTGCTGAAACGGTACGGCAATCACACCTACTCTTACGAGGTCGAGGAACTCAATGTTCCGAGAGACTTTAAGGCAACCTACAGCACGGATGACAACGGCAATATCGTAATCACCAATACCGATATTCACAAGGTGAATTTGAATGCGAAGAAACAGTGGGAGAACACCGAGAACCCGCCGAAGGTTCAGCTCCGGCTGACGCGCAAGAAGGCGGAATATGAAGGCAGCAAGCCGACGAGGCTGACGGTCAACATTGTGGACGAAGCGGGCAACCCGATCATTTCCTACACGACACCGCAGGAGACACCGGGCGCGCCGTACAGCGGTCCTTACGCAGGCGGCGGACTTGAAGTATCCTATGCGATCCCGGCGGGCGCGGAGTATTACACCGCCGATCCTGCTTATCCGCAGGTGTCGCCGGAAACGATAGATCTTCAGGTGCACCCGGATGAGAATATTCTGGTCATCAACAATCTGGCGGAGAACGGAAACACTGTGACGATCAAGGTCAAGACAGCCGATGCGAAGGACGCGAAGCTCCTGCAGCATCATTCCTTCTCTGATTCCGACCAGAATGCAGCACTGAATGTGCTGACGCAGAAATGGACGGTGCAGCACGGCGGACCGCAGCCGGTAGCCGCAGCATCCTATGACAGCGAGCATTCTTACGGAAAGGACGGCGGCTCTCTGATGATCTCAAACAGAGAGCGGTCGAACGATGCGGCGACGATCTATCTCGATCCGTCCATATACTTCGCAAACAAGACCTACACGTTCAGTGCTTATGTTTACAGCCCGGTCGGAGACACGTTCAAGATGACTTTCTTCGACGGCCTCGGCGAACACTTGCTTGACGACGGTACGCTTTCCGGAAACGGTTATCAGCCGATCGGTCAGGAGGTCTACGTGCCTGCCGGTGAGTGGAGACAGATCACCGGAACGATCCGGCTCGGTGCTTCCGACAGCCAAGAGGCAGAGATCGACCCGTACAACATGAGAATTCTGATCGAGTCCATTCCGGGCAACGGCGAGAACGGTTGGCCTGACTACACGAATTTCCCACTTTCAAACGAACAGGGAACCTGGTTCCTTGTGGATGAGTTCACGGCAATCGAAGGCACCGACCCCGTCACGGTCTCGGAAACCGACGGTAAAGTGACGGTCGGCGGAAACGGAGACAATGTGATTTATGATTTCCAGTTCCAGAACGGCGACAGCAGCGAAGGCTGGGAGGTCATGGACTTTAATGCTCCGAATGAGACAACGATCCAGCCGGGGCATCCGATTCACAATTTTAACGGAATTGTTGTAACTGGCAGAAGCGCACACAATGACGGTATCCGGATCAATGTTCCGGATCTGATCCCGGGCAGGAAATATGTCTTTACAGGCGAGGCTCAGGAACACGGCAACGGAACACCTGCACAGGTCATTCAGCTGAGCATGGACACCGGAAACAACTCGTGGCCGACTGTTGTGCCGAACATTGTCTTGAATGCAGATGGCAATGAAGCATATGAGCAGCACACATTTTCAGCGGAGTTCACGGTTCCGGAGAATGCGAACCGGGACACCATGGCAATCTATTTTGAAACGCCTCCGAATTCCAATGACAACGGTGATTTCAGATTACTGTATCTCACCATTACGGAGCCCGGTACGGCAGGAAATCCGCCGGACGTCCCCGGCTACAGCGAATCGACCGGACAGTATGTCACTGATTTCTATGACCGCATCTACCAGATCGTGCCGGATCCGAACTCCTACACGAATCCGCTGCATCTCAAGGGCGACGGTACGTATGAGATCGATACGGAACCAAATGGCACGGTTTGGGCGAAAACCATCACACTTCCCGATGATTCGGACGACGGGAAATCCTGGACCTATCACTGGGGCAGCGATTATCCTGTGACAGACAGGCGTTATATTAAAGAGGAAAACGACTGCCTCTACGAATACCACCTCGAAGAGATCATGGTATACGACAGTGCGGGCAATGAACTGACAAAGAATGATGACGGCAACTGGGTTGACGCAAACGGCAAGGTCATGTACCTTGTCAGCTACATGAACAACGACGTTGATACAAATACCCCGCAAAACCCGATCACGGTGAAAAACACCTACATCTGGTACTGGCTGCCCGATACGGGCGGCATGGGAGCAAACGGTTACTGCTTCACAGGCCTGCTCCTGGCAATGACTGGTATGATTGGCGGCTACGCCTTGAAAAGACGCGAAAGGAGGTTCCGATGATGTGAGCTTCCCGTAACGCAATGAAAAAGGCGACCACCGAAAAAATGAAAATGATTATGAAATTGGAGGATATTATCATGAAAAAGAGTAAGAGATTTGCAGCATTGCTGACAGCCGGCCTGCTGGCACTCGCTCCGTGCGCAATGGCTTCCATGAGCCTGACCGCATTTGCTTCCACGCTCACCGTGACTGATACGGATCCGGCGGAGCATACTTACAATGCTTATCAGCTCATTACCGGTACAAAGGATGCTGACGGCAACCTTTCCGATATGAACTGGGGTGACGCGATCACCGACGACGGCGCGGCTCTGATTGCTGCGCTGAATGCCAAGAAGTCTGATCTCGGTATTGATGAGCTTGCTTCCAATGCAACCGTCAACCAGGTTGCGGCACAGCTCGCCAAGATCAAGGACGCAGACAATATCCAGCTCCTTGCAAAGGTGTTCAACGAGACAGGCGTTCTGACCAAGACTGCAGCGAAGCCGCTGGCGAAATCCGGAACAAAATATACAAACACGGAGCTGGCTGACGGCTGGTACCTGATCCTTGATGAAAGCGATCCGCTTGTGTCCGGTGAAACAGCAGGCGTCAAGGTCAGAAGTGCAAACCTGCTGAAGATCGTCGAGGATACCGAGGCAGTCGCAAAGCACTCTCTGCCGAGCGTTGAGAAGAAGATCGTGGAGGGCACGCAAAAAGTTGATGCCAACTCCGCTTCGATCGGCGACACCGTGAACTATGAGATCAAAACAAAGAGCCCCGATGTGACAGGCTACGACAAGTACTACTTCGTGCTGAATGATACGCTTTCCAAGGGCCTGACCTATGACGATACGCTGACGGTTACGCTCGGCGGGTCGCCTTTGACGCTTGATGAGGACGGCACAGGCACTGATAAGAACGGTCAGTACTATCTGGTTCAGGGCACTTACAGTGCTACAACCGGTACGACGCTCAAGATCGTTTTTAAAGACTGCGTTGATCTCTTCAAGGATGTTGATCCCGGCACAGATATCGTCGTCACGTATAAAGCCACTCTGAACGAGAACGCTGTTATCACGGATGCAGGCAACCCGAATACGGTCAATCTTCAGTATTCCAATGACCCGAATGCGGATACGGACAGCACGAATACAACTGACGAGCCGAAGGACAGTGAACCGACCGGCAAGACCCCGGATGATGAGGTCAAAACCTACACCACGGCACTCAAGCTGATGAAGAAGGACAACAAGGGTACCCCGCTTGCAGGTGCAGCGTTCAGACTCACCGGCAACGGCGTGAACAAGGTCATCACTGTTGGTAAGTGCTTTGTGAAGGCGGATGACGGCTCGTACTTCAAGCTGAAGGACGGTACCTACACAGAGGATGGTTCGGGCGATGCCGCGCTCTATGAGTCCACGACTCAGAAGTACAAGCTTGAGGAACAGGCGACGATCACGCAGAATACGACCGAGGGCAGTGAGGTTTATGTGGAAGCGTTTGTTGACGCAAACGGTGTTCTGACCTTTACGGGTCTCGGCGACGGCGACTATACGATCGAAGAAATCGTCGTTCCGGAAGGCTACCAGGAGGCTTCCGATGTCACGATCAAGATCGCGTCGGCACCGACTCTGGACGGACCGAACTGGACAGTCACAAAGGACAGCACCACTCCGCTGACAGCAAATACTGCTTACCAGTATGAATTCGAGGTTCAGAACATTCAGAAATCGAACCTGCCGACCACCGGCGGTATCGGCACCAAGCTGTTCTACCTGCTCGGCGGTATGCTGGCAGTCGGCTCGGGCATCGTGCTGGTCACCAAGAAGAGAATGTCCGATGCTGAGAAGTGAGACATTCTGACAGAATGACACACAATCCATGAATCAATGCAGCGGGAGGCATCACCCTCCCGCTGCAAAGCTTATCCGAAAAAGGAATCGCAGATGAAGCACAAAATACTGAAATACGGACTGGCTGCAGCATTTTTCACCGGCATTGTACTGATGCTGTATCCGCCTGTCAGCGATTATATCAATTCGCGGAATATGTCGAAGGTCGTGCAGAATTATCAGGATGCCGTGAGTGAGATCCGTGCTGCGGAACGGGAACGCATCCTTTCCGAAGCGCAGGATTATAATCAGCGGCTTGCGGAAACCCCGGAGGGCTTTTATCATCCGGAGCGCGTTTCCGGCTATGAAGATACGCTGGACATCACCGGAACCGGCATCATGGGCTATCTGAATATTGACAAGATCAATCTGGAGCTGCCGATTTACCACTCCGTGGAGCCGGAGGTGCTGCAGGTCGCGATCGGACACCTGCCGGGCAGCAGTCTGCCGGTCGGCGGTGCGGGCACGCATACGGTGCTTTCGGGTCACAGAGGTCTGCCGAATGCAAGGCTCTTTTCCGACCTTGACAAGCTGGAACCCGGCGACCGCTTCACGATCACGATCCTGTCCGAAGTATTCACATATCAGGTGGTGAAAACCAAAACCGTTGAGCCGTATGAGGTTGATGATCTGCAGATTGAAAAGGGAAAGGATCTCTGCACGCTGTTCACCTGTACGCCATACGGCATCAATACGCAGCGGCTGTTTGTACGGGCAAAGCGCGTTCAGAATGACGAAATAGAGGAACGCCGTGTTTACTACCGGAATGAGGCATACCGCATAACACCGGTGATCGTTGCACCGATTCTCGGTGCGCCTGTGCTGCTGATCCTGTATATCCTGCTGATCGTTTTCGGAAACAAAAAGTCACGTAGACAATAACACAAAAGCCCCTCCGGAATCCGCTTCCGGAGGGGCTGCCTGTTTGGGTACGTTATCTGTTCTTGAGAATGTTCTGCTTGAGCAGTGCGAGGTCGGAGGCCTCCAGCTTGCCGTTCTTGTCCAGATCGGCGATCTTTGCCTTTTCCTCATTCAGGAACTCGATCGTCAGCAGATGCTTCTGCAGCAGCACGGCGTCGGCGGAATCGCACTGGCCGTCCGCGTTGATGTCGCCGATGACCTCATCCTGCGGTTCCTGATAGCTCTCGTCGAATACCAGTCTTGCACGCTGCAGGAAGGCATCGCCGTCCGGCTTCTGCACGCTGTTCCATGCAGACTGACTGCCGTAGAACGTGATCGTCGCAGAGGCGTCGTTATCCGTGAAGGTGTACTGGTCGATCTTTGTCAGCTTGCCGGAGATCTTCAGATCCGTCAGCTTGTCGCAGTCGCCGAACACGCCGAATCCCAGTTCGGTGACGCCCGGCATCTCGACCGAGGTCAGAGCGGAGCACTGCCAGAATGTGTTTTCCTGCAGATGCTTCACGCTGGCCGGGAATTTGACCGATGTGATCTTCTCATTCTTGGAGAATGCGCCGGTCGCGACATAGGTCACGCCCTTCGGGATCACGACATCGCCCGTGCAGGTCCTGCCGTCGATCACCGAGCCATTGACAATGACCAGCGGATCCTTTTTGCGCTGTGCTTCCAGCCACGGTGTCTCATCGAAGGTGAAGTCGCCGGTCCAGACCGGATCTGCGGGGAAGTTGATCTCCGAGAGTTTCGGGCAGCATTCAAACGCGTGGAACTTGATGACCTTCACCGAATCCGGGAATGTTACGGATTCAAGGTTCTCGCACATACCGAATGCATACGGTCCGATCTCTTCCAGCGTATCCGGGAATATGATTGTTTTTGCCTTGCAGAGCTGGAAACCGTAGATACCGATCTTTTTGACCGGCAGTCCGTCAATCTGGGACGGGATCTCCAGCGTATCGGAATCACGAAAAGTACGCGTGACCTCAACATACTGGGAATACTTCTTGTATTCAAACGTGTCATTCTTCGCGAATGTGCCTTCTTCTTCTGCGTATGCCGTGATCGGCGCAGCAGAGAGAATCACCGGCTTTGCGGCGAGAGACATTCCGCCTGTCAGCATGACGGCGGCGAGGATCGCCGTGACCCTCAGAACGCTTTTGCTTGTTTTCATGATGACCCCTCCTGTACATATCATGGATCGTTCCCCCTCCCGGAAACGTCTGTCGGCGTCCTGCCACCCGTGTCAGGAACGCTCAACTTTATTATACATGATTCCGGCGCGAAAGTCAATGATAAATCGGTAAAAAAGGCCTGATCTGCCGAAAAACGGACCGCACCCGGGATCAGAACAGGTGCGGTCCGCTGAGATCATTCTTTCGTGGACTTCTGGAGCGTCCAGCATTTCAGAATGTGTACATCGTTATATTCATACACGCAGTTGATGTCGATATCTGCCTCTTTCCAGTCATAGCCGGAGCCGGATTCCTGCAGGCCGAGGATCGCACGCTTCAGGAGCGTCAGGTCTCTGGAATCGGACAGGCCGTCCCGGTTGATATCATAGATCACGCCTGTGTAGGAAGCAGCGCTTTCCTCCCGCGAGAAATATCCGTCATGATTCGTGTCAAGTTCTCTCAGCGTCTCCCGCATCAGCGGCTCCGGATAGGCGTCGATCAGCGTGCCGTCCGCGTTTTTGATGAACGGGTCTTTTTCCTCGCCGGTGTATTCGGTATACACATGAACGGTGCAGTCGCCGCGCCCTGCACGGAAGCAGTCCTTCCACGGCTTTTCTTCTTCCGCCGTATAGAATCTGTAATACGATACGCCTGCTTTATAACAGCCGGTATCCAGGATTGCCGGCTGAATGGTCTCGACCGGCATTCTGACGGTCACGGAATATTTCTGTCCGGCCTCGGCTTTGAAGCTCTCCGGCAGCTTGATCGTATGGTAGCCCTTGTGCGCGATGTCTGCGGTCATTTCGATCGCAGGCGTGCCGTCCTCCGGGTTTTCCGCATCCGGATCCAGTTTGTATACGCAGATCTTGCATTCCGGGATCTGCTCGGCTGAGAAGAATCCGACGGCAGTGACCGTTTCCGGCTCCTTCGCTTCAAAGACATTCGCGAGCATCAGGCCGCAGTTCTTCTCCGCAAAGTATGTCGTTGACAGATCGGAGCAGTCATAGCTGCGGACGGCACCGTAATTCGTGACCGGTTCCATGTCAACGGATACGACCTCGTCGATCGTCGGCTCATAATAGCTCATATAGAAATATCCGTTCTCGGAACGCTGGAAATTGCCGTAGCTGTTCTTGATGATCCATGCGCCGTCGCCGGGTGCCGGGACCGTGAAATTATCCTTGGAATAGGTATCGTCCCAGCCGACGACCATGACGGAATGCCAGCCGCCGGCCAGATCACTTCTCCGTGCCGCTTCCATTGTGGTATCTGCGTTGTAGTAACCGGCTTTTGCGGAGAGCGGATAGTTCTCTGCGCAGAAATAGCCGAGGATCATCGGGCCGTTTTTCAGGATGCTTGCTTTGATCCCGTCTTTTTCAGACGCTTTGTAATAATCCGCGTTCTGCAGATGTGCAGCCGAACGGTAACGCTCGGATTCGGCCATGACCGGGGTCTGCGTGAGCGTGAGCGCATCGCTGTCCGTGACGATGCCCTGCCATGCCGCCAGCGCCGCAATGGTATTGATCGTATAGCTGCCGGTCCTGTAAGCTTCTTTGCCGAGATTCTTGCCGCCGCCGTGGCGCGGGTCGTCAGGGTCGTCCGGCGAGTCCTTTCCGCGGGAGAACCAGATCAGGTGCGCTTCCGACAGATTGAGCGTGTTGTCGGCATAGCCCTTTTTGATGAGGTTTGACTCAATGCAGCCAAGCGAGGAATACGACCAGCAGATCGGAGAGGTCTGATTCTTGACGGCGGTCAGGATCTCCGGTTCCTCTGTCCGCGGGTCATACTTTGCAGGCAGCTCTGCAGCGGTGCCGGCCGGTTCCTCGGCAAAGACGGAGAACGGCATAACGGTGCTGCAGAGGATACATGACATGACTGCGGCGGTGAATTTGCGTATTTGTTTCATAAGCGTATTTCCTTTCCCGATTCATGTTTGCTGCGGTTGTATGTGACAGAACCCGGATGCCTGAAATTGGTGTCATATTGCCTGTTATGTAAAATGATAACATAAGAAAACCGACAAGTCAATAGAATCCGACAGAATGCCGTATTTCGCGACGTAATCCCGCTTTTTGAGGACGAAATCCCGTTTTTCCGGATGAACGGTCTGTGCATTTCATCCGCGACGAAATGCACGGCGCTGCCTTCATGTTGAAAAATCTTGCAATCGGCCGCATTCTGTGCTATAATATAAATATCTGCGCGCCTTCGGGCGCACCGCTTTTTGCAAAAGGAGAATATATGAAACTGATCCGTTATACATCTGTTCTGACCGCGTTTCTCATGCTGGCATCGGCAGCATCGGCGCTTCCGGCATCCGCGGTACCGTTCACGGCAGCCGTGAATGCCGCGGCGGACGAACAGACCCCTGCCGCTGAGGGGACGCTCGGGGAGAAGCTGACATGGACGCTGGACGGGGACGGGACGCTGACGGTCACCGGCTCCGGCGACATGGCTGACGTCTCCGGCAAGCCGTTCGGCTCCCATACAGGGAAAATTCAGAAGGCCGTCCTCAAAAATACAGACAGCAAGAACGTCATCACGGCGGTCGGCGCCGGATTGTTCAGCGGATGCACGGCACTCGCCGAAGTGACGCTGCCGGAGACCGTCACCGCGATCGGGAACAATGCGTTCCTCGGCTGTACTGCGCTGCAGACGGTCACGCTGCCGAAGTCGCTGGAATCGGTCGGCGGCGGCGCGTTCAAAAACAGCGGTCTGACCGCACTCACGCTGCCGGGCTGCACGCTCGGAAATGAGGCGTTTTCGGGCTGCGCATCGCTGAAAACCGTGACGGTCGGGGAGGGGACAGAGAGCATCCCGTCGGAATGCTTCCGGCACTGCAAGGTGCTGGAATCTGTCACGCTGCCGGATTCCGTCAAAGAGATCCGGTGCGGCGCGTATTCGGATCAGGGCGCATTTGCCGACTGTCCGCTGCTGAAAACCGTTTCGATCGGCAAAAATATCGGGGCGATCGCGTCAACGGCCTTCCGCACGACCGGTGACGGTATTCTGGAGGTGACCTTCCGCGAGGGCGTGACCGCTGTTCCGGAGGGCGCGTTCAAATTGCGCACCGAGCTTGCAAAGGTCATTCTGCCGGAGACGCTGACTGCTGTCAATGCTTCCGCATTTGAAGGCTGTACGTCGCTGACAGAATGTGATTTTCCGGCTTTGCTGAAGGAGATCGGCAGGCGCGGCTTTGCCGGGTCCGGTCTGACCGCTGCGGCGCTGCCCGGCTGTTCCTTCGGCGCAGAGGCGTTCGTGTCCTGCAGTTCGCTGAAAACCGTGACGGTCGCAGAAGGCGCGGAGATCATCCCGTCGGAATGCTTCCGGCACTGCAAGGGGCTGGAATCTGTCACGCTGCCGGATTCCGTCAAAGAGATCCGGTGCGGCGGCTATTCGGATCAGGGCGCATTCGCCGACTGTCCGCTGCTGAAAACCGTTTCGATCGGCAAAAATATCGGGGCGATCGCATCGACGGCCTTCCGCACGACCGGCGAGGGCATTCTGGAGGTGACCTTCCGCGAGGGCGTGACGGCTGTTCCGGAGAGTGCGTTCAAATCGCGCACCGAGCTTGCGAAGGTCGTCCTGCCGGAGACGCTGACCGCAGTCAATGCTTCTGCATTTGACGGCTGCTCATCGCTGACAGATTGCAATTTCCCGGCTTCGGTGAAGGAAATCGGCAGACGGGCTTTTGCAGGCACCGGTCTGACCGCTGCGGAGCTCCCCGGCTGTTCCTTTGGCGCAGAGGCGTTCGCGTCCTGCGGTTCGCTGAAAACCGTGACGGTCGCAGAAGGCGCGGAGGTCATCCCGTCGGAATGCTTCCGGCGCTGCAGTCAGCTGGAATCCGTCACGCTGCCGGATTCCGTCAAAGAGATCCTTTGCGGCGCCTATTCGGAGCAGGGCGCATTCGCCGACTGCCCGCTGCTGAAAACCGTATCGCTCGGCAAGAATATTGAGGCGATCGCGGCGACCGCTTTCCGCACGACCGGCGAGGGCATTCTGGAGGTGACCTTCCGCGAGGGCGTCACGGCTGTTCCGGAGGGCGCGTTCAAATCGCGCACGGAGCTTGCAAAGGTCGTCCTGCCGGAGACGCTGACCGCTGTCAATGCCTCTGCATTTGACGGCTGTTCGTCATTGAAAGAATGCAATTTCCCGGCTTCGGTGAAAGAGATCGGCAGACGGGCATTTGCAGGCACCGGTCTGACCGCTGCGGAGCTCCCCGGCTGTTCCTTCGGCGCAGAGGCGTTTGCGTCCTGCGGTTCGCTGAAAACCGTGACGGTCGCAGAAGGCGCGGCGGTCATCCCGTCGGAATGCTTCCGGCGCTGCAGTCAGCTGGAATCCGTTACGCTGCCGGATTCCGTCAGGGAGATCCAGTGCGGCGCCTATCCGGAGCAGGGCGCATTCGCCGACTGCCCGCTGCTGAAAACCGTTTCGATCGGCAAAAATATTGAGACAATTGCAGCGACGGCTTTCCGCACGACCGGCGAGGAACTGGAAGTGATATTCCGCGAGGGCGTCACGGCCGTTCCGGACAAGGCATTCGATAAATCCGCCGTGACGAAGATCGTCCTTCCGAAAACGGTCACGGAGATCGGTGCAAACACGGTCTCCGGCTGCGCGGGCCTGAAAGAGATCTGTATTCAGGCGCGTGACTGCGGGATCGCGGATTCGGAGAAAACGATCCCTGCGGGGGCGGCTGTCATCGGATACGGCGGCAGCACCGCGCAGGCTCATGCGGAAAAATACGGCTATCCGTTCGAGTTGCTGTATATCCGGGGCGATGTGAACGGCGACGATAACGTCAGCGTGGACGATGCACAGACCGTGCTGAAGGCCTATACCGAGCGGATCGCGGGCAATGAAATGGGGCTGACTGCGGTGCAGATCAAGGCCGGAGATGTGGACGAAAACGGCGTGATCAGCGTCGAGGACGCACAGCTGCTTCTCAAATACTACACGGAAAATACCGTTGCGGGAAAGAAGGTCACATGGGAGCAGTTGCTCGGGATCAACGCGGATAAGCAGTAAACGGGCGGCTCTGAACCGCAGAGCCGGAGAAGGGAGTGCCGACAATGAGCATCGAGATCAGAAAGATCAGCATCACGGAGATTGCGGCTGACGCGATCGTGAACGCTGCAAATGAACATCTTGCGGAAGGCGGCGGCGTATGCGGCGCGATTTTCAGCGCAGCCGGATCGGCAGAGCTGACAAAAGCCTGTGCCGAAATCGGCGGGTGCGCGACAGGGCGCGCTGTTATCACGCCGGGATTCCGGCTTCTCGCGAAATATATCATCCATGCGGTCGGCCCGGTTTGGCGGGGCGGAAACAGCAATGAGCCGCAGCTGCTGTACGGCGCCTATCATACCGCGCTGGAACTTGCCGTGCAGAACGGCTGCAGATCCATTGCGTTTCCGCTGATCTCGGCGGGCATTTTCGGGTATCCGAAGGAACAGGCGTGGAGAACGGCAGTTCAGGCATGCCGGGATTTCCGGAACGAAAACCCCGGCGATCGGCTCCGGATCATTTTTGCCGTTCTGGACGACGGCCTCAAGGCGCTCGGCGAGAGGAGCCTCGCGTCTGAATAACAGCACGGAAAGCCCTGCAGATCACCCGGTTTGCGGGGCTTTCCCGGGTCCCGCGCCGGCGATCGTCTGAAAACCGGGACAGGAGGACGCACATGAGCGGATGCGTTTCCTGATCAGCTGTACGCTGTATGCCGCACGGAGAAGCTGTATATGTATTGACAATCAGAATAAAACGTGTTATAATTAAATTGTTGTGTTTACTGACAGTATGATTTGTAAACATTTTTATTCTTTGTATAGTATCACGGCTGCCGACTGCCGTGTGTGCTATAAATATGGCGTTGCCAAAAAACAGAAAGGAATCCAGCATGAATCATTCTAAATTCAGCAGACTGCTCGCGGCCGTCACATCGCTGACGATGCTCGGCGGAATGCTGCCGGCTTATCAGCCGGGCTCGATTCTGACTGCACGCGCCGAGGAGACTGCCGGGATCGAAGAATCCGGGGAATCCGAAGGCGGCGAAGCTCCTGTCAATCCCGATTCACCCGGGATCGAAGAGCTCCGTGCGGTCAGATCCTCTTCGATCCGGTTCGATCTGAACGGCGGCTCATTGAACGATGAGAAGTACGCAGTCGAAAACGGTGCGGCAGTATTGGCGGACGAAAACGTGTCCGCAGATGCGCCGGTACCCGAAGCGCCGGAACTCTCCTTCCTTGTCTTTGCAGGGTGGACGGATGCGGCCGGCAATCCGGTCACAACATTTGAGAATGACACAACGTACTATGCTTCATGGAACTACAACGGCTACGAAAGCGTGAACACCAATTCCGGGCTCGTCACGTACTTCAACCACGGCAGTTATTACGACTTCATGGGCAACAACGGCAGCCTGCAGACAACCTTCGGCAACGGCGGCTACAATCTTTCTTACAGGATCGGCTCCGCTACATACAGCCTCAACAGAAGCGAACTGAAGGCGACCTACGTCCTCAATAACGGCCTTGCCGTGACCCCGGTCTTCTCCTTCTGCAACTGCTACGGCACCGTTTCGGAGAATCCCGAGGAAAACCTGTATGTCAAGGTCTCCTATCTGATTCAGAACCGTTCCGATGCCGATGTTGACAGCTTCGGCCTTGCCAGCACCGCGGATGTCCAGATCGGCGGCAATGACCATGCGGTGATCTACGCATTTTCGGATGACGATACGCAGCTTAGCGCAGAAAACTGCGCAAACTACAATGTCAAAAACGTAGAAATGCGTGACAACAACCGCAACATCTTCCTGCTTTCAATCCCGGAGGATGCAAATTGCTGCTGGGGTTACTACGGCAGCAGAAACACCTATGCCTACTATGACCACACCGCTTCCAATTACAATGTCGGCTATGACTCCGGCATCGCGTATTCGTGGAGCGGCCTGCGCATTCCGGCATGCGAAACTGTCGAAAAGAGCGTGATCTTCGCAGTCGGCGATATTCACCTGTTCAAGACGCACGCCTACAATGCGGACGGCATCTGCTACGGCGGAAGTGGCTGCCCGCTCTCCATGGATCATACGGCTGAGACCCCGCTGTTCTTCCAGAAGCCGCAGAGCTTTGAGGAAAACGGCAACACCAGATACGAGGTCAGAAATGCGGGTCAGCTCATGTGGCTGTCTGAGAACATCAACAGCGGCGAGATCGCAAACAATGTGAACATCGACCTCGTCAACGATATCTGCTTCAACATGAACCTCACGCAGCAGGACGACGGCACATACACGCTGTCCGATACGCTGGCATGGGTGCCGATCGCACAGTTCTCCGGAAAGTTCGACGGCAAGAACCATACGATCAGCGGCCTCTGCTATGAAGGAACCGAGGCGGGCGGTCTGTTCGGCTCGCTTAGCGGCGCGACCGTTCAGAGTGTCGGCATTGTGAACTCCCGCTTTGAAACGGATGCTCCTGCCGGCTCGATCGCAGCCTCCGCTGACAACAGCTCTGTCATCAGAAATGTTTTCAGTACGGCGGATGTCATCGGCAATCAGGCAGGCGGTCTTGTTTACGATGCTGTCGATTCGACCGTTGTCTCCTCTTACTTCGCGGGCAGCGGCACAGAACTGCTCTCAAGCGCGAACACACAGAATTCTGTGTTCACCAATGTGTACATCCTTTCTGAGAATGCAGACGCTTCCTATAAGGCTTCCGCAGCGGATTTCGCAAGCGGTATGGTCGCATTCTTCATGGGCGCTTCCTGGTCGCAGGATCTCGAAAACGGCGAGGCGCTCCCGCATCTCGGCAGTGAGATGAGAGTGTACCGCTATACCGAGAACCGTTCCTGCAGCCGGTCGAATCCGGATCCGCTGACGCACTACACCAACGACAGCACAATGTCCGGCCGGACGCTCACCGTTGAGCATGTGCTGGACTGGGGCAGAGTTGTCCGGTATGCAAACTGCACCGAGAATGAGCTCTGGAACAAGAAGTGCATCAACTGCGAGTACGAGACCTCTGACCGCCTCGAGAGAGAAGGCGTCAGCGAGCAGGCGACCGGCCATAACCACGATGCTTCCGGCTACTGCCAGAACATCGACCGGAACACAGGCCGCAAGTGCAATCACTATGACCCTGCGTTCACCACAACGGCGACCACCACGACTACCACTACAACGACTACCACCACAACGACCACCACGACCACTACCACAACGACCACCACGACTACGACCACCACGACCACGCCGGAGCCGTTCGCACCGGTCACCACGGAATATGTCCCGGATCTCCCGGAGGAGCAGGAACAGCCGCGCCGCCTCAACATCGAAGGCGAAATGACTGTCACCCCGATGACGATGGATGACATCGTCAATGCGGGCATTGATATCTCCGGTGATGAGAACTACCACACCTTCAATTACGCGATCGAGATGACCTTCGAGGCACAGGTCGTCGATTTCATCGTCTGCAACTCCACGCCTTATATTGTGACGGGCGGCGCACCGATCGCGATCCCGTCCGGCAGCTATGTCTACGTTGAGACGATCGGCGGCTATGTCACGCACTACGAGAGCGTTCATGAAGAGATGTTCATGATCATCTACGGCGAGGCAAAGTGGCTCAAGGAATTCTATGATGTTCAGCTCTTCGTCGTCAACAAGGACAACCAGACCATGCGGAACTGCAAGACCGTTCTGGATGTTCCGGACGGCCTCACGCTCTGCAACAGCGAACAGACCCAGACACTGGGCGACCTCGCACCGGGCGGCGTCTTTGATGTGCACTGGTATCTCAGAGGCGACAAGGCCGGCACCTATCAGCTGAGCTCCAAGCTGACCGGCGAATCCGGCGGCGAGGAATTCGAGTACATCTTCCACTCCAAGAACGATCTGCATGTCTATGCAGGCGATGCACTGAAAATGATCATTCAGCTGCCGGGCGTCTCCTTCTATGAAGAAGCGTATCCGGTCACGATCACGCTGAAAAACGTCTCCGACAAGCCGATCTACAATCTGGATCACAGAATCAAGAAGGTGGAGCAGGGCTCCCTGTCGATCCGCCGCATCTACGACAACGGCACATACAGTGTTGAGGTCGAGGGCAGACAGCTTCAGTGCGCGAACCGCGTGGAGCATGTCCATGTTGATGAGCTGCTTCCCGGCGAATCCGTCGAGATCACGGTCTACATCAATGACATCTGGAAGTCTCTCCTTGAGCAGCAGCTTGAGCAGATGAAGCTTTCCGCGGACGTCATCGTTCTCGCGAGCTCCTTCGGCTCCAATCCGTGGCTGAAGGCACTCAACTTCTGCACCAGACTTTACAGCGCATATCTCTCCGAGATCCATATCGGTCATGTTCTGAAGAACGTCGCAGTCACCACGCTGGAAGGCTCCACGACGGAGATCCCGTATGAGGTGATCGTCGGCGAGGTCTCGGACGAACTCAAGGAAAAGAACACCAGCCATTACTTCCGCGCAATGGGCAAGGCAGCGCTCGGCTTCGCGTTCGATAACTGCGGCGAAGGCGGCGAAGCGCTCATCGAAGGCGTGGAAGGCGCGACCACAAAGTACCTTCTCATCGACCATGACTGGACGACCGGTCTGACCAGCGATTCCAACATGTCCGGCTACGATAACTTCCTTGTGGATGCATTCGGTGCCGCCGCGGGTGCGACCGGCTTCGGCGAGGGCTACACCGTGATGGAGGACTGCATCGGTATCCTGCATCAGCCGCAGGGCTCTGTCACCGCAACTGTTACGATCCGCAATGCGGACGGTACTCCGCGTACCCCGGCACCGGCATTCCAGCGCCTGATGAGCCTGCTGAGCCGCAGCACGCCTTCTGTTCCGTTTGAGCTCAGCGTCCTGCAGGGCGATTCTGAAACGCTGGAGGACGGCAGCCTCTTCATCACCGGCGATGCCGTGCTCAACATCAAGGCACTTGAGGCAAACAGAGACGCTGTTGTGCACATTGAGTTTGAAAACGGCTATGTGATCGACTACCCGCTCCACAGCATCGAGCCGCACGAGTGCTCCGGCAATTACTATCTCCTCGACGTTCCGGCAAACGGCCAGAACGGCAGCGCGATCAAGGTCTGCGAGACCTGCGGTCAGCTCATCAATGCAAAGTATGTCAACCGCGCTGCAACGGCAATGCTCGCAAACGGCGAGTGCTATCAGGATGTCAGAGGCGCGATCGCCGATGCAGCAGCAGCCGGCGAACCGACCGAGATGACCCTGTTCGGCAATATCAATATCACGACCAATGTGACGATTCCGGACTTCATCACCGTGATCCTTGCACCGGGCACGAACATCACCGTCAAGAACGGCTGCTCCTTCGTTGCTGAGGGCGAGGTCAAGGACTTCAGCGAACGCGAGAATGATCTCCGCGTCAACATTCTCCTGAACTACTGGGAAGGCAGAACCGAGCTCATGCAGGTCCCTGCAGGCACTGTCGTGGACAGCCTGCCGGATATCGGCACGGAGACCTGCCCGCTGCTCGGCTGGTACGCAGACGATGCACACGATGAAGTTTTTGAGCCGTTCACGGCAGGTGCAGAGGCAGGCGCACACATCTACTACGCAGACATTCACCATGACTTCAACGGCCACGGAAAGTGCAGGCTCTGCGGCGAACTGCATAACGGCAGAGATGCATTCACCGGCGCAAATGTCTCGATCAGCGGCGAGGTCAAGCTGAACCTCAAGGTGAAGCTCAGCCCGGCAGCCTTCGCGGACAAGAATGCGGTCATGCGCTTCGAGTTCGAGGACGGCATCGTCCAGAACGTGAAGATGACGCAGGCAAGATCGAACGGCGACGGCACCTATACCTTCACCTGCAAGATCGACCCGATCAAGATGTCTGACAACGTAAGAGCACAGATCCTGTACTCGGACGGCGTCCGCGGAACGGTTCTCGACTACAGTCTCAGAACCTATTTCCAGAACGTCCTGCGCAAAACGAACCTCGATCCCAAAATGGCAAACCTGATCAAGGCACTGGTGAACTACGGCGGATATCTCCAGAAGTTCAACGGTGAGCCGGAAGAAAAGCTCATCAACAATCTAATCAACATGCCGCTCGACAACGAAGTTGTCACAATCGGCGACGAGTACAAGGCTGTGATCGCAAACAACGGAACGACCGTCAGAGCGAAGAGCGCCAACATCTCGATCGCATCCCTGATCACGCTGAACGTGAAGTTCACGCTTGCGGAAGGCGCATCGGTCTCCGATTACAGATTCACCGTGAACGGTCAGACCGTTCATGCTGTAAAGGACGGCAGCGTCTATGTTGTCTCCTGCAGGGGCATTGCACCGACCGACTTCGATGAGATGTATGTCGTGCGCGCAGAATCTGTCTCCGATCCTGCTGACTATGCTGAGGTGCAGTACGGCGTGTACACATACGCCAAGAGAATGCTCGAAACGAGCACAAACAATGATCTCAGAAATCTGCTGAAGGCGATCGTGAAATACGGTGAGGCCGCAGCAGCATTTGAAGAGAAATAACCGGAAGGAAGGAAAAGTATATGAAGTATACCGCACCTGAGGTTCAGATCATCGCATTTGATGCGGAAGATGTGATCACGGAATCTCTCTTACTTGATGACGACAACTTTGACTGATGCAGATGAAATCTGATGCATCCTGAAAGGGACAAGCAAAACCGGCGGACGCTGACACAGTGTCCGCCGGTTCAGTCTTTCAGAAAAGCCCGGCGATTGCCGGGCTTTTTCTGCGGGTTTCGGATCTGCGCATGATCCATTGCGGCAATGCCGCTGCGTTTGAAGCCGCACTTATCTGACTGTCAGGACGGCGGTATTGGAGACTGTTTTTGCGGCGTTTGCGGATTTCACAATGCAGCGGAACTTATAACCGTTTCTGCCGGCTGCTGCGTGACCGCAGCTTTTACAATGATTCTTTTGGACCGGCTGATCGTACAGCTTCCGGAACCGGTGTAAACACGGCACTCATAGAGCCAGCTTTCGCGGGATGCATCAACGGGAACGGAAAGCGTCGGTGTCTTGGCGCCGGTCCATGTCAGGTCTCTCCAGAGCTCGCCGTCGTAATGCATCCACTGATAGGTGAGGCTGTCGTCGTTTTTGGACTCATTGACCGGATGGACCGTGAACCTGACGGTCTCCCCGCTTTTTGCGGTGACGGCTTCTGCTTTGTCATCCTGCAGACGGATGTTCGTATACTCCCTGAACGGATAGCCGTGACTCTTAGCGAAATAATAAGCATCGGAAAGCGCAGGCGCGGCAACCGTAATGTTTTTCGGGCATCCGCTGAAAACATCATAGGAGATCTGCATTGCGCCGTTATAAGTATAAGGGAACCCGACGTATGTCAGTGCGGTGCAGTTCTGAAACGCACCGGACCGGAGCCGCTCGCAGTCCTGCGGAAGGATCACGCGTTTCAGTGCGGTGCAGTCGGCAAAAGCCCTGCTGCCGATGCTGTCGAGCATATAGGGAAACCGGATATCGGTCAGGCCGGTGCAGTTTTTGAATGCCTCATCTCCGATCTCACGGAGGACATCCGGCAGCTGAACGCTTTTCAGATTGGTGCAGTTCTGAAATGCGCCGGTGGAAATTGATGCGTTGGCTGTTTCGATCACGACGGATTTGATCTGAGAACGGTAGCGTTCCCATGCAGAGCCGTTTATGGATTCAGAGCAGCCGCCGGAGACCGTCAGTGTGCCGAAGCCGTCCAGTCTTCATTTGGACGTCCCGAAGCTTCCGGATGCGATGCTGTTGCCGGCCGCGGATGCCGTGACCGCGTTCAGCGGAGCAGCCTGCTGCGGAAAAGCAGCGGGGACGGTGAGCAGCGTCAGGGCTGCCAGTACAGATGTGAGAATGCGTTTTCCTTTCATAAGAACACTCCTTTTCAAAATTGCCTTTTGTTTATGGATGCGCCGTGTGCGCGGGGGAACAGGGTTATTCGTGATCCTTTCTGACTTCGATCTCGACCTCGTCCTCTTTTTCCTGTCCCTTCTTTTTCTGTGTCAGCAGGCAGCCGGAGCACGCGCTCAGGCAGCAGAGATTGATGATGCCGGTTCTCAGGCTGTCATCATCCTTGTTCACAACGGAAAAGATCAGAGATGCGATCGTGACAATGATCGCAAAGATCATTATGCCGCGGAGCGCCTTCTCCGCTTCAACTTTGGTTGTCTTTTTCATACGATATCCTCCTGTTTACGGGCGCCGGGCATGTTCTGCCAGCCCGGTGCGTGTTTGATGTCCTGAGTATAGCACGGTTTTTCCGGAAACGGGAAAAACTGTCGTGAACGGTGCGGATTTTGTCGTAAACTGCAGATGCCGCACTTGCATTTTTGCATCGTATATGGTATACTTTGTTATGGAAAATCAAAAACGGAGGACTTCTATGCGAATAGCAATCTGTGACGACGAACAGCAGTTTCTCAGCGATTTCCGGCGCATTACCGACCGGCTGTATAAAAGCCTTGACATGCTGGTGGACAGCTTTTCAAGCGGCGCGGCGCTGCTGAAGCAGTTCCGGCTCCGCGCTTACGATCTGGTGTTTCTGGATATTGAAATGCCGGAAATGGACGGCATCACGCTGGCGGAGGAGCTGCGTGCGCTCAGCGATACGGTCAGCATCGTCTTTCTCACCGGGCATATCGAATATGCGATCCAGGGTTATGAGGTCAACGCGCTGCGGTATCTGACCAAGCCCGCCGACGAACAGAAGATCAAAGCGGTGATCGACCATGTGCTGCAAAAAATGGAAAACGAAAAAACGCTCTGGATCCGGACGGACGAAGGAGAAACCCGGCTGCGGCTGGCAGAGATCCTGTTCATCGAATCCCAGAACCAGAACGTGGTCATCAGCACGGATGCGGACAGCTATTCCGTGCGCGGCAATATGCGCGATTTTGAGCAGCGTCTGACACCGGAGGGGTTTTTCCGCATCCACCGCTGCTATCTTGCTGCACTGTCCAAAATACAGCAGCTTTCCGGCCGGGAAGTGGTCATGGAGGACGGAACGAGACTGCCGGTCGCACGCAGCAAAGAGACTGCGCTGCGGGAGGCACTGTTTTCATTTGTCAGCAGGGAGGCGTTCTGATGCAGGATTATGTTTCTATGCTGTTCTCATGGGAGATGCTGGTCACGACGGTCATTGATTTTTTCATGGTCCTGTTTCAGTATCTGGCGACCGCACTGATCGTGCACTGCTTTTATGACGATGCGGTCGTGATCTCGCGAAAACGTGCGGCGTTCGTGATCGTCGGCTTTCCGGTCACAATGATCGCCGTGATGATCGTTTCGCTGATCATCGGAATCGCGATCGGCCGGAACATGGCGGAGAACGGTACCATGACGGATACGTTCCTGATCAGTGATCTGGGCGATCGGGTGTTCCTGATCGGCGGCTCGTCGATCTTTTTCTGGGTCGCCGCAGTGATCGCGGCCGGAAAGGGGATCGGGTTCCGGAAGGGGCTGCTGCGCTTTTTGATCGCATTCGGCGTTTGTATGCTGATCAGCTTTGTGTGCAGTCTGCCGCCGGAAATGATCCGCTACTGCATCACGGAAACCGGTATTTCCGGCAAGCATGTCGCGGAAACGTCCATGGCGGAGATGATGCAGCTGGATATCATCCGTCTGGTGCTGGCGGTCATCATCACGCTGCTGCTGTATTTCCGCGTATACAAAAAAGGCATTGCGCTCCGGCTGCGGAAAATTGATGTGGCATCGGTCCTGTTTTATGCCGTCATCGCGCTGCTGATCAATATTCTGTTTGAAACTGTGGAAAAGCAGGGCATCCCGCTTGCAGGCGGCAGTCTGCCCATGCGGATCATTCTGGTGCTGTTCATGCTGCTGCTGATCCTGCTGATCCCGCTGCTGATCCTGCGGAACAGGCTCAGTGCGTCCTATAAGGAGCTGACTGCCTATCAGCAGAATTTCCTCGAAACGGAGCTGAATGCTTCCCGGCAGTACCGGGCGGCACAGGAGGATACCCGCGCATTCCGGCATGATGTGCAGAATAATCTGACGGCGGTCGCCATGCTCATGGAGGAGGGGAAGATCGCGGAGGCAAAGCGGTATCTGGATGATATGCGCACGGAGGTCAGTGCGCTGTCCCCGAAGGTCGTCACGGGAGACGACATGGTCGATGCGCTGATCGCATCGAAGCTTGCAAAAATGACAGAGCTCGGCATCACATTCAGCACGGACGGCGTGATCGACGGCGGACTGAACTGGAAGCCGATGGATATCTGCACCGTGTTTGCGAATCTGCTGGACAATGCGGTCGAAGCAGCCGCGCAGACGGAAAACGGATTTGTCCGGCTTTCGTTCAGAAAATCGGAGCATCACCGTCTGATCGAGGCGTCCAACAGCTGTCCGGCGGATGTGGACTGTACGGCGCTGATGTCCGGCGGAAATCACATCACCGGCAAGCAGGACAAAGCCCTGCACGGATACGGGATCGGCAACATCCGCAGAACCGTTGAAAAGTACGGCGGAATGATGAAGCTGTCCTGCGCGGAGCATGTGTTTACCGTGCAGATCGTTCTGATGAAATGAAGCATACTGCATCCTTTCCCGCATACATCTCTGCGGACAACGCCCGCGGGTGATGATACGGATGCAGGCGGATCGTGCGGAAAAGCGCGTTCCTGTTTCTGATGCTGACGGTCAGCGCGGCGGGGGAGCAGATGAAACACAGTAAAACAAACAGGCATCGTCCCGGGCGGGGCGATGCCTTTCTGTTACAGCCGTTTGTATTCCTGCGCGGACACGGAATATCATTGCGCCGCGATGTACGCTTTATGTTCTTTCCGCTTTTGCCGTGTCATCTCCCCGATGCGCAGCGAGAAAAAGAAAAAGCCCGGCTTTCGCAGGGCTTTTTCGGGCGTCTGTATTGCTGCAAGGCTGCAGCAGCGTTTGATTCTGTCACGGTCTCATTTCAGCGTATAGCTTGCATTGCCGGCAGAGAGGATAACCGATTCTGCTGCATCAAAGCTGAATGCCGGAAATGTCGGATGCACATAGCCGCGGTTCACGACCTCTGCTTCTCCCTCCGTGTCGAGCCATGTATAGCAGCAGTTCGGCGTGCAGCTGTAGGTTTCTCCGTCAATGGTCAGCGTCAGGGCGTTATTCAGTGCTGCGTCATCATAGCTGTCCGCATCGAAATAAAGGCCGATCTCGGTGTCTGTCTCATGGAAGAACACATAGTTGATATGATAATCAATATGCCCGAAGTGCAGCACCGCATCGTCTTCCTCCGCGAAGTACAGCGGCGTATGATACGCATACGTCATGGCATCGGAAGTGCTGCCGGCAGGCTGTTCCGCCGGAATTTCCGTTTGTTCATCCGTATCGGCATCTGCATCCTGACTGCTGCTGTCCGTGCTCTCCGTGAAATCAGTGTCTGCAGAAGAACCCTTCAGCGTCAGGCTTGCATCGCCCGCCGAAAGAACGATCGTCTCGGCAGAATTATAGTCGATCCGTTCGAAGATCGGCGCAACATAACCGTATCCGCCGTCATCGCATTCGTCCTCAGTATCCCAATAGATGTAGCAGCAGTCCGGATTGCATCTGTATTCGGTTCCGTCAACGGTCAGGACCAGTGCTTCATTCAGCGCCGTATCCTTGAATAAGGTGCTGTCGATCTGTGCGTCTTCCGGTGCGGATGCAAGGAACCCGTCCATTTTCAGGCGGAGGTTGATCTCTGTCTGGTATGCGCTGAACTCTGCCCGCGTCAGCAGATAGTCGATCCCGTTCACCGGAAGAACCATGTTCTCCTCCTCTGCATAATACAGGCAATTTGTACCCGCGAGCTCACCTGTCGGGATCGTCAGACGGGTTTCCATGTGCGTGCGGTCGATCACGGATGTGCCGTCCGGTTCATTTCTGTAAATCGCGGTGATGTCGATCACGCATTCTTCTCCGTTCGACATCCATACAGGCGCGCCCTGAATGCTTGCATGATACAGATTCGGGATCTCGGAATCACGGTACGCCGTGCCGTCCGCCCACATATACTGATCCAGCTCGTGATCGTACTGATAAACACCGAGCGTATAGACGCCGATGTTCACGGTCTCGTTTGCCGCCGCGATCTCCGGATCATCAATATAAAGGTCAATGATGACCTTCGGGTTTGCCAGATCGCCGGAGACACCGAGCAGATCGGCGCGGTAAATGCCGTCCCGGAACGACTGATTGATCTCGCACAGATACCCCCTGTCGATCAGATCGGCCGTTGTGTTGTCCTGAAACTTCTCGCGGAACAGACCGGACAGCGGTCCGAATCCTGCTGCGCCTGCTCCGACTGCGGTCAGACCGGCTGCCGCTGTGCAGGCTGCTGCAATGATGATGCCTGTCCGGATCATTCTGATCCCGCGGCGGGGTCTCCAGGTCTCTCCTCCGTTTGCTGCGTAATTCTTTGCCATTTCCAATAACTCCTTTCCGTCCGGCATTGCTGCCTGCTCACAAATGCGATCCACCTGTTCACGATAGTCTGTTTGCATACTCATACGATCAGCCTTCCTTCCCAAGTGCTTTTTCCAGCAGGCTTCTGCCGCGGCGCAGTCTTGTTTTGACTGCACCCTCTGTCAAGTCCAGTATCTCTGCGATCTCCCGCACCGAATAATCCTCATAGTAATGCAGATGGATCGGTGCGCGGTATTTTTCAGGCAGAGCGAGTACGGCGTCGAGAACATCCTGCTGACCGGTTCCGTCCGGCGCAGGGATCGTTTCTGTCAGTTCTGTCAGAACAATGCGGCGGTTATCTCTGAGATGATTTTTGCTCAGATTGACGACGACACGAAGCAGCCACGCTTTGATATGTGTATCGTTTTCAAATTCCTTGTCACAGGTATACAGCCGCATGAAGGTTTCCTGCTGGAGATCTGCTGCATCCGCGGCATTCCGCACACAGCTGAACGCAGCCGCATAGACATTGTTCCTGTACAGCTCATAGGCCTTTGTAAAAAGCGAATCGGTCATATTGTCCTCTCTCCGTTAATCCGGAACTGCTGTTGTTGAAAAGAGCTCTTTCACCTAACATACACCGCAGACACGAAAAAGGTTTCATTTTTCCGAAAAAAATTTTTTGTGTCTTTATTTACAATGTTGATTATATCACGTTCCTGAGAAATATGCAAGCCGCAGCACCGGATGATACGGAGAATGTCATCTCCTGCTATGCGGATCTGACCGCAGCAGAATGTTCCGTTTCTGTCCTCCGTTCTGCAAATAAAAATTCAGGCTGCCTTTCCTGCGCGGCGGAAGGCAGCCTGAAAAAGATATATATGGGGGTTATCCCCAGACGCCGTGATGCTCCTGATGCATGATATAGAGCGCCTCGGGCATGTGATCGTTCAGATCGTCATCATATCCGAAGTAACGGCCGCAAAGCATCGAATATGCAAGGATATCCTCCCAGTAATCCGTGCCGAACGCCGTACCGTCCATGTCGAAGTCATTGTCGAGCATTCCGTCCTGGTTTGTGTCGGTCAGGGACACCGTGCATTGTGCCATCAGGGCTGTGATGTTGTCGGGGGCTTCGCCGAGCAGCGGATGATGATCAATGTTGTAATCACACAGCTCCGGATTATTGTATTTGTTCTTGTGTGCGACCTTCATATCCGCATGGCTTTTGAGGAAGTGCGTATACCGCGTTGAATAGATGTTTCCGAAGGTGTTGTCAGGGACAACGACGCCGCTGCTGTTATAGGTGATCGGGTCATCATGCGTGACATCAATTTCATAGAACTGATTGTCGATCTTGGCGATGTTCCATGAATGCGTGGCTGTTCCGATGCGGTAGCATTCCATGCCGGCCTGTGCCAGCAGCATATTGTAGGCCTTGGAATAACCGTCGCAGACAGCTTCACCGATGCCGTTTCCGCGGATATTCATGGCACAGCTGAGAAAGACTGCGGATGAGACGAAATTCTCCGTGTCACTGTTTTGCTCGATGCCGTTCTTATCCTCGTATTCACAGTGCCGGACAAGCCAGTCGTGCAGCTGCCGGGCTTTCAGCGTCTGCGTCATCCACGGGTCTGTTTCCGTATCGACGATATATGCGCAGTAGAGCGAGCAGAAATCATTGACGAACTTGACGTCGGTGCTGCGGCTGAAGTGATTGCGGATGGCAGTCTCTGCCGCAGGATTCAGGACGGGATACGTATGACCGCTGCTGTCAGTCTGGGTCGTATAAGGTGCAATGCCGTTGACCTGTGTCAGGTTCGGGCATTCCATAAATGCGATCTGGTCTCTTTTGGTTTTGGAATTTGCGGAAACCTGCACACTGGTCAAAGACGGACAATTCCAGAAAGAAGCGAGATCCAGTTCTGCCGCACCGCTGATCGTGACCGTTTGCAGGTCGCTGCAGAATGCAAAGGCATACTGATCGACTGCGGTCACGCCGGAGGGCAGGGTGATGCCCGTCAGATGAGAGCCGTAAAATGCGTTTTCCCCGATCGTTGAAACAGTGTTCGGGAGCGAGACCGATGTCACATTCTTATAAAAGAACGCTTTTTTACCGATCTCTTTGACAGAGCAGTTTGCAAGGGTCGAAGGGATCGTCACGGCCGAAGCAGAGCCTGTGTATCCGGTGATGACCGCTTTGTTTGCGGAAGTATCATAGGAATACCTGAGGCCGTCTGATGTGGTGCCTGTACCCGTTGCAGCCTGTGCTGTGATGCCGGCAGAAAACGGGACTGCAGAGAGTGTAAACAGTGCGGTTGAGATACAAACCATAGATTTGATGCGTTTCATGTGGAGATCCTCCTGAGATTGTAGTGAATAAGGTGTTGTGATAATATACTCAGCTGCATTCCTCCGCGCACGGAAAGCAGCTCAGCAGTGATGCGAAATCCCCCTGTATGAAATGTAGTGTGACGTTTTGTATCTGAATGTGAAGTCCACAATATTATTATAGCACGATACTTCAAGAAAAGCAATATAATACGACGAAATGCCGGATATTGAGATGAAATGCCGTATACGGCGATGAAATCCCGTTTTGGGCACCTGAGTTTCCAAACCGTGACGAAATGCCGGCGCGGTGTGCATTTCATCCGCGACGAAATCCCGCTTCCGCATCATGCGGTTTCCGGCTTCCGGAGCAGGAAATACTGCATCCTGTCAATATCCTCACGCGTCAGCCTTCTGTCGTGATCAAGGTCACCGTTGTTCCAGTGATAACCGGAGCCTGCCGCCTGTTTTCCGGATACGGCACGCTTCAGCAGCGTCAGGTCTGCCGCATTGACCCTGCCGTCCCCGCTGATATCATACGGGATCCCGTGAACCGCAGACAGCTCATCTTCCGTGAGGAACCCGTCTCCGTCCGTATCATATTCCGCTGCAAGATCTTCACGGATCAGCGGATCCGGACAGAGCGCTTCGCAGAGCATCAGGCCGTTGGATGTATAGGCCTTGATATTGGCATTTCCGCGCCCGTCTTCATAACAGTCCTTCCACGGCTCTTCTCCGTCGGCATTATAGACCGTGAAGAAGGAGGTGCGCGGTGCAAAACAGTGCCGGTCAAAATGGCAGGTCGTATGCGCGCAGGGCGCCGTTTTGATGACAACAGAAAACAGCTGCCCGGCACGGACGCCGCATCCCGGCGCAAGCGGGACCGTGTAATATCCGATATAGTCTGCCGTTCCGCTGACGGAAGTCAGCAGTCTGCCGTCCCGCGGATCTGCAAAGTCAGGCTCCAGCGCGTAGATCTCCGCTTCATACGGCACATCGTAATTGTTGATATAGAAACCGACAGCAGTGATATTCTCGTCCTTCCGCGCCGTAAAAACATTCGCCTGCAAAAAGCCGTAGTCAGAGCCGTGACCGGTCGTATAGCTCGTATCGGAATCGCCGTCGTACTGATAGATCCCGCTGTAATTGTCCGGGGATTCCATGTCCAGCAGTGAAATATCCGCAATGCCCGGCTCGTAATACGACATATAGAAAAAGCCTTTTTCTGTCCGGGAT
The DNA here is from genome assembly GCA_017545185.1 of Oscillospiraceae bacterium. Classification (GTDB taxonomy): domain Bacteria; phylum Bacillota; class Clostridia; order Oscillospirales; family Ruminococcaceae; genus Firm-04. The sequence goes on along the minus strand of JAFWQJ010000065.1, from coordinate 9,254 downwards.
GCATTTTCGCCCCATGTGTTTTTCAGGATCCAAGCGCCGTCTCCGGGCGGTGTTTCGTTGAAGTTCTCCTTCGGGAAATTGTCGTCCCAGCCGACCAGCGTCACGGTATGCCCGCCGCCTTCAACTTTTGAGCGTGCAGGATCGCCCGGAACATACAGCGTCTGATAAAAGCCGCACTGCGGAGACATGCACTCGATGTCTGACGGGATGAAATACGAAAAAGCCAGCGCGCCCTTTTCCATCAATGTCTGCTTGATCATGAGGGCGTCGTTTTTGGAGTATTTCCGCATATTCTGCAAATGCGCGATCGAACGGAACCGCAGCGATTCATCCATCGGGATCCTGTCCTGATGCGCAGGCGCATCCGATTCACGGACAACGCCTTCCCATGCGAGAAGCGGACCGGTGACCCAGTACAGCCCGCCGCCCTGTATATATGCCTCTGTGCCGAGATTTACGCCGTCTCCGTAGAGCGGATCGGACGGATCCGCCGGACCGCCCTGTCCGCGGCCGAACCATATCATGTGCGCCTCCGAAAGATCCAGTGTCGGTTCGGCCATTCCCTTCCGGATCATATTGGACTCGATCGCACCGATATGCCCGTAAGCCCAGCAGGTCCCGCCGACCTGTGACTTTGCCGGTGTCACATAGCCTTCCTCCCGCAGGTCATAGCGGGCGGGCAGTCCCTGCAGATCAGCCGGAGCCTTTCTGCGGCGCGGTGCGGACTGCTCCGGCATCGGATTGCCGTTTTCGTCTGCATAGTACCAGCAGCCTGCCGTTTCCGTCAGGGTATAGCAGACCGGACGGCAGGTCGGCGCATGACCGGATGCTGTCAGCTCCTGAGCCGGATTGCAAAGTGTGCATGCCAGAAATGCCGCTGTCATTTTTCGCGGAAAAAATCTGTACTTCATCGTGTTCCCTCCCCATGGATCACAGGCTGAATGCGGATTCAGCGCTGTGCAGCGCATTTTTCTTCATTATAGCATCGGACGGTGCAGAATGCAATAGGGAATGATACTATCATGAAAAAAAGCTGACCGGCGCTTGGGCAGGGGATAAGGCGCGTTTCCGTCTGCCGGAGACGAAAATGAGGCGCTGATGACAGATCAGCGCCTCATGATATGCTGTATGCTGCCGGATCAGCAGACCCTGCAAAACGGATTTACCTCTTTCACGGAGAGCTCGGATGCTTTTTGCTCCGTCTGATGGATCACATTCATCTCGCCAAACCGTTCGGTCAGCTTGACCTTGATCTTGGCATTTGCCGATTGACCCGGCATGAAATCGGGCAAAGAATATCCGACCTGGAGCGCAATGACGGCACCCGGCTGGATCTCGTCGTTCGCTTCGGTGGTTCTGTCATCATTTGCATAGATTCTTTTCAGCGCTGTTCCGTTGTAGGATGCAGCGGATTCATAACACGCATCAAAAGAGACCGGCTTATTGCCTTTATTGGAAAAAACATACGTCGAGACCAGAATATAATGGCGGTCACTGTCCAGAACAATGTTCGTGCCGCGGTATTCTGCCGAAACATCCGGCGCGTCGTTCACTTGCTTCCATGCAAACGGCGTATTGAAAGCCAGCTCACTGATAATAAATGCAGTGATAATAAGGAACAAAGTGCACCCGATCGGAAAATGTGCTTTCTTCCCGTTTTGTCCATCCATTTTTCACACCTCCGGATTTATGCGGATATTGTCTTTCCTGCCGCACGGCATAACTTGTACGGTGTTTTTATTCTAACACAGATTCCGTTCATTGTCAATCATTATTTGCACGCGGTCTGTTTCCCCGGAATCGGAAAACCGGAGCCGTGATATGTCAGCGGTTCTCTGATATCAGTCACACTGTAGTTTGTGCTGCCTCCGTTATGGACGCGGTTTCCGGTGATGATACGGATGCAGCAGCAAAGCGGATCGTCCGGGAAAGCGCGTTCCTGTTTCTGATGCCGCACCGATAAAACAGCACGCCGGCAGTATGATGCTGTCAGCGTGCTGTTTTTCATGCGTTGATTCAGTTGAATTCATAGCTGTCGATCGTCCAGTTGGTGCCGTCAAAGACAAAATGCGCACTGCCCCGGCCGTACATCTGATTCGATGCATTGGTCGCTGCCGTAAACGAGGTTTCCGTCTGGTCTTTGACTGTGACACCGTGCCCGGTATCAAAGATATAATGGCCGTGCCCCTCATTGATGCGGACATAGGTCTGTCCGTCCTGTTCAAGGAAGCTGTAATCGAGCATATCCGACCAGTGCTTTCTTTCGTCACCGGATGTTGTTTCCTCCAGCAGACGCTCCAAAGCAGCCTTCCCGAGGCTGTTGATCGAAAAACGCTCATCCGTGACAAGCGCATAGACAGCATTCTGATCGCCGGCCGTGACGGTGTTTTCGCGGTCGGTTTCCAGATCACCGCCGCCGCCGTTCATGCAGCTCATCAGGAAGGTCAGGTCGTTCATCTTTCCGACGGCGATATCTGCAAGGCTGAGGCGGACATATTCCGCTCCGTCCTGTTCTGAATACAGATGATCGGCGGGGACAGCAGTGCACGGAAATCTCATCCACGAAGTTCCGGTGTCATCGCAAAGCGCATACAGATAGCCGGATGTACCGTCAGCCTGATCTTCCCGCGCGATCTGTATTTTGCCGCGGCGTGTTCCGCCGGAAGCATAGCGCAGTATGACAGAGCCGTCTGCACTGACATGTATGGAATTGTTCCTTGTTCCGAATGTGCCGGGCATTGCCCATTCTCCGGTCAGGTCGGAGGCGGAAAAAGGACACGCAGGCTCCTTTGCGCTGTTCAGATAAGGCGTGATCGAAAAACCGTTTCTGACCGGATTCAGGGTCGCAGTGATTCGTCCGTCCATCAGCACGGCTGTCATGCGGGTCTTGTCATCGCTGAACTGAAAATCCATGCTGCCGGAATTGTTGTTTGCCTTCCAGACCGACAGCGTATTCCCGTTCACAGCGATCGTTGCCGGAAATGTTTCCGTCCCGACGGTCAGCTCGGACTGCCCCGAACTGCGCAGATCAAGTCCGACATAGTAGCTTCTGTGCACAGAATCAGCAAGATCATAGGCAACGCTCTCGCCGGTGTTTTTCGCGAAGGAGACCGTTTCCCATTTCCCGTACAGCGAATTGGTTTCACGGGCTGCAGGAGCACCGGCATTTTCTTCTTTGGTCTGCGCCGGTGCCGCAGTCTTTGCTGCTTCCGTGACGGTGACGGTCCGGCTTGTAACGAATGAAGTTTCCGTATGCCGGATGCCTGTGCCGGTCAGTGCCGTGACGGCTTCAGTCTGTCCGGCAGCGGTTTCCTCCGTCATTCTGATCTGACCCGTTTCAGCCGGGATCGTCGGAATGTCGTCCTTCTGTTTGGTCAGCTGATCCCTGCCGGAGCAGCCGGTCATGCAGAGACACATCAGCGCTGCGGCAATCACAGCAGATTGCTTGTTCATACGTTGATACCCCTTTGTATTTCATGGATCTATGCGGTTATTATACCACATTTGGATCAGTCCTGTCAATGCGGAAAAATACGGGTACCGATGCGTCAGCTGTTTCCGTATATGCCGGTAACGATCAGCCGCTGCGTTCCGTCATCATTGCAGGTGATGAGCGTGATGCGGTCATCTCCGAAGTCGTCCAGCACTTCCGTCTGATCCGGCGTGACCAAAAAGCTGTCGCTGACGGTGTATTCATAGCGGTTCTTTTGCTTATCGTACAGCGTGATCGTCATCCCGTTTTCGGCCTGCTTCAGACTGTTGAAATACTCCTTGTAAAGCGGACTGCTGTGACCCGCGATGCAGTAATTGCCCTGACCGAAATCACCGGTCCCGGCAAAATGCCCGACGGCTTTTGCGATCGTCTGCTGATCGGTGCCTTCCAGAACCGGAGCCTTGATGCCGAGCGCGGCGATCTCAACGACCGGATTTTCCCGCATCAGCTGATGCTTCTGCCGGATCCGATTCAGTTTCCGGATGCCGGAAGACAGCAGGATCCCTGCTCCGATCAGTAGCGCAGTGAGTCCGGTCAGAAACAGGACCCACTGCTTTTTCGTCTCCGGAACGGAGAATCGTTTACTGCGCATCGTTTCTGCGGCGGAGCACGCCGGACTTTCTGACCGCAAAGAAACCGAAGCCGCTCAGCAGGAATGCGCTGAATGCAAGCAGCAGTGCTTTCAGGGAGTTGTTGCCGGTCTGCGGCAGATTGACTGCCTTTTTGTCAGAGAACCGCTCACCGATACCGGTATCGGGATCGACCGTGTATGCGTCAAAATCCTCGCCGTTTTTATCTGTCAGCACGACCGTGACCGTACCGCCGTAATTCTCCATAGAATGTGCGTCTGCGGGAAGGATGCCGGTGCTCTTCTGATAGTCCTTCTTTGCCATTTCAATGAGCTGCTCATTCGTGTATTTATGCGGCTGCGCTGCTTCGGAACGCCGGAAGCTGATATCCATATTGGAAAGCTGCAGCGTATCCGCCGGGCGGTCGCAGGCTGCCAGGATCGTCATCCAGATCTGGGTGCATTCACCGGTCTCGTCAGGGACATACAGCGCATAGATGTACGTTCTTTCCCCGTACACATCATAATTGTACTGAAGCTTGACGATGCCTTCGGTAACACTGTCAGCGATGCCTTCCTCGTTGCTGCCGACCAGACGGAATTTGCCGGAAACATCATCCAGATCAGAGAATGTCAGGACGCAGGCTGCATTTGTATCGTTCTGTTCCCATGCGCCTTCCAGTGCTCTCGCGCTGAGGCAGCCGGGAGCCTTCGCCATATCATAAAGGAGATCGCTGTCCGCATCGTAGGGTTCCGCACCGCGCACAAATTTGACCGTATCGTCGCGCTTGGCGGTCAGGGTATCCAGCGGAAGCTCGCCGGTCATATCGAATTCAAGATAGAGATCCTCACCGGAGTAAAGCACATAGTAAAAATGCTCCTGTCCCTTCTGATCGAGCTGATACTGAATCTTGATGCGTCCGGATGAAAACATGCCCTCCTCATCGGTGAACATCTCAAACAGACCTTCCTGTTCCGTGCTGTTAAAGATGTACATGGTCACATCGCCGTTCTTCCATTCGCCGTCAAGTGCCTTCATGCTGATACCGGATACCGGCATATCGGTGACATCATAGTAGCCGTAATCATTCGGCGCCGCTGTTTCGCGTACCAGCATCTGTTCTGCGGTCTGTCCGACATAAAGCGTGTTCCGGTTCATCTTGTCCAGATGATCCTGGCAGCCGATCCAGTATGTTCCGTTGCTGTCATAGAAATCATACCAGATCGTGACAGTGCCGTTCGGATGCATCTCATAGGATGCGAACACGCTGCCGGCGGACTGCTTTCCGCTTGCATCGCAGTAGGTATAGGTTTTGTTGTCATTGACCGTGATCACGCCGGAATCGGAATAGCCTTCCTCGGGCTTATACACATTCTTCATTTCCTTCAGGACCCAGCTGCCGGTGATCTCGGCGGAAGATGCCTTGCGCACGGTCTGATCGCGCTTCATTGTTGCGATCCCGTCCGAAGCGAGCACCATCGACATATTGTCATCCGCGAGCGTGCCTTCCATAAAGAGCGTGCCGTCCTCAGTGATAAATTTGTAAACCGTGGTCACAGTTCCGTCCGGATGGCCTTCAAAGTGCAGCGTGACCTGACCGAGAACCGACTCCGTTCCTTCGCCTGCGGCGCCGTCCGTCAGATTGAAGATGCAGAAGAATCTGCCGTTCTCATCCACAGTCAGTTCACTGTAGGTCGTTTCGGCGCCGGCCTTGTTTTCGCGGGATTCCATGAACCATTTGCCTGCGAGGTCAGCCTCGTTTGCCTGATTTTCGGTGCCGGAGGAATTGTCGCGGAGCAGACGTTCCTGTGAGCCGCCGTTTGTGAGCATATTGCTGTCCTTAGCGCCGTAGCAGCCGAACCATGCTGTTCCGTTCTTGTCAAGGAAGCTGAACCACGGAACGGCGTTGCCGTCCGGATAGACCTTCGGATCAAGCTTGACAGTGCCTTCTGCGGTCGTCTTTGCTGCGTAATCCTGATAAATATAGGTGGTGCCGTTTTCAGATACAGTCAGGTATCCGGCATTCTCGTATGCGCCGGTCGTTTCATTCAGCTTCTGATAGAAATAGCATCCGGCGATGTCTGCGGGAGATGCCGTCTGTTCCGCTTCCGCTGTGACGGCTGTTTCTTCTGCTGCTGCGGCTGCCTGCAGACCGGCTGCCGGTACCGATGCCAGAACCATGCTGAGCATTGTGAGACAAGTGATCATTTTTTTCATCGTAATTACCTCCGATTTGATTTGTCGTATTTTGCGAATTTCCTTTCGCTGATCTTATCTTAGCATATCTTATCTGAAAAATGTGCAGAATTACAAATTTGTAATCAGAAGGCGTCTGCCGGATCTGCCTATAAAATGGTGATCTACAAGAGCTTCGGTGACGGGATCCGCAGATGTGCTGCGCCGGTTCGTGTGTACGCCGCCATTGTGGAGATCGACTATGAGGGGGATGAACTGCAGCGCGGCGATCTTACCGAAAAGATCACAGTGTCCTCTGAAGATATGGACGCGCGCGATGCGGGCATGGAAAACGGCATTTTTGCTGCCGGCAGGACGATCCGTGTGACGACAGAAGCGGTTTTTGAGGACGGCATGGTCATCAGCGAGGTGTTCAATGTTGAGCTTTATTCGGAAGGACTGTCGGTTTTAGCCGCGGATAAGGATATGCTGAACGGCCGTCTGCTGGTGAATACCGATACGGACGAGCGGAAAACGGACGGCCGCGGCAATGCAGTGATCCCGTCCATGGACTATTCTGTCACGGTCGCATATCTGAACAGTGAGGGTGAGGCAGTCATTCCGGAAGCGCCTGCCGTGAAGCACGGGCAGCCGGATGACGGCGGCAGATACGGCCTGATGTTCAGCGACAATTTCCGGTTTCATGTCCGCAACAGAGGAAACTCCGGATGCGCATTTTATCCGCTTGTCACGCTTCCGGTTCTCGCTGAGCTCTATTATGCGGATGTACCGCTGGACTACCATGCAGAGGACTCGGAATTTCATGCAAAGCTGCCGCTGGCACTGACCGGTGTCGAGCCGGATCTTCTGCCGAGCAAAATTGCACAGGCGGAAGCAATCAGACGGCTGAAAAAAGCGATCAGGGTTTTCGGCGTCAGCGATTCGATGGCTGTGATCGTCCGCAATCCGGAACAGTATTCCGCCGCCGATCTGGAGGTGATCCGTCAGAATCTGATCATTGCCGCCGTCAAGTTTGAGCAGGAATCCAAGGATGCTTCAGAACGGATGGACAAGCTGCTCACAGACTATATTGTGGTTGCCGGTTCTCTGGTGAAATGCGGCGACAAGGCTGTTGAGGTGCTGCTCAAAAAGGTGCTGCCTGTCGGCGGTGATGCTGCCGCGGCGATCATCAATCCGCTCAAGAATCTGATGGCGACCTATCTCGGTGAATATGTTGCATCGGGAAATATTGAAAATGCGCCTGATCTCCATACGACCATGCTCTCGGCCTGTCAGGATTATGTGGAAGGTATCATTACAGGAAAGGAAAAGCCTTCTGCAAAGACACTCGGCTATCTCGTTGCCGCCTATCTCATGATAAGCTTTGTGAAGCATTATACCGGAAAGACAGATTCCGCAAAGGGCGACATTTACCGGTCTCTCATTGCGGCTTGCCGTGATCTGACGATCGCAAAGTTCAGGAAATGGTTCCTGAGCTGGATCTCGGGCTTGGGCGAAAAGTTTTTTGAAGCAATCGGTAAGTTCTGCGGCAATGTCTTCAAATCCATGGCAAATGAGCGGATACAGGAGGCAGTCAAGCTCGCAGGCGACAGGGCATTCGCCGATTCTATGCGCAATGCTGCCAAAAACGGGATCACCCGCGATGCGCTCAATGCAGCACGCTGGGCAAAGGAAACTGCATCCCGGAACGAAGGCTTTATACAGAATATCATGACGAATCGCTCCGCCAAGGAGGCTGAACTGTTCGTGACCGAAGGGATCGACAGTATGCTCGGCATCATTCTCAACTATCTTGCCGGCGGCAAAATTGAAATAGGTTCCGAGAATGAAGCACTCGGGCGAAAATCCGAGGAGGTTGTCCAGGGCTATGCGGAAGACCGGCTCAGAGCCTATTTCGAGGATAAAGTGGGCGTGAAGGTGGAAACCGTAATCGACAGCGCACTTCCGAAAAACATCCTGAGGTTCCGCGTTGAGGGCGGTGCAAACCTGATCATTTGTATGCCGGGCTGCGAGGTATCCATTCCGATCAAGGACAATCTGCCGGTCCTGTTTGATATTGTTTACAACTTCTGTACCGCATGGATGGATGCGATCTGGGAGAAACTGAAGTCCGGCAGCGATTGGAGCCTGATTCCGGATCCGCGGGATACGCTGGAAAAGCGCACGGAGATCATTGAGCAGCAGATGGATCGCGTGCTTGATCTCAAGCCGGTCAAATGGCGGTTTGAGGATGATGCTTCGCCGGCAAACTGAATGTCTGAATCCGGACGAAGAAATGCAGAATAAAAACAGCGGCGCTCCGCAGATACGGGAGCGTCGCTGTTTCTGTTTACGGAACCTGAGCGCAGCCGGTTCCTTTTTCGTAAGCCGTATAGATCATCCTGCGCCCGCAGATGACGGCGTATGCAAAAAGACTGTCCGCATCCGCGTCTTTTCCTGAAAAGCATCCGGCAGGCAGCGTCCGGAATGATCTAGGCGCTGCGCTGTTCTGATCCTTCAGCAGCAGACTGTCATTCGGCTTCATATCTTTGCAGGACGGCAGATCATCAAAGCCTGAAACAGCAAAGCATCGCCTCCGCACGGGCGATACCTGAGGTGTTCATGTGTCATTGTTTTATCGGAAACAATCACCGCCTGACCGAAATCAGACGGTGATTGCTGTTTATGAGGTCTTACGGTTCATGCGAACGCTTTATGCTGTCGGCTTCCGAGCTGTCCTTGTCAGCAGCAATCCGGTATCCTCGCGCTGCTTCGGAAAGCCCGGACGCGGCTGTTTCTGCGGCTGTTTGCCGAGCAGCTGTTCCCATGTGAGCTTTTTGCCCGCAACGGTATTGTTGACGTAATAGATCAGGATGTTCTGCACATCATCCACAGACAGTTCCCCGTTCTCATTGACATCTGCTGCTTTGATCTGTTTGTCCGTCAGACCCATTTCCTTGCCCGAAATACGCATCGTGTATGCCTTCAGCGCAAGCTGTACGTCCGCAATGCTGACT
>JAFWQJ010000064.1 GCA_017545185.1 Oscillospiraceae bacterium | reverse complement strand
GCACGGGTGAGAATCCGGGCGATGTGACGACCGTCTCCGGCACGGGTGAGAATCCGGGCGATGTGACGACAGTCTCCGGCACGGGTGAGAATCCTGGCGATGTGACGACTGTCTCCGGCACGGATGAGAATCCGGGCGATGTGACGACCGTTTCCGGCACGGAAGAGAATCCGGGCGATGTGACGACCGTCTCCGGCACGGGTGAGAATCCGGGCGATGTGACGACAGTCTCCGGCACGGGTGAGAATCCTGGCGATTCGACGACCGATCCGGGCACCGGCACGGCCGATCCGACCACAACCACCACCCTGCCGAACGGCGTGAAGATCGTGACCTCTTACAAGGTTTCCTTCACTGCTCCGACCCGCGTCAACTACTGGTCGCACGATACGCGCTCCTTCAAGGAGAGCGGCGGCCTGAAGGATCTTGCTGCTTCGCTGACGATCTTCAAGTTCTATGTCAATGAGAGCAACCAGGTCTGCGACGTGAACGGCAATCCGATGACCGCACCGAACGGCATGGCTTACACCTTCGGCGAGAACGGCAATGCAACCGATGCACAGGCGTTCGAGACGAAGAACCTCGACATCACGGATCAGACGCATCCGCTCTACAGTGAGGATTCCCCGAACAAGGTCTGGACGAATGAGATCAAGGCACAGTTCGGCGATAACTTCACGGCTGAGCAGGAGCTCTCCGCAACGCACAAGAACAAGTACCCGATGAAGGCGTACTACCATCCGACCGAGCAGTCCGATCCGGACGGCCTGATCGGAACCGAGCCGATCTACCTCGGTGACTTCAACATCTACATCGGCGTCAAGGGTGACTACAACCTTGATAATGTTGTCAGTGTTGACGACGTTCAGCATGCTCTGATGTTCTATACCGACTACTATGTCGCGAAGAAGAAGGATGTCCATCTGAACGACGATCCGGAGCTTGACGGCTTGGACGGCCTGATCTTCTACCTGATCAATGTCAAATACCGTGACGGCGATACGAAGGATGCACCGCTGAGTGATCCGCAGGTAGTTTCTGTCGACGACGTCCAGTGCATGCTGAAGTACTATACTGAAAAGTATGTCGCTCTCAAGCCGCAGGTTGACTGGGAGTGGGTTGTCGGCTACGACCTTCTTGACAAGTTCTACGGCGACAGCTACGAGTAATCACACAGCAAAAACGGGCAGGGTAACAGCTGCCCTGCCCGTTTTTATTCCCGAATGACCGAAACCGAGTACCGAACGGAAAAGGAGTTTACCAATGGAATCTATCAAAAAGGCGGCTGCCATTCTTTGCAGCGCGGCTGCACTGGCAGTTTTCGGTGCGGCGGCAATTCCCGCCGATGCATTTGAAACGGTTGATCTGAGAGACCGTGCCGGAGAACTGAAGCCGAATACGGTCAATATCGTCGCGGATCAGGTTTATGCCGAGCCCGGCGAAACCGTTGACTTCCGCGTGCTGCTGTCCGGCAACACCGGCTTTACGAACAGCGGGATCGCTCTGATTTATGACGAAGCGCTGGATGTCAAGACTGAGGGCAGGGACGACCCCGTTGTGGAGGCCGGCTTTGTGACGAATAGTCTGATGACAGAGGATTCTCTGAACACGGCGGAACGGATCATCGCGTTCAGTTCCTCCGGTATGACCAACTCCACGGATGACGGTACGATGTTTACGGCACATCTGACAGTTCCGGCGGACGCTGCGGACGGCACGACCTATCCGATGAAGCTCGAAATCCGGCATTTCCAGGATGAGAGACTCGCTCCGGTATCGAACGTGACGGTTGACGGCTGGATCAAGATCCGGAAGCCCGTTGTAACGACGGTCACGACGCCTGTTACCACGACGGCACCCGTAACCTCCACGACAGTCGTGACGACGACTACCGTATCGGCTCCCGTGACTACGACAACGCTGCCTGTCACAACAGTGACGACACCGCCTGTCACGGCACCGCCTGTTACGGAACCGCCCGTTACGCAGCCGCCTGCTACGGAACCGCCTGTAACGGAACCGCCTGCCACGGAACCGCCCGTAACAGCACCGCCAGTTACGACGTCGGAGCCTGTTGCGACGGAGCCTGTTACATCCAAGACGAAGCGTTCGCTTGACCCGAATCACGGTGTCACAACAGCAAAGGGCGGCACAAAGGCCGGCGCTGTTCAGACCGGTGAAGCAGGTGCGGGCGCGGCTGCCGCGGGTCTGCTGCTTGCGCTCGGCACTGCCGCAGCGATGAACAAGCGCAGAAAAGATGACTAAGCAAAGCTGAAAAACCGGAGAGGCAAGTCCTCTCCGGTTTTTTTATGCGGGTGCGGTGATCCCGGCGCAAGATACTCCGAACGGACAGCGGCAAAACCCGCTGTTTCGTCAGAAATCACGCGCAATGTCAGAGGCTTTACGGAAAAAAGACTTGTGTTTTTTTTGTGCCTGTGGTATAATAGAATCAGATTCTGAAGGTGATACCGCCGGGCAGCCGGACGGACGATCCGCGGTATTCCCTTCCTTCGGAGGCGCTTATGGCATCAATTTGGAATCATCGGATCAGCATTTCCCTGTTCGGTGAGGCAGAGGGGCCGGCGATCGGTGTCGTCCTCGATAATCTCCCGCCGGGTGAATACATTGATATTGAAGCACTTGCACGCTTTATGACGCGCAGAACACGCTCTGTCTTTTTGCCGGACGACCCTGCGCATCAGCGTGAGCAACTCGATTTCCCGCAGGTGCTCTCCGGCCTCATCAACAACCGCACGACGGGCTCGCCGCTGTGCGCGTTCCTCAACAATCCGCGCGGAATGCAGCCGGTCGATCTGCAGGCACTTTCTAAAATTGCCAGACCCGGCCACGCGGATTATACCGGCGCGATGCGGTACCGCGGCTTTGCGGATGTCCGCGGCGGCGGGCATCTCTCGGAGCGCATGACGATCCCGCTCTGCTTTGCGGGCGCGGTCTGCCAGCAGATGCTGGAACGCCGCGGCATTTATGTCGGCGCGCAGATCACCTCGATCCACAACATCAAGGACAGGCCGCTCTCTCCGACATCCGTGACGAAGGAGGAACTGCTTGCGGTCCGGAACCGCAGATTCCCCGTCAACAATCCCGCGCAGGGCAAAAAAATGCTTGCGGATATCCAGAATGCGGCAGCGGGCGGCGAATCGCTCGGCGGCACGATTGCCTGCTATGCGGTCAATGTACCGGCCGGCATCGGCTCGCCGATCTTTGAGGGACTGGAAAACTCGATCGCGCAGCTTGTGTTCGGGATTCCGGGCGTGCGCGGACTGGAATTCGGCGACGGCTTCCGTACCGCGAAGATGACCGGCAGTCAGTGCAATGACCCGTTCTATGTCGATGAGCGCGGGCATGTCCGGACGCAGACGAATCATCACGGCGGGATCCTGGGCGGCATTTCGTCCGGTATGCCGATCTGCTTTGACATTGCCGTCAAGCCGACGGCTTCGATTCAGAAGCCGCAGGAGACGGTTGACTATTCCGCAATGACGAACGAGGTGCTGCAGAGTGCAGGCGCGCCGAATCCGTGCCTTGTGCCGGAGGCGGTTCCGTCCGTCGAGGCGGCCATGAGCATTGCGCTTGTCTCGCACATGCTCGATTATCCGAATTTTATCTGACAGCTTTGAGACAGAACAGGAGGACAACAGGATGAGAGGCTATGTGATCGGTGAAAAGATCACCCTGACCGGCAATCCGGAGCCCTGCATGATCCCGCGTCCGTATCAGTGGGAGCGCGGCGGTTCCATGCCGAAGAAATATCAGCGGACTGCGGAGAAAATGGTGCGGGAGAGCGACAAACAGACCCGCGGTCTTGTGCGGGGAATCATCGTGATTCTCATTATCGGCGGTGCACTCGGACTGATTCCCTCTGTCAGCATTGCGGTGATATGTGATTCGTTCGGCGCGTGGGTCTATGCGCTTTTCTCGGTCATGCTCGTCACGCTGTTTCTGATGATCCTGCTGTTTTTGGATCGGTCTGTCAAAAAGGAGGGGGATTCCCGCGTGACCGCGCTGCAAGCGTATGACTTTCAGTGGCGCAGCGGTACACTGGATGACGTTGTCCGCGAGATCGTGGATATCACGTACACACCCGAAAACGGCGAGCAGTACAAGAGCAAAACGTCTGCCTCTGTTGACGGCGAGCTGATCTCACCGTTTGAGATGCAGGATACACGGTTCAGCACCGTCAAAAAGGTGAATCCCGCCGGCGTGCCCGTGCAGGCGCTGAAGGTTCACGGCACGCTGAAGGCCGGCGATCCGGTCGTGCTGGTGCGTATCGGTGCGACTACGCTGATTCTGCCGCAGTAACGAACAAAAACATCCGAAGGGAGGTGCAGCATGACTGACGAGATTCAGAACGAACCGATATCGGAGAGCCTGCCGGGACAAATGGCATTTTTCCCGGAAATGGAAACGGAGGATCCCGCGCCGCATATCATGCTGCAGCGACCGATCCCGCCGCCGGAGCTTTCGCAGCTGGAGCCGTGGAAGCTCAGCATTTTGCTCAGCGATGTGCTGAACCGGTTTGAGGGCAGGCTGCCGGAAAGCTGGCTGTATGATATCATGGTCGGCGGCGGTTTCCTGAGTTATTTTCTGTATGCGGATGCGCTCGGTGCCCTGACCGACCGCGGCTCCGTTGTCACGATGCCGGATGAGGACGGCGCGTCCTGCTGCATCCTGACGGAAAACGGCGCGCGCAATGTGAAGAATCTGCGGCACATGGTACCGAAGATTTTTCGCGATCAGGTACATCTGTACGCGCTGCGCTATGTGACAAGGCAGCGTGCTCTGCGCGATCTGGAGATCAGCTATGAGGACAGCGCGGAGGGCTGCAAGCTCTGCCTGCGGTGTACGGATCACGGGGAGGAGATGTTCTTTCTGCGGATCTCGGCGCCGTCAAAGGAAAATGCGGAGGAGCTCGGTGAACGCGTGCTGCGGAATCCGGCGCGTTTTTTCGGAAAGATCCTTGATCTGGCGATGACGAACGAGGAGGAGCCGTTTGATCTCCGGAACAACTGATTTTTTGCGCTGCTCCCATTGACATTTTCCGGCGATATATGTTATAATAGTATCGTTCGATTCCAATAAGAAAGGTGATTCCCATGAATATGATGAAAAAACTCGGAGCCGCAGCGTTCAGCGCGGCTGCAGCCTGCACAGCACTTTCCGCGACCGTCTTTGCAGAGGGCGAAGCCGCCGCTGCCGACGGTGCTGCCGTCAACACGACGAGCGCAATGCTGCTGCAGCTTGTGCCGTTCGCGATCGCGCTTGTCCTGCTGTATTTTATCCTGCTCCGTCCGCAGCAGAAGCGCGAGAAGGAAGCGCAGGCGATGCGTGAGAACGTGAGCGTCGGTGACGAGGTCTGCACGGCAGGCGGTATTGTCGGCATCGTACTGAAGGTCGAGGACGACACGATCGTGCTGGAGACCGGCGCAGAGCGCAACAAGATCCGCATCAAGAAGTGGGCGATCCACGAAAATATCACGAAGGTCGAGGCGCAGCAGCAGGCGGAAAAGGAACGCAAGGCGAAGCGCATGGGCGGCATTGCGGCATCGCCGGCAGCAGATTCCGACAGCCCGAAGAAAAAGAAGAAGAACGCCGACGACTGACCGTCCGGCGCTGATACAGACGCAAGATGCCATAGTATTTCTGAATATTCAGAGATGCTATGGCGTTTTTGTTGACGGGGCGGCAGGAATCCTTGCCGGAAAGCGCAAAACCGGCCGCTTTTCTGCTGCTCGCGATTTCTGCGTATTTACGATAAAAACATTGACCGGACACATCTGTCCGGTACGGAAAACACGGCATCTCTCACGCTGTGTCGTGGTATTTTCCGTGCCGGTGTGCTATGATGAAGCCGAAAGGAGGTCAACATGGATCAAATCAAAATCGGCGCACTGCTCAGGGAACTGAGAAAGGAAAAGAGCCTGTCACAGGAACAGCTTGCGGAACAATTCGGCGTCTCCTCGCGGTCGGTATCGCGCTGGGAGAACGGCAACACGATGCCGGATATCAGCCTGCTGATCGAGCTGGCAGATTTCTATGACATTGAGATCCGCGAACTGTTAAGCGGAGAAAGGAAGCGTGAAACAATGGATCCGGATATGAAAGAAACACTGGTCATGGTCGCAGACTATACGAAAGCGGAAAAGGAAAAGCTGGTGCAGTCGCTGTTCGGAATGACGGCAGCCTCGGCGGCCGCATTCGGGATCATCGGCATCATTGTGCTGTTCCGGCTGGATAAAACCGGCACGACGTTTGATTCGATGGTGCAGTTCCTGACGGTCATCGGACTGATCTATTCGGTCATGAGCTATGTCAGAGTGAAGCAGCTCACGGGCAAAATGAACCGGAAGCAGCATCAGAAATTTGCCGTGGTGATGCTCATCATCGGGGTTGCCGTGCTGCTGCTGTCGATCCTGCTGATTCTCCTTGCAACCGGCGCGATCGGTACGGCCGGATAACCAAAAATCCCGAAGGCAGTTTTGCTTTCGGGATTTTTCATGCTTATCCTTATGTTATGGGAGAAGTGGACTTTCAGAAGCCTGCGGACAATGCTGCCGGCTGACTTTGTTCACTCCGCCGCTGACATCTGTCAGTGCCTGCGTGCTGCGAGCGGCTGCGATTCTCTCTGAGATTTGCAGCTTGAAAAAAGGTATCCGCTTCGCGGATGCTATTATAGAATGGGAGCCGCTCCTGCCTGCTCCCAAGCCCTTCGTGCGCTTGAACGCTGGGGGATTCCGCTCGTTGCGACGAGCGGCTTATGGCTCTGCCCAACATGAAGAAACGCGTTTCTTCATGTTTAGAACCCGCAAACTTTTGAAAAAGTTTGATCAAAACTTTTGATAGGCTGCAAACCGTTCGCCTACCGCCCGACCGGAAGCGAAATGCAAAATGGGTGCCGATTATTACGTCAGCACCCTTTCTATTACACATAATGGGGTCTGGGGACTAGTCCCCAGCGGGGGTTGGGGCAGAGCCCCATTTTTAATCATCGCGAAGCGATACCTTAAAATACTCCGACCCGTTGCGGGCGTCGAATTTTGCCGCGATCTCAGCACAGGCTGCACGCAGCGCGTCCGCCTTTTCCCGGAGCGCATCCGGCGACTGTCCGTTCAGATCGAGCCCCGCATCGGCAGCCGCCCGGAACAGCCGCTCGGTGCCGCGGTCAAACCAGAAGCACAGGAACGGGTTGCGCGAGCCCTCCCGAAGCGCCTTGTTCTGCGCGTAAAACCGCAGACCCTCCGCGGGGTCGGTCAGCGCGTACCAGCAGAACATCATGCCGATCGGCTCAAGCTGAAACCGCTCGCCGCTGCAAAGCTGCTTCAGCGGCTTGGCGTACTGCTCCGCATCAGCGAGGTCGCCGCGGCTGATCGCGTCCGACAGCAGATAAAAATAGGTCTTGCAGGGGACTTCCTCCGTCCGGAGATGCCGCCGGAAGATCTCGTCCGCAGCCGCCAGCGCCTTTTCGCGATTGCCGGTCTGCAGCTCAAACCGCACCTGCGTATCGAGATCGTTCGTCTCGCCGTCGCTCATCGCGTCGCGGGGCGCTTCGAGAAAGGACTGATAATCGAGCCGCATTTTGGCGCGGTCGCTGAATTGGTAGAATATTGCTCGCTTATCATACCACGACCGCAGCGAGTACCCGTTCTTGAGCAGCTCGCGACGGAACTCCGAAAACCACTGCAGGACCTGCTTTTTCTCGATCTGATAGAACTCCGTGGACGCCTCAACGATCCACTTGAACATCCAGAGCGTGTCATGTGTCCATTCCGCGGCCAGCTCCGGATTCCGGTGTGTGATCGCAAGATACTGCGGAAAATCGACGAGCGCCTGATAGCGGTCGCCGGAAAAGACCGATTCGTGGATCATGTCATGATGAAACTGCAGCAAAGAGGCGTCGTCCTTTGCGAGCTCCGCCTCGGTGATCGCCGCACGGATCGCGCGCATTCTGGGGTCACCGGGCTGCATGGCGCGGTACTGCTGCATCAGTGCCGCGGGGTCGTAACCGTTCATATTTTCTCCTCTCTTTCTGTATGCGTCCTGCCGCAGAGAACCTGCAGCGTCTCTGTCAGTGCGCGGTGATGCAGGCTGCGCGGTTCAAAGCGGATCAGCCGGTAGACCAGCTGCATGACGAGCCCCGCGCCGAGTGTGCTGATGAGCGTCCCGATGCCGACAGGGCCGCCGAGCAGCCAGCCGCACAGAAGCACGACGCTCCACATGATGATCTCGACCATGCCGATCGGGACACGCGGCATCCGCTTGCCGAGCGCGACCAGCAGCGCGTCTCTGGGGCCGCAGCACTGCTCCGCCCGCATATAGACGAACATCCCGAGCGCCATAAACACAAAGCCCGCGAGCATCACGGCGATGCCGCGCAGCAGACTTGTATTCTCCGGGAACGGGTTGAGACTGTTGAACATCTGCACGAAATTGCCGGTCAGGAGCGCGTCGATGACCGTGCCGAAGCCGATGCGCTCTTTGAGCAGCAGGTCGATGATGAGCACCGTGACCGCGATCAGCGTCATGGCGATGCCGTAATTCAGCGGCGTATGCTTCGCAATGCCCATGCCGAGGCAGTCCCACGGAGCAAGCCCGATGTTCGCATAAATCGTCAGATGTACGCCGAGCGCAAAGATCAGGAGCCCCGCTGCGATCTGCAGCCAGCCCGTGACGATCGTTCTGCGCCCGGTGTTTTCTGTTCGTTCCATAAAGCTTTCGCTCTTTCCTGATTATTCCTGATTGACGTCATTCCCGAACGTATACTCATCGTAATGTGTGCCGAAGTATCCGTTCATGATCTCATGCCGCCTTCCGCTGTCATCGGTGTAGATCAGCTGCGCGTCGCCGCAATCGCCCTGCGCACTCCATGTGCGATAGAGCAGATGCGCGTCCTCGTATTCCGTCCAGGCATCGCCGAAGCCGAAATCCTCGAAGAACCGCCGGTCTGTTACCGTTTCAGGAAATACCTCCGGGAACCGGATGACCGGCAGGACGTTCAGCACCTCGACCGTGATGAACGCCGTGAAATCGTCCGCCCACAGAACCTCGTCAAAGCGGCACAGTACCGCGCAGGCTTTCCCGATATCCTCGGGGCTTTCCGCACTTCCCCAGCCGTTATAGAACATCTGCCACGGTTCGTACAGCGTAGTGAAAACGCCGCCGGGTTCCTCGTCAAACGGGGCTTTCACCCGCAGAATGCGCCTGTCTCCGGCCTTCGGCTGAATGTTTCGCTCCGACCATTTCCGTTCTTCGATCGGCCTGGACATTTCCTCGTCATCAAACACCGCCCACTCCATGTGATAGGCGGACTGATGTACGCCTGCGATTTTGTTCAACTGCGGCTTTTCGGTTTCCCGCACGATGCGCTTTTTGCAGCAGCGGCATAAAAAGTTCATGGTATCATCTCCGTCAGAAAAAAGGCTTTTTCAGCCTGTCTCTTATTCGGTCAGCACATCCTTGTTTTCATAGGGATAGCTGCAAAGAACACTGTACAGATATTTGATGCCGCAGAAGAATTTGCAGATAGACATATTCTTGACTGCGCATTTGTGTTCTTTTGTATTTTCGGCTTCATTCCACGGACAGCGAACCTGTTTCCAGCCGATGTTCTCGCTGACCAGATCAATATCCATATTTGCACCCTGGAGTTCGTTGATTTTCTTCATCTTTCACTCCAGACTCCAGTTCAGCAGGCGGAGCAGGCCGCCGTTCAGGATCTGCATTTCGTGATTGCGCATCGGATAGCCGCCGGTCAGCAATGCCTGCACATAGAGAATTTCAATGCAGCAGCGCAGCTTTTCGTTATCCGTGACGGTCATCATCCGCTGAATCAGCGGGTTATCGGTGTTCAGATAAAGCTTTGCGATCGCTTCCTCGCGGTATTCCGACGCGAAGGCATCGAGCATCCCGCGGAACAGGTCGGCGGACTGCTCCATGGAGTGTCGGATATCGCGCAGGAGCAGTGCCTCCTCATTGACCGTATACAGCACCGGCATATCCTCCGGCGCAAACCGCTTGAGCGCGGCGCTGCAGTCGTAGGGCGCAAGCAGCTCGTTGCATTCTGCGAGCAGCCGCAGTCCGGCGGCGGGGTCGGAGAGCTTCGGCTTTTCGAGCAGCTCGTCGAGCCGTTCGGGCTTCATCTGAATGGCCTCGATCTCCGAGCGCAGCAGCGGCATCCGTTCGAGCAGCTGCGCAACGTAGGTATACCCCGCATTGACGAGCAGCGTGTCTCTTGCGCGGGAGATCGCAGCGACCTGCCGGTATTCGTCATTGAACGGCGAGTAGTAGACCGGCATCTCCATTTGCAGCAGATTGCTGCCGGTCAGCGTGCCGAAGGACGTCTCAAAGGTCAGATACGGGAAAAATGCGCGGTAGAGCGTGTCATCCTCAACGGCGACGGACTGCACCGCCAGCCGGTGAATGCGGACGATCCGCTGCAGCATCGTGTCATTATGCTCCGCCAGTTTCCGGAGATATCCGGTGATGCAGTCGGAGAGCTGTTCCCTTGCGCGGAGCAGCGAGTCATTTTCGTAGAAATCCTCACGCGAGGCGGTCGGCTGCAGCCCGTTCGTATTGATAAAGCAGCGCAGGAAAAACGCCCATTTCGGGAGCAGTCTGCCGCCGTCCTCGGTCAGCAGCATATTTTTGAGGTAAATGCGGTGCGAGTGCTTGGCGGTCGGAGCCGTCTCCGAGGACAGGATATACGCAACGCCGGAGAACAGTCCGTCCGGCGAATCCAGCGGGATATACCCGAGAAAACCGGTGTTGAACAGCGATTCGCCGAGCTTCATGACCTGCTCATACTGCGTATCGCCCTGCGGGAACGGCGGGTTCAGACGGGTGCGCTGTTCGCCCTGCACGAGGATGATCGGCACAGGCAGCGGCAACCCGTAATACTGCACGAGCTCGGTCAGGCGTTCCGCATCAAAGTACTTTTCCGCGTCCTTTTTCGGCGTCAGCAGAATGCGCGTGCCGGGTGCGGGGAGCGGCGTGCAGGGCGTGATCGTATAGGTACCGTCGGGTCTGCCGCACCATTCGAGCGACTGCTCCGGCGTTTTGAGCGAGCGCGTCTGCACGCGGATCGTATCGGAAACGAGGAAGCAGGAGAGCAGCCCGATCCCGAACCGGCCGATATAGTCCTGCTGCACCTTGCCGGAGGTCAGGTCGTGCTTGGAGGACTGCCCGATCACCGCGAGAAAGCGGTGAATTTCGTCCTCGGTCAGTCCGGTTCCGGTATCGGCAAAGCAGAGCACCGGCGCACCGTTTTCCTCTGAAAGGGTGAGCGTGATCTCATTGTTATCTGTATTTTCCGGGTCAAGGAGCCGCTTGGCAGCGATCGCATCGACCGCGTTTTGCAGCAGCTCACGGACGAACACATCCGGCGAGCTGTACAGGTGATTCGAGAGAATGTCGATCATACCGCCGAGGTTCACCTGAAAGAGAAAGGAATCCTGAGAGGGAGTGGGTTCCTGCGGCATAGCCATGCCTCCTTTCGTCATCTTTCCCTTATCATACCATAATTTGACAAAAAAATCAACTCTGTGCGGGGAGCCCCCGCCGGCATTTCCCTCCGGAGGCGGTTGGCGGAGCTTCCCCAATTTGCCTTGAACACGCCGCTAAAGCGGCTTCTGTCAGGTTACTGCTCCCATTGTTTTCAGTGAATAGTGAACGGCGAATAGTGAAAAGTGAATAACGCAATTCCGGGAGATGACCCCATTCACAGCGCATAAACGAAACGATACGCAGGACTGAAAGCAGCGAACAGATAAAAGGTATGCGGTGCGCCCTAAAGGGGTCACGGGGTCTGGAAAGCGGGGGCTCGGGGGCGAAAACCTAGGGGGATAGGGGGGAATAAGCGACGAAGGAGCGCTTTCCCCCTGTCCCCCTGGGTTGTCACCCCCGAAATCGCGCCCCGCGCCCCGCCAAATCATACAACCGGACAAAAGGATCAAGCGAGGATGCCCATGCGATATCAGAGAGTGAATAGTGAATAACGAATAATGAAAAGTGAATAACGCAATTCCGGGAGATGACCCCATTCACAGCGCATAAACGAAACGATACGCAGAACTGAAAGCTGCTATACAGACAAAGGTATGCGGTGCGCCCTAAAGGGGTCAAAGGGTCAGGAAAGCGGGGCTCGGGGAAAAACTGCCAGACGGGCTCCGCGCCGCCTTCATATCCGGTTCTATTTCCCCGCGGACAGGCATACAATATACCAAACATCGCGGCAGTGCCGCAGAAACCGGAGGATGCAATATGATACAGGCCAATGACTGGACACTGCGGCAGGAGACCGTCCTGACCCCGCTGAAGCTGCCGGAAACAGAGCAGGAGCAGAGCGTCGAGCTCGATTATGTGCTGCCGGATTACTGCCCGGACTTTTTCCGTCTGCTGAACTGCACCGCGGAGACCGCCGTCACGGCAGGCACGCCCGCAGACGGTGCCGTGCCGTATACGCTGCATGTGACGCTCCGTGTGCTCTACTGCGGCGCGCAGACCGGAGCGGTACAGGCACTGACCCAGACGCTTGATTATCAGGGCAGGGCGGAGCTTCCCGCTGCCGCTGCGGGCGCATCCGCGCTGCAGATCCGCATGACCGCGGAGCCCTCGTACCTCAACTGCCGCGCGGTCAGTCAGCGGCGGATTGATATCCGCGGCGCGGTAAAGCTCCGCACGGTCTGCATCGGCGAGCAGCCGCGCACGGTACTGAGCGGCGCGGAGGGTCTGCATGTCCGCACCCGCGCCGAGCCGTTCAGTTATGTCTCGCAGCTTCTGCGGACGGAAAAGCGGTTCACGCTCTCGGACGACATCCGCCTGACCGATGCACAGCCTGCGCTGCTCTCCGTTCTGCAGACGCAGTCCGCGCTGACCGTAACGGAAACGCGGATCGTCGCGGGCAAGCTGGTCGTCAAGGGCGAGGCCGCCGTCACGCTGCTGTATACCGTGGAAAACGGCATCGAGACGCACACTGCGGCACTGCCGTTCAGCCAGATCGTTGAGCAGGACGGCCTTGCGGACGACATGACCTGTATCGTGACGGCGCGTGCGGCGGGTCTGATCCTGACGCCGGAATCCGGCAACGACGGCGATATCCGGCTGCTGCATACCGATCTGGATATCCTGCTGGACTGCGCCGCCGTCCGGCAGACGACTGCCGATCTGCTGACCGATCTGTATTCGACGGTGCACCCCGCCGAGCCGCTGGCGGAGCAGGTCACGCTGCTGACGATGCCCGCGCCGGTCTCCGAGCGGTACCGGCAAAAGCTGACGCTGACGCAGCAGGATGCCGTCATTACGAAGGTTTATGCGGCATGGGCGGAGCCGGAATCGCTCCGGACGGCCGCGGAGGACGGCGGAACGGTCATTTCCGGGACGCTGCACGGGTATGTGCTCGCGGCTGACGCGGAATCGCATCCGCTGATGCTGGAGCAGCGTGCGCCGTTTTCGTGGACGCTGCCGGCGCGCATCCCGGCGGAGGGATTGCCGCCCGTGACCGTACAGAGCTGTTCGTATACGCTGACCGGCTCCGACAGCGTGACGCTGCAGACCGAGCTGCTGCTCAGCGGGCAGGTCCTGCAGCAGACCGTCTGCACGCTGCTGACGGATGCGCAGATCGACCCGGAGACCCGTCTGCCGGACGGCGGACAGTATGCGCTCCGGCTGTACTTCGGGCAGGCGGGGGAATCGCTCTGGGAGATCGCCAAGCGGTACCGCACGGCGGAATCCGCGATCCGCGAGGAAAACGACGTCCCCGCCGATGTTCTCACCGCCCCGCAGATGCTGCTGATCCCGTCCGTGATGTGAAAGCGGTATCGCTGCGCGGCAGTGTGCATCGTTTTGCCGATATGATTGATATTTTTATATGTTCCCAATCCATTTCCGGAGGAGTATTATGACTGATATTTATGCGGATATCGCACAGCGCACCGGCGGCGATATCTATATCGGCGTGGTCGGCCCCGTCCGCACGGGAAAATCCACGCTGATCAAGCGTTTTATGGAGACGGTCGTCATCCCGAACATTTCAGAGGAGGCACGCCGCGGCCGTGCGACCGACGAGCTCCCGCAGAGCGCGGGCGGCAGAACGATCATGACGACCGAGCCGAAATTCGTTCCTGAGACTGCCGTGGAGATCACGCTGCCGGAGGGCGCGCAGCTCTCCGTCCGCATGATCGACTGCGTCGGGTACATCGTGCCGGGCAGCCTCGGCTATATCGAGGAGGAAGCCCCGCGCATGGTCAAAACGCCGTGGTTTGATGAGGCCGTTCCGTTCAATATGGCGGCGGAGGTCGGGACGCAGAAGGTCATCACGGAGCATTCGACGGTCGGGCTGGTCGTCACGACGGACGGCTCCGTGACGGATATCCCCCGCGAGGAATATGCCGAGGCGGAGGGGCGCGTCATCGCGGAGCTGCAGGCACTCGGCAAGCCCTTTGTCATTCTGCTGAACTGCGTCGAGCCGGAAACGCCGGAGGCAAAAGCCCTTGCCGCGGAGCTCGAACAGCAGTACGGCGCACCGGCGCTTGCGGTGAGCTGCCTTTCCATGGACGAGGCGGATGTGCGGGAGATCCTCTCGAAGCTGCTGGATATGTTCCCGATCCGGGAAGTCAGCGTCGAGACGGCGCACTGGCTGCCTGCTTTGGAGCAGGGTCACTGGCTGAAAACCGCGGTCTTTGATGCGGTACGGCAGGCGGCGCAGGGACTTTCCGTCATGCGGGATGCGAAAACGCTGCCGGAAAAGCTGCGGGACTGCCCGTATATTCAGGAGGCGGCGATCCGGAAGATCGCGCTGGGGACGGGAAATGTCATTCTCCGGCTGACGCTTGACCCCGCGCTGTTTTACCGCATTCTCGGTGAGGAAACCGGCATAGAGATCCACAGCGAAAACGAGCTGTTCCCGGTGCTGCTGGAGCTGTCGCGCATCCGGAAGGAGTACGAGCGGATCCGTCCGGCGCTGGAAGAAGCCGAGGCGACCGGTTACGGCATCATCATGCCGGAGGCGGGCGAGCTGACTTTGGAGGAACCGGAAATGATCCGGCAGGGCGGGCGGTACGGCGTCCGGCTGCGGGCGTCGGCGCCGTCGCTGCACATTATGAAGGCGGGCATCCGCACGACGGTCAGTCCGATCGTCGGCAGCGAGAAGCAGAGTGAGGAGCTTGTGCTGTATCTGCTGCGGGAGTTTGAGGAAAACCCGGCGAAGATCTGGGAGTCCAATATTTTCGGGAAGTCGCTGCATGAACTGGTGAATGAGGGGCTGCACGCCAAGCTGAGCAAGATGCCGGCAGAGGCGCGGCTCAAGCTGCAGGAGACGCTGGAACGCGTCATCAACGAAGGCTGCAGCGGTCTGATCTGTTTTATTTTATAAGGTATCGCTTCGCGATGATTAAAAATGGGGCTCTGCCCCAAACCCCGCTGGGGACTAGTCCCCAGACCCCATTATGTGTAATAGAATGGGTGCTGATGTAATAATCGGCACCCATTTTGCATTTCGCTTCCGGTCGGGTGGTAGGCGAACGGTTTGCAGCCTATCAAAAGTTTGCGGGTCAAGGGCAGCGCCCTTGTCGCGCTCCGCAGAGCGCGAAACTCCCCGGCGTGCAAAGAGCTCGGCGGGCTTGGGAGCCGCACGTTTGCCGAAGGCAAACTGCGCAGTTTCGCTTTGCGAAACATGGGCGATCAGAGGACCCCATTCTATAATAGCATCCGCGCAGCGGATACCTCTTATCAAGCGAATCGCAAAGCGATTCGCAGCGCGCAAAAGCGGCTTCTTTGGCGTTGTTCTCCCAACGGCAAAGTTTCCTTCTCCCGGTGAACCTGTCTGCAGGGCGGAGAGCCCGCGCAGGCAGGACGGTCAGCGAAGCATTCCCGACAGTCTGAACATACGCCGCTGAAAGCGGCTTCATCATCCCCAAAAACAAAAGGCGGGCAATGCTGCCCGCCTTGCTTGTTATTCGTAATAATTGATCTTCGTATCCTCGCCGGCAATGTCGATCACCATGCCGCCGGTCTCGGTATCAAATTCCAGATCGTTCAGATCCTCGACAAAATCAATGCTGTCGTCCTCGGCAAATTTCCCGAGAATATCCGTCCAGCCGGAGAGCGAAACGGTCTTGGAGATATCCGCCGTGCGGAACTGCACATCACTGACGGAACCGTCCTCTGCGTAAATATACTGCGGGATCACCGCACCGGTGAACGTCAGCGCGACCTCGCTTTCAAACGAGAGCAGGGCGCTGTCCGAATCAATGACCTCATATCCGGTGATGCGGAGCTTCTGCTTTCCGGCATCGTCCCGGACGACCTCTGCCTGCAGATCTTCAAACTGCAGCAGATCGTTCCCCCGCTTCAGCGCAAAGGAGAAGCCGTCCAGCTCCTCGCAGATCCGGCTGTCCAGCTCCAGCTCGTGAATGCCCTCGTTGAGCAGATCGAGCATTTCCTGATTGGACTGCCCCCACAGATCAAACAGCCCGTGCAGGCTGCTGCAGACCAGAATATCCGGATCAAGCTCCGCAACGTATGCACGGAACGAATCGTCTGCGGAGATCACGACAAGGCTGTCGTCCTCCTCGGTGCTGTTCTCCTGAAATTCCTCCAGTGCCTGCAGAGTATAAGCATAACGGTATGCGCTGTATCCGGCCTTCGCGGAAGGATCACCGGCTGTGTGCTGTGCGCATTTCAGCTTTTCCACGTCGATCTGCGTAACAGTCAGCTCCGTGCAGCCTGTATCTGCCCAGAACTGGCTGATCTTCTGTTCCATGTCCTCCGCCGTGCCGATCGGGTCGTACTCCGCGCGGAGCCTTGTGATCAGCGGTGTCAGCTCAACGGATGCGTTCGGCAGCGTGAGCCGGCTGATCGTTTCGCGGCATTTGTCCGCCGCGATCCGGATCTGTGCCTCGATCTCCTCCCTTGTGACCGCGGGCATCACGAGGCGCAGCTCGCCTTTTTTCGCATGGCGAACCAGATGCGGAAAATAGTCCTGTGCAGGGTCGATCAGTTCTTGGCCGCTGTTTCCTCTGAGATAAAGATTCGTATCCAGAAATACATAGATCATAGTCTGTTACTCCTGCCGGACGGCTTCAGATCGTTTTCTGCTTATCGCACCATTCCTGTACGCTGATCTCGCGCAGGGACGGATCGGACACGCAGGCTGCATAATACTGCAGAATGGTCTGTGCATCCTCGATCGTCGGATCATCGGAGTCGTTCGTCACGACGCCGTTGGCGCGCTGCTCCCTGTTCAGGATGCCGCCCTGTCCGCTGAGGCGCTCGGAATAATCGGCAAGGATCAGCTGTGCGTCGATGACATCGACTGCACCGTCATTGTTGACATCTCCCGAGTGTCTGCCGGAGATCTTGCCGAGCGATGCGATATTGTCCACATGCACGGCGCCGTCAAACGGAACTGCGGAGTCCTCACCGCCGAAGCTGACTGCCGGTGCGGGTACGGGTGCTGTTTCCGGCGTTTCGACAGGTGCGGCGGGATTTTCCGGTGCGGCAGCCTCCGCGACCGGCTTTTCCGCGGCAGCAGTCTGCGGGATCGCATTCCGCGTGCGGATTCCGCTGATGACCGCGACTGCACTCAGGCCGCAGACAGCAACTGCACTGCAGACCGCAGGGACGATCCGTTTTGCGCTGTGCCTGTCCATGCGGTAAAGCTTCATCGAGGCGCCGCATTTCGGGCAGTAGGTATATTTCTCAGGTACTTTGGTTTTGCAATCCGGACATAGCATTATGATCCCTCACTTTCGGTCGGTTGATATAAAACGACATTCCAATTGCATTATAGCATATAATTAGAAAAAAATCAATGGGAAAATATACAAGATTTCCGCCTCTTTTTTGGCTATTTGATTGACGAATCAGGAAGAATATGTTACAATATCACTATGAGAACGCGGCCGGAGGTACTGATAATGAACAAAATAAACAAAATGGGCGAATTTGCAGACCGTGCACAGATTCTGCGGTTTGCGGCGGAGCATTACGGCACGGCGCCGGAGTATCCGTGGGCGAAGTCGCCGGAAAGCGCAGTGCTCCGGTGCGGAAACGGCAAATGGTACGGGCTGGTGATGCCGGTAAAACGGGAAAAGCTCGGGCTCCCGGCGGAGGGCGTCAGCGATGTGCTGAACGTCAAGTGCGACCCGCTGATGCTCGGCTCCGTGCTGATGCAGAAGGGCTTTTTCCCGGCATACCATATGAATAAGGCACACTGGATCTCGGTGCTGCTGGACGGCACGGTGCCGCTTGACCGCGTGACGGCGGTGCTGCAGGCAAGCTATGCGATGACG
Organism: Oscillospiraceae bacterium; assembly: GCA_017545185.1. Taxonomy (GTDB): domain Bacteria; phylum Bacillota; class Clostridia; order Oscillospirales; family Ruminococcaceae; genus Firm-04. The sequence continues at coordinate 3,682 of JAFWQJ010000064.1, read as the reverse complement.
TCCGGCAAGAGTACCGGCAAAGCCCGCACGCAGCCGAAGGCATGGCTGATCCCGGCGAACCCGAAATATGAGGACATTTCCGTGCCGCTGCTGCGGGAGAAGGAGATCCTCTGGAAGCAGAGCGGCCGGTTCATCCCGGGCGACACGGTCTATATCTACGAAGGCAAGCCGATCGGCGCGGTGACCTACGCCTGCGAGGTGACGGAGATCAATATCCCTTACAGCTATGATCAGGGCGGGCTGCACATGGAAACGGTCATGCGCTTAAAGCTGCTTGCGGTGTATCCGCCGGAGCAGTTTCCGCTGGAACGGCTGCGGGATTACGGCGTCGCGTCGGTGCGCGGGCCGAGAGGCGTGCCGGAGGAGCTGCTCGCCGTTCTGGAGCAAAGCGGGGAGCGGATACGCGGATGAAGCCGTTTACCGTATTGGAAATGGTATACACCGGCGGGGCGGTCCCGGCAGAGCTGCCGCCGGCGGAATTGCCTTTGCTGACCCCGCTGCGGGCGGAATTTGACGGACAGTATCTCCGGATTTACAACGCATGTTTTTATGAGATGCGGAAGGCACTGGATATCAGGCCGTACAATGTCTATGCCGATGTCCGGCAGCTGGACGGAAAGCGCGCACATCTCTTTCTGCTGACGGAGGGTGAGATCCTCATCGGGAGCGTCGGCTGCTTCGGCACGGAGATCGACGATCTGATCGTGCACCCGCAGTACCGCGGCAGGGGATACGGCAGAACGCTGCTGGCATGGGCAGTTACGCACATCCGGGAAGAAACGGATGCGCCGGTCACGCTGCATGTCGCCGAACGGAATCAGACCGCCGTGCAGCTGTATCTCAGAACGGGTTTTGCCGTGAAAAAGCGCATGAAGATCGGATGAGATGCCTTTTTGCCGGCCGCCGTTTGATTTTTCGTTTCTCTGCTTGCTTTTTTTTCTGTAATATGCTATAATCATATTCATAAGATCACTGAAACAATGAGTTCTCAACAGGAAAGGATGAAGATTCAGAAATGGATACAGACGGTGACCGATTACATACGGTGATCGCACTGCTTGCCGTGCTCGCGGTCCTGCGGGCGTGGTTTTCTGCCTGCGAGGCGGCACTGACGGAGATCAACGATGCCGTGGTACATGCGCGCGCAGAGGAGGACAAGGCATGGAAGCCGCTTGACCGGCTCATCTCCCAGCCCTCCCGGATGCGCCGCTGCTTCACGATGCACCGCATTTTTTCTGCGCTGTTCATCGGCATGATCTGCTGGCTGCTCGCGGGAAAGCGCCTGACGGTACTGTTCCCGTTTGCAGGCGGCTCGGTGCTGGCGGCGCTGCTGCTGACGCTCGGCCTGATGCTGCTGCTCTCGGTGTTCACGGATATGTTCCCGAAGCGCGCGGCAAAATATAAAAATGAAGCATTTGCGCGGCTCTGCGTTCCGACGGTCCGCCTGCTCATGCTGCTGCTGACGCCGTTCTGGGCGGCGGCCTCCGGCGTGACGGCGCTGTTCTGCAGGCTGTTCCGGATCCCCTCTGCCGACAGCGTGGACGTTGTCACCGAGGAGGAGATCCGCCTGCTGGTCGATGCCGGCAATGAGACCGGCGGCATCGAGGAGAGCCAGCGCGAGATGATCAACAACATTTTCACATTCGACGACGTTCCGGTCTCGGATGTGATGACGCACCGCAAGGATATCACCGCCGTGCCGCGGGACGCCTCCGCCTCGGAGACCGCCGCGATCGCGCTGGAGGGCGGCTATTCCCGCATCCCCGTATACGAAAACCGCATAGATACGGTGGTCGGCGTGGTGCTGGTCAAGGATATGCTGCCGCTGGTCGGCAGGGCGAAGGACTGCAAGGTCTCGGAGATCATGCGCGGCGTGACCTTTGTGCCGGAGACGGCCAAGTGCAGAGACGTCTTTCAGCAGATGCGCCGCGACAAGATCCAGCTTGCGATCGTCGCGGACGAATACGGCGGAACGGCGGGCATGGTCACAATGGAAGACCTGCTTGAGGAGATCGTCGGCAATATCCAGGACGAATATGATGATGAAGAAGCGGAGCTGACGGAGCTCTCGGAGGGCGTGTACTCGGTCGCGGGTGCTGCCGATCCGGAGGATATTCTCCCGAAGCTCGGCGTCAGACAGCAGGAGACGGACGACAGATTCGACACGATGAGCGCATACGTGGTCAGCCTGCTCGGCCGGATCCCGGAGGAGGGCGAAAAGCCCTCAGTGGAGCAGGACGGCGTGCGGTATACGCTGCTGTCGTATGAAGATAACTGGATCAGCCGGATCAAGGCGGAAAGGATCCCGGCTGCGGAAAAGGAGCTGACCCATGCAGGGACAGAGTAGAAAGGCATTTCTCATTTTGCTGATCAGCCTGCTCGTTTTGCTGCTGATCCTCTCCGGCAGAACATGGGGCGCATTTGATAAGGGACTGCCGCTCAGCATGAAGTCGGAGCGGTATCCCTATCAGCAGCTGAGTGCGCGGGAGAAGAAGCTGTACACCGCACTGTACAACGGGATCGAAGCGCATTCGGAAACGGTCAAGCTGCCGGGCATGTTCAAGGAAGATGAATACAAGCGCGTGTATCTGCTGGTCGCAGAGCAGGAGCCGCAGTTTTTCTATCTGGACACGGTGTTTGAAACGGCGGAGATCATGAGGAAGCGAAGATCCGGTATTCGCTGGATGCGGAGACCGTGCGTAAAATGAAGATCGAGATGGATCTCGAGGCGGATAAGATCGTCAGCAAGGCGGCCGCGGTAGAAGATGAGGTCGAAAAGCTGCTCACGATCCATGACGGGATCGCGAAATACTGCGAGTATACGGACGGCGCATATTCCAGCGAGGCCTACGGCTGTCTTGTGCAGGGAAAAGCCAAGTGCGAGGGCTATGCGAAGGCATTTCTGTATGTCGCAAGGCGCGCCGGACTGAACGTCATGAACGTGACCGGCACCGACAGCCGCGGCGAGAATCATGTGTGGAATATTGCGGAGGCGGACGGGCATTACTGCCAGATCGACCTTACATGGGACGACGATCAGCGCTATGAGGGCAAGACCGTCCATGCGTGCTTTGCCGTTCCGGATACGATGTTCACGGATCACACGCCGGATCTTTCGGCCTATATCCCGCCGGAATGTCCGGAGACGGAATCGCTGCGGATGGATTACTATAAATGGCATAATCACTATCTGGAAAGCGCGTCGGAGCTGCCGGATCAGATCATGGCATGGCCGGGTGCGACCGGCGCAATGGAATTCCGGCTGTCCTCTGCGGACGAGCTGCAGGCTGCGATCAAGATGGTGAAGAAGTCCGCGAAGGTGCGCGATGCGGTGCAGAACGCGAGCGGCGCTGCGACATACCGCGCCATGGCGGATGAAACGCGTAATGTTCTGGTGATTTTGCCCTCATAATTCTAATGAATCTTCATTAGTTTGTGCACATCGTAAAAGATGAAAAAAATCAGAAAAACCGCTTGACAAAAAAGCTGATCTGTGGTAGAATAAACAAGTCGCCGCGAGAGAACGCGGCACACACAGCACCTTGAAAATTGAACAATGCAACCAAAGAGGAACCCTTGAAGATTCCGCATCTACTGGAAAAAAGCGAAAGCTGGAGTACGGTATGATGCAACGTCGAGGCGCGACGGTAAATAGCGCAAAACAAGTAATTGCGAGTGATCG
>JAFWQJ010000063.1 GCA_017545185.1 Oscillospiraceae bacterium | reverse complement strand
GGCGGCCGTATCATGAAGTTCTCGGCACTCGTTGTTGTCGGAAACGGTAACGGTATCGTCGGCTTCGGTCTGGGCAAGTCCGGCGAAGTTCCGGATGCGATCCGCAAGGGCATTGAGGATGCGAAGAAGAATCTCGTTCGCGTCAACCTCCGCGGAACCACGATCCCCCACGAGGTCATCGGCAAATTCGGCGCTGGCCGTGTGCTCATGATGCCCGCAGCTCCCGGTACCGGCGTGATCGCCGGCGGTCCGGTCCGTGCGGTCATCGAAATGGCAGGAATCCAGGATATCCGTACCAAGAGCCAGCGTTCCAATAACCCGTGCAACGTCGTTCGTGCAACGATCGCAGGCCTCTGCGAGTGCACCGATGCCAAGAGCGTTGCAGCAAAGCGCGGCAAGACCGTTGCTGAAGTCTTCGGTAAATAATCGAGTTAGGAGTGAGCTCAAATGGCTAAAAAAGTAGAGCTTGTCAAGAGCCTGATCGGCAGAAAGCAGGATCAGATCGCAACCGCTCATTCGCTCGGTCTCCGCAAGATCGGTGATGCTACCACGCAGCCTGATAACGCGGCGACGCAGGGCAAGATCAATAAAATCATCCACCTCGTAAAGGTGACGGAAGCTTAAGAGCAAGGAGGTGCGATCCATTGAAGCTTCATGAATTAACACCCGCAGCAGATTCCAACCGTCCCGTCAAGCGTATCGGCAGAGGCCACGGCTCCGGCAGCGGCAAGACCGCAGGCAAGGGCCACAAGGGTCAGAATGCCCGTTCCGGCGGCGGCGTCAGAATCGGCTTTGAAGGCGGCCAGATGCCGCTTGCAAGACGTATCCCGAAGCGCGGCTTCCACAATCATTTCGCAACACGCTATGCAACCGTGAATGTCGGCGATCTCAACAAGTTCGTTGAGGGTACTGTCGTCAACGAGGAGCTGCTCAAGGCTGCCGGTCTGATCACGAAGGTCGAGAACGGCGGTATCAAGGTCCTCGGCGAGGGCGACCTGAATGTCAAGCTGACTGTTCAGGCAGCCAAGTTCTCTGCTTCCGCAGCGGAAAAAATTGAAAAGGCAGGCGGGAAGGCAGAGGTGATGTAACGTGTTCAAAACACTCAAGACCGCTTGGGGTATCCCCGAGATCCGCAAGAAGATTTTGTTCACACTGTTCATCATCGCCGTGTTCCGTCTGGGCTGTGTTCTGACGGTCCCGTTCCTGAATACGGATATCGTCCAGTCATGGATGCAGGAGAAGGCCAGCAACGGCAACTTCCTCGAATATCTCGATATTCTCTCGGGCGGCGCGCTTTCCAAGGCTACGATGTTCTGCCTCGGCGTTACACCTTACATTAACGCCAGCATCATCATTCAGCTTCTGACCTATGCACTTCCTCCGCTGGAAAGACTCCAGCAGGAGGGTGAGGACGGCAGAAAGAAGCTCAACAAGATCACATCCTATGTTGCGCTCGGTCTGTCCGCCTTCATGGCAGTTGCTTATTACCTCACGCTCAAGAACATGCTGAAGGACGGTGTCTCCGCTGTGACCTACACGAACGGCGCAGCAGGCATCTTCACGATGTTCGTCATCATCTTTTCCTTCATGGCGGGTTCCACGCTCGTTATCTGGATGGGCAACCGCATCAATGAGAAGGGTATCGGCAACGGCGTCTCCATGATCCTCTTTGCAGGTATCGTGGCACGTATCCCGACTGATATCGGTCAGATCGCTGCACTCGTTCACGAGAACGCGAACGAGTACTTCCTCAAGTCTGTCATCTATATTCTGATCTTCGTCGCAATGGTCGTCGGCATCGTTTTCATGAACGAGTCCGAGCGCCGCATTCCTGTCCAGTACGCAAAGCGCGTCGTCGGCAGAAAACAGTACGGCGGTCAGAGCACGCACATCCCGATCAAGGTGTGCATGTCCGGCGTTATGCCGATCATCTTCGCAATGAGCTTCATGTCTCTGCCGTCGATGTTCGCCATGTTCTGGAAGCCGGTCGAAAATATCACCGAGGAGACAACTTTCTGGCAGAAGTTCTACTACAACTTCGTAAACTTCTTCAACACCAAGAGTTACTCCTATGCCGTTCTCTACTTCATCCTGATCATCCTGTTCAACTACTTCTATGTGGCGATCCAGTATAATCCGGTTGAAATGGCAAACAACCTCCGCCAGTCCAACGGCGGTATCCCCGGTATCCGTCCCGGTAAGCCCACCTCCGACTACATCCAGAGAGTTCTCTCCAAGATCGGTCTGGTCGGTGCGGTCTTCCTCGGTATCGTCGCTGTGTTCCCGATCATCTTCGTCAACCTGACCCACCTGGACGTTTCGTCTATGGGCGGTACCTCGATCCTGATCGTTGTCAGCGTCGCGATCGAAACCGTGCGGACACTGGAATCTCAGCTGATGATGCGTCATCACAAGGGCTTCCTCGGCTGATGAATCGAACCTAAGGAGGATGCAAACATGAACCTTATTCTGTTGGGTGCGCCGGGTGCCGGCAAGGGCACACAGGCGGAGGCAATCTCCAAAAAGCTCGGTATTCCGCAGATCTCTACAGGCAATATGCTCCGTGAAGCCGTCAAGAACGGCACGGAGCTGGGCCTGAAGGCGAAGGCTGCTATGGAGAGCGGCGCGCTTGTCTCTGACGATATCGTCATCGGTATCCTCAAGGAGCGCATTGCGGAGCCGGATGCGAAAAACGGCTACATCCTCGACGGCTTCCCGCGCACGGTCGCGCAGGCGGAGGCGCTCGATGAGATGGGTGTCACGATCGATAAGGTGCTCGAGATCCATGTCGCGAATGAGAAGATCATCGCGAGAATGTCCGGCAGACGCGTCTGCGAACAGTGCGGCGCTTCCTACCACATCGAGTATAAGCCGACCACCAAGCCGGATACCTGCGATGTCTGCGGCGGCAAGACCGTCCAGCGTGCAGACGATGCGCCGGAAACTGTCCTGCAGAGACTTGACGTCTATGAGGAAAAGACCGCTCCGCTCAAGGATTACTACTGGGAGACCGGAAAGCTCGTGACCGTCGAAGGTCAGGAGGAAGTTTCCGATACGACCAGGCTTGTCTACGAAGCACTTGGTATCAACGGTTGATGAGGCGCAAAATGATCTCCATCAAAAGTAAATCCGATATCGAGAAAATGCTCGAAGCCGGCAAGATCGCTGCCGAGGCGCTCAATACCGTCGAGGCAAAGCTCAGACCCGGCATGACGACCAAGGATATCGACAAAATCGTTCATCAGGTGATCGTTTCGCACGGCGCGACGCCGAATTTCCTCGGACTGTACGGATTTCCGGCGAGCGCGTGTGTATCGGTCAATGAAGAAGTCATCCACGGGATACCGGGATCCAGAAGACTCAATGAGGGCGATATCGTCAGCGTTGATCTGGGCGCCTGCTACAAAGGCTGGAACAGCGATACCTGCTTTACCTTCCCCGTCGGGCAAGTGAAGCCGGAGGTCGCAAAGCTGCTGGAAGATACGAACGCATCTCTCTATGCAGCGATCGAAAAGGCTCAGGTCGGTGCGCGGCTGGGTGATGTCTCCCACGCCGTTGAGGAATACTGCCGTTCCAGAGGCTATGGCATCGTCATGAATTACTGCGGCCACGGCATCGGAAAGGAAGTCCATGAGGATCCGGAGGTCCCGAATCACGGCAGAGCCGGTCACGGCATCCGCCTGATCGAGGGCATGACGATCTGCATTGAACCGATGATCAATATGGAAGGGGACGGCGTGCATGTCATGCCGAACCAGTGGACGGTCGTCACTGACAACGGCTGCTGGTCCGCGCATTTCGAGCACATGATCCTCATTACCGGAAACGGCCCTGTGATCATGACAAAGCGGTGACGTTTATGCAGAGAAACATCTGTCGTCCCGGAATGATCGTGCTGGCAACCGCCGGCAGGGAAGCCGGAAGATTTTTCCTCGTCACGGCTGTTGAAGGGCAGGAGCTGCTGCTTGCAGACGGCAGGCACAGGCTGCTTTCAAAGCCGAAACGGAAAAATCCCGCACATGTTCAGGCAACAAAGCAGACACTCTGCCTTGAAAGCCTGACGGATAAGGCGCTCAGAACAGTGCTGCATCCGCTCAATGAAGCGGCGAAGCGTCCGCTGTCAAAACAAAATCAAATCCGCAAGGAGGTCATCGACGATGTCGAAACAGGATGTAATTGAAGTGGAAGGCGTGGTTATTGATGCCCTGCCGAACGCAATGTTCAAGGTCGAGCTTTCTAACGGCCATGTGATTCTTGCGCATATCTCCGGCAAGCTGAGAACGAACTATATCCGAATCGTCCCCGGTGACCACGTTACAGTCGAGATGTCGCCCTATGATCTGACAAAGGGCAGAATCACTTGGCGCTCGAAGTAAAATCCGAGTGCCGGAGACAAGGAGGTATTTCCAATGAAAGTCAGACCTTCCGTCAAGCCCATCTGCGAAAAGTGCAAGGTCATTAAGCGCAAGGGCAAAGTCATGATTATTTGTGAAAACCCGAAGCATAAGCAGCGTCAGGGCTAAAACCTGACCATTTGGAGGTGTAATAAGGAATATGGCTAGAATCGCTGGTGTTGACCTCCCGAAGAACAAGCGTGTGGAAATCGGCCTCACCTATATCTTCGGTATCGGTCGTACGACGGCAACCAAGATCCTCAAGGAAACCGGCATCAATCCGGACACCAGAGTCAAGGATCTTACTGAAACCGATGTCGCAGCGCTTCGTGCGTACATTGATGCCAACTGCCTCGTGGAGGGCGATAAGCGCCGTCAGGTCGCAATGGATATCAAGCGTCTCGTTGATATCGGCTGCTATCGCGGTGTCCGTCACCGCAAG
>JAFWQJ010000062.1 GCA_017545185.1 Oscillospiraceae bacterium | reverse complement strand
GACGAAAGTGCGCTTCTTGTGTTATACTGTTCATAGACAACTTCCTTTTTGATATTGGTGTTTGGGTGGTACTTAACATTATATCATTTTGGAAGTTGTTTTTCTATCCCCTCTGTTACCTATCTATTGTATCATAACACGCGGGGAAAAAGCGATGCGTTCACGCGGGGAAAAAGCGATGCGTTCATTCCCGGTCTGCACATTTGCCGGAATACACCTGCCCTTTCCGGCATGGATCGTATCCCCCGTTCGGGCAGCGGAATATTCTTTGCGGCCGGCAGAACCCTCAGATAATGTGCCGAAAAGAGAATGCGGTCTGAAGCAGAGCGTTTTTTGCATTTTGCGGACACGGCGCAGACCGCCGTGATCCGCTGAAACGAAGATCTCCGATGTCTTCCGGCGGGCGGACCGCGCCGCATTTGAATTGACAAAACGTGCGTGTTATGGTACAATAATGCCAGATACGGATCCAATCAAAGGAGGTGCGCTGATGCGTTCCAAAAAGCTGCTGACGGCTGCCGCAGTTTTCTGCCGGAGCCTTGCATGGTTCCCGCTCTGTATCCTGCTCCCCTCACTCCGCGCGGAGGGCGGACAGAGCAGGCTGCTGACGGGTCTCATGGACGAGGCACTCATGACCATTCACTCGGATACGCAGATCCTGCTGCCGGCATGTCTGCTCTGCTGTCTGTCCTTTGCGGTGCAGATGACGGCGCGTGCAGCCGGCGAGCGGTTCCGGATGCTGCCGCGGAAAGCCTTTGCTATGAAGCTTGCTGCCGCGCTTCCGGCGGCCGCAGCCGGCATTTTTGCCGTATACCGCATCAGCGGCAGCCTGTTCAACGCCGTCGTGCTGACGGCTGCGGCGATCCTGCTCCCGCTGCACGGCATTGACAATCCGCCGGAAAAGCTGTTCGCGCAGCCGCATTATGTTGCATTCCTGACGGCGGTGATCCTCTCCGCGCTGGCACTGCATCTGGCGGAGCAGCCGACGTTTACCGGCTGGCTGTTTGCGGTGACCGCCGTGATTTCCGCGCTGTTCCTGCTGCTGCTCAATCAGTTTATGCTGCTGCGGCTGGTCAACCGGCGCAGCAATGCGGAAACGCCCGTTCCGCGCGAAATACGGCGGAGCAATTTTGTCATGGTCATCGGGATGCTCCTGCTGACGGCAGCGATCCTGGTGTTCCGCAGGCCGCTGACCGCCGTGCTGGTCTGGATGCGCGATACCGCGGCCACAGCATTCTGGAAGCTGATGATCATGATCATCCGGAAGCAGGGCGGTGCCGCGGAGATCGAGGAGGATGCGGATATCCTGCCCCCGCCGGCGGAGGGAGAAGCCAGCCCCCTCTGGGTTCTGGTCTGGATCCCCATTATTTTTGTCATGTGGATCGTCTGGCGCAATCTGCTATCGGACTGGGTATATGAGATCCATGAGCTGCTCAGACGGCTGCTCGCATTTCTGCGCGGCGAGACCCGCAGAAACGGCAGACGGAAGCGTCCTGCCGAATCGGAGGAATACTACGATACCGAAACAACGGCGCGCAGGCCGCTGACGAAAAAGCAGATGAAACGCCGCTGGCGGCAGCAGCTCCGCGCATGGAGATCGCAGCCGGATTCCCGCGAAAAGTTTTATGCAGGCTATCAGCTTCTGCTGACGGCTCCCGCATGGGAAGCGAATGAGCTGCGCGATGCCGATACCGTACAGGAGATCCGCGAAAAATGGCTCAATCATCACACGCCGCAGGACGCGCTGGACGCGGTCACTTCTGCCTATCATACAGACCGCTATGCGGAACGCGGACTGCCGGAACAGGCTATTGCGGAGCTTTCCGCCGCGCTGGACAGGCTTCGCTGATACCGCAAACGCAATGACCGGGGGTGTCTGCTGCGGAAAGAAACCGGACTTGAAAGGAGGAATTGCTGTGCCGAAATCTGAATATGTAACCTTCGGTCTGGCTGATGTCATATCCTTTCTGAAAGACAGGGACTTTTCACCTTTCAGCTTCGAGAGCGACGGCGACGAAAAGCATGCGTTGGTTTTTACGGAAGAAGTCTGCGAAATCCGGATCGACAATGTATCAGACAATGTGATCCCGGAGGAAACAGTCAGGCAGGTTCTTGATGTGCTGGAACATCTGGATGAATGGATCCAAAAAGGATATGACCGGATCGGACGTCTGGACTTGAAACAGGATAAATGGTTTCCCGGAGATCAATGGTTTCCTCATGAACTTGATAAGATATTTGAGGTGATCGGAGTCACGTTTGAAAAAACGGGAGAGAAACATCATTTTTTTAAGCCCGGAGATCGGTTTGAAGGATACTGTCTGGGACATGATCCGGAAAAGCCGGAAGACGGTTTTGTGCTGGAGTTCGCGATCCGGGAATGCATTGATTCACGGTATTTTCCTTTGGTTTTTTACGTGAAGTTTGTTTGCGGGGATATGCGTGCGTATGCGGTTGAAGCAGAAATATTCTGATTTTCCGCAGAAACCGCAATACCCGATCATAAGGAGCACAATATGTTTGATTTCAAAAAGGAATACAAGGAATTTTATCTGCCGAAGAATGTGCCGTCTTTGGTGACGGTTCCCGCTGCAAATTTCCTTGCGGTATCCGGCAAGGGTGACCCGAATGAGCCGGACGGCGCCTATCAGGCCGCACTCGCAAAGCTCTATGCAGTCGCCTATACGCTGAAAATGAGCTACAAGACCGACTACCGCATCAAGGGCTTTTATGAATATGTCGTCCCGCCGCTGGAAGGCTTCTGGGACACGGGCGGCGGATTTCCGCAGGATAAATCGGAGCTGCGCTGGCTTTCGGTGATCTGTCTGCCGGAATTCGTCACGGCGGAGGATGTGCAGTGGGCAAAGGATACCGCGCAGAAAAAGAAAAAGCTCGACTGCGCCGATGTAGAGTTCCGGCAGATCACCGAGGGGCTCTGCGTACAGATCCTGCACACCGGCAGCTACGACGACGAGCCCGCGACGATCGCGCGCATGGAGCAGTTCATGCAGGAGAACGGGTATCAGACCGACTTTGAAAGCGGCCGCCTGCATCATGAGATTTATCTTTCCGACCCGCGCAAATGCGCGCCGGAAAAGCTGAAAACGGTCATCCGGATCCCTGTCAGGCCGATATGAAAGGAGCATCCCCGCAATGAAATGGCTGATCGCATCGGATATTCACGGTTCTGCGCATTTTTGCAGATTACTGACGGAACGCTTTGCCGCAGAGCAGGCCGACCGTCTGCTGCTGCTCGGTGACCTGCTCTATCACGGGCCGCGCAATGATCTGCCGGCGGAATACGCGCCGAAAACGGTCATCGCGCTGCTCAATCCGCTGGCAGACCGCATCCTCTGCGTGCGTGGCAACTGCGAAGCGGAGGTCGATCAGATGGTGCTGGATTTCCCGGTGCTCGCGGATTACGCGCTGATCTCCGAAGGCGCCGTGCAGATCTTCGCGACGCACGGGCATGTGTATCATGCGGAGAATCTCCCGAAGCTGCGGCAGGGCGACATCCTGCTGTACGGGCATACGCATATCCCGCTCTGTGCGGAGTCCGGCGGGCATGTCTGCCTGAATCCCGGCTCGGTGTCGATCCCGAAGGAGGGCTCGCCGCACAGCTATATGATGCTGGAAAACGGCGTATTCACATGGAAAACGATTGACGGTACTGTTTACGGAACATGGCAGCCGGGAACCCCCTGCTGCGATCTGCGGTGCGTATATCATGAAAAAACGGATCTTTGATATTATCCAGATCGGCAACACGGAGGATGTGCCGAGCAGGCTGTTCGACTGGTTCATCGTGATCGTCATTCTGCTGAACATCGTCACAATGTTCCTGAAAACCTTTGATGCAATGGCGCCGGTTTATCCGCTGCTGCGCATTGTTGAAACGGTGACGGTCGGCATTTTCTGTGCGGAATATGCGCTGCGCATCTGGACGGCCGATCTGCTGTACCCTGACCGCTCTCCGGCGAAAGCGCGGCTGCGGTTCCTGCGCTCCTTTGACGGCGTGGTCGATCTGCTGACGATCCTGCCGCTGTTTCTGCTGGACGGCTTCATCGTGTTCCGGATGCTGCGCGTCGTGCGGATCTTTCACCTGTTCCGCATCAATGCGCAGTACGATTCCTTTCAGGTCATCACGGGCGTTTTATATGAAAAGCGCAATCAGATCCTTTCGTCGCTGTTCATCATTATTGTGCTGATGCTGGCGTCCTCGCTGTGCATGTACGGCGCGGAGCATGAGACACAGCCCGAAAACTTCCGCAATGCATTTTCGGGCATCTGGTGGAGCATGTCCACGCTGCTGACGGTCGGCTACGGCGACATTTATCCGGTGACGGCGGTCGGCAAATGCATGGCGATCGTCATTGCGTTTTTAGGCGTCGGCGCGGTTGCGATCCCGACCGGTATCATCAGTGCGGGCTTTGTGGAGCAGTATTCCCGCAATGAGCACGCCGCGGCAAAATTTCAGGATCTTTCCGAGGTCGGGGAGATTCTCGTGAACGAGGAGCACGAGTTCCGCGGCATGGCACTCGGGGAAATTCGTGCGGATTACGGAATGCAGATCCTGCTGTTGTTAAGGGACGGCCTGACCGTTCTGCCGCAGCCGGAGCTGACCGTCAAACCGCAGGATATCCTGATTGTCAGCTCGGATAAGCTGAACAAGCAGGCGCAGAGGAATCGGCGCAGGAAAAGGAAATAAGAAAAGCGTGCACCGGCAAAAAGCTGCCGGTGCACGCTGTATATCGGGGTTATTGCGCGGAAATGCCGCATCGCTTTCTGCGGCCTGATTCAGAAGCCTTCGATCATGGCCGGGTCGGAGACCGAGACGATCAGGCGGACTTCGCTGCCGATCCGGAGATTGGTCAGATCGCCGGGTTCGACCCTGACGACAGTGTACTCCGGAACCGTCGGGTCATATTGCGCTGCCGCAGTGATGACCGGGACGCAGCCCTTGCCGCGGACGATATCAACTGCATCGCCGAGGAACTTGCCGACCGGATTTTCCAGGGATACGGTCTGATTCTTTGGCTTGGAGATGACAATTTCTATCGTACTGCCAATATAAACCGGAGTTCCGGGCGCAGGATACTGCGAGACGACAGTTCCGACCGGAAGCGTCGAAGTTTCGTTGTAGCTGAAACTGATACTTGCGCCGGTAAGAGTGTGGAACGGTTGGAGCAGTTCGTGGTCAGGATTGTAGATATCTTCAAACACGACGCCGGACATATCCGGCATGATGACCGGCACAAGATCGTCACCGGAACCGGCAATCGTCACTTCAATGATCGTGCGGCCGCTGTCAAGTGTATCGCTGAATATATGATGCTTGTTGAAGGGCGTTTCGGGTGCAACGGACTGTTCCAGAATGGTTCCGTCAGGATAGTCGGATGCAACAACATTCGTGATTTTGCACCAGAGACTATAGCCATAGTAGGTCATTGCTTCATTCCAGTAGTCCATACCGACGAGATTCGGGATCTCATGGCCGAGGCCGTCCGATATTGCGATATTGACAACATCTGTCTCGTTCGGTGCCCAACTCACATAATAAACTGTTCCGAACGGAAGATCACTGCCGCCTGAATAGAACGGGCTGACCGTGTAACCGGCTCTGCGAGCAGCAGCAACCGCCTCATCTTTCTGCATACCGATCACATCCGGAACAGGATTCGACGGCACCGGTCCCATGGAAGGATGAATGCGGATCACATCGTTCTCACCGAGCACCGTTCCCGCCGGAATCTCCTGCGCACAGATCGTCTCAAGAGGCTGATCGCTGTATTGGTATTCCGCAAAGAAGATCGGATACGTATCCTGATAATCCGTGATGACCTGATCAATCGTCTTGCCGACCAGATTCGGCGCAGTCAGCTTCTTCGGCTGGGTCTTTGTGGTGACCTGCGGCTGTGTCTGCTTCGGGGCTGCTGTCGTTTTGGACGGTCCGGCTGTGGTCTGTGCGGGCTTCGCGGTCGTCTGAGCCGCAGTCTTGTTTGTCTTGCCGGATGTCGGTGCGCCGTTTGTTTTCTGCACGGAATTTGTGTTCTGCGCGGACGCTTTTGTCGTATCTGCCGCTGCCTGCTTCGGTGCGGCTGTTGTTTTGGCGGATGATCCTCCGTTTTCAGCCGCGATGACAATGCTTGTTTCTGTCTGCTGCACGGCGGCGGTGACTTCGGTGATCTGCGCGGGGTCGGTCTCCGTCTGCACGGCGATCTCTGTCAGCTCCGGCTCCGAGGACGCCGTCGTCAGCGGCTTTTCCCGCAGTCCCGCCCAGAGGCCGGTGCCGATCAGCACGGCCAGACAGGCGGCGGCTCCGGCCGGGAGCAGGATCCGCCAGAGGATCCCGGCCTGCGGCTCGGCTTTCTTCTGCCGGATGACCGGTTCGGTCTTTCCGGTGTCTCCGCTCTTTCCGTGCGCCGCAAGGAATGCCGCAGTCTCCTCCGGATATTCCTCCGGGATCAGCTGCATCAGCCGGAAGAGCTCTCTGTCTTTCATATCAGTTCCTCCTCTCTGAGGAATGCCTCCAGCTTTTTGCGGGCGCGCGCCAGAGACATTTTTACGCGGCTCTGCCCGACGCCGTGCACCTCTGCGATCTCACGGACGGGCATCATATACCAGTAACGCTCCACGAACATGAGCCTTGTGTCCTTCGGCAGACCGGAAAGGAACCGGCCGAGCGCCTCGCGGAACAGATTCTGCTCTGCGGTCTGAACGGGGTCATCATCAGCGGTCAGGCTGAGCGGTTCCAGCGGGACCTCCGCCTCGCCGCTGCCGCGCTTTGCTGCACGGTTCATGTCGTATTGGTCGAGCGCAAGCCTTCTTGTCAGCGTGATCACAAACGCACGCAGACTGTCCGGCTTAGCAGGCGGGATCGCATTCCAGAGCCGGAGCAGCGTGTCATTCACACATTCCTCCGCATCCTGTGCGTTCTGCAATATGCGGTAGGCGATGCTGTAGCAAAACCCGCCGTATGCCTTTCCTGCTTCTGTGATCGCATGTTCGTCCCGGGATTCAAACAACGCGACCAGCTGCCGATCTTCTGCTGTCATGCGTCCTCACCTCCTTCACACCCACAGACGGAAAAACTGTCAGTTTGGTCACAGGTTTCTGAAAAAAATTTTGTATCTGTGATATCCGTATACAGCAAAACGCCCCGGTTTCAGCACCGGAGCGTTTTGTCATTATCAGCGGATCATTCGTCCTTCTTTTCTTCCTTGGCATCGTCATCCTTCTTGCCGAGGATGCTGCCCAGCACATCCGAGATCTTCTCGCCGATGCTGCCGAGACCGCCGAGGCCGCCGTTCTTGGTGATCGCGTCCTTGACCATGTCGATGATCTTCTTGATCGTATCGTCATCTGCCTGATCGCCGACCAGACCGCGCACGGTCGCTGCCGGATCCTTCATGAACTTATCCTTGAGGTCGCCGTCCTTTGTGAGCTGCGCGACGATCTTCTCAATCTCAGCCTTGATATCCATTGCAATACCTCCGGAATATGATTACTTTTCTTCCTGCTTGACGATTTCGGAATCGGCATTCTTCTTGACGGACTCGATGCCGTTCATGCATCCGCTCAGAGCCTTGTAGCCCTCGCTGACCGCAATGATCTGACCGTTCGTCGCCTTCAGACGGAAGCGGAACTCGCCTGCCTTGTCGTTGTAGATCTCAAACTTCGGGTGCTTTTCCTTTGCGAAGCCCTCGACAGTCTGATTCTCAACCGCTGCGATCGGCGCATTGCGCTGCACGCTTGCGATACCGGCGCGGCATGCCTTCTCCGTGGTGTACACTTCGGAAGTTGCAATGACCTCGCCGTTGCCGGCCTTCAGATCGAATTTGATGCCGGTTTTGGTCGTTTTGATCAGATATTTGCCCATGTCCTTTGATCCTCCTGTGTTTCAAAATCTCCGGCTGTATCAATTCAACATCAGCCGCTGCTTATATTATACACGAAACTGCACAAAAAGTCAATATCATTTTGATTTTATTTTAGATTTTTGTCAGGCGGATGCCGCCGGATCTCAAGATCCCCTGCCTGTTGTCTATGAAACCTGCGGCCGATCCGATGCGAAAAATGTGGAATGTGACGGAATCTTCCGCTGAGATTGACAAATCCTTGACAAACTTGCCCGCTTGTGCTATAATAGCACTATCAGTTGCCGGAACGGGATCTCTGTATCCGGCGGAAAGGGATGTTTTCCATGTACGATGTGTTTACGCTCGTCCTTCGACTTACGGTCTTGGCAGATTGTCACAGGCCTGCTTCGTTGTGCACGGGCGTTTTCTGAAAGCGACATGATGAAAACCCGAAAACATGCATGATCAACGGTGTGAGGTCTGAACAGGCGTCACACCGTTTTTTACTGCACAGATACTGGGAGGTATCACTATGAAGATCTGTTTTTCCACGCTGGGCTGTCCGGATTTTGAATGGCCGGACGTATACTCCATGGCAAAGGACCTCGGCTTTGACGGCATCGAGCTCCGCTGCTACGGACTGCCTGCCGACCCCTACCGCAGCAAGCCGTTCACCGGTCTGATGCTGCCGAAAACGGTCGCAAAGCTGAAATCCCTCAAGCTGGAGATCCCGTGCATCAGCTCGAACTGCTGCCTGAACGAGCAGGACAACGAGGCACAGAACCGTAGAGAGATCCTTGCCTGCATGGAGCTTGCACAGGCTGTCGGCGCGCCCTATGTCCGCGTGCTCGGCGACCGTTACAGCGAGGTGACCGGCGTTGTTGATGACAACTATGTCGCAGAGATGCTGACCTCCCTGATCCCGGAGGCGGAAAAGCATGACGTCACGCTGCTTGTGGAGACAAACGGCGTATTCAGTGATACCAAGCGCCTGAAGGCGATGCTCGACAAGATCGGCAGCATTCATGTCGCAGCCGTCTGGGATATGCATCATCCGTACCGCTACGGCGGCGAATCGCCGGAGGAGACCGTCGCGACGCTCGGCAACTATATCAAGTTCGTGCAGACCAAGGACAGCTCGTTCAAGGACGGCGTGCTCCGCTATGAGCTCATGGGCAAAGGCGATCTGCCGCTGGATGACATGATGGCGGCGCTGTCCGGCATCAATTATACCGGCTTTGTCTCGCTGGAATGGGTCAAGCGCTGGATGCCCGAGCTCTCCGATGCGGGCATCGTGTTCCCACAGTTCGCGGACTACATGGCAAAGTATCACACCAAGTATAAGCATGACCTGCAGGTCAGCAACCGCGGCAGCGGCTTCTATCCGTGGCCGAAGGAGCGCCTGATCGACTACACGTTCCCGGATGTGCTCGACCGCATCTGCGAGCAGTTCCCGAATCAGTACGCTTTCCGCTACACCGAGCTGGACTACACCCGCACCTATCCGCAGTTCCGCGACGATGTCGATACCTTTGCGCGCGCACTGATCGCAATGGGCGTCGGCGCAGGCGACAAGGTCGCGATCTGGGCGACGAATGTGCCGGCATGGTATATCACCTTCTGGGCAACGACCAAGATCGGCGCGGTGCTGGTCACATTCAACACCGGCAACAAGATCCACGAGACCGAATATGTGCTCAAGCAGTCCGATACGCATACGCTGGTCATGATCGACGCCTACAAGGGCACCGATTACAATGAGATCATCCGGACGCTGATCCCGGAGCTGCCGGGTTCCGAGCCGGGCAAGCTGGAATCCGCAAAGTTCCCGTTCCTCAAGAATGTCATCACGATCGAGAGCAAGCAGCCCGGCTGCTATACATGGGATGAAGCTGTCGCGAAGTATACCGAGGTCCCGCTGGCAGAGGTCGAACGCCGCCGCCGCGCGATCAAGAAGGACGACGTCGCGAACATGCAGTATACCTCCGGTACGACCGGCTTCCCGAAGGGCGTTATGCTCACGCATTACAATGTCGTCAACAACGGCAAGGCAATCGGCGACTGCATGGATCTGTCCTCCGAGGACCGCATGATGATCCAGGTGCCGATGTTCCACTGCTTCGGCATGGTGCTGGCGATGACCGCCTCCGTGACCCATGCCGTCACCATGTCCCCGATCACGGCATTCTCGCCGAGAAAGGGTCTGCACTGCATCAATCAGGAGAAGATCACCTGCTTCCACGGTGTTCCGACCATGTTTATCGCAATGCTCGGACATGAAAACTTCGCTTCGACCGATTTCTCCCACATGAGAACGGGCATCATGGCGGGTTCGCCGTGTCCGATCAAGACCATGGAAGAGGTCATCGAGAAGATGCACATGCCGGAGATCTGCATCACCTACGGTCAGACCGAGGCTTCCCCGGCAACGACCATGTCCAAGACGACCGACTCGATCGAGGCGCGCGTCAACACGGTCGGCGGCCCGATCTTCGGCGTTGAGTGCAAGATCGTCGATCCGGAGACCGGCGAGGAAGTTCCGGACGGCGTGGACGGCGAGTTCTGCGCCCGCGGCTACAACATCATGAAGGGCTATTACAAGATGCCGGAGGCGACTGCCGCGGTCATCGACGAGGACGGCTGGCTCCATTCCGGCGACCTCGCCCGCAGACTGCCGGACAGCGGCTATTTCAAGATCACCGGCCGCATCAAGGATATGATCATCCGCGGCGGCGAAAACCTCTATCCGAAGGAGATCGAGGACTTCCTCTATACGCATCCGGATATCCGCGACGTTCAGGTCATCGGCGTGCCGGATAAGCAGTACGGCGAGGAGGCGATGGCATGCGTCATCCTGAATGAGGGCGCGTCCGTGACCGAGGATGAGATCAAGGAATATGTGCGCTCGCACATGGATAAGACAAAGGTGCCGCGCTATGTGCGCTTTGTGGATTCGTTCCCGATGAACGCTGCCGGCAAGATCCTGAAATACAAGATGCGCGAGGAAGCGGTCGATTACCTGAACCTCCACGAAGCCAACAGCATCGTGACGGCTTGATATGGTGTCTCCGACGGATCAAAAATGGGGCTCCGTCCCAAACCCCGCTGGGGACTAGTCCCCAGACCCCGTTATGTACAACAAAAAGGTGCTGACCGGAAAACGGTCAGCACCTTTCGTTTTACTTTTGGCGGGCTTCAGTCGGGGGAGAGTAAGTCTTTCAAAAGCCGCTTAGCAAGCACAAATGAACATGAAAAAAGGACGCCAATTATCACATCAGCGTCCTTTTTTTGTAATTCGTAGCGGGATTCCAAAGGTGAGAACAGTTCAAATGGAGATGTGTCAATACAAACTCACATTAAATAGTTATGCTTATTGGGAATCGCCTTGTCGAGAAACTTGTAGTAGATGTGGATTTTTCTCGGTGTGTTGCGATTTTCAGGTACATCCTCAACCGTAATGTACTCCACAAGTTCAAGGAGCATTTCACGGGTAAGCATCTCAACTCCCGCATACTTTTTCAGTCTGCGGATAAACTCATCCACATCCTGCTCATCCTGATTGACAGCATCAAGCCGTTCCTGAATCGCATCCGCTTCTATCTGTAAGGTCTTGTTTTCTGCCTGATACTTCTCAATCAGCTTCACGCATACGTCTTCGGGAACCTTGCCGAGCACCATATTTTCATAGACGCTTTGTGTCAGGGTATCCAGTTCGGCGAGACGATGTTCTATCTCACGCTTTCGCTTGGTATCACCGGCGGTCTGCGAAGAACGAACCCCAGACTTCTTTTCAAGGAATTGTCTTCTTGCCTTGTCCTCATCAATGATAATCCGCAGCTTGGATTGAATATCTGCGGTCACTAACGCTTTCAGATCGGATTCCCTAATCGTATGTGTTGAGCAGAATTCTTTGCCGAACCGTGCGCGATACCCGCAGGAATAACCGATGTCGCCATTTTTTCGGTTGAGCCAGATTTTCTTCATTTTGTAACCGCAGTCCTGACAGTACAGCATTCCCGAAAACAACGCGATATTTCCGCTGCTGTCCCGTTTCCCCTTGCTGACGGAATCGTCCAATTCCCGCACCTTATCCCAAAGCTCCTGCGAGATGATCGGTTCATGATTTTGTTCGACTACGATCCAATCCTCTTTGTTTTTGCGGATCACCTTATGATTCTTGTAACTGACCGTTGTGGTGCGAAGCTGCGCCATTGTCCCGATGTAGATCGGATTTTTCAGGATTCGCCTGACGGATGTTCTGCACCAGAGATTGGTTACAGATTTGCGGTTGGGTTTGTCAATCTTCCCGTAATAGTATTCAGACGGCGACGGGATTTTCTCAGCGTTCAGGATTTCCGCGATATGAGACATTTTGATGCCCTTTGCCCGCAGTTCAAAGATACGGCGCACGACAGCCGCGGCTTCCGGATCAATGACCGGCGTATGCTTTTCATCATCCGACTTTATATATCCGTATGATGCGGTGGGAGATTTGTATTTCCCCTTTTTGGCATCCGCTTCCAGAACCGCCCTGATCTTCTTCGAGGTCGAGGCGCAATGCCACTCATTGAAGATGTTAACAATCGGCATCATGTCCATGCCTGCGCTTCGGGAATTGGCTGTGTCTACGTTGTCCGCGAGCGCAATGAATCGGATGTTGTGCAACGGAAATATGTAGTCCGTAAACTGGCCAACCTGAATATAGTTTCGTCCGAATCGGCTCAAATCCTTGCAGAGAATGAGATTGATCTTGCCGGTTTTTGCATCGTCAAGTAAACGCTGAACGCCCGGTCTGTCAAAGCTGACGCCGGAAACACCGTCATCAATATACTCATCATAGACCGTCCAGCCCTGCTTCGAGACATATTCCGTCAGGATTGCCCGCTGATTTTCGATAGAGAGTGATTCTCCTGCGCGTTCATCATCACGGGATAGCCGCATATAGATGCCCACGCTGTAATTTGTCTGCTTTGGTAACATATTACTCCTTTCTCCCAAAGCAGCTATTTCCGATACATTCTATTATATCACATCTCATCGGAAATAGCCAGTGCTTCGGGAGCATTTTTACGCTTTTTTTCTGTTTATGCGCGGAGAAGCTCGTTCATAGCACGGTGATATGCGTTTCTGTATACCACTTCATCCAGGTCTTTCTCACCGACATAGTAGCTTACAACAATGTATTTTCTCCCCTCGATCTCAAATTCCTGCTCCTGCGTCGGGCAATTCCTGTACTGCTCGTTCAGTTCCTTTGCATTCATCTTTTTCATCATAATCCCTCTCTTTCTGTATAGGACACGATTCAAGGTTATGGTATGTACTGACCGCAAGCCTTATTTCTCATTGGTTCCGGCAAGCACTCTGATCTCATATTCAATCCGTTCAATATCCTCCCGCATCGACAGTCGTTCCGCCAAACCCGCCTGCATGAATATCTCTGCAAGACATTCCGCATAACCGAGCGTATGCATGGCATACAGATGCAGTTCATCAAGGCATCCGTCAGGTGTCCGTGGCGCACGGGCCTCCCATTCTATCAGCGTTTGGAGAGCTGTGTTCAGCATCTCTCCAAGCGCTTTTTCTTCTTCAAATATCGTCATAAATACCTCCCTACTACTTGCGAACAGATGTTCTATATGTTATAATAGAATTGAAAGATTATGGAACAGGGGGCGAAAAGCAATGCAATGTGATTTTCAGAATGTGACCGATACGCTGCTGCGGAATCTGGCATCCTCGACCACGGTGTACTATATCAATCTGCTGAATACGCTTTTCGCCGCTTATCTTGCGGATGCGCATATCTATCAGTTTGAACGCTTTACCAGTGCCAAACTGCGCAGCGGAATGATTCGTGTTTCGCCGGAGATGAGCGAATTCTATCTGAACGCAGACCGTGAAGTGCTGTGCAAAGACATTGCCGAACTGCTCCCGTATATCTTCGACCAGCCAAACACCTACAAAGAGCTTTACGATCTGATCCAGTATGACGATACGCTGTCCGCGCCCCTGCGGAAAGAAATCCTCAGCTGTATTCCGGCACAGTATGCCGACAATACTTCGCTTGTGAATATGATCTATGAAGCAGTATTTATCGCTGTTACCCGGCAGTATGAAAAGGCGGATAAAGGCTATGTCGCTACCAGATATGCAGCCGATGCAGCTTCGTACAAGGATGCGCTGTTTGCAAACAGCGAGTTTATTGCGCCCTGCCGTCATTTCTGCGGACGGGATGCGGAACTGAATGAACTGCATTCTCTGGTGCAGGACAATTCCACGGTACTTGTCACAGGCGTTGCTGGAATCGGTAAGAGCGAGCTTGTCCGTGCTTATGCGGAACGGCACAAGTCTGAATATGCGCATTTCGGATACTATTTCTATAAAGGCAGCCTGAAAACGATCATTGCAAATATTATCATCAATCCGCTGATTACAGATGAGAACGAACGCTATCGCCGGAATATGGAACTGCTTGCATCTCTTGGCAAAAGCGTTCTGCTCATCATCGACAATTTCAATGCATCGCCTGATGAAGATGACTGCTTTTACGATCTTCTTGATCTGAATTGCGGGGTGATCTTCACATCCCACAGGCACTATGACGATTTCTGCGTGTATGAGCTGACGGAATTCCGCTCAAAGGATCTGCTGCTGAAACTAATCGGCAAATTCTGCGAATTCAAGTCCAATGAGAAGAGTATTCTTCTGAACATCATTGATGCAGTTGACCGTCACACATTCTGTGTGGAGCTGTGCGCAAGACTGATGTACAAGGGTTTCTATACACCCAAATCGCTTTCCGCAAAACTGTCCGGCGGTCTGAAATCCATACTGGAGCGTTTCTCTGCAACCAAAGACAAGCATCCGAAGAAGAAAACCTGTTACGATCACATCCGCGATCTGTTCGGCTTACTGGAGCTGCCGGAAGCATACCGGAATGTGCTGCGGATGCTGATTGTTTCGCCCTGCTCCGGAATTCGTAAGGATGCAATGGCGGTTTTGATGTGTCTGGATAATATGGTCATGCTGGATGAATTGGTCGAGCTGGGGCTTGTCCATGAATTTGCAAACGGAACGATCACTTTGCACCCGATGCTCCGCACACTTGTGAAATCAGAACTGAACCCCGACAGTGAAAACTGCGCCCCGCTGATTTCTTCTGTCCGTGCCGTTTGCATCAATGAGCAGGCAGATGCGGAAATTGATGCTGAGAAGATGCTGGAAATGATTGATTTTGCTGTCAGGGATATAGAATACAGAAATCAGCGGGAGCATTTCAGTTTTGTAAGCGACTGCTTTGAATATGCAGATCGTGCTGCCAGTTTCCCGCATATGGATTCGCTGCTCAGACTGGAAAAACATTTGCTTGACAAAGATGATACACAACAGAATGCACTGTATTTATCCGAGTCTGCAGCCTGCGAGCTGCATCGGGGCAATTACCCGAAAGCCCTTGCCTTGCAAGAAGAAGCTGTCAAATACGCCATGCAGTGCAATGATACTCTTCTTCAAGCGAACGTGCTCAGTACTTATGGCTTTTGTCTGCATCATGTCAACCGGAAGGAAGAAGCGCTGAAAGTACTGGAACAGAGTCTGGCGCTGTTCGGACTGCTTGACGGTGACGGCGTTTTCTATTTTGACAAGTACCGTGCCATGATTACATTTGCCGATGTGCTGTTTACCCTCGGACGAACCGATGAAGCGGTTGCATTGGTTTCGATTGCGGAACGCTCGCTGCAAGAAATGAATCTCACTCATATCTCGGTCTATGCCGACTGCAAATTCTCTCTCGGCATCTACCATCTCTGTCTGCACAATGCAGCGGCAGCAGACGATCTAGTTTGTGCATTCCGCATTTTGATTGACCTTTACGGTACAGAGTCTGATCTGGTACGTCTCAGACGGGGAGAAGCACAGAAGTATATTGCACAGACAGGATTCGATCTTACGAAATATGCCCCATTAATGCAATTACTCGAAGGATGATGTCGATTAGAACGAGAATCGGCGCTGCGAAGTACAGCAGATCTGTGATGCTGTTGACTTTCCGCAGATATTCCGCGGTTTCGCTCGCGCTGAAAGCGGAGTTTTTGACTTCTTTGGAGCAGATGCTCAGGTAGCTTTCAATACTTTGCGCTTTCTGTTCAAGTATCTTGCAGCCGTCCTGAATTGCTGCCTTTTGCTCCTCGGCAAACTGCCTGTGCATCTCTCTTGCGATATTAACGGCGGATGCTCTTACGCTTTCTGCGTACTGGCTCTGAATGTTCAGGTTCTTCAGCTCTCGTTCCGCGATCTTCTCCATTCCGGCGCTGGTAGTCGCTGTAAAGTCCTGCAAGAGTCGGCACATTTGCAGTGTTGCTGCTGCCAGCAGTACCACGCGCTCGTCCCGTTTGGCTTCTTCCGTCGCTGCGCCCGCTTTCTCTGCAATATCCAGAATCATCGCGTTGAGCTGTTCCAGCGTCGGAACTGTTGTGTTCTGTTCCTGCATCGTTTCCTCCTGTGATGTAGATGCGCTGCGGGACTGTTCGCGGATCCGCAGCTCGTCCCGGTGCAGCATTTCCCGGCTGAATCCCGTCCGCTCGGACGGCTTCCTTGTGTCGTTGAATCTCGGTAAGCTCATATTCAATTCCTTTCACTGTATACTGTTCACCAAGCTTGCTTCCTCTGACGGAAGCTGGCTTTCCGTTTTTATCTGTAAAGTTTGGATGGCGGTAGGATATGGTGTTTCCTCTGACGCGGCACTCCACATGATAATGCCGCATCAGCGCATTGACCACATCCTCTAATGTGCGGTTATCCGGATCACTGACCTCGGTACGGATTACCTCGCGCAGCTCGTCCTTGAATGTTTCCTTGCCGCCTGCTTTCATCTGCCGTTCGGCAAAGGTCTCTTTGTCACGATGCTTCTCCGGATCGTGATTATAATAATCCTGCCGGACGGAATGCACAAGTCTCCGCTGCATACACTGTGCTCCGAAGAATTCACTCATTTCCCGCAAATCTCTTTCGTTTCGTCTGAATGCTCTGCCGGTTTCAAGATTGCAGTTGCCGATCAGGAAATGAACGTGCTTGTGCGGTCTGTCGGTATGGACTGCGAACAATACCTCATAGCCTTGAAAGAATCTCTCCGCAAACTCCTTTGCGATTTGGAATGCCTTCCGATAGCTGAGCCGGTCATTATCCTCCGGTGAAAAGGAGATAGAGATTTTATAGGCAAGGTTTGCATTTTTGACTGGCTTCTTCCCGAACAGCTTTCTTGTCATGAGAACATCGCGGGCGAAATGGTCTCGGTCACAGTTGATGCCCCAATAAAGGTCGGGTTCTGTTTTCACTATGCCCTCCCGTATCTGCTTTGCCTGTCTGCCGAGCAGATAGTCGGCGGCGCGGCGAAGCTGTGCGGATGATTTGCAGGGTTTGTAGTCCACATTGACATTACCGAACATCGGCTGCCGCCTTTACGGTAAATTGCGGATTTCTGAGGAACTCTGAGAGTTGCCCCATGACTGCATCATTGGTGAGTCGGATCGCTCCGATCTCGGCTCTCACACGCGCGTCCTGCCCGATGTTGGAGAAGTAGGCGAGCTGGTTCAGGTTCGTACCGATCTTGCGGATCTCATGCACGATCGGCGCAATGCTTTCTTCAGCGGAGTAGATTCGCACCTCTGATCGGCAGATCGCCTGCATCAGATAGTCGGTTTTGCTCAGGCCGCTGGCTTTCTGTTTGGCAGTCCAGAGGTCATACTCTGCATCTGTCAGTCTCAGACAGATAGCATGACTTCGTCTGCGGTTCGTCATACACGCTCCTTTCCGCCGCTTGCGGCGGCTGTCAGGGGGAGGTCTCGGAGGGGCGCGGGTGTCCGGTGGACACCTCTGCGAAGCAGAAGCGCTGTCTGAGGCGACAGCCGAGTAAGCCCCTCTGAGCAGGTAGACCGATGTGTC